>JBBQHB010000030.1:0-48986 GCA_038323575.1 Bacteroidales bacterium | reverse complement strand
TATTATTTGATGGATCAAATGAAAGCCATTCGAGTGGGTGATTGGAAATTACATCTTCCACTTGATGAGTATATCGATATGTGGGGTAAAGACCTTGGCCCTCGTAAAGCCAAATTGTACAACCTTAAAGATGATATTGGTGAAAAGGTTGATCTGGCAGAGCAATACCCTGAAAAAGTAGAAAAAATGCTTACGATGGCAAGAGTGGCCACAAATTGGATCGGCGATCGAAATAAACCTACGCAAAATACCCGACCAGCTGGATTTGTTGAAAAGCCTGTGCCGTTATTAATGAAAAAATAGTACTTTAAAATAACAACGCATGAAATAGCCATGATTTGACAATCACCAACCGGAATGATAATAAACCTCATGGCTATTCCATCTGGCAATTAAAAAACAAATTATTAACAGATGAAACGATCAACAAAATTTATTTTTACTATCCCGATGCTTTTTGTCTTCGCGGAAATCCTTTCAGCTAAATCTAAACCGAATATTGTTATAATACTGGCTGATGATCTGGGATATGGAAGTGTAAACTGTTACGGAGCACCAAAAATGCTTATTCGTACACCTCACATGGATCAATTGGCAAATGAGGGAATGCGATTTACCGATGCCAATACACCTGCTTCTGTTTGTACCCCAACCCGTTATGCCTTGCTTACCGGGCGTTATGCCTGGAGAGGCAGTTTGAAATATGGTGTTTTAAATCCTCCGGAGGGAGCGCTGCTTATTGAAGACGAACTATTAACGCTTCCTGAATATTTGAAGCAAAATGGGTACAGTACTGCTCATATTGGGAAATGGCATTTAGGCTATACAAATCAGCATAATGTCGAGGATCTATCAGCACAGCCGCTTGTTCCGGGTCCCCGTTCGCTTGGGTTTGATTACCACTTTGGAATACCCAATAATATTGACTGGCTCCCCAAAGTTTATATCGAAAATGAAGGAATATGGGGATTACGCTCAAAGGGGAAACACCCTTATGGAAAGAGTTCATATAAGAATCAACCCTACCACGGATACGATGCCCCGCAAGAGGTAACTACAAAAGTTATGGACGATTTGAATGCAAAAGCCCGCGAATGGATATTCAAAAGTGTCCGCGAAAATCCTGAGAAACCATTTTTTCTTTACTTTGCGTCAGTTGCTATTCATAATCCTATTTCTCCGGGAGAGAAACTTCGGGGGAGCAGTAATTGTGGCCCTTACGGTGATTACATCCACGACTTTGACAATTCAGTTGGAGAAATAATGGATGCTCTGGCCTATTCGGGTGTATTGGAAAATACGCTTGTAATTTTCACCAGCGACAATGGCGGTGACAGAGGTCAGATTGAAGAATTGGAAGCCCGTGAAGCTGGCTTACTCAACGATGGCGTTTTTCGTGGCGATAAGCACACCATTTGGGAAGGCGGATTCCGGGTTCCTTTCATCGCTCGCTGGCCCGGGCATATACAAGAGGGTAAGGTCTCTGACAGAATGGTTAACCTTGTTGATATTTTTGCCACTGTTCAGGAAATGGTTAGTGGTGAAGTTCTTCCTCCCAAAGTTGCCGGAGCTGATAGTTATAGCTTTTACGATGAACTTATCGGAAAAAGGAATGCCAGTTCGGTTCGACCTCACATGGTGGTTAACAGCGTAAATGGAGTAATGGCTATTCGGAAAGGACCCTGGAAATATATCGAGGGAGTGGCGGCGGCTCCCTTAACGGAAGGCGCCAGAAAAGCCCTGTCAAGTGAGCTGGAACCACAGCTGTACAACCTGGAAACCGACATCTCTGAATCTGAAAATCGCATTCGCGAATACCCCAAAATTTATGAAGATCTTAAACATACTTTAGATGAGATCAGAGCACTTGGAGCCGAACGTTTAAATATGATAAATGATTCTCCCAAAAAAAATCAAAAATAAAATAAAGTATTCATTTGGTTAAAAAGCTGTTCTTTCCTGTCCCTGATAAGATACCGGGTATCAAGACGGAATTAAAACCAGCTCACAAAGAGGATATATAAAAAGGAACAAATTAAATAATGTGGTATGAATAAAAACTATTTGACATTTTTAATGATAGCAATATTCATTAATACCTTGAGCCTTTCAGCACAGAAATACAAAAGTGGTGATGTTGATATTGATAAGGTAAGAGTTGAGGTAATGAAGCAAAAAACTACCGAAGCAAATTACAGAGACCGTACAAAAATACTCTATATGTGGTTGGGCGCATTGCAGCAGCAAGGTGCCAATACGTTCCCGTTTTTTGATTTGGACCTCAAATACCGCACATTGGAAACTAAAATTAATAACCCACTTCAGTTTGGTCAGGCGTTAACGAAGCACGACAGCCGGGAATCTTTAGCTGATAACAAACAAAGCAATAAATATCTGGAGGCTGTGGCTCAAATGTGCCAAACCATAGATGAAGGGTTTGCAAAGATGGAGGAGATTCAAAAGGAATTAGTAGAAAACGGACCAATTTTCACCACTTTTGAATCAGAAACGGAAGTGACAGGTGGCGACATGTCAGCAGAATGGCCCATGTTTCAGGCCAATAAACACAATACTGGAGCAACAACTGCGCCAGGGCCAAGTTATGGACGAGAGAAATGGAAATTTCCTGTAAGCCTTGGATGGTATGCACGACCTGTAATAGAGGGTGATAAAGTATATGTTACTTCTCCGGGTATGCGCGTAAGCTCATTTTGTCTGGATTTAAAAACAGGAAATGAGATTTGGAAATCTACACAGGATGTACCCGTTTTTTACTTGTACAAATATCCGGGAATGGCTTCAACTCCATTGCTGATAAACAACCAGGTGGTATTGCGCGAGATTAATTCACACGGTGGAAATGACGGACAGGCACGTAACCTTGTGTATCTGAATAAAGAAACCGGGGAAGTTATAGCACGCCGCTATGCCGGGCATATCGATTATCGTATGCGTTATGCTCCTGTAACCGGGAATGAAGATTTTGTGGTTTACCCTTTTGGAGTGCATGATATCTATTCTACCCCCGCTATTTGCCAAAATCTGAACAGGTTGATATGTGCCGATGCACAAAATGAAAAGAAACTTTGGGATTTTAATGTAGGTGATATCGATGCCTTGGCCGAGCCTGTTATTTCCGGTAATAAGGTGTTCCAGGGTACCATGGAAGGTTATGTTTATGCGCTGAAACTGGCCAGAGGGAGCATTGTCTGGAATTTTAAAGCCAACGGATCGGTTAACTCTGCTGTTACTGTAGCGAATGGAAAGGTATTTTTTGGGGCTAATGGCGGAAGTGTTTATGGTTTGAACGAAGCCGATGGAAAATTAGCATGGGAGTTTAAAGTGAAGAATCCTGAAAAAGGCGCGCGAAAACATTTTACAACTCCGGTTTTGCATAACAACAAACTGTATGTTGGCGGGGCGGATAAACAACTTTATTGTTTGGATGCAATTAGTGGAAAATTACTGTGGAAAGTTGAGGCCGATGACTGGATTCGTTCAAAACCGGTTGTTAATGATAAAGAAATTTATTTTGCCACTATTAGTGGTCAGCTATACAGTTTAGACCACAAAGGCAAAGTTCAGTGGGATAAAAAAATAAGCACACATGCCATTTATGCCGATTTAGTTAGTAATGGCGAAGAACTATTAATTACCGATAGTAATCTGATGCTGTATTGTTTAGGTGATAATGGTAAAATGCGATGGGAAAAGAGCATTCTGTGTGCATTTGAAAATGAAAAGGGCGAACGAATATTTACAGATCAAATATCAGGTGGTACCTATTATCAAAGTAAGCCAACTGCCGCAGGAGGTAATCTTTTTTTTGGGACACCCAGTGGATTTTTATATTCCGTTAATGCTGATACAGGAGAAGAAAACTGGAAGTTTGAAATGGGAGGAGCTATCTCGGTCGGCGCTGCCATTGCAAACGGAAAGGTATATGCCGGCCAGCAAGGAGGCGAGCGCTTTTTCTATTGTTTGGATGCCAAAACAGGAGAATTGGTTTGGAAACAAACAATTCCCGGAGGATGGGTCTGGGGCTCAGCTGCAGTAGATGATGGATTGGTTTATGTGCCTACGGTTAGTGGATATGCGGTTTGTTTGGATGGAGAAACAGGTCATATCGTTTGGATGTATCCTACCGCCAAATCGGTACCCGCCGAACCTGCCATTGATGGTGATTTGGTTTATTTTGGTTCGTGGAGCAAGTCTTTGTATGCTTTCGATAAGAAAACCGGTGAGATTGTATGGAAAGAAAACGATGTAGGTCTCGATTCAGGTACTTTAATTGCCGAAGACGGTAAGATATATTTGCCTAGCGGCTCCAATATCTTCACCAGTTTTGATGCTAAAACAGGAGCGCTTTTAAATGACGGGAACAAGAATGAAAAAGAAAAAGGAGTGCATTCAGGCTTTAATGCCAGTCCGGCTTTTACAGATGGAATGGCTTTTTTTACGGCACGTGTTGGTAGAGGCATTGGTGGTGTGCCTTTGTCAAGCAGAGTATATTGTGTTGACCCGAAAACAGCTGCAATCAAATGGACATTTCCTGATGGCGGTGGTTTATCAGCTCCTGCTCTGGCAAGCGGTCGCGTGTACATCGCTTCGGGTAATACCTCCTTCTTTTATTGTTTGGATCAAAAAACAGGAAAGCCACACTGGATTGTAAAACTTGGGCATAGAGTTGAGGAATCTACCCTGTGTATATACCGAAAAATGGTTTATGTATTGGCAGCCGATGGATATGTTCATGCAATTGAATAGAACCAGAATATTATACCTGTTCTGATTTAAAATCTTAATTTAGCAAATGGAGGAATTTCCCGCAGATAGTTTTGGGTTGGTAACCTATATCATGGATACCAAAAGAAATCCTTCGAAAGACTATGTTGAAAAGAAATCTGCTCAGTTATATGACTCCATATTAATTGAAGATCCTGATATTGTTTACATTCCTACCAACGGAGCTGTTAAAGGCTGGAACAAAGAGGAAGCTGTTGATTTTGTTTATCGGAACATTTCCTTACCGCTGGTTACGCGTGAAGATTTTATGATGCCATACGTTGTTGTCGGAGTGACAAAAATTGCAAAGGAACAGGGAATATGGGCTGCCACAACTGCTCAAAAGATATTAATGGCTTAATAGTATCTTTTGAGCATAATTGCCGGCGCTTGATTTTGTGGTGACCACATAAACACCGCCCGGCAGGTTTACAGAAACTCTGTTATTCGTTAATTTGAAAGATTTTACCTCCATCCCGGAGATACTGAAAATAGTAACATCAGAATTTAAAGGGACATTTCTGAAATTCAGGACATTGTTCTCTACGAAAATTTGGGTCGTCGTTTTTTGGATCGGTTTATTAACGCCGGTAACTACAGGAATATCACCGGTCGTAACTAAAACATCATCAAAATATGCGGAGAAGGAACCCGTTGAGGCCGCTTTGTTGTAGGAAACTAAAATGCCTGTAATGACATCGCCTAACAACTCACCCTTCCCTATGTTGCATGTAAAATGTTCAAAACCAGAGCCAACATTTCCTTTGCCTAATCCGGGCTGCATAAGGGCCCCGTTATTATCGACATAGGAAGCAAGCTGGCTCAGCCTTTTTCCTGATTTGAACATCAGGTCCAGTGATACGTACCTACCCAGCTCATTTGCCGTCTTTTTCCAGAAGCTCAGGGTCATCTTCGCGACCACAGGAATGCTGACTTCTGAAAATTTATAATCGTAAGTTGCCTTGTCAGCCGAGTTTGGACTTCCTGATACCCTAACGGTATACTTGCCGCTTTTGGCATTTGCCTGGTTTTCTTCAATTTCACAAACAGGCATGGTTACAAGATTGTTCCCTAACAGCAGAGGTTTGTAAAAACACGGATCCAGATTATATGTGCCGCCCAGAATAGGCCCTCCTTCTTTGTCTACGTATTGGGTGTATCTTTTCTCGAAGCTGTTTCGGTAATAAACAGGACCTTCAGAATAGGGTATTGTTATTGTTGACGGCGGTGTTACCGCAGCTTTGAGCATAGCTGTTGCTGCCCCGGCAGCCCGCAAATAGAAGTCAGACGAAAGCCAGATACCGTCTGCACCCATGGTAAGAAAGTATTGGTCGGTGGGGATCATGCTCCAGTCGGTTGCTGCTTTCATGATTGCGGTTCCTTCATCGTATTCATCAAACATCGCAAAGTACATTTGAGTGATTCCAGTGTTTTTTATATTGTAAGCCTGGCGCCAGAGAAATTCACCCGCCAGTCGGGGAATGGAGTTTGGTGAGCCGGTGTTCCATGTCGACCATCCAAATCCGGGGAAAAGAACAGGCATATAATCCAGTCCATTTGCGTCACAAAAATTTTTGTCGGGAATTATATAATTTGTTTTGAAAATGTCACATCCCGGAAGATCCCGATATCTGCCCGGCGTCCAGGGAGAAACCATATCGTATGCTTTGTAGGCAGTCATAAAACCAGGCTTCGAATCGCCCGATTCGGTGCGCCAATTGGTTGGTACCCCACCGATGACATAGCATCCTCTGCTTTTTAAGAACCCGATTAATTTGATTGTTCCGGCAGAATTGCCAACTCTCGACGTAAAGCCCGGTCCCCAAATCTGTACGACAGGTTTATTGTTTACTGTTGCATAAGCCGGCGAAGATGTGAGTGCATACGACTGTTCGATGTTATAAACCCAGTCAAATTTTATACTTTCAACCCAGGCATTTTCGTCTGACCCGGAAGACATATCATAACAGACATAAAAAATTCGATTGTTTTTTTCTGCTTCCTGTTTGACTAATACTGGTTTTGAGGATGGATCGTTGGTAACGGGATAAGGGCTATCGCCAATAAACCGCTGAAGGGCAACACCATCTATGCCGTTATCTTTCATCCACTTGAAATGGGTACCGATGACTTTTGCAGAGCTGAATACCACGGAAGGTTCACCATTTCCGAGATTTGCAAAGTCGGTCAGGGATAGGGCTTCCGGCAAATATTCGCTGACATCGGGATAGATTTCAAACGAAAAATTCCCGACTTTGGGACGGGTATTGGACGACCAATGCACCCAGTCGCTGTTGTTGTCACTTGCAGTAAACCAGGCCTGGTATCCGGCAACCGATTTGCCTTTAAACTCAGAATAACTGCTCCCCGAAGTTACGGGGATCTTCTCCAGTGCCGGATCCAAAACTCCTTTTGAAATAGTGATGCTACGGATATAGTTATCTCCTGCGATCCTAAAGTCAGCTTTGTTGTTTTGTGCATTTCGGAATGAAGCATCCGTTATGCTTATTGTGGTGGTAATCCAGGAATTTGAACCTGTTTTCTTTAAACTGGTTGATTTATAATTTGTTCCGCCTGTAGCATTGTAATGAAAGGTAAGTGATCCAAAACCTTCATTGAAATAAGTGATGTTGACAATCAGGTTATTGTCATTGGCAGTAATAGTTGCATCGTTTGCCAGAAAATATCCGTATTTACTTGCAGGAATATGCAAACAATCCATGTCGCCTTTTGAAACAAATTCAGTGAATGCTTCGGCGCTGGCGCTTGTGTTTGTAAACAGTGTAAGATTGTTTTCCTGAACAGGATTTGTGAAAGTAATGGTCGCAACAGGGTCAGTGGCTGCAAACAGAATAATTGAGAATGCAAGAGATATGCCTGTTAGGACCAAGCGAATTAGTTTCATGTTAATCATTTGTTTTTAATCCCGCACCTGACGGATGGGATAAATTCTTATCGGTATATGTTTTTTATTTTAAAGGAATTGAGGAAGATTTTAGTGCTTATCATTCATGCGTAAACCATCAGATACCTGATGTGTTTTTTTGGTTTAAAGTAATATTTTTTCAGTAAATAATTCCCTGACTTCGATTTTCTTTGCTAAAATTTTCAGGCATACTTGTTGGATGGCAAATAAAAGCAGCGTGGGACAAGTCATGCTTTATCTGACAAATAAAAGGTTGTCCCGAAACCGACACTCAAAAATAATTTATAATTAAGCGTTCAGTCATAATAGCCTGTTTTCCCTGGCGCCAATGGCCGTTAAGACCTAACTTAATATAAAATAGGTAACAACTCACGTCAAGATCCGGTCATCCTTCAATTATTCAATCCTTCAGTTTGCGGGAAAGGAAACCGCTTCAGAATGACTGTCAGATTGAGTCGGGGCAATTACATGTAATTCAATAGCTGACATATTTCTGTTACCACTCAATTATCCCTTATTCCTGAACAGGGGAACGGAATTTGTAAACTTTTTTTGCTAATTTGGCCATGTATGACAACGACTATTATTGTAACATTTTGTACACTGCTTCTTATCGCCTATTTGTTTGATTTCACCTCGGCGAAGACCAAAATTCCTTCTGTAATCCTTTTATTGGGTCTGGGGTGGATCGTCAAACAAGCAACCACTGTATTGGCGATTCAGTTACCCGATTTTTCTTTTGCTTTACCCGTCATTGGAACCTTAGGACTTATTTTGATTGTGCTTGAAGGCTCCCTGGAGCTCGAGCTCAATAGCACAAAATTGGGTGTTATCAGGAAATCTCTGATCGGAGGTCTCCTTCCAATGCTGTTAACCTCTTTTATCCTTGCAGCGCTGTTCCACTATTTCGGCAATTATCCTTTCAAGGAGAGTCTGATCAATTCAATCCCTTTAAGTATTATCAGCAGTGCGATTGCGATACCAAGTGTAAAGCACCTGAGCTCAAGGGATAAGGAATTTATAATTTACGAAAGCAGCCTGTCTGATATTTTTGGTGTGTTATTCTTTACTTTCATTGTTATAAACGAAATATTTGATGTCTATTCCTTTTTGCGGTTTGGTACTGAAATTTTGCTGATGAGTTTCGTCTCATTTGTTGCGACGATCGGATTGTCCTATTTGTTAAGCAACATCAAGCATCACATCAAGTTTGTTCCGATCATACTCCTGATTATCCTGATTTATTCAATTTCAAAAATTTACCATCTTCCTGCACTTATATTTATTCTGCTTTTTGGGCTCTTTATAGGAAATCTCGATGAAATGAAGCGCTTCAAATGGATTGAAAAATTGAAGCCGGATATTTTAAATAATGAAGTTCGAAAATTTAAAGAACTTGCCGTTGAAGCGGCTTTTGTCATCAGGGCATTGTTTTTTCTTCTGTTTGGCTACCTGATGGATACGAAGGAAATTTTAAATCTTGACACTTTATTCCTGGCTTCAGTCATTGTTATAATAATTTATGGATTCCGGGCAGTTCAGCTCCGACTATCCAATCTTTCAATGTCGCCTTTGCTGTTCATTGCCCCGAGGGGCCTTATTACCATATTGCTTTTCATTTCCATTGATCCGGCACAAACTATTGCACTTGTAAACAAATCATTAATTATCCAGGTAATAATTATTTCCGCATTAATCATGATGTTTGGTTTGATGTTCACGAAGAAACAGGCAAAGTAAATACAAACTGGCTGCCTTTCCCAACCACGCTTTCGACTACTATTTGCCCGTTGTGTTTTTCGATGAATTCCTTGCACAACACCAATCCAAGTCCTTTTCTTTTTTTTGTTAATCTGATCCATGAACTACCGGACTTATTTTTCGCTTTTGATGGTTGTTATGGCTATTAACGGTTTGGTTTTGCCATTGATTTCCCCTGAATATTACTGCCGGCTCAGCTTAAGTACACATGTTTTCATAAACTATCCGGTTCGATTGTCAGAACAAGTGATTTAGATGTATAAGAATTAAAAAACAGTGTGGTTATATTGGATAAAAGTCAGATATTAACGGTAATTTATATTGGAGAATATTAGATTAAAAATTTATGGAACCAATAATCATCATCGCTGCCGAAACGGATAATGTCGGAATAGTGACGAACCCTGAGGGTTTGCCAAAAGGAACTTTGATTGGTAACGGCATTTTATTGTTGCAAAATATTCCTTCAGGTCACAAGGTCGCACTGGCAGCCATCCGTGAGGGAGAACAGGTAATCAGATATGGTCAGACCATTGGTTACGCGAATGTTTCAGTTGCCTGCGGAGAATGGATTGATGAATCAAAAATCACCATGCCGAATGCTCCGGAACTGGAATCTATTCCTTTGCAGGATAACCCTGCGCCGGAAATTAGTCCGCTGGAAGGATATACTTTTCAAGGGTATAAAAATCCGGATGGAAGCGTGGGAACCAAAAATATCCTGGGCATCACCTCCAGCGTGCAATGCGTTACGGGCTTTATTGATGCTGCTGTCAAAAAGATTAAAGAAGAGTTACTGCCAAAATATCCTAACGTGGATGATGTTGTAGCGCTTAACCACTCCTACGGTTGTGGTGTGGCAATCGATGCCCCGGCAGCAATCGTTCCGATCCGGACGATCCGCAATATCACCACGAATCCGAATTTTGGCGGTGCCGTGCTGATTGTCGGACTAGGTTGTGAAAAATTGCGTCCCGAATCGCTGTTGCCGTATTCTATTCTCCAGACAGATTCAGGGAAAGAAGGTGAATCCAATATTTTTATGATGCAGGATGAAGCGTTTCATGGCTTCAATAAAATGGTGGAAGGCATCATGGTAATGGCTGAAGCGCAATTGAAAAAATTGAATGAACGGAAACGGGAGACCTGTCCGGCCTCAGATTTGGTGGTGGGGATGCAGTGCGGGGGCAGTGATGCGTTTTCAGGCATTACATGTAATCCGGCAGCCGGTTTTGCAGCAGACCTTATTGTTCGTGCCGGTGGAAGCGTCCTGTTTTCTGAAGTGACAGAGGTGAGGGATGCCATTCATTTATTGGTCCCGAGAGCGATCAATTCAACGGTAGGGAAGGCCCTGCTGCAGGAGATGAAATGGTATGATGAGTATCTGGAGCGAGGCCAGGCCGACAGGAGCGCAAATACAACTCCCGGGAATAAACGCGGAGGGCTGAGCAACATCGTCGAAAAGGCCCTGGGATCGATTGCGAAATCCGGGACAAGCCCAATCATGGACGTTCTGGCACCGGGCGAAAAGATTCGGTGCAAGGGATTAGTTTTTGCTGCGACGCCTGCCAGTGATTTTGTTTGCGGTACGTTTCAACTGGCAGCAGGCATGAATATGCATGTTTTTACGACCGGCAGGGGAACACCTTATGGTTTGTCTATGGTGCCTGTAATCAAAGTTGGCTCAAATACCAAAATGAGCACACGATGGTTCGATTTAATTGATCTGGATGCAGGCCTGATAGCCACAGGAGAAAAGTCAATCGGGGAAATAGGCTGGGAACTTTTTCAAATGATTCTCGACGTTGCCAGCGGCAGGAAAAAGGTTGCCTGCGATCAACTTGGCTTATACAACGACTTGGTATTATTTAATCCGGGACCACTCACCTGACAGGATTAAATTTCCATTCCGAAATATCCGGGCATTTTTGCTGCAGATAAAATTAATTGCTAATTTTCACAAAAAGGAGGTTGAAATGTTAGAATTCAAAGATTTGAAAGGTGTTATTCCACCTGTTATTACGCCGGTTGATCACAATGAAAATGTGGATGAAGCGGGTCTGAAAAGAGTCATTGACCATGTTTTGGAAGGCGGAGTTCACGGAGTTTTTGTTCTCGGAAGCAATGGAGAATTCTATGCGCTGGATTATGAAAATCAGAAAAAAGCAGTAGAAACAACTGTTCAGCATGTCAACGGCCGGGTACCGGTGTACGCCGGCGCGAGTGCCATTACCACCAAAGGGTGCATCAGGCTGGCACAGATGGCCGGTGAAGCGGGAGCCGATGCCCTGACTGTTTTGACCCCGATGTTTATAAGCCCGTCTGAAACTGAGTTATACAACCATTTTCTTGCCATTGCCAAAAGCACAAAATTACCGGTACTCCTTTACAATAACCCGGATAAAACAACCAACAATATCCCGGTAGGCTTATTGAAAAAATTGGCACTGATTGACAATATTGTCGGAATAAAAAATACCAGTCTGGATTTTGCCCAGACAGTTCAATACATCTATGAGACGAGGGACAGTCAGAATTTCAAGGTTCTTGCCGGTTCAGATTATTATATCTATTCAACCCTCGCTTACGGTGGGGCAGGTTGTGTGGCCGGAACAGCCAATGTGGCTCCCGGTTTGGTCGTTGAAATTTACGACAAATTCATTTCCGGGAACCATGCAGGGGCGCTGGCTGCTCAACTTAAGTTGGTGCCGCTTAGAAACACTTATAATTACGGCAGTTTCCCCGTGGTGATGAAAGATTGCCTGAACCTGATGGGACTGAATGTCGGTGATCCGGTTAAACCTATTGACCACTGCTCTGATGAACGAATGCAGGCCTTGAAAAAAGTGCTTTTTGATCTGGCGTTGATTGATAATTAATTGATTACATTGATGAAATCAATAAGAGAAGATGCGCAGCGCATCATAGATGAATGCATAAAAGCTGTTTTACCTGAAGCAGCAGTTATGAAAGCACTGACCGGGAAAAAAATCGGCAGCGACGCAGTTATGGTAGCAATTGGCAAAGCCGCCTGGAATATGGCTAAAGCGGCCAGTGACATTCTTGGTTCCAAGATAAAAAAGGGAGTCGTGGTCACAAAGTACGGGCACTCAAAAGGAGCGATTGAAAGATGTGAAATCATTGAGGCCGGTCACCCGGTACCGGATGATAACTCGGTTTTGGGTGCGGATAAAATACTTGAAATTGTTGCCGGTTTAACTCCTGAAGATCAGGTGATTTTTTTAATATCAGGCGGCGGTTCGGCACTTTTTGAAAAACCATTGCCCGGAGTTTCGCTGGAAGATATCAGGAACATTACCGACCAGCTTTTGCGCTGCGGTGCAGCTATTGCCGAAATTAATACCATTCGGAAACACTTGTCGGCGGTGAAAGGCGGACGCTTTGCCAAACATTGTGCAGGTGCAGGTATTTATGCGATTGTCTTGTCTGATGTTATCGGAGATCGGCTGGATGTAATCGCTTCGGGACCTGCATATCCTGATCGGTCAACTTCACAGGAAGCAATCGGCATAGTTAAAAAATACCGGATTGAGATACCGGATTCCCTGATGAAGGCATTGAACCAGGAGACACCCAAAACGATTGACAATTGTGACACAGTCGTTATCGGCAGTGTAACGTCCCTGTGCGATGCAGCTGCTAAATGTGCTGCAGAACTTGGATATACACCTTTGGTCTTGTCAACTTCTGTAGATGGTGAAGCCTGTGAGACAGGGCGTTTCTTTGCCTCAATGGTGAGAGAAATGCAAAATGGAACGAAGAATGCCTTTGCATTGAAACCACCCTGCGCAATTATTGCCGGTGGGGAGACAGTCGTACATTTAAAAGGAAACGGTAAAGGCGGGAGAAACCAGGAGATTGCATTATCGGCAGCAATCGGCGCAGAAGGGCTGGAAAATTTCGTGCTGTTTTCTTTGGGTTCGGATGGGACGGATGGTCCAACAGATGCGGCTGGCGGAATTATTGACGGGCAATCGACAGCAAGGATGCGTGCTTCGTCCGTCATACCGGAAGCCTGTCTTCAGGAAAATAATTCATATCACGCCTTAAAAGCCAGCGGCGATTTGATTATGACAGGACCAACCGGTACAAACGTCAATGACGTTACAGTTCTATTGTGCAGGTAATAAAGCTATTACTATAAATAAAAATATAATTAATGAAAATTGGATTTATCGGGCTTGGCATCATGGGAAAACCCATGGCCAAAAATTTATTGAAGGCAGGATACGAATTAATCGTTTTTGACATCAATCAGGCTGTTGTCGAAGAGTTCTCAGCCCTTGGTGCCGCTGCTGCGAATACTCCGGCGGAATTGGCTGGACAGACAAAAATTGTGATTACTATGCTTCCTAATTCTCCGCATGTAAAGGCAGTTGCTTTGGGTGAAAGTGGTATCATTGAAGGGGCCAAACCCGGCTCCGTACTGATTGATATGAGCTCAATCGCGCCCCTGGCAAGCAAAGAAATCGCCGAAGCATTGGCTACAAAGGGAATCGAAATGCTCGACGCACCGGTAAGCGGAGGTGAACCAAAAGCGGTTAACGGAACTATTGCAGTCATGGTAGGAGGGAAGAAAGAAATATTTGACGCCCACTATGACCTGATGATGTCTATGGCCGCATCCGTGGTTTATGTGGGTGATACCGGTGCGGGAAACATTGCCAAACTTTGCAACCAGGTAATTGTGGCTATCAACATTGCCGCAGTGTCAGAGGCGCTGGTGTTGGCCCAAAAGGCAGGTGTCAGCCCGGATTTGGTCTATCAGGCGATTAAAGGTGGTTTGGCAGGAAGCACGGTGATGGATGCAAAGGCGCCGATGATGATGGACCGTAATTTTAATCCCGGATTCAGGATTGATTTGCATATAAAAGACATGGATAATGTGTTGGAAACCGCTCATAATGTTGGTGTTCCACTCCCTCTTGCCTCTCAGGTGATGGAAATAATGCAGGCGATCAAACAAGACGGGTGTGGCGTGGAAGACCACTCAAGTATGGTTAAATTTTATGAGAAAATAGCCAACATCGAGGTTTCCCGAAAATAATTGAATTTTAAATTTTCGCCGGTTCAATGCCAAAAGTAAATCCTCCTTTTACCCGTTCGATTAATTCGGGCAGGATATCCTGGTATTCACCAACGATACCGAAATCGGAAAAATGGAAGATAGTTGCTTTTGGGTTGTGGTCGATGGCAATGATTTTTTCGGATTCCTTCATGCCTGCAAGATGCTGGATAGCGCCCGAAATACCCACTGCAACATACACTTTTGGTCGCACGGTCTTGCCAGTTTGTCCTACCTGGTGTGCATATTCAGAAAATCCTTCATCTACGACTACACGGCTGCAGGACCATTCTGCTTTTACGCCCTGCGCTTTTAACGCTTCTGCCAGTTTTTTGACCAGGTCTAAACCGTCGCCGACAGTTCCTCTTCCGCCGGAAACAATAATTTCGGCTTCAAACAGACTTTGTAAACCGCCTTCACCGCGTACCGTCTTTAAAATTTCTACCGTGAATTCGTTGGCGGTCAGAACTGGTTTGAAAGTCGACAGGATTCCGGTACGTCCTTCAACCCTGGCCGGTACCTCAAAGGTTCCGGCGCGTGCCGTTGATATCTGGGGATAAACAAATCCCAGAATCGTGGCCAGTTTGCTCTCGCCGTAAGTCGGCCGACGTGAAAAAAGTATCGGTTTGTTGATCACTTTCTCTTTCCGGTTGACATATTCGCCGATTTCGAGTCCGGTACAGTCGGCTGTAACACCGCTGCCGGTCTTCATCCCGATACGGGGAGCAAGTTCCCGCCCTGAAGTTGTAGCTGCAAATAGTGCTATTTCAGGATTACGTTCATGGATTACCTGTTCGAAAATGGAGGAGAAGGGAAGCACCAAATACTCTTCCAGTCTGTCATCTTCCACTACGATCACTTCATCTGAACCATGCTCGAACAATATGTTTGCCTGATCTTTTACATTTTTACCAATAATCAGGGTCATGATTTTGGTGTCGTTGCCCAATTCATTGGCCAGTTTTCGGGCCGGTGTAAGTAATTCAAGAGAAGGACGGGCAATCTTACCGTTGGCAATTTCGGCCCAGGTAATGATGCCTTTGGCACCGTTCCGGTTGTCGTAATAAGGGAAATCGGGGGCTTCGGATACTTTTTTCTCAACTGCCTCCTTTTTCTCCAAAACATTTCCGCCTTTTTTCAGGTTGGAAATCAGGCTGTCGACAAGCGCAGCGTCATTGTGTCCTTCCGACATGGTAATAGGGGCTCTTTCGCTCACAATATTCACCACATTGGAGACAATGGTAGGCGATCCGCTCAATCCGATTTTCTCTGTTCCAAGACCGATATCATCAATTCCGAAAACAGTAATTTGCGAATTTCGTGCTTTAATTGCACCAGAAAGTGAAGGTTTGCGCGGAGGAATCCCGGTAGGTGTCAATGAGATGGCACAAGGCATGGGCAATCTCATCATCTGGTAACCACCTTCGATGATGCGTTTTGCGATGACAAAACCTTCACCGTCAGATTTTACACTTTCAACGAAAGTAGCCTGCGGTATGCCTAAGCTTTCAGCAACCTGTGAAGGGACGTGCGCCGTGTCGCCGTCGCTGGTCTGACGACCTGCCAAAACAATAAAAGGTTCTTTCGAGTCTTTTGTAAATCCCAGGTGCTTGAGCATCGTAGAAATTGCCAATCCGGTGGCATAGGTATCGCTGCCGCCCAATTTTCGGTCGGACAGCAGAAATGCCTCGTCATATCCCATCGAAATAGCCGTGCGCAATGCCACTTCAAAGGAGCCGGGTCCCATGGAGCAGGCAATCAAACGCGCATCGGGATGTTGTTTTTTGAGCTGTAATCCGGCTTCAAGACCAAACTGACAGTCAATGTTGATAATTGATTTTGCCTTTGTACGGTCCATCAATCCGTCGTCTCCCATTCTCATTTCGGTTGGGAGCGGTACTTGTTTTATTAAGCTTATAATTGTAAGAGCCATCGTTTTTTCCTTTTTTTAAAATTACATGTTCTGAAATTCGGGACCATTGCCGCCGTTGGGAACCGACCAGCTAATTCCGTCACCCGGTGTTTTGATATCGCAGGTTCTGCAATGCATGCAGTTTTCGGAATGAATCCTGATCTCCTGGTGTCCGTTTTTGTCGATGTGCAGTTCATACACTTCCGAAGAACAGAAAAATTGCGACGGTGCACCGTACTGTTTGATGTTGATGGCATTATATGATTCAGGATTGTTGATTTTGACATGAACCACCTGTTGTTCGTCGTGGTGAACGCCTGAATAATAGACATTTGTAGCTTTGTCGAAAGTAAGAACCTTGTCAAATTCGAGTTTTCCCTTGAACCTTTCCCTGAAAGGTGTCCCTTTGAATTCACTGATTTTTTTGGTGGCGTCTTTGTCTGGGTGCGATTTCAGTCTGCCGAAGAATCCGGCGCCTCCTGTGATCAGTTGCGTTCCAAAATGGAGTGAGCCTACGATCAATCCTTTGGAAAAGGCTTGCCTGAAATTGCGGACCGGATACATTTCCTTGTAAATCGAACTGTCTTTCATCGAGGATTCATACTTACCAAGCACACTTTCCGAAAAATCGTTCAAAATCAGCGCTTCTGCCGCAGTTTTGGCGGCCAGCATTCCTGAAGCGATGCCCAAATGGATCCCCTTCAGGGAAGGCATTGCCACCAATCCGGCGCCATCGCCAACGATAAGGGCATTGTCTGTATATGGTTTCGGAATGGCGTAATATCCGCCTTCGGGGAGGGTTTTGGCGCCATATTCAACCAACTTTCCTCCTTTGAGGAACTTTGAAACAAACGGAGTAGTTTTCCAGACATTGAAGGCATCGTGTGTATCGAAACCCGGGTCCTCGTATTCAAGTCCGACGACTAAACCCACAGCGACTTTGTTGTCGTTTAATCCATACACAAAACCCCCGCCGAATTCTTTCAGGTTAAGGGGATAACCCATGGTGTGATAGACTTCGCCCGGTTTGATGTTTCCCTCCGGAACGCTCCAGAGTTCTTTGCATGCCAATGAGTAGATCTGGCAGTTTTTGCCTTTGTCGAGCTCGAATTTTTCGATCAGCCGCTTTGTTAACGGACCTCTTGTACCCTCGGCAAAGATGGTTAGTTTTGCTTCAATCCTTGTCCCGGGCTGAAAATTTTCCAGTTGGTTCCCATGATGGTCAACGCCGGTATCAATTGTTTTGGCGCCGGATACTTTGCCGTCTTTGTAAAGTATCTCATTCACCGAGAAACCGGTGTAGATCTCAACTCCTTTTTCCTCCGCTTTTTTAGCCAGGTAACGGCATATTTGACCCAAAGAGGCGGTGTAATTACCGCTGTTGCTCATGTACGGTACATGAAACGGCAGCTTTACCGAGCCATTTTCAGTCAGTAAAATAGTTGAATCGGATGTGACTTTTGCATTGAAAGGAATTTCGGCAAAATCAACATCCGGCAACAGACTTTCGAAAATATCTGGCTTGATAACAGCGCCCGACAAAATGTGGCTTCCGATTGAACTTCCTTTTTCAATCAGCAATATTCTGCGGTTTAATCCTTTTTGTTTTAACGTGTCTGCCAGGTGAATGGCCGCAGCCAGACCGGAAGGTCCGCCTCCAATAATTAAAATATCAGTTGAAACGCTATCAGTATTAGTCATATGATGTTTTTAATTTGGCACGAAAGTAGGTATTAAAACACATTGAAAAAAAAATATAAGTGTTTTAGTCAGATATCCGGCATATTAATATTATTTAAATAGAAAGATTTATTATAATTGCACCTGAATTCTCAATGTGCTGTTACATGTAAATGTGGAAATTATGTAAGTTATATCCGGAATTGTGTAATATTTTCAGTGTAACAATTTTTAAACTTGCAAGGAATAATTTGAAAATCAACAGCATAATAATTTTGTAAAAATGAAAACAGTAAAAAACGTATTAATTGGAGCATTTGTTGTGCTTTTATCCTCTTGTGCAACAACAATAAAATTTCCATCATCCAATGCAGCACCGGCAGCAGATATAACTGTTACCAAGAAACAAGACAAGAACAAAAATTTTGTCATTGAAGTAACTGCTAAAAATCTGGCAAGCGCCGACAGACTTACTCCGCCAAAACGCAACTACAGTGTTTGGGTTGTAACTGACAACAATGGAACTAAAAATGTTGGGCAACTACACAACAAAAATGCCAAAACTGCCACGTTAAAAACAAGCACTCCGTTCGATTTTAAAGAAATTTTCATTACAGCCGAAGACGAAGGTGATAATTCTTATCCTTCCAATTTTGAAATTTCCAGAACCTCTGTTAAATAGTAAATTTGAGAGACACAATGTCACTTCAAATTATTATGCTTTGGGATTGGGCTTGTAAGGGAGTTTTGCCATCTTTTCAACTTCAACGGACGGGAAACCGAATTCTTCCACCACCTTGCCTAAAATCAGGTAGATACCAGGCCCTTTGAACGGAAAGTTCTTCAGTGAATCGGGGAAATGGACCGTATCAAAGAAATTGCCGGTACAATCAATAAAAGTGCCAAAGTGCATAATTTCCTTTTTGGTGGTTCTGACATACTTGATGGTGACCATCCTGCCAACCATTCTGACCTTCTTGTCAAGATATTGAATCATTTCCCGTGCCATGACCTCTCCCCTGAAACTGGTCTGGAGCAGTTCAAAAAGCGAGATGCTGACCGGGAATCCAAGTAGTTCAATTTCATCGTAAGCATCTTCAACCGGGGAATATTTGAGTACCGGCATTTCGAATGTTTTGTGCTGCGTCGGAAACATACTTGCTGATTTAACCTGGACTGGCGCTTTCTTTAAGTACAGTTGTGACTCCCATAAAAGGTTGCATTTATTTTCTTCCAGCGTCCGGAATGCCCCGAGCCGGATCAAAATTACCAGTTGCTCCTTCCCGATAGGGACCCGGTCAATAAATTCAATGACAGAGCGGTAAGTGCCGTTGCATTTGCGCTCGCTTAGGATCAATTCGATGGTGACACTTTCCAGGTTCTGAACGTGCACGAATCCGATGTAAATTGTTTTGCCGATGATTCTGGTATTGAGCAGGCTCCTGTTGATGCATGGAAGTTCGATGGCTGCCCCCTGCCTTTGGGCTTCGTTGAAATAAACCCAGGTAGGATAAAATCCCCCGAAATTGTTGATGACGGCAACCATGAATTCGAGCGGATGATGTGCCTTCAGGTAAAGGCTTTGGAAGCTTTCGACAGCATAGGAAGCAGAATGCGCTTTTGAAAAGGAATATCCGGCAAATGATTCAATCTGCCTCCAAACTTCACCGGCAATCTCATCTGAATGTCCGAGTCCCTTGCAATTTGAGAAGTATTTCTCTTTTATTAGCTGAAACTCCCTGAAAGAACGGTACTTTCCCGACATGGCCCGCCGGAGGACATCCGCTTCGGCCAGGTCGAGGCCTGCAAAATGATGCGCTACCTTGATGACATCTTCCTGGTAAACCATTACTCCGTAAGTCTCTCTAAGCTGCTCTTTCATAACCGGATGCAGGTAGGTGAAATCATCCGGATGGTGAAATCTCCTGATGTACTCCCGCATCATACCTGATTTGGCGACTCCCGGCCTGATAATTGAACTTGCCGCCACCAAACTGATATAATTGTCGCATCTTAGTTTCTTTAAGAGTCCCCGCATGGCAGGACTTTCAATGTAAAAACATCCGATGGTTTCGCCGTCTTTCAGTTGCTGTTTCACCTTCGCATCCACGAAAAATTTATCGACCTGGTGAATATCAATTTCTTTTCCTCCATTTTCAATTACAATCTCCACCGCTTCCTTTATATGCCCGATACCGCGCTGGCTAAGAATATCCAGTTTCTCAAAACCCATCTCTTCGGCGATGTACATATCCCATTGCGTGGTCATGAAACCCTTTGGGGGAAGATCCAGCGCTGCGTAATAGGTAATGGGTTCTTCCGCCACAAGCATACCCCCTGCATGGATCGTCCGCATGTTGGGGAAGTCGGTGATCTCTTCCCCCAGTTTTTTGATTAGCCTGGCGGTATCATAGTTGTTGTAGCTGTTCTGTGGATCGTTCACCAATAGGTCTATCTCTTCCTTGGGCAATCCGAATACTTTGCCCAACTCCCTGTAGATCGATTTATCCTTGAAAGTTGATGTTGCGCCGAGCAGCGCAACATGATTTTTCCCGTACCTTTTAAAAATATAGTCCTGCACCTGATCGCGGTCTTTCCATGAAAAATCAATGTCGAAATCGGGCGGACTGGTTCTTTTGGGATTCAG
This sequence comes from Bacteroidales bacterium, assembly GCA_038323575.1. Taxonomy (GTDB): domain Bacteria; phylum Bacteroidota; class Bacteroidia; order Bacteroidales; family Prolixibacteraceae; genus CAINVV01. The sequence continues at coordinate 28,189 of JBBQHB010000030.1, read as the reverse complement.
GAAGCGCTCAAAATAGAGATCCAACTTGATGGGATCAACATCGGTGATCCTCAGGCAATAGGCAACAATGCTGTTGGCCCCGCTTCCACGCCCGACATGGTAAAATCCCCTCGACATGCTGTAATGGATTACATCCCAAGCTATCAGGAAATAGGACGAAAACCCCAGGTTGTCGATGATCTCCAGTTCGTGGTTGATCCTTCGTTTTGCTTCCTGATTGTTCTTGCCGTAGCGGTAAAGCATTCCGTCGTTGGCCAGTTTCTGAAGCAGAAGCCTGTCATCTTCTTTGGTTTTGCTGTAGGTCCGCTTGTTCTTGCTTTTTCTGAATTCAATGTCGATGGAACACTGATCAATCAGCCACTCCGTGTTTTCGATGATTTCAGGATAACGCTGAAACTGTTCTGCCAGTTTCCAGGGTGCAGCCATGGTCTGCTCCTGGTCTGCAAACTGGTGCGGCTGTAATTTGCTGAGCAGTGTATTGTGATCGATTGCCCTCAGACATTTATGGATCAGCAAAGATTTGTCATCCGCAAAAGTGACGGGTTGCCAGACAACCAGCCTGTCGGGGTAATCCAGGTATTCGGAAGTGATCAGTTTGTTGAGCTGGTGGGGCCTTATTCCGGTAAATTCAAAGTCCCTTAAATCGGAAGCTTGTTTCATCCCCCAGGGATAAATCAGAAAAACATGATTAAAATCCAATCCTTCCGGTTCAAACTCCTTCTTGTTGATGTTGTGCCAGGTAAGGTATTCATTCAGTTCTCTTAATCCTTCCCTGTTTTTGGCCAATCCGATAAAAACCAGTTCGTCGTCGTTCCTGAACTCAATCCCTGCAACGGGTTTTATGTTCCGCTCCTTTGCCTTTTGGATAAATTCCGGAATGCCCATGGATGTATTGATATCCGTAAGCGCCATGACAGCTATGCCATTGACTACAGCCTGATCCAGCAGCTGGTCGATGTCCATAGTGCCGTAACGGAGGCTGAAGTAGGAGTGAGCGTTGATATACATCTTGTTTGTTGCATAAACCTGACAGGTTTTGGAAACCTGTCAGGTTTGGATTTTTGCCGGCATCCCTGATGCACGCCTGACTGCACCTGCACCGTAATGAAGCCGTATCTTATCCATGGAGAGATAGAGCCTTACCTGTTTTTCATTGTTGTCGAACAGGCTCAGCTGTTGGACCCCGTGAATCAGACCGCCCAGCTTCACCCCGATCAGGCGGATCAGCATCCTTCGCTCGTAAAGGCGTTTGAACAATTCCCTGACAGTCCCGATCAGGACATGATCGAAGGAAGTGTATTCAATTTTTTTCTGCAGGGTGTGCGTGTCATAATTGGCATAGCGGATTTTCACTGTTACCACGGAAGTCAGCTTTTCGCTCTTACGGAGTTTGAAGCAGAGTTTCTCAGTCATCGAGATCATGAGCTGGTCAAGCATGGCCACATCGATGGTGTCTGTTTCAAAGGTCCTTTCCTTGCTGATTGATTTTTCCTCGCTGTAAGGCACTACCGGGGTGAAATCTATCCCGTGAGCCCGTCTCCATAGTTCAGTACCGTTCTTGCCCAACACGCTCTGCACCATTTCAACAGGAACGGAACTCAATGTCTGGATTGTTGAAACGCCCATCGACCTCAGCAATTGATAGGTTTTGGTTCCCACCCCGGGAATTTTCCTGATCGAAAGCGGATTCAAAAATGGCTGGACATTCAGTTTCTCTACATGCCTTTCGCCGTTGGGTTTTGCCTCCCCGGTGGCAATCTTGCTCACAGTCTTGTTAACCGACAAACCGAATGAAATAGGCAGGCCGGTTTCGCTGATGATGGTCTGACGCAGTTCGTGCGACCATTTAAGGGATCCCCAGTAGCGGTCCATTCCGGTAATATCAATGTAGTGTTCGTCTATGGAGGCCTTTTCATAGACAGGTGATTTATCTGCAATCACATCAGTTACCAGTTTGGAGTATTTGCTGTAGGAATCCATATCTCCCCGGATCACCACGGCTTCACGGCATAAATTCCTGGCCATCTTCATGGGCATGGCAGAGTGGATACCGAACATCCTCGCTTCATAACTGCAGCTGGCAACAACCCCACGGTCGGACAGTCCGCCAATAATAACAGGCTTGCCGTTCAGGTTTGAATCCAGCAGCCGTTCGACCGATACAAAAAAAGTATCCAGATCCATGTGTAAAATTGTCCTGTCCTGAAATTGCATTTTATTTCCTCACTGAATAACAAAAATTATTTCTCACTTATTTATTTGAATTCATTATTGTCCGGGGAAGATGGCATACAATTTAAAAAGATTCTTCGCTACACTTCGTTTCGCTCAGAATGACAATTACTTAAATCTCACGGGGAGGGGGTTGGAAGTGGCGGAGCCACTTCCAACCCCCTCCCCTGCCAAAATGCCATAACTTGTTGTCATTCTGAGCGCAGCGAAGAATCTTTTATTTTTCCCCGGACAGCAGTGATTTGAAATCAAAATAATTTATTATATTTGACTTTAATATAGTCAATAATATGACTGTAATATAAACAATTAATTATTGTTTGGTATATGTTTCTCTCCGAAAACATCAAATTTTTAAGAAAAAGAAGGAAACTGACCCAGAACGATCTGGCAGAGACGCTTGGAACCAAAAGGTCGAGTATCAACAATTATGAGAGCGGTACTGCTGTTCCTCCCCTCAGCGTTTTGATCAGCCTTTCCGACCTGTTTCATCTCTCCGTGGATACCCTGATCCGGATCAACCTTTCCGGTTTGCGGGAGAGCCAGATGTATGTCATTGAGCACGGTTCGGATGTCTTTGTGAAGGGGAATGAGGTGCGTGTGCTGGCTACAACTGTTGATTCAGGGAACAGGGAGAACATCGAGATTGTCTCCATCAAGGCAAAAGCCGGATATACCACGGGTTATTTTGATCCGGAATTTATTTCAGGACTACCAACCTTTCAACTTCCGATGTTAACAAGGGACAAAAAGTACAGGGCTTTTCAGATTTCCGGTGATTCGATGCTGCCGGTACAGGACAAGAGCTGGGTGGTGGGCGAATATGTCCAGGACCTGAGTTCCGTCAAAGATGGCCAGTTGTATATCGTTCTGACCCTGAATGAAGGAATTGTCTTTAAAAGGGTGAAGAATGAATTAAAAGAGAAAGGTAATTTGAAGATGGTTTCTTCCAATCCCGAATATGCTCCTTATGACTTGTCAATAAGTGAGATTCGGGAAGTTTGGAAATTTGTACTGCATATAACCGATGAAATTGCAGAAAAGTCAGACAATCAGCAAGTTCTTAATAATATTGAACAGATCAGGAAAGAGATTGTTGAAATAAAACAGCAGTTGAATAAATAAAGTTCAGGAATAAAATATGCTTTGTACCAGCCATGCGTGGTCCCCTCTTGGAATATCAATTTCTATTCAGGCTATTTCTATACCTGTTCTTTTTACCAAGTCAACCAGCGGTGAATTGTCATTTCCGTAATATCGCTTAGTTCCGACCAGAAAAGGTTCAATTTTTGAATTTACTCTTTTGGTTAAGTTCCAGATTTTACCAGCTAAATAATCATCACCCTCATTATCAGTAACAATCATTAAGTCAATATCGCTGTCATTTGTCGCTGTATCCGACAAATAACTTCCATATAAGAATGCTTTGTCTACCGCAATTCCTTCTGATCTCAATAGATAAATATAGGATTGTAATATTTTTATAACTTCGCTTTTAGCCATTTCAACAATTCATTGGTCTTTTTAAGGTAATCATTCACTCTTATTTGGTCAGGTAATACCGGACTATAATCAGGATACCTCCCTTGTAACTGATACTTCATTAATATCCCCAAAATATTTGAGAATCCTCATTTAGTTCTAATCCGGCATTTTCAGACAAATAAACCAAATTATGGGAACGGGGAGCTACCTCATCATTTTTATTCACAAAATGAGCTTTTATAGCCTTCTCAATTACCAGATGACAGAAAAACAACCCATGCAGATTACGTTTTTCGCGGATAAGAAGATTTGCAGACAAAATATCCTCTTCTGCGCCATTAATCCAATAATCAATTTGTTTCTGTTTATCAAACATGAATAATTTCTGTATTCGAACAATCAAAATTACAAAAAGATTCCGGATAGTACAGTTTATATCAGAAAATGATCTTCATCCCGGACTTATGCAAGATCCAGGCAAGGGGAAAGGGAATCACAGATTTTATCTTCGTAACTCATGCCGATGACGGTCACGGATTACTCCATAACTGCTTTTCTTGTGTTAGCATCCACATTCCCGCCTTTCCCGTTGATGATGCTTAACATTTTGCTTTCCTTGTTACCGTTCAGCCAGAAAATAATTTTGTGGTGGATGTCCTTTTCCAGATTTTCCGGCGTTTCAATGGTATTGGTTACGATAACAGGCGCTTTGTAGAAAACGCAGTAAATACCCAAGCCCCAGGCCTCATGGCTCTTAACCTTGTCTGAAACTTTGTAGGAAGCATAACCTCCAACCCCATCGTGCTTCCAGGAATCAACGGTCGGCGGATCGTATGGCAGCTCACTCTGGTAAAAATAGAGCCTGCCTGAATTGCCGTTCCACAGTGTCTGGTATTCCTGGAAATGTTCGTTGAAAAGGCCGTAGATAAGTACGTTATCCCCGTTGACGATCAGACCGTTTGCACTCCTGTTTTTGTCCCATCCAACGCCGTTGCCGTGGTCGGCCCGCCAAATCCAGGTATGGTCTACACAAACATGGTTGCTGTTGATGGTCAGGCAATTGTTGGCAGAACCTTCCGCCGGTCCGCCGACCCTGAAAAAAACATCAAAAAGAAAGGAGGGCTGTTTGGCATGGTCCTTCTTGGAATTCGGTTCACCTACCTGCACCAGTTTTTTGGAGGGAGTCTTTCCGGCATCAAATATGAGCCCGCACAGAGTCACCTTATCAACATCGGAAATTTCCATAACCAGGTTTCCGTTTGCCGGGACAAGTGTTGCCATTCCCATTCCCATCACTACAGTGCCCGGCCGGGTAATCTTCAAACTTTCACCGATCGGATAGATTCCGGGCGTAAACAGCAGGTTTTTACCCTCTTTCAGGGCTTTGTTTATAGTTCCGGAATTATCCGTTCCCGGTTTAACCAGGTAAAAACTGCTTAATTTTAAATTATCCACCACCTCGGTTTTATCCAGCCAACTCACCCCGGAACTGTTTTTCTTCAGTTTCGGAATCGTGACATAAAATTCGGTATTGTCAAAAACGAGAAAGGGTTTTTCGCGGATAAACGGTGTTTCTTTTATCACGGTATAGGGATTCTCCGGCCATTTATCGGTCGGAGCGCCGGTGACCCCGACAAACATCATATTCCAGCTGCCGCCATCCCATTTCCCCAGATCATTGTTCCGGGAAAACCATTGCTGTTGAGGTCCGGAAAATACGGTCCCGTCAATTTTTGAGTCAGCCAGGAAGCCGCCGCTTGCCCACCCTTTGTCGTGGAGCTGAATATTACCTTTTACGTGCACCCTGCGCATAGGGGCTGCCTGGGAAACTCCCCAGACCATGGTGGTATCACCGGTAGGTATCATCGTCAGATTCTCAACAGAGCGCCAAAAGTTGCAGGTCACATTTCCATTGTTGAACAGTCCCTTTGAGATCAAATCCCCGTTAATTACGACATCATCGGGAGTTTTGCCGAGTCCGAGGGCCTGCATGTAATAACCCATTTTGAGATCCAAATGGTAGTTGCCCGGTTTGAATAACAAAGCATAACGATTGGTGCTGAATTCGCTTTTCCTTGGATGCTGTTGGTTGTAGAGTGTATCGATGACTGTTTGAATCTCCTTCATGTCCATTCCCGGATCAAAAAGAAATACATTTTCGCCAAGGGAAGCCAATTTATATTTTGCTGTGCTGAGCAGTTTAAGGCCACTACTGCCGACGTCATTCTGCGCGGTGCCGGATTGAATTGTCAGCAGAAATAAACAGCAGATAATTAACAGGGTGTGATATTTTCTCATAGAACAAAGGATTTATAATCAGGTAAAATCAGCGCTAAAGACAATTATTGACTTTAAACACCCATGCATACTGGCACGGAATATTGCCCGGATTAACCGCCGGTGGTGTAATGGTTAGTTTATTTCCTGAAAACGAATATTTCACATTACCATGAAAGCCCGTCATGGAGACTGATTCTGCTTTACCAATTCCTTCCACAACAATCGGTTGATTCTGCCATTTGGTGACGATCACAAACAGATCCTTTCCTTTTTTGGTGAAATAGGTTGTCGTTTTTGGTGTTACGGACGGAGCCTTGTCCCATTTCCGGGTGGAATAGATGGCTTCGCCGTTTACTTTGAGCCAGGCTCCCATATCCGAAAGTCGTTGCTGCATGATACCCGGGATACGGCCGTCGGCGGTAGGTCCGATATTGAGCAGCAGGTTCCCGCCCCTGGCAACCTTGTTGATCAGGATGTGCACCAGTTCTTCAGAAGTGGAATAATCTTCGAGTACTTCATTCCGGTTGTATCCGAAAGAACCGGCAATGCCGCGGCATTCTTCCCAGGGATGTTCAAATTTGGTGCTGTTGGCATTTCCTTCGTGCACCATATCATATTCGGTGGTATAAATACCTCCGTGTTTGCTCCGGGTTTCCTTGCCCCAGCGGTCGTTGACCACGACTGTATTTTTGACTGCCGATTCGTTGAAAAGCCAGGCAAGGAATTCAGTACTTTTCCATTCTGCGCTCGGATGATCCCATTCGCCGTCGGTCCAGACCACATCCGGCTTGTAGCGGGTAACCAGGTCCTTCATCTGGGGAATCATGTGTTCATCCACATATTTGGGTAAGTTGGATTTGTACAGCGGGTTAAACCATTCGTAAAGCGAGTAATAAAAACCCATGTGGAGACCTTGTGCCTTGACAGATTTGGTAAGGTCACCGCACAGGTCGCGGTGCGGACCAACATCTACAGCGTTCCAGTTCCAGCTCTGCTCACTGGGCCAAAGCGTGAATCCTTCATGGTGTTTGGACGTCAGCACGATGTATTTGGCGCCGGCCTCCTTAAAGCGTTCGGCCCACTGGTCCGGCTGGAACAATTCGGCTTTGAAACTGTTGGCGAAATCCTGGTATTTAAAATCCGGACCATAAACCCTGTTGTGGAAATCAATGAAAAAATGCTGAGTTTTGGATGGTTTCGTCCAGCGACTCCAGTACCATTCCGCGTAACGGTCATAGATTGGCACACTATCCCTCACGGTCGGACTGTAGGATGGAACGCAGTACAATCCCCAATGGATAAAGATCCCAAACTTGGCATCCTCGAACCAGGCGGGAACGGGACGGCTGTCGATGGATTCCCAGTTGGATTGGTAAACTTTCTGGGAAAAACAATTCAATGCGCCCAGGAACAAAAGAGCGCTAAAAACAAGGATTAATTTCTTCATGACGATATATTACTTGGTATTTTAGATTTTCCTGTATTTCTGTATTTTTAAATCCATCAGATATCGCATCTGTAATGATCAAAATTAAGAAAATAAGGAATAAGACGGTCATCTTATTACTGATTTGACCATGAACATGGGTATCACTGTTAGCGATTTGGGATTACCCCTCTACCGCGCGATTGAATCGCGGAGTATTTAAAGATAATATATTAGCTATTTATGTCATTTTTAATTATATTTGGATAATATTTTAACTAAAGAGATGTATTCATTAGAACCAACTCCAATAGAAGTGCGTAAAGCACTGGCTGAAAGGCACCGCACCCTGCGAAAGCAGCTAAAAATGTCGCAGGAGGAAATGGCCGGGCGGTCGGGCGTATCACTGGGCAGTTTAAAGCGTTTTGAGCATACCGGAAAAATATCGCTGGATTCGCTGCTGAAACTGATGCACCTCACAGGACGGTTGAATGAATTTGACAACTTCCTGCTTGTAAAGGAAAATCTTGATGACGTTAGAAAATTATTTACCGAATAAGAAATAACCAATGGCCGGTATCAATAAATTATTCGTATCACTGTTACCCGGAGGAAACAGCTTTGAAGTTGGTGAACTGGTGCTTTCCGATCAAAAGATATTCTTCAGGTACAATCCTGATTACCTTAAATCCGGACTTAATCTTTCACCCATAAAACTCCCTTTTTCAGGAGACATAGTAAGTGCTGATAATCAACCGTTCGACGGGTTATTTGGGGTCTTCAACGACTCATTGCCCGACGGCTGGGGCATGTTGTTACTGGATCGCTCCTTGTCTGCAAAAGGGATTGACATTGCAAGAATAACGCCCTTGGACCGATTGGCTTATGTCGGCTCACGCGGAATGGGAGCCCTTGTTTACAGACCAGAAATTAAACCTGAAAAGATAACAGCCCTTCTTCCCGGATTAGACACCATTGCCGTCGAAATGAACTATGTACTCCAGGGCTCCAGCTCTGAGATTATCGGGGAGTTGTTTATCCTCGGAGGCTCTTCGGGTGGCGCCAGACCAAAGATTTTTGCTGCTTACAATCCGGTTACCGACGACCTGATACATGGTGTGGACAACGTTCCGGAAGGCTATGATGAATGGATCATCAAATTCCCGTCATCATCTGATAACAGGGAGATTGCCAATATTGAATTTGCCTATCACAAGATGGCATTACTGGCAGGCATTGAAATGAGCGAGTGCCGTCTTTTTAAAGGAAAGTCAGGACAGGTATATTTTGGAACAAAGCGGTTTGACCGGGTAGCTGATAAACGACTTCATGCACATACCGCATCCGGTCTTATGCACGACAACTTCAGGATGAGCACTATGGATTACGGTCATCTGATGGATTGCGCTTTCCGGTTGGAAAAGCACGTGAAAGCCTACGAAAAAGTTTTCCGGCTGGCAGCATTTAATGTGTATTCGCATAACCGGGACGACCATAGTAAGAATTTTTCTTTTCTGATGAACGACAAAGGAAAATGGCAGTTTGCCCCGGCCTACGACCTGACCTTTTCGTATTCCGGCTATGGGTTTCACAGTACCATGATAGCCGGGGAAAGTAAAAATCCGGGACGAAAAGAGCTGATGAAACTGGCCGCACATTTTGGGTTAAAGAATGCAGGCTTCCTTATCGAAGAGGTTCAGGAGGCCATAAGCCACTGGGGGGCAATTGCCGGTGAATACGGTATTACCAGGGAAACAAGGAATACTGTTCAAACAGCGATGGATAAGATCAGGGATTAACGCTGATAAATTCAGAGTTTCTCATTTTCCACAAAAGTATCAAAACTTTGTAAATAATGATTTTTGCGGAAAGACCTGAACATTCAACTGCCTGGCGATGACACCCATCAAAATTTGGGCGGTAAGTTTGCAGTCATCTGGTTTAAAACTAATTCAACTGATATCCCAAATTCCTGATTTCATTATCCTCCAAAGCTCTTTCAAATACAGCAAGCCCACCTATTTGACCCTTGAAAAAGTTGCCCATTCCTGATTTTAGCAACACCGCACCTACCGTGAAATCTGACCCGTTGTTTCCCAGACCATCCGGAAAGTAGTAGGGGTTTTTTGTCTGGGTGATCCCGTCAGGATATCCTTCAAAGCCTTTGGTATGGTCTATCAATTCGGGATCGCGTGGTTCGAAAATTCCGTTCAGGTAAGATTTGATATATTTCCCGTCATAAGAGAAAGCCACGCAGCACCATTCATTGACTGGGACTAATTGTTTGCTGGCCGAGTAATCCATGGAATAAGGGAACGGCGGAGTTGGTTTTCCTGTTTTCGAGATATGGCCGCACACCTGGTTTTTGCCGTTGTAGTAGGGAAGGGATACAAACAGGCCGTATTGGCGCTTGCCGCCATCCTGGTGTTCGTTCCACATTCCGCCCACAAAACCTGTCTTCTCCCCTGTCCATTTAATCCAGGCTATTACTGTTACCCGGTTGTTTTTGATGTTTAATTCTCTGGTTTGACTCTTCGGAAGTGAAAGATAATTGGCTCCGTTAAATTTTGCCGAAAAACCGGATAAAGGACCTTCGTTGATTCTTGCTGTCTCTCCGTTTGATTCGTTCAAAGGAAATTTTCCTGGTTGGGCAATTCTTTGGTGACCTTCCGTTTCGCTGAAATCCCAGAGAGCTACCAAGCCTTTGGTTGCAGTTATCCTGGTCGTCAGGGAACGGTCGGAATTTGAATACCGGGCTTTGACAGCAACAAGAAGGAGTAAAGCTGTTAATATTGCTATTTTTAAAATTTTCGAAACCATATTCGGACTTTAAGCCTGGATTCCTATTACATCGTATCAGTCAGTTTTTCGATTGCATTTGAAACAATCTCCAGATCATTGGTTCCCCTGAATCCAACAGATAACGAGGTCCCGTCCGGGAGGGTAACAGGCTGCCCGCCTTTGTACCCAACCATATCAGATTTTAATAAATAATTTGTTTTTGTACAACCAGTAACAGATATACCACAAAGATGCCCATGCAGCAAGGCTTGTCATCATCCCAACCGTGAGCTCTCCGCCCCACGTAAACATGGCCTTCGTGAATGGGGTGAAAATCTTTCCGATTAAACTGGCTCCGCCGACTTCAAAAAAGAGGTAGATGAAAATGCAGTTCATTCCAACGATCACGAACATTTTAGCGTTATTGACAAAAACTTTTTTTACATCGATTAACCAATAAGAAAAGGTGAGGGCAAGAATGGCCCATCCGCCGCTGGCAAAGACGAAGGATGAAGTGGCAATTTTCTTGATAATCGGAGTTATATCCAGTGCATCCATTGAATATCCGATAGCCAGCCCGGATAGTCCGGCAATCAGCAGGTACTTGATTTTCAAATTGGCAGGCTTATTGCTCATCAGCAGTTTGCCGCAGAGAACGCCCCAAACTGTGTGGGCAATTGTTGGAATTGCATTGAACGAAGCCCAGATACTTGCTTTATCCACACCCTCAATCTTGTTATTCACCCAGGCGCCCAGATTCTGGTATTGCTCCCACGGATGATTAAAACCTTCGACCGGGAAAAGACGGTAAGCCAGGTCCGTGAGTAACAGTATTAACAGGGTTAATGCAAGTTGGAAATAGAAACTTTTATTCCTGATCAGGAAAGCAACAAGGTAAGTTACTGATAATTGCGCCAGCACATCCTGAAAGCGGAAAACGATTCTCCCGGGACCTACGCAATAGAGTGCCCAGCCAAGAAACAGCAATAAAAAGGATCGTTTGACGGCATGAATTAAAATTGACTTATCAGTATCTCCTTTTTTTTGCCTGTTGGCAACAGCGAAAGGAATGGCTACACCCACAATAAACATAAAGAAAGGTTGTATCAGGTCCCAGAAATGCATTCCGTGCCATTCATGGTGGTGCAGTTGTGTGCCGATTAAATGGGTAAAGCCGGTGTCAATTTTTAGCAGATAACTGTAGATCCCTGTGCTTTCACCCATTAACAGAAACATGGTAAAACCGCGGAAAAAATCAATAGAGGTTACCCTGTCAACCTGAACTGAACTAATTTTTTGACTGTTTCCCATTGTCCGTTTCAATTTAAATTTTTCTTTTTATAAATATATAACAAAACCGTATACCAGCCTCATCGCCATTTTTGATTTTTATTTCTCTTTTAACTACAAGGGAATCATATTTTCCGAACATCGTTTTGCCAAGTATCTTAATTCCGTTGAAACATGCCGGATATATCTTTACCTGTACATAAAGATGCTTGATACCAGTACAAAAGATCAAGCATTTGTAGGAAAAATCAAAATGTCATGAAAAGGATTCTCTTATTTGCGGTTTTGGTTCTGATCAGCCTCAGCAGTATTTCAAGGCCATACGACGGAAGCTCAATTCTCCTTAACGTAGGATCAACTTCTTTCAGCGGTATTATGGATAAATCCGCAGAAATGGGGATTAACTGCGCCCTTTCAGTTAACAGGCTGCATTTCGATTTTTCAACCAATATGATCAACAATAACCGGGCAATGAATTTGGGTGTAGCAAACGTTGGTTTTATTTTCCCTCTGAATTTCATCGTATCAATTGTACCTGTTTTGGGAATTGGTTTTTCCGATGGGGACCGTTCAGGTTCCTATCACGGTGATATTTTGCACGCCGGCAACAGTACTTATTACTACAATGCCGGGTTTATTTGTCTCATGAAACTAAGTAAGAATATTGGCTTTTATACTGGAATAGGAACATTTGAGAGTTTCAGGATGGGTGTTACTTTTGCATTTTTGTAAAATTCATTTAACATGAAATTCCACAGACCTTGAATATACCTTAAATAAGTTCTTTTGTGCTGCAGTTTCTTACCTTAGAGATGGTGCCCTTACCACCAGCCTTTGGTCCGATTTGACAGCGTTGCAAGGTCTGCCGGGTTGACATTAAAACCCCGGGAAATAGATTAATTTTGAAAATTCTATTTCCCGGGGTTTTGGCTTATCATCATCCTATGTTCAAATTTAGTCGGTTATGAAGAATTTAAAACTGAGTTCAATCATTCAGTTAATCAGTTGCTGAAGGAGTAAGGTTTCCATATCCCAAATTTTAGCTGATGAGTTTAAAAAAAATTGACAACGTAATCATTGCCGATTCCCAATTCCTGGTAGTTGAGACAGTAAAAGCACTGGTTCAGGCCGATGAGCGGTATGTACTGTCAGGGACTGTTCGCACAAAGTATGAACTGCTACAATTGCTCAGGAAAACACGCGATGGATTATTGATTACTGACCCTGCAACAATTGATTTTGCCGGTCCTTATGATTTGAAGATGATCAGAGAAGACTATCTGGACATTAAAATACTGGTGCTCACAAATTTTATCAGCAAATCTGACTTTTTAAACCTTACAAAATCCGGGATTAAGAATATTGCCTATAAAAATATGGACGGGGAAGAGCTTTTCTCTGCCATTCAGGCAACGCTGAAAGGTAAAAAATTCTATTCCGAAGAGCTAATCGATCTATACCTTGACCCGGGTGAGAAAAAGCAGCCAATGAAAGAATCCGGAAATCTGACAGCCTCTGAGATCGAAATAGTCAGAATGATAGCCAATGGACTTTCAACCAAAGAAATTGCAATCAGGAAAAACATCAGTCACCACACGGTAAGCACCCACCGAAAAAACATCTTCAGAAAAATTGAAGTTTCAAGTGTCTCAGAATTAATCATTAGCGCTATAAAAGCCGGATGGATCGATAACATTGAATATTATATTTAGAATTCCACCTGTTTCACCGGCGGCAACAAAACCGTATAAAAAAGTCTTTCAGGATACTGAACGGAGAGGTTGAAAAGGAAGAGATACAGATTATTTCTGAAGAGAATAATTGTTAATCATCTGTATAAAAAATGCAACTGAACTCAGAAAATACTGTATCATGGTGTTTCAGGCATAATAATTCTTATTTTTGTCAGAGAAGTTATAAAAACGGATTTCCGATTTAAACATGGAAAGAGCAGTTTCCATATCGACCCTTGTTAAAACCTACCGGCGATTATTCAGTTGCCTGATGTTCTACAATTAGCTGTTTCCCTAATCCGGTTAAACTTTTTCCTGTCTGGATTTCCCCTCTACTCATCTAAAACTTTACGATCTTTGAGGTTAAAAAGAAGATCCTGCCATTCACAATTTATTCGAAGGGTACACAACACAAAATCTGCTTCACATGTTTGAAAAGATCACCCAACATGTCCAAATTCCAGAGCGTCCTGCCGCTGCAGAAGGGAATTTCTACCAATCCAAAAAAAGCAAGATTGGTCCGGGTATGAACGAACGCATCCAAAAGCTTCGCCAACTGAGCGTTGAAACGGAACCATCCCTCTCCATCGAACGTGCCTTGCACGAGACTGCATTTTATCGTGAAAACTTCGGGAAGATGTCCGTCCCTGTTTTGCGGGCGGCCAATTTTATGGATCACTGCCAAAAAAAGAGCATCTACATCGGCGATGGTGAATTGATCGTGGGAGAGCGGGGTCCCGCCCCCAAATGTGTACCCACCTTTCCTGAACTGACCTGCCACAGTGTCGAAGACCTGAACGTTCTGAATACCCGCGAACTTCAGCGTTATTCCATCAGTCAGGAAGATATTGACACCTATGCCCGCGAGGTAATTCCTTACTGGGAGGGCAAAACCCAGCGCGAACGGATCTTCAGTCATGTTCCAAAAGAGTGGCAAATGGCATACGAAGCCGGTATATTTACCGAGTTCATGGAACAACGCGCGCCGGGCCATACCGCACTGGACGGGAAAATCTACACAAAAGGAATGCTTGACTACAGGCAGGAGATTGAATCAAAGCTTGCATCGCTCGATTTCCTTAACGATCCGGAGGCAACAGATAAGGCAGATGAATTGTTTGCGATGGAGCTGTCCTGTGATGCGGTGATTGTTTTTGCCGAACGCCATTCGGCGCTCGCCGAAAAAATGGCAGCCGTCGAAAAGGATCCTTTGCGTAAAACTGAATTATTGAAGATTGCTGAGGTGTGCCGTTGGGTTCCTGCCCATGCACCGCGAAACCTCCGCGAAGCCATCCAGATGTACTGGTTTGTCCATCTTGGAATAATTACCGAACTAAATGGTTGGGATGCCATGAATCCGGGGCACTTCGACCAGCATCTGTCTCCGTTTTACAATTCGGAAATAAAAAACGGGACCCTCACCAGGGATCAGGCCAAAGAGCTGATTTCCTGTTTCTGGATCAAGGTCAACAACCATCCCGCACCGCCCAAAGTGGGTATTACTGCGAGGGAAAGCGGAACCTACAACGACTTTACCAACATCAATATCGGCGGAATAAAAAGTGACGGCAGCGACGGAACCAGTGAAGTTTCCTACATCATGCTGGAAGTGGTAGAAGAGCTGCACATCCTGCAGCCCGGAAGTTCTGTGCATATCAGCAGGAATACGCCGGATAAATTTCTTCATGCTGCAACCCGGGTAATCCGTCAGGGACATGGCTACCCTTCTGTTTTTAATCCGGATGTGTATGTGCCGGAATTGCTGCGCCAGGGAAAATCTCTTCAGGATGCGCGCGAGGGCGGCTGCAGCGGTTGTATTGAAGTAGGCGCTTTCGGTAAGGAAGCCTATTTGCTTACCGGATACCTCAATGTGCCGAAAATCCTGGAAGTGACGCTGAACAACGGTATCAATCCGGTTACAGGAATATGCGTCGGATTGGGGACGGGCGAGCCGCATAACTTTAAAAATTACGGCGAACTTTATGGCGCTTTCCTTAAACAACTCCATTATTTTGTTGATTTAAAGATGCGCGTAAGCAATTACATTGACAGGATGTTTGCCAAATATGCTCCGGCGCCTTTCCTCTCAGTAGTTATTGACGATTGTATAGCCCGCGGGAAGGACTATTACGACGGAGGTCCTCGTTACAACACCAGTTACATCCAGTGCTGCGGACTTGGAACCACCACCGACAGTCTGGTTGCGCTAAAGAAACACGTGTTTGAAGACCGGACCTACCCGATGGACCGGGTCTTAAAGGCTGTATTGATGAATTTTAAAGGGGAGGAAGTGCTGCGTCAGACCATCATGAACAGGACTCCTTTCTTTGGGAATGACAATGATTATGCTGATTCAATAGCAGTACAGGTATTCAACGATCTGGTGGAAGCTATCGACGGGAAACCAAACATCAAGCAGGGCGGGAAATACCACCTGAATATGCTTTCTACAACCTGCCACGTCTATTTCGGGAAAGTGATGGGGGCAACACCCAACGGCCGTTTGGCAGGCAAATCAATTTCTGACGGGACTTCGCCTTCGCACGGAGCAGATACCCACGGTCCTTCGGCAGTGGTGAAATCAATGACGAAATTTGACCATGTAAAATCAGGCGGGACTTTGCTGAACCAGCGTTTTCTGCCAAGTATGCTGAAAAAGGATGAGGATATAGTCAAATTGGGACATCTTATCCGAAGCTATTTTATGTTAGGCGGACACCATGTCCAGTTCAATATTGTGGATACGGCTACTTTGCTGGCTGCCCAGGCATGCCCGTCGGATTACAAGGACCTGATGGTGCGCATGGCAGGTTACAGTGACTATTTCAACGACATGAATGCCGATCTCCAGCAGGAGGTGATTGAAAGGACAGAAAATGACGGGTTCTGATTTTTCAAACCTGACAGGTTTTCAAAACCTGTCAGGTTTGGGGCCACTGGTCTTCGACATAAAACGCTACGCGATCAACGATGGTCCAGGGATCAGGATTGTGATTTTCCTGAAGGGCTGCAACCTGAATTGCGCGTGGTGCCACAATCCGGAAGGTATTTCGGCTGGTCAGGAAAGGATGTATTCCCAGTCAAAGTGCATCCAATGCGGAACCTGTGTGGCAGCATGCCCCGAAAAGGCGATCATTTTGACGCCGGAAGGAATAGATACGGATTCCGCCATCTGCAATCTGACAGGCCTATGTGTTGCAGTCTGTCCCACAACAGCCATTGAGATGAGTGGTAAACTGTTCTCGGTTGAAGAAATTATGACGGAAATTGAGAAAGAGCGGGTTTTCTTTGACCAATCGGGGGGAGGGGTGACGTTTTCTGGTGGGGAACCCCTGATGCATGCCGGTTTCCTGGTAAGATTGCTTGATGAATGCAGAAGACGAGGGATTCACTCGGCAGTAGATACTGCAGGACTCGCAAATACAGAAATCCTGCTGGAAGTTGCCCGTCATACCGACCTTTTTTTGTATGACCTGAAAATGATGGATTCGGAGCGGCACCGGAAATGGACAGGTGTACCCAATGAAAAGATCCTGGAAAACCTGAAAACGCTCGCAGACGCCGGAGCAAATATCATCATCCGAATTCCGTTGATTGGAGGGGTAAACGATGATACTGAAAATATGGCGGAAACAGCCCGTTTTGTTGCAGGATTATCCGGAGAGAAAAAACAGGTGAACCTGCTGCCATACCATAAAATTGCGCAGACCAAATATCAGAAATTGGGCAGGCCGGATGATTTTCTGTTGCTGGATGAACCCGGCAAAGATGCCCTGACAAATGCGGTGGCAATCTTTCAGGAATACGGGATCAAGGCGACGATTGGTTGAATGTCGGCCATGCCTGACGGCATTTTGGTTGGTTTTCATGCATCATTTCCCACGGAATTTATCCCGTGGAAATGATGTGATATAAAATTATCTGTCCAATGTTACAGATATGCAATTTTGTGTCAATTGCGCAACGATTGCATGAAAATCTTTGTATTTTTAGGAAGCCGGATTAAAAGACTAACAAACCAACAAAATGACAAAATCTAATCCTGCCTTTCACCGCAGTCTTAATGTTTTGGACGCTACCGCTTTGGTGATGGGCTCAATGATTGGTTCGGGGATATTTATCGTGAGCGCCGACATAGCCCGCACGGTTGGTTCACCCGGATGGTTGTTGGTTGTCTGGGGAATTGCCGGTATTTTGACTGTTTTTGCCGCCCTCAGCTACGGCGAACTTGCCGCAATGATGCCGCATGCAGGCGGCATCTATGTCTACCTGAGGGAAGCTTATTCTCCGCTTTTCGGGTTCCTTTACGGCTGGACGCTATTCCTGGTGATTCAGTGCGGAACCATTGCGGCAGTGGCCATGGCCTTCGGGAAATACCTCGGAGTCCTGATACCTTGGGTGAGCGACAAAAATGTACTGTTTGAATTTGGTATCATAAAGTTCAATACAACCCAATTACTTGCCATCTCATCCATCCTTCTGCTGACCTGGATCAACAGCAGGGGAGTGGAACAGGGGAAACGTGTCCAAAATATTTTCACCCTTTCAAAAGTCTTTATCTTATTGTTGTTTATAGGTGTTGGTCTGGCATTTTCAGGTCATCGGCCGGTTGATATGTGGGAAACGTCGGCATGGAGCGGTAGTGGTCACCTCCCGATAGCAGGGTGGGCACTTTTGGTTGCGGTGGGTATGGCCATGGTCGGGTCGCTCTTCTCCTCCGATGCCTGGTACAACATAACCTTTGCTTCAGACGAGGTGGTGGATCCAAAAAAAAGCATTCCGCTCAGCCTGTTTCTCGGTACCCTGGGGGTGGGGGTCCTCTATCTTTTAATCAACTTTGTCTATATCTGTATCTTGCCGCTACAGGGAATACCAGCAGGAACAGATGTAATGGCCAGGGGGATACAGTTCGCTTCTGAAGACAGGGTGGCGACTGCCGCTATGCAGCAAATACTGGGGAGCGGGGCAGTTTTGATTATGGCAGCAATTGTTGTTGTTTCGACTTTTGGCTGCAACAACGGGATTATCCTTTCGGGAGCCCGTGTTTATTATGCAATGGCTAAAGACGGACTTTTTTTCAAACATGCGGCAAAGCTGAACAGCAGGGGTGTTCCGGCTGCGGGGCTCAGGGTACAGGCAGTATGGTGCATTATTTTATGTCTATCCGGAACCTACAGCCAGCTTCTTGACTACATCATGATGGCATCCATTTTATTCTTTGTCCTGACAATTATGGCTGTTTTTGTTCTCCGGATTAAACAACCCCATGCGGAAAGACCCTACAAAAGCTTTGGTTATCCGGTAATTCCTGCCATATATATTATCGTTTGCCTCGTAATTGAGGTTATCCTGCTGGTTTACAAACCTGCCTATACCTGGCCCGGGCTGATCATCGTGTTTTCGGGTGTTCCCGTCTATTATCTCTGGAAGAAAGTGTGAACTTACCTCTGATGATCAAATCATATTTTAAGTCGTTATCGGTTTCATTCCCGGAATTTATTGTTGCAGAACAGTAAATCTCACCGCATCATTAGTTTTGTCAGATCTATACTGTCATACGGTTTATCTCCGAAAGCGGCCCAATATTCCAATAAAACAGTACCTTTTTTACCATCTGTCTTAATGACTGCATATCCCGGCAAATCAGTCTGTTGGTAGAACGTTACATATTTTGCTTCTTCAGCCAGAATTGCTTTCCGGTCTTCCAGGGTTTCGGGCTGCCATTCGGGCACGTTTTCGGCTAAGGAAGGTCCGTATTTGGTGATTACGTTTGATGGGATCAGGTAATTTCTGTCTTTGATCACACTAATTACCATAACCTGAACGATTGGTCCGTAGGGTGTATTCCTGCTTACAACCGAGTAGCGGTGCAGATGTCCGCACAACACGATGGCTTTGTTTTTGGCAATGACTTCCAGCAGTTTTTCGCGTTGAGGCGGATTCTTTCTTAACGTATGCCAGCACCTTTCTGTAACAGGGATAACGGGTTCATGTATTGCAACGAATTTGAATTTTGCTGAAGAGGCAGAAAGTTCTTTTTCCAGGAATGCCACCATATCGGTATTTTTGTCCCAAGGGTCAAGACAGGTAATCTGCACATCTCCTGACGTATAAGAATAACTGGCATTTTTTATTTCAGGGTTATTGGTTTGTTTCCGGATCATGGGTACGTAAAATTCCTGAAATGCCTCCACTGCTCCGGGTCCGGTAACATCATGATTTCCTTTGGCAATAATCCATGGCACAGGAATATTGGTTGCCTCAACGGCTTTTATGACATTAGCCGCCATTTGTTTGGCCTTTTCTACCGATCCTGCTAATCCTTCCGACAAATCGCCCAATTGGATAACCGCTTTCACAGGAGGAGTGATATTTTGAACCTTTTGTTTCAAAATGCCCGTAAAATCGTTCCAGTTCTTTCCCGTATAAACGGTGTATTCTTTGGTGACTTGCCTCAGGTCGTCGGGTTTGGTGCTGAGCCAGTTCATGTCGTGATCTTCCAATAAGTCATAGTGCAAATCACCTAAAACCACGAGACTGCTTTTTTGGGCATTGGACTGGAGGGAGATAAATGCCAGCAGAAAAAGAAAGGCCGTATATCTTGTCAGCTGTTTCATTTCGGTATACTGACTTTTTTACCGGTTTTGTTGCTTTTTCGGGCAGCTTCGAGTATTTCAACAACAGTCCTGTTTAATTTAAGTGAAGCTAAATCAGTGTCTGAAATAACCACATCACCTTTTATTGCAGCAGCAAAATAGACGAAGGGATCGGTAAATGGAATAGTATTCGCAGCAATTGTTTTGACTTCTTCCTTTGCCTTTTCAGCGAACCGGTACCTGATTGATTCTGCATTGTCTATCAATAAATAGCCGGTTGTTCCATAAATGTGCATGTCTTTTCGGTTGAAGGGCCAGTTCCATGAAGCGTTGATGATCCCTTCCATCCCGGGGTAGGAGAGAACGATGGTGGCATCATCGTCAACCTTTGGATAAATATCCGGTTTGTATTGTTTGAATTGAGCAAATACGGATGTTGGTTTTTCTCCTTTCATAAGCCAGGTAATAAGGTCAGCACCGTAGCAGCCAAAATCGACAACTGCTCCCCCTCCGTTCAATACAGGGTCCGTGAGCCAGTCAAGAAATTCTTTGTTTACACCTATTTCTTTCGGACCTTTGTGCCCGTCGTAAACGATAATTTTTCGTAGATCTCCAATATCTCCATTGCGGATCATGCCATACCCGGCATGGTTGGAAGGATACCAGGAAGTCTCATAATTAGTCAGTACCATTATACCATACTTTTCTGCCAGTTTTGCCATCTCGTTGGCATGTTTTGTGCTCACGGCCAAAGGCTTTTCAACCATCACGTGAATTTTGCGGGGGGCACAGGCCTGCACTACTTTGAGGTGATCGAAGATGGAGGTGAAAGTGACAACACCGTCGGGTTTTGTCTGATCCAGCATTTCATCCAGTGATTTGAATATGATCTTTTTTTCGATCGAAAATTGCTTTGCGTATCGATCACAAAGGTCCTGATCGCTTTCAGCAATACCAACAATTTGGATGTCACCCCGGTTCATGCTTTTCAGCAAAGGAATGACATGCGAATGAGACAATCCGGCAATGCCGATCCTGACCGGGTTTTGAGCTGCAACACTGCTCAGCATGGTATTTAACAGGCATGCAAGAATAAGCGTGATTTTCATAGGTTTTGAAATAGTTAAATTTATCTCACTAAGTTCAACAGGAACAGTAACTTGTTGTCAATAAGAATTATTACGATTCTGTTTCTGAATGTTTCTGAAACAATTTTCGGATGGCGGAAGTTAAAGTATTTTAACCACTTTTCCTGATTGTGCCGACAAATAACAGGCAGCCAGCACTTTTTGACTATGAAGTCCCTGATCAAAGTTATTGGAAGGTTTCCTGTTTTCTAAAATAGCAGAACTAAATTCTTCTATTTCTGCAAGATAGGTGTTTACCGGCTGAGGATTCAGGTTCTGACCTTTTTCTTTAACTCTTGCCTGCAGTGGATTATAATCAGCATTGTCATTTTCAATAAAGGCAATCATTGAACCTGACGCTTCCTGTCCTATGGTCCCGTTTGCAATAATACTTCCTTTAGCGCCGTAAAGCTCCAGCATATTTTTGCTGCTGCTGTCCGGGATACAAAAAAAGCTGTCAACCGTTCCGATGGCTCCGTTTTTAAAAACCAGGGAAACGACTGCACTGTCTTCAGAAGAATAGCCGTGAACATTGTTGCCAAGAAAACAACTGACTTTCTTTACCGCTCCAAAAAACATCTCCAGCAAATCAATACAATGACTTCCCATGTCCATAAGTGCACCTCCGCCTGAAGTTTTCGGATCCTGCCGCCATGCACCTGCAATGGGAGGGTACCAACAGGATAACTGGGCGCGGCAATAAACAGGTTGTCCCAATTTACCTGCCTGAATTAATCTTAATGCTTCCCGATGCTGGGACGAAAACCTCATCATGTATGCTGACCCCATCAATACACCTTCCGCCTTGCAAATCTTCCCGATTTCTTCGGCTTCAAAAACGGAAAGCCCCAGTGGCTTTTCGCAGAAAACATGTTTGCCGGATTTTGCTGCAAGCCTGACATGTTGCAGATGCAGATTTACGGGCGTAGCGATATAGACTGCATCTATACCGGATTGGAGCAAATCCTCAATGCATGGCGCCGCGAATGCGTTAAACCGATCGGCGGCTGCTTTGTTAACTTCTTCATTAATATCAAATAATGAAACCAGCGCAGCATTCTTTGCAGGTAAAATCCCTTCCGGGATAGTCCTTCTGGCGGCAATCCCGCCTGATCCTATTACTCCCCATCTTACTTTTTTCTCCAAAATAGTCTCTCCCATCTTCTTTGAATCAATTTGGATCTATACCATCAAATTTTCAAAATATTTCCAGACCGGGTCGTTTGGAACCGGAGCCGTGATGCATATTTGTTCCTGTGTTACGGGATGTATAAAACGGATGGTTCGGGCGTGAAGGTGGATCCCTCCGTCTTTGTTGGATCTTGAAAATCCGTATTTTAAATCTCCTTTGATGTGCAGCCCGATGGCAGCCAGCTGTGCCCTGATTTGGTGATGCCTGCCGGTATGCAATTCTATCTCCAGCAGGTGAAACCTGTCGGATGAGGCGATATACCGGTAGGTGAGGGCCGCTTTTTTGGACTCTTTTTGCTCCTTCAGGTAGGCAAATGATTTGTTCTGTTTCTCGTTGCGTACCAACCAGTGCTCAAGTGTGGCAACCGGAGGATCAGGTTTGACATCCACAACTGCCCAATAAGTTTTGCTGATAGAGCCTTCATTCCTGAAAAGTTCATTCATCCTGGTAAGCGACTTGGAGGTTCTGGCAAACAGCAGTACGCCGCTTGTCGGACGATCCAGCCGGTGGGTAACCCCCAGGAAAACATTGCCTGGCTTATCGTATTTCGCTTTCAGATAGACTTTTATATCATCGCCAATCGTTTTGTCGCCGGTTTTATCCCCCTGCACAATGTCGCCACATGGCTTATTCACTACAATGAGGTGATTGTCCTCGAACAGGATCTCAATCATACTGCTCCTTTTCGTTCGGGAAATCCTTTGATTTGACATCCCTGATGTAGTTGACGACAGCTCCCTTTATCTCCGTGGCAAGATCGTGGTAACGGCGAAGGAACCTCGGCGAGAACTCCTGGGTGAGGCCGAGCATGTCGTGGATGACCAGTACCTGACCGTCTACACCGCCGCCGGCGCCAATGCCTATAATTGGAATTTTAAGTTCTTTGGCGACTTTAGCTCCCAGTGAGGCAGGGATTTTCTCCAGTACGATGGCGAAACATCCTGCCTCTTCCAATAATTTGGCGTCGTTCATCAGTTTATCGGCCTCTACCGGGTCTTTGGCCCTTACAACATAGGTGCCGTAACGATTGATCGACTGGGGCATCAGTCCGAGGTGGCCCATCACCGGTATCCCTGCAGATAAAATCCGATGGACAGATTCGATCACCTCGCTGCCGCCTTCCAGTTTTACGGCATCGGCATGGGTGATTTTCATGATTTTGATGGCAGAATTCAAAGCCTCAAGCGAGTTTCCCTGGTAAGTGCCAAAAGGCATGTCGACTACCACCAGGCATCGGGTTACTGCTCTGACCACCGATTTGCCATGGTAGATCATCTGATCGAGGGTGATAGGCAGGGTGGTCTCATTGCCTGCCATGACATTGGAGGCAGAATCCCCGACAAGAATCACATCAATACCGGCCTGGTCGACCAGTTTGGCCATGCTGTAGTCGTAGGATGTAAGCATGGAAATTTTTTCCCCGTGGAGCTTCATCTCTGCAAGTACATGCGTGGTTACCCTTTTGATCTCTTTGTGCACTGACATAATGATTGAATTTTTAAACTTTCAGGAAAACATTTTTCTTATATAAAAAGTAAAGAACTAACCATTCCAGTACGATAGCGCCAAGAATAACAATCCAACCTCCAAGTACCGGATTCAGAAAACCAACGAAGAAGGAGGATGCATCACGGAAATCAAATATTGCACTGCCAAGGTAAATGGTAATCGAATTCATCCCTATCACCTTGAAGAAAAATGCTTTTTTGGCTCCTATTCCCCAGTTTCTGGTTGGTGAACTCCAGTCTTTTACATCGATGGCGAAATAGAAAAGAGCCAGCAACAGGAAACTGATTCCTGAAGTGAGCAAATCGAAAGGCACGGTCCAGGCTGCCTTGATGATCGGGTAGAAGGTTGAAAGCAACAAGGCAACGACCAGCACACTCGCGCCTGTTATGGCCAGTGTAGCGGCTTTTTTGGTTGATGCGGGTTTGCCGTCACGCAGAATGCCTCCGGCCAACGCGCCCATCAATGTAACGGAAATAGCTGAAATGCAGCACAACAATCCTTCCGGATCAAATGTTTTTCCATGAAGTCTCCCGGGAATCAGTAACCTGTCGAGATAAGCATTGATTCCGTTGATCGGATCCAGCAGCCCTGCCCCCTGTCCAGGAACAGGCACCAACAACTGAAGTATTGCTATAGAACCCAGAATGCCGGCTAACCAGAAAATTCTGGATTTCATGCTTTTGGTATAGATCACGATGGTTGCAGCGAAGAAATAGGCAAAACCGATCTGACCAAGAACACTGGGTATGCGGATGGTGGACATCGCAAGTTCACGGTGCAGTGCTCCGTTGTACATAATCCCCAGTAGGATCAGGATGATCCCGCGTTTGGCTGCTTTTTTAAACAACGAAAACTTATCGGCACCCTTTTCAATTTTTGATGAGATCGCATAAGGAATTGCAACCCCGGAGATAAACATGAAAAGCGGGAAGATCAGGTCCTCAAAGTGAAACCCTTCCCATCTGACATGTTCCATCTGTTCTGCCACCACATTGAGCCATCCCCAGTCCAGCGTCTTTGCCAGCGCAACGATTAAGCTTCCTCCGCCAATAATCCAAAGCATGTCGAAACCGCGAAGTACATCGAGTGATGCAAGTCTTCCGTTCTGCTTTTCAGTTAGAATTTGTTTTTGCATTTGGTCGTTTTGTTATTAATATTTGTAGTTAATTCTTCCAAAGATATCCAAAAGAAATAAAATGCCAAAAATACATTGCCCCCATCATTTTTCTGTCGTTTTGTCACATTAAATGACAGGTATATACCCTATCGGGAAAGTACTGATCAAAAAACAGGTAAAAAACGCTGTCATTTAGGGATTGGCACAAAGATTGATTGAGAGGAGATATAAGAAATGAAAATTGCAACAAAAACAAAATAATAGTAAATACAGAAAAAATGGGAAAAATTATTGGAATTGACTTAGGGACAACCAACTCATGTGTTGCCGTCATGGAGGGCAACGAAGCTGTTGTGATCCCCAATAGTGAAGGTAAACGTACAACGCCTTCCATTGTTGCGTTTGTCGATAATGGAGAGCGCAAAGTCGGTGATCCGGCCAAACGGCAGGCTATCACAAATCCAACCAAAACGATCTCTTCGATCAAAAGATTTATGGGCGAAACCTTTAACCAGGTTTCCAAAGAGATCGGAAGGGTTCCTTTTGCAGTAATTCAGGGAGACAACAACACGCCGCGGGTTAAAATAGATGACCGTTTTTACTCACCGCAGGAAATCTCTGCCATGATTCTTCAGAAAATGAAGAAAACTGCCGAGGATTACCTGGGCCAGGAAGTAACAGAAGCCGTCATTACCGTTCCGGCCTATTTCAACGACTCTCAGCGCCAGGCCACCAAAGAGGCAGGCGAGATTGCCGGTCTGAAAGTACGCCGTATTATCAACGAACCAACTGCAGCGTCGCTGGCTTATGGCCTGGACAAAATGCACAAGGATATGAAAATTGCCGTATTTGACCTTGGCGGAGGAACTTTTGATATCTCCATCCTTGAACTGGGTGAGGGTGTATTCGAAGTTAAATCGACTGATGGTGATACCCACCTTGGCGGAGACGACTTTGACCAGGTGATCATTGACTGGTTGGCAGATCAGTTCAAATCTGACGAAGGCATCGATCTGCGTAAAGATCCGATGGCGCTCCAACGTTTGAAAGAAGCTGCCGAGAAGGCCAAAGTTGAGCTCTCAAGTTCTACAGAGACAGAGGTCAACCTGCCGTATATCATGCCGGTAAACGGAATTCCAAAGCACCTGGTTAAAAAACTGACACGTGCACAATTCGAGAAACTTGCTGACTCTTTGATCAATGCGACCATGGAGCCATGTCGTAAAGCCTTGAAAAATGCAGGAATGACCATCAGCGACATTGACGAGGTAATTTTGGTGGGCGGTTCTACACGTATCCCGGCCATTCAGGAAAAAGTGCAGCAACTCTTTGGCAAAGCACCTTCAAAAGGGGTTAATCCCGATGAGGTAGTTGCCGTAGGTGCCGCCATCCAGGGTGGTGTTTTGACCGGGGAGGTAAAAGATGTTCTCTTGCTGGATGTTACTCCGCTTTCATTAGGTATAGAAACCATGGGAGGCGTAATGACCCGTTTGATTGAGTCCAACACGACCATCCCGACCAAAAAATCCGAGACTTTTACGACTGCTTCAGACAATCAGCCCTCAGTTGAGATTCATGTTCTTCAGGGTGAACGCCCGATGGCAGCAGGAAACAAAACGATCGGCAAATTTCACCTCGACGGCCTTCCGCCGGCACAACGCGGAGTTCCGCAGATCGAAGTCTCCTTCGACATCGATGCCAACGGTATCCTGCATGTGACTGCAAAGGACAAAGCAACAAGCAAGGAGCAGTCGATCCGAATCGAAGCCTCTTCAGGTTTGAGTGATGAGGAGATCAAGCGGATGAAGGAAGAAGCCGCTGCCAATGCAGAAACTGACAAACAGGCAAAAGAGCAGGTTGAAAAACTTAACCATGCCGATTCACTGATTTTCCAGACGGAAAAGCAAATGAAAGAGTTTGGCGATAAATTGCCTGCCGACAAGAAAGTTCCGATTGAGACTGCTTTGAACAATTTAAAAGAGGCACACAAAAACAAAGATTACAGCGCCATAGATACTGCAACCAATGAGTTGAATACTGTCTTTCAGGCTGCGTCGCAGGAGATGTACAATGCATCAAATGCCCAGGCAGGGCCGGAGGGAGCTCCCAACGAAGGACAGGCATCCCAGCAAAAAGGAAGCAAAGGCGACGGCGAAGTTACTGATGTTGATTTTGAAGAAGTAAAGTAAAGTCGATTAAAAACGATTATTAAAAATAGGGAAACCGCAGTAAATGCCTGATTTACTGCGGTTTTTATTTTAAAAAAAATTATTGAGTTTGGTATTATATTATCGGGCACTTATATTTCTATTACGGAGGCAACCGTTCTTTTCGGAATATCCAAGGATACTATTCGCCACCCTTTAATGGTGCAGGTAAAAATAAAGAAGCATTCGTACAATGCCTTTGTACTTGCAGCCAGTTCGTCTCAACCATTCAACGACTAATAGATGTAAAAGAATCAAGCAAAATACAATTTGCACTTTAATAGTGCTATTTTTATTTAAATACGCACTCTATTGGTGCATAATTGTTATTTTTACTGAAAATAAACTGCTATGGACAAATTATTTGAACAGTTTCAGAAGCTTTTAAGAGAGACAAATACCGGTTTCATCCGCTACATTTATGCTGAAATGAACTGGAAAAGTCGTATGATCGGACTTACTGGTCCACGTGGAGTTGGGAAAACTACGCTGGTTTTACAGCATATTAAAAGGAATCTGAATCCTGCTGAGACGCTTTATGTAACTGCTGAAGATTTTTATTTTGCCGACAACAGGCTAATTGATTTAGCTGGAGATTTTGTAAAGCGCAGCGGGAAATACCTGTTTGTTGATGAAATTCATAAATACAAAGACTGGGCGAAGGAACTGAAACTGATATATGATTATCATCCGGAACTGAATGTAGTATTTACCGGTTCATCTGTTTTGGATATCAAAAAAGGATCCTCAGATTTAAGTCGCAGGGCTGTAATGTACAATATGCAAGGTTTGTCTTTCAGGGAATATTTGCAATTGTTTCATCAAATGGAAGTCCAGTCGTATTCTTTGGAAGAAATTCTGGATCATAAAGCCGAACTTCCCGGAGTAAAACATCCATTGCCTTTTTTTGATGATTATCTGAAAAGAGGGTATTATCCTTTTGCAATAGAAGAAGGCTTTGACCTGAGGTTACAACAAATTGTTAATCAGACTATGGAGACAGATATTCCGTTGTATGCCGGGATGAATGTGTCCACAGGCCGAAAATTGAAGCAATTGCTGGCCATTATTGCTAAAAGTGTGCCGTTTAAGCCCAATATGACAAGTATAGCAACTGCACTTTCAGCCAGCCGGAATAACATAACTGATTATTGCCTGTTTATTGAAGAAGCCGGAATGATAGCACAACTGCGGGATTCTACCGGAGGAATAAG
>JBBQHB010000029.1:0-49646 GCA_038323575.1 Bacteroidales bacterium | reverse complement strand
GGATGAATGGATTATTGGATTAGGATGGCTGAAGGTTGGAGCTGGGTGATTTCCGGGCTTGTAGGATTGTGAGAAATGATTATATTTGACAAAAAAAGATTATGGAAAAGCTTGTGAACCTACATATTGAGAGATTACCTGAGGGTTTTTATCTGGCTACTTCTGAATCATTACAAGGTCTCATTGCGCAGGGACGGACTATTTCAGAGACTATTGAAATAGCCAAAGATGTAGCAAAAAAGTTAGTTGAAGCTCAGGAAGAGCAGATTCAACTATTGAATACGCTATCAGACAATTTCGATTATCCAATTGTAATCGGAGTATAAAATGGGCAGGCTATCAGGATTTTCTTATCGTGATATCATCAAGATACTCAAAAAATTTGGTTTCGAATTTTATAGGCAAGCTGCAGGTAGCCATGAAATCTGGTATAGTCCGGCTACCAACAGATTCACTACAATTCCTAATCATTCCGGAGATATGCCGGAAGGCACTTTGCGCGCAATCTTAAAGCAAGCGGGAGTTGAAGCTGAAGATTTTCTGAAAATGGCTTAATTTTTGATTGGGATTCATCGGATTAAAGGATTATTGGATTAAAATTACGTAGGGGCGGCTTGCAAGCCGCCCTTGTTGTTTTCCGGCCAAATATTGCCAATGAGGTGATGTGGATACCGAAATAGGGTGCCGCGATTTTCAATCGCGGTATTTTCTTCTCATAAAAAGTAATATCAAATAATACGACCATGTAAAATACAATTAGCTGATTTATTAATTAAATTTGAGGTTCAATAGCTGCCATGAGAAAATTAAGGATCTATATTGATACTTCAGTGTTTGGAGGTTACTTTGATGAAGAATTCTCCGAATTTACAATACCACTTTTTGAAAGACTACAAAAAGCAGAATTCGAACTATTATTCTCATCTGTGACCCAAGACGAATTGAGCACAGCACCACAGAATGTCAAAAATATGGTTGTCGGCTTAAAGGCAGAAAACACTGAATTTCTCGAAGCAAATGATGAGACAATTGATCTTGCAAATCAATATATCACTGAAAAGGTGGTTGGACAAACAAGTTTTACTGATTGTTTGCACATTGCTTTGTCGACTATCAATCATGCTGATTATTTGATAAGCTGGAATTTCAAACACATTGTTAATGTTCAAAGAATTCAATGTTACAATGCTATAAACATTAAAAATGGCTATAAGCAATTAGAAATTCGTTCACCAAGAGATTTTATGAATTATGAAAACTAAAAAATCATTCGACGCTGTTAAATTTATGCGTGAGCAAAGAGATAAATTAAGCGAGAAGCTTTATAAAATGACCAAAGAGGAAATAGTCGAATATTTCAAGAAACGAACGCTTGAAAATTCGGTAAAGCCAGGCGCTTAACTTTCAATTCTACAACATCTCTTCGTGGAGGCATTATTTTATGTGGCAGCCCCTTGTCTGCATTTGGATTCGTCGGATTAACGGATTATTGGATTAGGATGGCGTAGGGGCGGCCATGCGTGGCCGTCCGGGTTGCAGGATATCAAATGTTGTACAAGGGAGTGTAGAGACGCAATTCGTTGCGTCTTTTTGCTTCCAAGGGATTGCACGGAGCCCACCGTATGAAAACGGTTTCAAACAAAACATTCATACTGCATTCGGATGAATGGGAAAAATTTTGCAAAAGCGCCTTATTTTTCGTATATTAGCTTCATGAAGAATAAGAACCAAACCGGTCTGGACTTCATTGTAGATAAGTTAACGAATTCTATTGAGAATGTTGTCTCCGGTGATATCTTTGACACTGATGTTTTTCAGCTTTTCGCCAATGACACCAGTCAAATTAAAAAGGAGGATTGGCAATTTAAATGGAAAGAACAGTTGAAAAATAATGACAGAGAAACGTACAAACTTGTTATAAAAGATAATCCGAATATTATTCAGGGACTATTAAGTTGCGTAAAGAACAACGAAAAAAAAGACAATCCCGAACCGTTTCAGCTCAACCAAAAAAAGTAACGACCTGATGGCTGCCCTACCTGGAGGCCATTCAAATATTTTACAAGGAAGGGTAGAGACGTAATGCATTGCGCATCTACAATTTAGGGCGTATGATGATGGGCTATCACAATGCAAGCCGCCCTTGTTGTTGTCCTTCCAAATATTGCCAATAGGTTGATGTGGGTACCGAACTCGGGTGCCGCGATTTTTAATCGCGGTTGAAGCCCACCGTGAGTGACCGGGTGACCGCGGCCACAATTTTGATAAGCGAACAATAGCGCCAAGTCACCCGGTCACTTTTCAACAGAAGAACCGTAGGGATGCAGCATATCTTAACGACTAAGGTTTTTGAATTGCTGAAATAAATATAACTTTGGAAAAAAGTAGTTAGCATGGAAACATTAATTATACATTTAGATTCACCCGCAAGCAAAACAAAGGTCAAAGAAGCCTTGAAATTGTTTAGGGGAGTTACAGCAATATCGGATAAATTTACCATTCGGGATATCGAGGATCTTGCAGATGCTAAACTTATCAAAGAGATGAGAAAAGCGGATAGAAGCCCGTTATTGTCATACGAAGAGGGCATGAAAGAATTTGAAAGAATTGAAAAAAAATTTCGTAAATGAATGTGAAATTTCGCAAATCATATTTTTCAGACCTTGGCAAGATCAAAAGCCTAAAAAAAGTTCAAGAAATTAAATTTATTGCAGAGTTTGCAAAAGGTGTCGTTTCTCCGGAGAAAATACCAGGATTTAAATATCTCCGCCAATACCCATTAATGGCAAGGATTGAGATAGCTCCTTTTCGTATTGGAGTTGAGATAGTAGGTGAATCAATAATTTTCAAACGTATTCTTCGCAGATCTGTTTTTTATCAACAGTTTCCATGAATACCCGATTGATTTGGTCAGAATTTTTACCGAAGGTGTGTGTTTCCTCCGGCGGTTACAAACCGCCGCACCCTTATCAATTTGCGAGAGACTGGGTGCCGCGATTTTCAATCGCGGTTGAAGCCCATCGTGAGTGACCGGGTGACTGCGACCACTCATTCAATAAGCGAACAATAGCGCCAAGTCACCCGGTCACTTTGCGCCAAGAGACCGCCCTGCGTAGCCGTCCGGGTTGCGGGCCATTGAAATATTGTACAGTGGGGTAGAGACGCATGGCCATGCGTCTTTTTGATTTGTACGAATGTGATGTGGGGAAAGGATATAGATTTTTGATTTTATTTGTATATTTGAAATAAAAAGAAAATGCCGGAATTATGTCGTTTTTTGGGTATAGTGATATTTATGAACTTCAATGAACATAACCCTCCACATTTTCACGCTAAATATGGAGATTTCGAGATAATAGTAGAAATAAATTCAGGTGTTATTGAAGGGAAATTTCCAAGAAGAGCCTTGAATCTTGTGATGGAATGGTACGGGATCCACAAGGAAGAGTTGTTACTGGATTGGGACCTAATCCGGACTACCGGGGAATTTAATAAAATTCAACCCTTAGAATAAAAGCCATGATACTAAATGTTACAGGTGCAGAATATATCAAAGGATACAAAGTTTCTTTGGATTTTAGCAATGGAGAGTCTGTTATCGCCGATTTAAAGGATTCAATATTCAGAGATACCAGAAAAATATTTTATCCGTTAAGGGATTTGCAGTATTTCAGAAGTTTTAAAATTAGGTTGAACACAATTACCTGGGACAACGAAGCTGATTTTGCGCCTGAATTTTTGCTCGAATTAGGCAAAAAACAAAAAGAAACACAAATTTCTTTTGTGTGAAAGGAGTTTGTGGCATCCATTTGTTGGTTTGGGATTCGTCGGATGAATGGATTATTGGATTAATATTGCTTAGGGGCGGCTTGCAAGCCGCCCTTGTTGTTGTCCGTCCAAATATTGCCAATCGGGTGATGCGGATACCGAAATAGGGTGCCGCGATTTTCAATCGCGGTCGATTCCTACCGTGAGTGACTAGGTGACTGCGACCACTCATTCGATAAGCGAACAATAGCGCCAAGTCACCCGGTCACTTTGCGCCACAATGCCTCGAAGGCGTGGCTTGCATACCACCCTTTTTGATGTCCAATATTGCCAATGAGGTGATGTGGAGGCCGAAATCGGGTGCCGCGATTTTCAATCGCGGTCGATTCCTACCGTGAGTGACTAGGTGACTGCGACCACTCATTCAATAAGCGAACAATAGCGCCAAGTCACCCGGTCACTTTGCGCCAAGGTCAAAATGGTAATTATACCGGCTTCAATTTCGCAATTGTGAAATCCAATTATAGAATTGGGGATTTGGATTTTCATTGGTTTTGAATCATCTCCAGCGCCATCTCCCTTAATTTGTATTTCTGGATTTTGCCGCTGGCGGTCATGGGAAATTCGTTGATAAAGAAGATGTACATGGGAATTTTGAAACGGGCAATTTTTCCCCTGCAAAAATCGATGACATCCTCTTCGCACAGTTCAGAACCTGTTTTTCTGCGGATAAAGGCACAAACCTCTTCACCGTATTTCTCACTGGCGACACCTGCCACTTCAACCGCCTCGATTTCAGGATGGATGTACAGGTAATTTTCAATTTCGCGCGGGTAGATGTTTTCGCCTCCGCGGATGATCATGTCTTTTATTCTGCCGGTTACCCTGAAATATCCGTTTTCATCCATGATGCCAAGGTCGCCCGAATGGAGCCATCCTTCTGCATCAATGGCTTTCGCGGTAGCTTCTTCGTTTTTGTAATATCCTTTCATCACATTGTAGCCGCGGCAGCAGAGTTCGCCCTGTTGGCCTGGCAAGAGTTCTTTGCGGGTTTCGGGATCTGCAACCATCACTTCAACAGCAGGATAAGCTTTTCCAACGGTAGTTGAGCGAATTTCGGGGGAATCTGCTACCCGGGTTGCTGTCATGCCCGGAGAGGATTCGGTTAGCCCGTAAACGATGATCAGTTCTTTCATGTTCATCTTTTCCATCACGTTGTTCATCGTTTCGATTGGGCAGAGCGAACCTGCCATGATACCGGTACGCAATGATGAGAGGTCGAAGAGCGAAAACATCGGGTGATTAAGTTCGGCAATAAACATCGTCGGCACACCGTACAAGGCGGTACATTTTTCCTGCTGCACCGAGGCAAGAACTGTCAGCGGATCGAAATTTTCGACCATCACCATCGTGGCTCCCTGCGTCAGGACAGCACAAAGGGCCAATACGCAGCCAAAACAGTGGAAGAGGGGTACACAGACACACAACCGCTCGTCGGGGGAAAAATTCATGCAGGAGGCCGTGGCATTGCCGTTGTTGAGGATGTTGTGGTGGGTAAGCATCACCCCTTTCGGAAAACCTGTGGTGCCGGAGGTATACTGCATGTTGACCACATCAAAACATGAAACGTCCGCAGCAGCAGCGCGCAGAGCTTGATCGTCGAGCTGACTCCCCAAAAGGATCAGCTCGGGTGTATTGAACATGCCCCGGTGTTTTTCAGGGCCCATGAAGATGACGTTTTTCAGTTCCGGAAATTTTTCACTTTTGAGGAAACCGCGCTGACTTTCCTTCAACTCGGGTACCAATTCATAAATCATCTGTACGTAGTCGCTGTCGCGCCAGCCATTGACCAGGCAGAGGGTGTTCAGATCCGAATTTTTGACCAGGTAATCGAGTTCGTGGGTGCGGTAATTGGTATTGATGGTCACCAGCACCCCGCCGATTTTCGCGGTAGCAAAGAAGTAGGTAAGCCAGTCGGGCACATTGTTGGCGAAAATCCCGATTTTGTCGCCCTTCCTGATACCCATGTGGAGCAGGGACTTGGCCAGGTTGTCCACTCTTTCGTTGAAAACGCTGTAGGAAAAGCGGAGTCCCCTGTCGGGATAAGCGATAAAGTCCTTATTGGGGGTCAATTCGGCCCATTTTTCCAGAAACTGGCCGAAGGTAGTTGTAAGAAGATCCATGTTCTTGGGCTTACTAAAATGGTGCGTAAACCACGGCGAGTATCCTGGCCGACTCGCCTGCTGCGGCATGGACATGGTGGTCGACCACCGAATCATAATAGATGCTGTCGCCTTCCGAAAGCCGGTAGGTATCTTTGCCATATGCTATCTCAATTTCACCGGACAGCACATAAATGAACTCTTCCCCTTCGTGGGCCGACATGCGTGTGGCCGGAGCGGGAGAGGTGGCAACATCGATCAGGAATGGTTCAAAATGCCTGCCCGATTTGTCACCTGCAAGCGGATGAAAAGTAAGTCCGGAGCCGGAGTCGTTGTTGGAGGTGGAAAAAAGTGAACCTGACATCGCTTCACCCTTTCTGGATACAACCGGACCAAGTTTGTCGAGATCGTCCAAGAAGGTACCCAACCGGACACCTAAAACCCTAGCAACTTTAATCAGATGGCCCAGAGATGGAATAGCAGCTCCTTCCTCCAGTTTTTCAACCATTTTCCTGGTAAAGCCACAGCGTTCCGCCAGTTCTGCGGCCGTTATTTTTTTGCTTAGGCGGATGGCCGTTATTTTTGCGCCAATCAAATTCATCTCTTTCATAAAAATTGGTTTTTCGTTCAAAAACGGGTTTAAATGTAAGGATTTGTATTGAGTTTCATTCATTTTTTCAGTAAATTGCATGCAGTTTTTAAGCTATGATTGATTCCAAAAAAATAGATGAAGTTGTTTCCAGGATTGCTGTAAAGTTTAATCCTGATAAAATCATTTTGTTTGGTTCTTATGCCAACGGAACGATGGATAAAGACAGCGATCTTGACTTATTGATAGTAAAGGAAACGGCGCTTCCAAGGCATAAAAGAAGTTTTGATATTCAAAAATATTTGATCGGTTCAATGATTCCTATGGACATAATAGTATATACCAACGAGGAATTTGAACTTGAGAAAAATCAAAAATATTCTTTTTTAAGTTCTGCAATAAAAACTTCAAAAGTTGTTTATGAACGAAAAAAACGAGTACATAGCCGAATGGATTGATAAGGCTGACCATGACTTGGGTTCAGCAAAATTGATATTTTTACATATCCCCGAATACTTCGACACAATTGCTTTTCATTGTCAACAGGCTGTTGAAAAATATATAAAGGCAACATTGGTATTTTATGATATTGAATTTGAAAGGTCCCACAATTTGGTCTACCTGTTGGATTTATTATCCCAAAAGATTGAAATAAGTGAATCGAAAACAGAAAGGGCAATTTTGTTAAACGGTTTTAGTGTACAAATCAGGTATCCGGATAAGTCTGTGTTTTTATCAAAAGAAGAATTAGAGATATCAATTAGTATTGCTCAGGATTTTAGGGCATTTGCGATGGAAAGGATTGGGATTACAGAATGAGCAACAAAATCATCATAGCCGTCACCGGCGCCAGCGGATCTATCTATGCCAAACGGCTGATCGAAAAACTCGGCAAGGTAGCAAGCCAACCCGGTGCCTGCGGCATTGTCTTTTCGAAGAATGCCCGGGATATCTGGGCCTACGAGTTGAAAGAGGAGGTAAGCAAACTATCAATTCCATTTCCTGTATATGAACCCCATGATTTTTACGCTCCTTTTGCCTCCGGATCTGCCGGTTATGACACGATGGTGATCATTCCCTGCTCAATGGGTACTCTGGGGCGCATTGCGGCCGGCATTTCAGACGATCTGATTACTAGGGCAGCCGATGTCATCCTGAAGGAGCGTGGACGCTTAATTGTTGTCCCACGCGAAATGCCGTACAATCTGATTCATCTACGGAATATGGTGACGCTCACGGAAGCGGGTGCCATTGTGATTCCGGCAACACCTTCATTTTACAGTATACCTTCATCGATAGAGGAGGTAGTTGACACTGTCGTTAACAGGGTGCTGGATTTGATGGGTGTCAGGAATGATGGCCATGCGTGGGGGACTGGACGACGGGACGACGGGACGGCAGGATGACTGGACGACTGAACGACAAAACGACTGGACGACAAAACGACTGGACGACTGGACGACTGGAGGAGGTTCTAAAAATCGTCAGGGTTCTAAATCCGACAGAATTAAGATGCTGACAAAGTTTATTGAACACTCCCAAATCTGATTTTATACCCAATTTTAAATTCTATTTTGAGTGACTCGTCAAATCCAGCAGTCTCAGTCGTCCAGTCTTCCCGTCGTCTAGTCATCCAGTCGTCCAGTCGTCCCCTCCATGTCAGGCATAGGCCAACGTTGCAACACTGACCTTCACTCCGGGTACTTTCAGCAATGCCTGTGCACAGGCTTCCAATGTAGAGCCTGTCGTAACGACATCATCGACCAGGAGCAGGTGTTTCCCTTCCAGAAGCTCCGGATTCCGTACACTGAAAAGTTCTTTAACATTTTCCCATCGCTCGAAACGGCCTTTGTTGGTCTGGGTGTCTGAATAATGGTTCCGGATCAGGTTATCTGTTACCAGCGGTTTTCCCATTGCGGCTGAAATACCCGCAGCGATTACTGCGCTTTGGTTATAACCCCTTTGCCGCTCTTTTTTCGGATGCAAAGGCACGGGTATCAGCAGTTCTATTTCACGATAGGGGGCACATTTAGATAAATCATATCCAAACAGCCTACCCAGCTTTTCTCCAATTTCTTTGGATCCCTTGTATTTGAGCCGGTGCAGAAATTGCTGCATGATCCCTCCTTTGTCGAAACTGCAAAAGGAAGTTGCCAGCCGGATTTCAGCCCTGCCCCAGAAGAGCTGTGCCACAGGATTGTCAGATACCTTCCCGAAACCGGTTTTGGGCAGATCTGCGAGACATCCCAGGCAGATCACATCTTCTCCCAGCACAAGGGTGGTCTGGCACCCGGCACAAAGGCGCGGATAAAAGAGGGAGAGGAAGTCGTTGAGGAGAGAAAGCATCACCACAAATTTCACAAATTGACACAAATGAAAAAAACCAACCACAGATTAAACAGATTAACATAAAGAAAAAAGGACCATCCACAAATTTCACAAATTGAAAATTAATCGCGCTATTGAATTTCTAAGAGAAAGACCAGATATTACTTGTTGTTAGCTAATTTCTGTCAGCCAGGTATCCTACAGCTTTTCTTGCAATAGCCTTATTTGCCGCTAATTCTTTTAACGCCTGATAGATATCATTGAATTGTAAGTTTGTGTCTACCATAAAATTCTCCAATTTCTGATTGATTTCAGCAAATAGCAGCGTGTTTTGACGGATTAAGATGAATGCGCGAATGATTTGTATGTTGATTTCGATAGCCTTTTCACTTCTCAATACGCTGGAAAGCATGGCAACACCCTGTTCTGTAAATGCATAAGGCATATATCTTATACCTCCCGGGATTACACCTATATCTTTTAGTTATACTGTAAGTTACGGCAATTTGCTGAGAAAAACGAATTTTGAGGTTACAATTTGTGATCTCAAAAAAATCCCCTTCCTGCAATGGCTGAAAGGGGATTTTTTAAAGTTTTGAATTCCGAAATATGAAATATCATATGAAACACAGAATCTCATGTCTCATATCTCATGTCTCATATTTTGAACGCTTCCTTGATTTTTTCCTGATAATCCAATTTTTCCCAGGTAAAAAGTTCGACTTCTATCTCTTTGTTTCCAAGATAAACGGATTTGAAATTTTTAGTGACTGTGATTGGGGTACGGCCCATGTGACCGTAAGATGCTGTCTCTTCGTAAATCGGATTACGCAGTTTCAGCCGCTGCTCAATGGCATATGGACGAAGATCGAATAAAGCGGTAATCTTTTCTGCTATTTCATTGTCGTGCAAGGCAACCTTTGCAGATCCGTAAGTATTGACATAGATGTTGATTGGCTGTGCCACGCCGATGGCATAGGCAAGCTGTACCAGCATCTCCCCGGCAACGCCTGCTGCCACCATGTTCTTGGCAATGTGACGGGCTGCATAGGCTGCCGAGCGGTCAACTTTTGAGGGATCTTTTCCTGAGAAAGCGCCGCCGCCGTGGGCTCCGCGGCCCCCGTAGGTATCCACAATGATTTTACGTCCGGTCAGGCCGCTGTCGCCGTGCGGACCTCCGATCACAAACTTCCCGGTAGGGTTGACGTGCAGGATATATCCCGGTTCGAAAAGTTTCTTGATACGGGCAGGCATAACAGCCTTGGTTGCCGGGATCAGGATATTTTGGACGTCTTCGCGGATTTTAGCCAGCATCCTCACATCGTCGGCATCAAATTCATCGTGCTGGGTGGATACAACGATGGTATGAATTTTTACCGGCTGGTTGTTGTCATCGTATTCGATGGTGACCTGCGATTTGGCATCCGGGCGGAGATAAGTCATCACCTTGCCGGCTTTGCGGATCTTTGCCAGCTCCTGAAGCAGGGCGTGGGACAATTCAATTGGCAGGGGCATGTAGTTATCGGTTTCGCCGCAGGCATAACCGAACATCATTCCCTGGTCTCCTGCGCCCTGATTTTCGAGTTCTGCGCGTTCCACACCCCGGTTAATGTCGGGTGATTGTTCGTGCAGGGCTGTCAATACGCCGCAGGAGTCTCCGTCAAATTGGTATTCGGCTTTGGTGTAGCCTATTCTGTTGATGACTCTGCGGGCCACTTCCCGAACATCGACATAAGTTTCTGATTTGATTTCGCCGGCCATTATGACCTGACCGGTTGTGACCATCGTTTCGCATGCCACTTTTGATTTTGGATCGTATGCCAGGAACTCATCCAACACGGCATCTGAAATCTGATCGGCAACTTTGTCCGGATGACCTTCTGATACTGATTCTGAAGTAAATAGATATCCCATAATAAAATATTTGTGCCACTTCTTTAAGGTGACGGATAAATAATAATAAACGGGATGGATGATTGATGGGGAATTAAATACAATTTTGTTTTAGCATTTTTTTCCGTGGTTGCAATCAATCAAATCCGTCCACGGTACAAATGTAGAATTATTCTATTTAATAAACAAGTGACTAAAGTGAGCTAAAGTGACTAAAGTGAACTAAAGTGAACTAAAGTACTTATGGCTTCAGTACCAGGATGATGATTTCCGGAAACTTCAAAGACTCAAAAATTCTTGAATAATTCCGTTAAATGCCTAACTTTAGTCACTTTAGCTCACTTTAGTCACTTCTACTATGAACATCAACATTTCTTCAACACCTGCCGAACTCGGCAAAAACGCGGCCACTCTGGTTGCAAACAAGTTAAACGATACAATCCGAGAAAAAGGGGAAGCACGGTTCCTCATTGCCACCGGCAATTCTCAGCTCGAAATTCTTGCTGCCCTTTTGGAGGGCGGGGTTGACTGGGCCAAGGTTTCGATTTTTCACCTCGATGAATATGTCGGGCTGGATCCGGCACATCCGGCAAGTTTCAGGAAGTACCTGTATGACAGGTTCATCAACAGGATTCCGGTTCATGCATTTTATCCCGTCGACGGTAACGGCGATGTAGCGGGTAACATCCGGCATCTTTCATCCGAAATATTGAAAAAGCCAATCGACGTGGGGCTAATCGGCATAGGTGAAAATGCGCACATTGCTTTCAATGATCCTCCGGCTGATTTCGAAACGCAGCAGCCTTACATTGTCGTTCATCTCGACGAGCGGTGCCGGCTGCAGCAGGTCAATGAAGGGTGGTTTCCGTCGCTGAAGGAAGTACCTCCAACGGCCATTTCTATGAGCGTTTTCCAAATTATGCAGTGCAAAACCATTGTTACAGCAGTACCGCATCTGGTTAAAGCAGAGGCTGTGGCCATGACGCTGCACAATGAACTAACCAACCTGGTGCCTGCGACCATGCTGAAAAAGCATGCCGATTGGCATCTTTTCCTGGATACCAATTCTGCCTCGAAGGTAATTAAGTTATGAATTCAATAACAGCGCTTCATTATGAGACCATGCGGCCGGTCAGGATTGACATGGCTGAAGGTGTGATTGTGAAAATTACCGAAACCGGGGAAGCCGGATCAGACAGAGAATTGTTGATTGTTGCTCCTGGTTTGATCGATAACCAGGTAAATGGTTATGCCGGGGTCGATTTTTCGGGCGACCAGCTCACTGTGGACGGCATTGTACAGGCCACAAGATCTTTGTGGAAAACAGGCGTAACGACCTATCTTCCGACCCTGATCACAAACAGTCCTGAAAATCTGACAAAGAATTTTGAGATTCTGGCGTCAGCGCTTGCTATTGGAGACGTTGCTTTTTCCGTACCCGGATTTCACCTCGAGGGACCTTACCTTTCCAAAGCGGAAGGATTCAGGGGCTGTCATCCTGAAGAATACCTGGCAATTCCGGATATTAAGCAGTTTGAAAGTTTTCAGCATGCAGCCGGTGGGAAAATCGTGCAAATTACTTTGGCGCCTGAACTTCCGGGAAGTCCTGAACTAATCAGTTACTGCACCGGTAAAGGAGTACTTGTGGCGGTCGGGCACAGTAATGCCAACAGCCAGGAAATAGCAAATGCCTGCCGGCTTGGCGTCAGGCTCTCCACCCATCTGGGCAACGGCTGTGCCAACCTGATCCACCGCCACAACAATCCCATCTGGCCCCAGTTGGCCAATGAGTCACTGATACCAACCCTTATTGCTGATGGTCACCATCTTTTGCCGGAGGAGCTGAAAGTGTTCTTTAAAGTAAAAGGTGCACAAAATCTGATCCTGACCTCCGACATCACTTATCTGGCGGGAATGCCGGCCGGCAAATACCGTTTCGGAGGAGCCAATGTCATCCTTACAGCGGACGGCATGCTGAGAAATGCGGAGCAGGATTGTCTGGCAGGAGCTTCTTTGCCATTGCTGAAGGGGGTAGAGAACATGGTTCGTCTTACCAGGTGCACCCTGGCGGAGGCTGTCAACATGGCATCAGCGAATGTAGCCAGGGTTTTTGGATGGAACGACCGCGGTGAACTGCTTCCCGGCAGGAGGGCAGATATAATCCTGCTGAAATATTCTGGTACTGATCTTATAATACAGCAATGTCTTATTGCCGGCCAACCGATAATTCCTAACTCCTGATTCATCTCTCCTACATATATGACCCAACTCACACCATTTTATTCCCTTCCGTCCGCCCCTCGACTACGCTCGGGGACCGGTTATATTGTAAAAAGACGGCCAAGACCAGGAGGCACTCGCCCCATCGTCCATTCGTCCATTCGTCCAGTCATCAATTCAACCGTCTCATCTCTCATCTCTTTCTTATGGCACCAATTGATTTTATAGTATTGTTCGGCTATTTGTTTTCGATAACGCTGTTCGGCCTTTGGATGTCGCGCAAAATAAAAACCAGCGACAGCTATTTCAGGGGAGAGCGGAAGTTCACCTGGTGGATCATGATGGGTCAGGCCTTCGGAACCGGCACACATGCCGATATGCCTGTTGCACAGGCCGGAGCCACTTATGCAAATGGATTTGCTACCATCTGGTACCAGTGGAAGAACATGCTCATCACTCCTTTTTACTGGCTGATTGCTCCGTTTTACAGGCGAAGCGAACGCACGACGGTTGGTGAAATCATCGAGGATCGCTATGGCCGCCAACTTGGACTTGTTTATTCTTTGTTTGCAGTGGCCTTTTTCGTTTTCAACATGGGGGCCATGCTGCAGGGTGCAGCAAAAGTTATCTCGATTGCGAGCGGAGACCTGATTTCCCCAAATGGAGTTGTTTTGGCCATGACAGTGGCATTCATGGTATACAGTTTTGCCGGTGGACTGGTGGCGGCTGCTTATACTGATTTAATCCAGTCTATACTGATTATTATACTCTCAATGATGCTGATTCCTCTGGGATTGAAGGAGGTAAACGGTTTTACCGGCATGAAACAGGCATTACCCGAAAATTTCTTCGAACTCTTCAACAGTGCCAGTGGGATAACCGTATTTACCCTTGCCATGCTGACTTTGAACGGAATTGTCGGCATCACCGCTCAGCCGCACATGATTTCTATGTGTGCTACAGGTGCTACCGAGCGCTCGGGAAGGATTGGCCAGACCTTCGGATCGATGGTGAAAAGAATTGTTACCATCGGATGGGCTTTGACAGGCCTGGTGGTGGCTGCACTGGTAATCAAAAACCAGGTAACACTGGAGGATCCGGAGATGGCTTTCGGTTACGGTAGCCGGATGCTGCTTGGCCCCGGACTCACCGGACTGATGCTCTCTGCCATAGTTGCGGCCAACATGTCGGCCTGCTCCAACTTCATGGTGAACATCGGAGCGCTTTTCACACAGAATTTTTACAAGAGATATGTTAATCCGTTGGCAAAAGACCGGAAATTGCTTAAGATGGGGCGCTTTTCAGGATTGGCATTGTCCCTTTTAGCCGTTGTTTTCGCGTTGAGCATAAAAAATGTGCTCCATGCTTTTCTCTTCACGGAAACTTTTGCGGCATTTATGGGTATCATGTTTTTGGGGGGGATTATCTGGAAAAGAGCAAACCGTTACGGTGCTTTGGGCTCTTTTGTCATCGCTGTAGCAACTTATTACACGGTAAATATTTACCAAACCGGTACATTGGCACTTGTATACAAATGGATGCCAGCCCCGTTTGCCTGGTCGATGGGTTTAGGTTTCCTTGTATTTTTCCTGGTAAGCAAGCTGACTAAGCCTGAAAAACAGG
Source organism: Bacteroidales bacterium (assembly GCA_038323575.1). Lineage (GTDB taxonomy): Bacteria > Bacteroidota > Bacteroidia > Bacteroidales > Prolixibacteraceae > CAINVV01. The sequence continues at coordinate 35,063 of JBBQHB010000029.1, read as the reverse complement.
AGAAAATGGATCTTTTTTTCGACAATATGCGCCGAAAATCGGACAGCAAAACGTTGGGAGCAGACGGTAAAAAACCTTTGGGCGAATTGACGGGTGATGATCTGCTGTTACTGGATCTGCCCGGTTGGAGTAAAAAATCACGTTGGACCAATTTCTTTTCACGCTACCGCGAAGACCTGACGGGTTTTGCCCTGAGCTGGGTTGTTGTCGGGTTGCTGATACTGATGGCGTGGGGCATACTTCAGATTGGTTAGGAAAAGTGGCTAAAGTGAGCTAAAGTGAACTAAAGTGCCTAAAGTACTTGGGCTTCCTGGCTGGTATGTTGATTTCCAATAACTTTAGTCACTTTAGCTCACTTTAGAAGTCACTATAGTTCACTTTTTTATTCTGGGATAAGGAGTTTTTCCTTTGGCCGCAAACCAGAGGATGCGGTTGAAAAGGTCTTCGTTTCCGTCGTCAATACCGTCGAACTGAGGTTCCATGCTTCTTTTGGCGTAATGGAGGGCAGTTCCCTTTAAAGTACTCAGGTCGGGATTCATCTCATCCAACGGAATATTGTTCTTTAAAGCCAGGTAAGGCGTCAAATCGGCTTGTGATGAGAAACAGTCGAACATCGGCATGGCCGTGGCATCCATGATGTTCATCGGGGGAAGGCCAAGAACCTGTTCGATCGTACGGACCATTGAAACCTGGTTGTAATTGGTATGGATTACGCTGGCGGTTTTGGTATAGGGACTGATAATCATACCAACTGTGCGGTAGGCCGAAACATGGTCCCAACCATCCTGCGAATCGTCTTCAGTTACAAAAATGGCGGTATTTTTCCAGAATTTACTTTTGGAAAGGGCTTCAACAATTTGACCCAGTGCCAGGTCATTGTCGGCCACAAATGCCCGCGGTGTTGGCAATCCGGGCCTGGTTCCGGCGGTATGGTCGTTTGAAAGGGCCATTACCATCAGTTCGGGAAGCTGGTCACCTTCCTGCTGTTCGTATTCTTTCAACTCTTTGATAAAAATATCGGCCCTTTGTACATCAGAAACCAGGTGATTGTCGGAAGAGGGAAAGGTTTGGCTTAAAATTGCTTCCACTGGTTTGATGGTGGTATGGTTGGTGAATTCCAGCTTCTCATTGTTCAGAAAACCTTTGTAGATGGAGCTCCAGGTTTGGCCTGTTTTAAATTCAACGGAACAGGCTTCGCCGTAAATTCGCACTTTTTTACCGTGTGCAAGGCCATTGTCCCAGATAAAACCGGTAGGAGAATAGACCAACGCATCGTACTGCACATGCGGATAACTGCGGATCCATGCCCTGACAGCCTTTTCAACATAGTCAGTAACGATGGATGCATCGGTCCACTGATGGCCTTCTGCAGAGCACTTTCCGGATGCGTGGTAGTTATCCAGCAGCAAATACTGGCTGCAAAGCTGATGGGTGTTGGGCGTGACATTTCTGCCATAAACCGTGAGGGTTGAATCGCCGTCTCCCTGTTTCATGTCACCCAGCACCTGGTCATAGGTCCGGTTCTCCTTGATGACGTAAAGGACATGTTTGATGAGTGATGGTTCGCCGATCCTTTCCGGAACCGGTGCCGGTTCTGCCTTTTTACGCGGCAGTTTAGCTGTGAGTTCAAGTCGGAAATGCTGGTTGGAAGCTATTACCCTTTTGGTATAGGACTTCAATTCATTGTTACCTGGAAGTGTAATGATGGATATTGAAGCCATCTGTTTGTGCGAGTTGTACTTAGCCTTGGTTGATCCCTCCATGTAACTGGGTATGGAAGCTCCCTCTGCTTCGATATTGGCCACATACAGTTGATTATTCCCGGATACGACAGCAGCTCCGGGATAAGCACCGGTGGGTATAAAACCTGCAGTCATACTTTTCTTCTCCAGGGATCCGTCAGCAGCATTTTTCCCGAGTGTAACCACTGCAACAGCATTGTCCATCCCGTTGCACACATACAGCGTTTTGTTGTCTTTCGAAAGTGCAAGTCCATTCGGAGAGTCACCCCAATAACTGTTTTCCGCAGGATTTAACCTGACTGATATTGTTTCAGTTACCTTGTCTGCGTGGGTTGCGATGACAGTTACCTCGTCGCTGTTGGCATTGGAAACATAGACATATTTTTCATCAGACCCGGTAACCACATCGTTGGGATGCATACCTACCGTGATCTCATTTAATATTTTGCCGCTAGCCGGATCCAGGACCGAAAGTGTCCCTTCTCGGGTAGCTCCGTTCACGTCATTCACTTTGGCCGCTCCCCATGGAATACCTGCCACGTTTTTATCATCCGGTGCGGGTTGACCACCTGCCCAGTTGGTAACATAAATTTTCCCGTTTGCCATGGTAATTCCGAACGGAGCGACTCCAACCGGTGTGCTCCAACTGATTATTTTTGTATCAGGATCCAGCTTAACCACCTTGTTGTTTCCGTTTAATACCACATACAAGGCCGGTTTACCGGATTCGTTCCTGTAGCAAACTTCATTGACCAGCGATGTTTCAGACGGTGATTCCTTTAGAAAGGGGATAAAATCTGCATCGGTGAATTTCCCGTTTTCCCAGGTTGCTTTCACAACAATTGAGTTTGCTTTGCCGATCGCACCCCAGAACAGTTGCGACAGGTTCCCTTCTTGTCTCCAGCATATTCCTGAAAAGGTGTTCATCGGAAACTTGTTTTCGAAATACTTTTTCAATTCAAAAGTCGAGACAATTTTATTGGTAGCGGCAGAAATGATTACCACTTCATATCGTCCTTCGACCGCCAACCACTTTCCATCCGGTGAAAAGGCAACATCCAGGGCATGGTTTTCCTGTTCTTTGTTGCCGAAAAAAAGCTGCGTCCCGGCGGGATCTATCCAACGGTTGTAAGGCAGCAGCACAGGTGTCTGATCCGGAGTCATGGTTTTGCCTTCGTAGCTGCTCAGGTAACTTTTTTGGCCTCTCGTTTGAGCCTGTGGCGCGAATGCTGCTGTCAGGAGCAGCAGCATGAGGAAGAGTTTCTTTTTCATAGGAAGAGTGACTAAAGTGAGCTAAAGTGACTAAAGTGAACTAAAGTACTTGTGGGGATAAAGATAAAGAAGTATTGTAAAAAAACGAATTTTTTGAGTTCCCTGAATGCCGGCAACTTTAGTCACTTTAGCTCACTTTAGTCACTTATTTTATAAGCTCCAGAAAACTTTTCTCCATGCTCGATTCCTGTTCGTTCAGGGTGAGCAGTGTCAGCTTGTTTTTAACGGCCAGTTTGAAGATTTCAGGCCGTAGATCATCCTCTGAACTGTAAACAAGAAATCTGTTTGGGGACAGTTGTTCGGTTTTAACAATGCCCGATATCGGGTCGAAAATCATTGCCTGGGCAGGCCCGGTAAACTCCACAAGGATTTTCCGAATTTGCCGGACAGCGAGTTTCTTGATATTGTCAGGTGTCTCCAATGCCACCACTTTCCCCTGGTTCAGGATCAACACACGATCGCAGACAGCTTCAACCTCCTGCATGATATGGGTGGAAAAAAGTACGGTCTTGTTGCTGCTGATGTTTCGGATCAGTTGTCTGATTTCAATGAGCTGCGCAGGATCCAGGCCGGAGGTTGGTTCGTCGAGGATCAGCAATAACGGATCGTGCAGCATAGCCTGCGCGAGTCCGACCCTTTGGCGGTATCCTTTTGACAATGCCCCGATTTTTTTGTGCATCTCCGGACCAAGACCGGTCAATTCAATCATGTCATCCATCCTTTTGTTGCGGTTGGGAATTTTGTACAACCCTGCAACCAGGCGGAGATACTCTCTTACATACAAATCGGTGTATAGCGGATTGTTCTCGGGCAGATAGCCAATCATCTTTTTCACTTCAAGCTGATCAGGGTCTGTTTCTATGTTATTGATCCTTACCGCACCTGAAGACGGCAGCAAATATCCGGCAATAATTTTTAAAAGGGTGGATTTGCCGGCACCGTTTGGTCCCAGAATTCCAAGAATGGTACCTTTATCTACAGAAAACGAGATTTTATCAAGGGCAAACTGATTACCGTACATTTTGGAAACCTCTTCTACGACTACAGACATACTGATGTAATTTTGCATCAAATTTATTCAAAATAAAAGGATAAATTTGTCATGCGATCAGGAAAGATTTGTTTACTGTATGAACCAAAGTTTTAACTACATCGAGAATTTGTTGCAGTACAAGCGCCAGGAGACCTCCCCGGTCAAAATTGGTTCGCTCTGCATGGGTTCTTGTCAGCGGGTACTGATTCAATCAATGACTGATACCGACACAAATGACACTGAAGCAACTGTAAATCAGATTATCAGGATAATTGATGCAGGTGCGGATCTGGTACGTGTAACCGTACAGGGTATCCGTGAAGCCGAAAATCTGAAAAATATCAGGAATGAGCTCGATCGAAGAGGATACCACCAACCACTGTGTGCGGACATTCATTTTAATCCTGCCGCTGCCGAAATAGCGATCCGGTATGTGGATAAAGTCAGAATCAATCCTGGAAATTTCTACGATAAGCGGGCCGTTTTTATCAAGGTAAATTATACCGATGAGGAGTATCGCCTGGAGCTGAAAAAAATAGAAGAACGTTTTGTCCCCTTCATCAGGCACTGCAAAGAAAGAGGCACAGCCCTTAGAATCGGAGCCAACCAGGGATCCCTGTCTGACCGGATCATGAGCAGATACGGGGATACACCTGCAGGTATCGTTGAATCGGTAATGGAATTCCTTAGGATCTGCAAAACCCAGGATTATCATAACATAGTCGTTTCTATCAAGTCAAGCAACACCAGACTGATGGTTTATACCGTCCGGCTGATGAACTACCGGATGAAACTCGAAGGGATGAATTACCCTTTTCATATCGGTGTTACAGAGGCAGGTGAAGGTGAAGACGGACGTATAAAGTCGGCCGTCGGTTCCGGCGCCTTGTTCGCTGACGGGATCGGTGACACAGTCCGCGTCTCATTGACGGAGGACCCCGCAGAAGAGATACCCTTTGCCAGGAAACTGGTAGATATATTCAGAGACAGGGAAAAACATGCCCACATAACGGCACCTATGGTTGCACAGACCAATCCGTTCGAATACGAGCGGCGGTCGAACCGGCCGGTCAATGACATTGGCGGGAAAAAGGCAGTTGTAGTGGTGGCAGACCTTAACAATTACCGGTTTGATGAGATCAAGACCATCAGTTCAGGCACCGAACCCGATTATTATTACGACGGGAAACAGATTATTGACCGTTCAGGGAAAGAGTATCCGATTTTGACTTTGGAAGAGTACCTGTACAACGATTTCTATACCAATCAGATGCGGTTTGTGCGCGTCCACAAGGCAGAATATGACCGTTTCAAGGAACAGAATCCGGAAACCATCGAAAAACTGAAACGGGAGCGAAAGATGGTTTTGATTATGGAGAGCAACAACCTCAACAGTTTTGCCGAAATGCGTGCTTTCTTTATGGAATTGGACGCCCACATTTGTAAAATACCTGTTATCCTGCACCGTTCCTACCAATCAAACGATTACGAGGCACTCTTGCTCAGGGCATGTACTGATTTAGGCGGATTGTTCATTGACGGTTACGGCGATGGGATATTGCTTTCAAACGATGGAAATTTAGGATACAATGAACTGAAAAATTTGTCTTTCGGAATTCTGCAGGCAAGCAGGATGAGGGTAACCAAAACAGAATTTATCTCCTGTCCGGGATGCGGCAGAACGTTGTTTGATCTGCGCGAAACTGTGTCTGAAATCAAAAGTAATTTTAGTCACCTCAAAAACCTCAAAATCGGGGTGATGGGTTGTGTTGTCAACGGACCGGGAGAGATGGGAGATGTGGATTATGGCTATGTTGGCGCCGGCAATGGCAAGATCAACCTTTACAAAGGCCAGAAACTGATCCAGCGGCATGTGTCCGCCGAACAAGCGGTGGAAGAGCTGAAGAAACTCATCAAGGAAAGCGGAGAGTGGAAAGAACCAAAAAAATAGAGATGAGATAAAAGAGATGAGACATGAGATTAAGGTGTAAACTTTAGTCACTTTAGCTCACTTTAGTTCACTTTAGTCACTTAATATGATCGAAAATATCCTGTTTGACTTGGGCGGTGTTCTCCTGACCATTGACATGCAAAAAACCATCGAAGCTTTTGCCCTTCTGGGTTGGAAGGAGACCGAGTGGAAGGAAAATTCGCAAAGCAGACGCGCTGTATTTGAAAATCTTGAGACGGGAACTGATTCCCAATACCAGTTTAGGGAAAATATCAGGAAAATGCTCCCCGGTACCCCAACTGACACTGAAATTGATAATGCCTGGAATGCAATGCTGATAGATTTCCCTGCCGCAATAATTGATTACCTGATAAAATTGAAAACTGAATACACGCTTTATCTGCTCAGCAACACCAATGCATTGCACCTGAAACATTTCAGGGAGATATTTTTCTTCGCCTATGGATATCAGATAGATACTTTGTTCCATAAAACCTACTATTCCCATGAAATCGGGTTCAGGAAACCAAATCCCGGGGCATTCCTTAAAGTATTGGAGGATTCGTCTCTAATTCCTGGAAACACGCTTTTTGTAGATGACCTGAAAGTCAATACAGACGCAGCAGAGGAGATTGGAATGAAAGTGCTTAATATTGAGGCAGGTACGTTGCTGCAATCGTTGACGGGTTACCTTAGAAAAGAGACAGGAAGACGGGGAGACGAGGCGACAGGGAGACTGGGAGCGTGCGACTCACTGCATTAGTGGAAAATTATGTCAGGGTGCTCAAAATGATTGGTCACTGAATCTGCTAATGGGTCAAAAGGCATTAGCATGAATTGTTCCTACCATCCGAGAAGTAGTAATGTTTTTTAACAAAATCCGTTCGAGTACGAGTCCCATCATGCTTTTACTGCCCGATGTAAAGCCCTCCTCCCAAAGCTACCATTATTTCGCCGCTACCGGCTAAACCCGGGAGTCGCACTCTCCCAGTCTCCTGGTCCCAAAGTCTCAAAGTCATTTTTTCATCAACTCCCTCAACTCTTGTTCTTGCAAAGGCGACCAGTATTTACAATCAAGCTGGAGGAAGACAGAGGAGTAAGGAATGGTTTCCTCGGTTTTAAGCACTATTACCTTGAAAAGTTTGGCTGCCTTGTCGATTTTCACAAATACCGAATCATGCAAAAGGGTTAACGGCTCGATGCCGTTCAGTGTTTTTTGCAGCTGCTTTTTGTAATTGTCGATATAGGAAACCATAGCCGGAGTAATATATGCCAACTCTTTGTCGGTATAGATGATTGGTTTTACGTGCAGTGAGCGGTCGATCTTTTGCAGGGTAAACTGCAGCACATCCTGCAGCGATTCACCGGTATTGATCACTTTGATGCCGGATGCTGTCTGGGCAGGGAATGCTTTATCCACAACAAGGATCCAGTTCCGGTGGCCCAGCAGCGGAAGTTCATCGTTCAGTTGTTCCTTCCAGCCTTTTTCGGCTGATGTTGATTTTCCGGTTACGAAAAAATCGCAGGAACTGCAGCACAATGCCAGGAGCAAAAACAAGGAGCTAAATTTTTTCATGGGCGTATAAATTATTACGTTTTTACCGCAATCCCGCATATGCGGAACTAAGTATAATACTATTTAATTCACGGAGATTAAACTGAAAGGTTCAAACAAACCGTAATCAATCAGGTAATAGTCATTCAAAGACGGAAGTTTAGCTGGTGCAACATCCCAGTCGCCCGGACCGATGATCCATCTTCCGGCACTGGTTTTGTAGAAAAATCCGAAACTGTTTTTCAAACTTCCGATTACCTCCAACCCAACACTGTTTTCACCTGCTTTTAGATTGATCGGGAGTTCCAGCTCATAAGGAGGAGACAAAATAGGGCCAACCTTTTCACCATTGAGCCAGACAACTGCCATGGTGCCGTTCCAGCGGTTAAGCTTCACTTTGTAAAGTTTGCTGTTTTCCAGCGTTTTGTATTTCTGTGTGTAAAGAACTTTTTGGGCATAGAAAGGATAACCCTGCGATTTCCACGATCCTAAGGCGTTTAATGTTCCGTTAGCCAATTCAAATCCCTGTTTCAGCGGGTTCAATTTAAAATTACCAACCACATAGGCCGGCATGATTTCTGCATGCACCGACATTTTTCCGGCTTTCAGTGTGATTGTATTTGCACCGGTTTTGAGTTTTTCTCCTGCCGGGAAGCGGTAGAATTCACGATCGATCCACCATTTATCGGTTTTGGTGAGCTTTTCTCCGTTCAGGTAGAGATCCCATATTTCCGGACGCTCCACCACGATATCGAGCCCGGATAAAGATTTTAGATCGGCTTTTTCCGCCACGTTAAAATGATAGCTCACTTCAAATCCCGAACCGTTTTTAAAGGTATCGAGGGCCATATAGTCCTGTTTGTACTGAATCTTGTGCTGCCACGGATTACCCATTTTGAAACCGCTGCTGTCATAAAGCGCATGCATGGCTTTCATGAAATAGGTCTCTTTCAGGTCGAGCTTTTTGCCTGTCAAATCCACAAAGTCGAGCACAAGTACATTGTCGGCTAACTGCCTGACCTCCGTCTCTGTTTTTTCCATGACCGGAGTTTCTGTATAATCTCCTGTAAATGATTCAGATGGTGCGGCTGCGGCAACATCTGATGCTGAAATAGCAGAAGTGTTGGATTTGGTCAGGAAATACAGCTCGCTGCCGATTGGGGAGAGCTCAATATCAAAGGTTATCTGGCCATTCTCCGATTTGACCGGAACCACAGTACTTATTCCGCTTACGAGATCCATTTTTATCAGGCTTTTCCCATTGCCGGTGACCGTTGCCGAGACATAATCAGCAGTATCCGTGTTAACGAAAAAGAGCAGTTCGCCGTCCCTGAGGATCCTTCGCTGGTGGTAGAGTTCACCGGAAACGGGCAGAGATTCGTTAATGGCAAAATCAGGATCGGCCATGGCCACCCTGACATTATCATCTGCAGTTGTTTCAGCAAAAGTCCACTGTTTGGAGAATGAGGTCATCAATTCGGCGATCAGTTTGCTTACTGCGCCATCAAGCCGGGGAATTTTTTTGGTAAATGAGAGGATTCTTCCGCCCTGCAGCAGATAATTTTTCAGTAGCTTGTAGGTTCCCTGTTCAATGTTTTCCATGGTAGAGGGGATTACAACCAGACTGTAGGAGCGTTTTCCGACAACCAGTTTCCCATTGTTTACTGAACCAATGGTGCGCAGAACCAATTCCGAACCAAGGTCGTACTCATAATGGGCTCTTTCGAGTTGATAAACAAACCTTTTGAAATCATTCTGGATGGTATCGATCGTCGCATTTTTAACTTTACGGGAGAAGTAACTCCAGGCGGTTGTGTTGGGTTGAAGAACCACGGTTTTGTTGATCTGTTCGCCCGATGACATAGCCATAGAGATACGGCCGATATAGTCGCCCATTGGTTTGTAGTTCTCCCACCAAGGTTCATGGTAAGAGAAACTTGGCGGATAATCGAATTTGCGAACGCCTTTGATGGTGAAATAAGAGAGATGCTGGTTGACAAAATTGACACCCAAAACAACTTCCCAGTCGACAAGGCGTTTGAAGTTGGCAAAATTGATTTCCCATCCTGCTCCGCCGTAAGTTTCGCTGAGCATCCTGTTATGTCCGCCCTGGTTGGCGGCGCTGTGAAGTTCGCGGATGGCCCTGGTATTGCCGAACTGACCGCCAAGGCCACCGGATGTATAGGTGTTTCCCAGCATATCCACACCGGGTTGTTGATGATAGATGTAAAAAGCCGCTTCATCCATGCCGTCGGTTGGTTTTGGCCAGCCATGTTCCCAATAGTGGCCGGTCCAGGCAAGATGGTTCTCTTCGCAGTATTTGCTCCAGGGTTTGGCCCACCGGTCGATGAACATCTCCAGCAAAACGGTATAATAGTCGTGGCGAACCTTCACCCAGTTACCTGTTTCATCCACCAAAGAGGGGAGATTCATTTTTAAGTCGTAGCCCCAACGCTTCCGGAATTCATCGTACAGGTCAGGCGTCCACCGGAGGGAGGTCCTTGATCCGAGCGCAGCTCCCAGGTTGGGCTCATCTGTAAAAATGCCCGGCAGGGTATTGCCGAAATCGGCTTTGTTGTACTTCTCATAGCCTTTCATGGTAATCTCCATGAATTTTTGAGTTACCCCTTTGTAAAGAAGATCGACATAAGGGAAATTCCCCATCCAGTAACCTCTTTTGCCGAAGGTTTTTGTGAAAAGGTAATATTTCCCGGTGCGGCCCTGCTCTTCTTTCAGGCTGGCAGTAATATCTTTAAACTGATTGTTTTCCAGTTTGAGTACCACTTCATAATGAGTTGTATCTGTTTTGAGCATATCCTGAACCTGCCAGCCCAAACCGGAGCCATGGGTATAGGAATCCGGCATCTCCGCGGGGACATGCCCTCCTGCAAATCCGCTGGGATAGCTGTTTTCGTCGTAGATCCAGACTTTCATCCCGAGCTCTTTCCCTTTTTTGACCGTGTAGTCAAAAAGATGATGCCAGTCTTCTGAGATGTATTCTGTTATCAGTCCGGGACGGGGATGCACGAATATGCCGCCCAATCCGCCCTCTTTGAATTTTTTCATGTGGAAATCGATGCCCTCTTCAGTGATTTTGTCATTCCAATCCCAAAGCGGTGCGCTCCGGTATTCGGAAGGAGGATCTTGAAGGTTGGATTCCAGGGAGGCGAAATCGTTGATCTTGCTGACTTCCTTTTTTTGTTCCTGGTTGCACCCGGCAAAAAGAAAGATGGTTAATCCAAGGATGAACCAAAAGGTGTTTTTAAGTTGTGCAAGTGTGATCATTGTTGTAGTAATTTGTTGGTTGTTCTATGCAAATAATATTCCTCATTCTGTCAAATTTCTTTTTTCAGCATTATGACCTTCCGTCCGATCCTGAGTCAGGCGTTTTGTTCTAAATCCGTTCGCGGACGGCACTATTTTAACCTTAATTTCTCTACAAATGGGTCACAGCTCCGCGGCTAAACCCGGGAGTCGCACTGACCAAATCTCCCAGTCTCCAGTCTCCAGTCCTCAGTCTCCAGTCCTCAGTCTCCGTTTCTTTCTTCCAGTCTCCCCGTCTCCAAATCTCCCCGTCGTCAAGTCTCCCAGTCTTCCCCTCGTCAAGTCGTCCAGTCGTTACTATTCTTCCTGCATGATACAAACCGGCCCGAGCAATCCCGACTTTAACAAAGGTGCATCTTTTTTGTAAAAGTTGTAGGCGGCAAAGGTGTATCTTTCGGAGTTGCGGGGGCTGTTATTCAGCAGCCATTCCGGCCATTTGCCATTGCTGACCCCATCGGCAGGGTATTGTTCGTCACCTGTCAGACGGTTTGGCCAGAGATTGACGACACGGATTTCAAGGTGGTTTTCGCCAATTTTGGCAGCTTTTGTAATTTCAAGACTCCAGGGAGCAGTCCAAAGTGTACCAAGTTCGGTGCCGTTCAGCCGGACTTGTGCCATGCAGTTCACTTCGCCCAGATCAATATAGAGCGAGCGGCCTGAGGCTAGCATTTCTTTGGAAATGGTGAATGTTTTCTGATATCCGGCGGTCCCGGAATAATATTTTATTCCCTCTTCCGGGCGTGTGGTCCAGTCCGCAAGCCGATCAAAGGCGATCTCTTCCGGTCCGCCCCATTTAGGATCGAAAGAGAGTTTCCAGGAACCTTCCAGGGTTAGGAGCTTTCTCCTGCCGGGAAAGTTCTTCCCATCAGGTTTTACAAGGGCAGCAGCTTGTTTTTCAGCAATGAAGACTAAAAAGTAACTTTGATGGGCATCAAACAGGAGCGGAATGGTGGTTATTCCGTCTTTTCGTGTGAAATTCGCCATGTTCCTTATCTCACCGGTAAGCGGATTCCACAATTCCGGTTTCCCTTGATCAATCCTGAAACGACAATCCGGATGGATAATTTCCCCGGACCGGTTAGCCACAAAATAGATCTCCATTCCGGGGAGGGACCGGTGGGCATACCTTACCGGACCATCGGAGGTGAAATCTTCGGCAATTTTCAGTTTTTTAAGCAGTTCAGCGGTTACTTCGTATTTGGGATAGGGTCTGGTAGAATCAACTACCGTGAAGCCGCTTCCCCGGAAAATTCTGCCTGAACCAAAGGATATTACCTGCGGGTTTCCCGGTAGGGTGAAGCTTTTCCACATTTTAAGTGCAGCGGTCGTCACCACTTTGTCGCATAAGGGGTAATTAACCAGGCTTGGAGATTTTTTTGGCGGAATCCCTGCCACGTTGGCGCCATCACGTACCAGTGATTCTATCTTGTTGAGCAATTCCGGTGTCATCGTTTCGATCAGGGGCAAAACCAGCAGCCGGTAGCTTCCGCCTCCCGGAAAACAGATTTTGTGATCTTTCACGGTTGCCTTTGCAATCAGTAATCCGGGTGAACAGCCGTCGAAATTGTATCCCCTGCGGTCTGGCAGGGTATCGTTTCCGACTGTTGCAGAGAGCGGCGGCCTGAAAACATGCGGCGCCCCTTCAGGTGTCAGGTAGAGGATATCGGCCACGTTTTTTCCCTGCTGCAGCAGATAGGAACACCGGGCAATGTAGGTATGGTAGGCTTTCGACATGGGCCACCAGGTCTGGTTCCTGTCCCAGTGCACGCCGTAAGGGCCCATGGTCATTCCGGGTTTCAGTTGGTCATCGAGGGGTTGGTGGGCGAAGGTGTGGTAGAAAAATTTGTTGATGCCTGTTGCAAAAGCCCAGTCGCCCTGGTTTTTGATGGCTCCCGGATAAAGTTTCCACCCTTCCGATTTTCCGGCGGTAAAGGCTTCGGCCTGAACCACGGGTTTGCCCTGCACATGGGCAATCGAGGTTGCTTCGATACAGCTGAAGGAGGTATTGTACCCGTAGTTTTTGCTCCAAAATTCGCACATGGGAACATCTGCAACGGCTCCCAGTTCGAGGTCTGCCGTCGGATTCATGTCATATGGCTCGATAGAGAGCCTCATACCGCTTCGCCTTCCCAATGTTTTGAAATGTTCGGCATGGTTCTCAACAACCAGCTCCTGAGCGGTTTGGCGGATATCCCATAAGAAACGTTCGCTGATTTCCCGCGAATCTACGATCGTTCCGGAATAAACGGGCAGATATGGCAACAGATCATATTTCCGTCTTTTCTGAAATTCCGACCGGAAATTATTGGTCCAGTTTTGGGCACCCATTTCCCAACTGTCGATGTGGATCATTTTCCAGCCCCCGGCAGATTTTGGATCCGCTGGTCCGATTTTCCGGAGCAGTTTGCCCATAAACGCTTCGTAGTGGCTGTTAAAAGCAGCAGTATCCATTTTGTCACACTCGAAACCTAAACCCGGCTGGGGAGCAGGCCTTGTAACTGCGCCGTTGTTGCGGAGTCCCAGGCGACGGATGGTCCAGTTGCCCGGTGGAACTTCCCAGGACAGGGTTCCGTCTGCCCGGAGAAAGCGGCTGATATCCAGAACACTGTCCTTTGAAATGGCGGTACCCGGAAGGGTTTCGGGATAAACAAGCGGTGCAGGGAGAAATGATTTTACTCCTTTTGCCGACGAGTATGGAGCGCGGTAGTAGAGCGCTTTCTCCTCCACTTCCGGGATGGAAGCTTTGTTGGCGGGTGTCCTAAAAGCCAGAACCGTAACATCCTTGTAGTAATTTTCCCATTTTTTTCGCAGGGAGTCGGTAAGGGCGCCATAGCCGAAGTAGGGTTTCTTTGGTTTTGGTATGGCCAAAAGTGCGTTGAAACGAAGCGGTCCGCTCACAATGGTATCGGCAGCAACCAGGTGCTGCATGGATTGGGCCGGTTCGACCCAGGGGCCGCCGCTTCCGGCCCATCCCGGACCGGATCCGAGAATCAGGGATATTCCGAGACGTTCGCATTCCTTGACTGCATGTTTAAAGAGATCCTGCCACTCGTCGCTCAGGAAAATTACCGGACCGCGGGGAATGCCGACATTCACTTCCAGGAAAATAACACTGCCAATACCCGCTTGCTTCATCGATTCAAGATCTTCGGTCATTCCTTTCCGGGAGATATTACCATCCATGAAATACCAGTAAACACCCGGGCGGGCTGAATCAGGCGGTGTAACGAAGCCCAGGCGCAACAGCGATTGTTTTCCGTCCGGGTCATTTCGAATTGCTTGTTCCGCGAAGGCGACGGAATGAGTCAGCATATAAAAAAACAGCACTGTAACTAATTTTTGAACGGCTGGAATAGTCATTTATTGATTTGATTAGAATTCATAAAAATTAATGGAGTTGAGGCTTTAGGGTCATTTTTAACCATACAAAGCCGGCTAATCCTGAAACAATGGAACCAAAAATAATGGCCATTTTAGATAAGTAGATTAATTCCGGATCACTGAAAGCCAGCAATGTGATGAAGATGGACATGGTAAAACCGATTCCAGCGAGGAAGCCGGCTCCTACAATATGCTTCATCCGGATACCACCCGGTAGTGTACAAATGCCAAACTTGACGGATAAAAATGAAAAAAGCCAGATTCCTAGAGGCTTGCCCAGAAACAATCCCAGGATAATACCCATTGAAACAGGTTGGACAATGTCGAACGTGTTACCTTTCATCAGTATGGCCGTATTGGCAATTGCAAAAATCGGCAAAATTGCCAAAGAGACCGGTTTGTGCAAAAAATGCCACAAATTTGTTGACGGAGCTGATTTCATGCCGTCCCCGAAAGGAATGGCAAATGCCAGCAGAACACCTGCCAGGGTTGCATGGACACCTGAGTGCAGCATACAATACCACATCACCAATCCCCCCAAAAGGTAAGGTATCAGATTGTTTACTTTCATCCGGTTTAAAACAATGAGAAACAGGAAAACACCCAATGCAGTAAAAAGGTAGATCTTTGACAATGAAGAGGTATAGAAAACTGCTATGACGAGGATTGCCCCAAGATCGTCGATTACTGCGAGGGCTGTAAGGAATATTTTAAGTGAAAGCGGCACCCTTTTGCCCAAGAGAGATAAAATTCCGATGGCAAAAGCGATGTCAGTGGCCATGGGAATACCCGCACCGGGTTGGGTCGGAGTTCCGTAGTTGAAGCAGAGAAAAAGCAATGCGGGAACGATCATACCCCCAAGTGCGGCGAAGATTGGTAAGGATGCTTTTTTCATCCGGGAAAGTTCACCCTGGTAAATTTCCCTTTCCAGTTCGAGGCCGATGTAAAGAAAGAAGATTGCCATCAGCCCGTCGTTGATCCATTCGACCAGGCTGTGAGCTCCCAACCGGGTAGTCCAGAAATTCAGATAGGTAACTTGCAGGGAAGAATTGGCCAGTATTATAGACACAAGTGTTACAAACAAAAGAACAATTCCTCCTGATTTTTCATTCTCAAAAAATTCTTTAAATTTGCTCTTCATTGAAAACAGATAAGTCAATTAAACAATACTAACATCAAAAAAATCAGTTATATATGTTTTAATGATTTATTCATATATCCTGATTGCTATTTCTCATTCGAGAAAGAATAGGGCAGGTCTTGCTCCTTTGTTCCTCTCTCAGTATTTGGTTTTGCGCCCATTTTTATTTGGATGTTCGCACCTTTCATTAGTTCAGTGTGGCTGAGCCAGTTTTTGGTGTATTTCTTGCCATTGACCGTCATCTCCTGGATGTACCTGTTGTCTGCAGAATTTTCGGGCGCTTCGAGAACTATTTTTTTGCCGTTTTCAAGGTTGATGGTTATCTTTTTGAAGAGGGGTGCACCCATGACATATTGGTCGGATCCCGGGCAGACATCGTAAAAGCCCAGCGCACTGAAGATATACCAGGCCGATGTTTGTCCGTTGTCTTCGTCTCCGCAGTAGCCGTCCGGGTTGGGATTGTACATCCTGTCCATGGTCTCCCTCACCCAGTACTGGGTTTTCCAGGGTACACCTGCATAATTGTAAAGGTAGATCATGTGCTGGATGGGCTGGTTGCCATGGGCATAATTACCCATGTTGGCAATCTGCATCTCCCGGATTTCATGAATAACCTGCCTGTAATAGGAGGCATCAAATACCGGAGGGACAACAAATACTGAGTCCAGCATCCTGACAAATTCTTTTTTGCCGCCCATCAGGTCGGCCAATCCCTGTATGTCATGAAATACGGACCAGGTATAGTGCCAACTGTTTCCTTCCGTGAATGCATCACCCCATTTAAAAGGGTTAAACGGCGACTGGAAGGTTCCGTCCTCGTTTCTTCCCCGCATAAGTTTGGTCTCTTTGTCGAAGAGGTTCCGGTAATTCATGCATCTTTTGGTAAACAGGTCGATTTCCTGCTGAGGTCTTTTAAGCGCTTTGGCCAGCTGTAGGATGGTCCAGTCGTCGTATGCATATTCCAGGGTCCTTGCCGCACTTTCGTTGATTTTTACATTGTAGGGTATATATCCCAACTTGTTGTAAAAATCAACTCCCTCGCGTCCCACAGATGTAAGCGGCCCTTCATGTTCGCTGTTTTTAAGCAGGGCTTCGTAGAGTTTGTTGATGTCGTAGCCTCGTGCTCCTTTCAGGTAGGCATCAGCAATAATGGATGCAGAGTTGGATCCGACCATGCAATTGCGGTGACCCGGACTGGCCCATTCAGGGAGCCAGCCGCTTTCGTTGAAAGTGTTTACCATTCCTTCCTGAATCTTTGCATTCAAGGAGGGATGCAACAGGTTAAAGAGGGGAAATACTGCCCTGAAGGTGTCCCAGTAACCATTGTCGGTATAGAGGTATCCCGGTAAGATTTTACCTTCGTAGGGACTGTAATGCATGATCTTTCCTGTGGCATCTGTTTCAAAAAATTTCCTCGGGAAGAGCATGGTGCGGTAAAGGCAGGAATAAAACGTGCGCATCTGGTCGGTTGTTCCGCCTTCCACATCAATGGCTGACAATCCTTTGTTCCAGATATCCCTGCCTTTCCGGCAAACCTGGTCGAATGAATCGTTTCCAAGCTCTTTAAGGTTGAGTTCGGCCTGTTCGATACTGATAAATGAGGAGGCAACACGGGCATGCACCACATCTCCCCTTTTTGTTTCAAAGCGCAATGCGGCACCTACATGGCCGCCCTGCAATTCGGAGATGTTTTTCACGACGGAGGTGTCACTCCATACCTCTCCTTCCGTAAATGGCTTATCGAGTATGACAACAAAATAATTTTTAAAATTCGGGGCGACTCCGCCGCTGTTTCTGGTTGAATACCCAATGATTTTGTTTTCACCTTTGATGATTTTAATGTAGGAGCCTTTGTCAAAAGCATCTACCAGGAGGTAAGATTTTTTATTGTCAGGGAAAGTAAAACGGAGGATGGCGGCGCGTTCAGTCGGGGTAACTTCTGCCTTTACATCATAATCTGCCAGATAGACACTGTAATAGTATGGTTTCACTGTTTCCGATTTATGCGAAAACCAACTGGCTCGTTTCTCACCGTCAATTTTCAACCTGTCAGTCATGGCAAAGAGCGAGAACTGACCGTAATCCCCGATCCAGGGGCTTGGTTGGTGGGTCTGCTTAATTCCCTGAATTTTAGTTGCATCGTAGGTATAAATCCAGCCGTCACCCATTTTGGCTGTCTGGGGCGTCCAGAAGTTCATTCCCCATGGAAGTGCAATGGCAGGATAGGTGTTCCCGTTAGAAAGTGACCTGTTTGAATAACTGCCCATCAACGGATTTACCATATCGACAGGTGAAGAACCGGAAGTCTGGGCCATGACAGCATATCCGGTCAGCAAAAGGAAAAGAGGGAGGATGTGATTTGGTTTCATATGTAATATTGGATTGATTTATGCGTTGGAGATCGGAATTGCCGGTAAAAAGAAAAAATTCTCTTTTATTGAACCATGGAAACAAATATAACTGCAATTTTTAAATTATGAATTTGTTACCACAGAGTTTTCGGGTTACATGAAACAACAAATCCCGTTTTAAACGGGATTTGGAGCAGAACCGGCCGGATTTGGAGGTACTGAAAATTTCCGGAAAAATTATGCTTCCAACAATGCAGTGTATTGTTCTGCCGAAAGGAGATTGTTTATTTCGGATGCATCTTTCACGTTGATTTTGATCAGCCATCCATTTCCGTAAGGATCTGTGTTGACCAATTCAGGACGCTCTTCAAGCAGGGCGTTGACTTCGACTATTTTTCCTGAAACAGGCATGAAAAGGTCTGAGACAGTTTTAACAGCTTCAATGGTGCCAAAAACTTCTTCTGAAGCCAGAGATTCTCCGCATGTTTCAATTTCGAGAAAAACAATATCCCCTAGTTCACCCTGGGCAAAATCAGTAATCCCTACGAAAGCAGCGTCTCCTTCAACACGAAGCCATTCATGTTCTTTGGTGTATTTTAATGCCGTTGGAATGTTCATACTTCAAATATTTATGTTTTTTCAAAATTAAGATAAAAAATGATTGTGCGAACCTGAATTTTATCAGAAATTTGGATTAAAATTGATGGAGAAAACGAGGAAGGATGTTCAGAGCAGAGATAAGTTCGTTGAATGAAATAAATACAGTAGCTGAGAAGTTTATAGAGGCGCATCCGGCCGATCGGTTATTTGCTTTTTACGGCAAGATGGGGTCGGGAAAAACGACCTTTATCAAAGCCCTGTGCGAAAAACTGCAGGTCATTGATTACGTTACTTCACCAACTTTTGCGCTGATAAATGTCTATGAAACAGAGCAATCTAAAGAGATTTATCACTTTGACTTTTACCGGATCAAAAGTATGGAAGAGCTTTTTGACCTTGGGTATGAAGAGTATTTTTTCAGCGATGAATATTGTTTTGTAGAGTGGCCTGAACTGATCGAGCCATTACTTCCGTCAAATACGGTTAAAATAACCATCTCAGAAACCGCAAGCGGGAGCAGGATCATTGAATCTAATTGATTTACCCATGAACCACCGAAAAGAAGAGAATGTTTCAGTCTGGACCAAGGAGCAACTGATCCCCAAAGAGGAGTTGTACAAACCAGGCAAGCGAAATATCAAGTTGAGCATTGGTTTTCCCAATACCGGCAACGTAGTTGAATTTCGTGTTCCGCTCACCCCGCAGTCGGTTGAAGTATTGGTTGCCAATGGTCACAATGTTTTTATCCAGAAAGGGGCCGGAAAGGATGCCAACTATTCCGACAGGGCTTATGCAGAAGCAGGCGCTGTAATTTGCCCTGAGGCAACCGAGATCTTCCAATGCGACATCGTGCTTAAAATGGCACCGTATACCTGCGATGAGACAGAACTGATGAAAGGTAACCAACTGCTTTTTTCACCGGTCTACCTCTCCATGATGACTGCTGAAAATGTGCGGAAACTGATGAGAAGGAAAGTTACAGCCATTGGGTTCGAATACCTGAAAGACGAACACGGGATTTTGTCTATGGTTCAGATTAGCAGCGAGATCGTCGGAAATATTGCCATGGTTGTAGCTAGTGAACTCCTCAGTTCCAAAAACGGGAAAGGGGTAATTCTGGGTGAAGTTACGGGCGTTGCACCTTCCGAGGTTGTTATTCTGGGTTCCGGAACGGTGGCAGAACAAGCCGCAAGAACTGCCATGGCTCTTGGTGCGGTAGTAAGAGTCTTCGATGACTCCATTTATAAGTTGATGAACCTGAAAGCCAGGCTTGGACAGCATCTTTCCACCTCGGTCTTTCACCCGAAAGCGCTCCGGAAGGCGCTCCGTACGGCGGAAGTGGTGCTCGGAGCAATGCCGATGAACGAAGTGCCCACGATGATAGTACCGGAAGATATGGTGATGGGGATGAAAGAAAATTCTGTCATAATAGATCTTAATATCATCCAGGGCGGAAGTTTTGAAACTTCAAGGGTCACCACGCTGAAAAACCCTACTTACAAGGAACATGGCGTGATACATTATTGTGTCCCCAACCTCGAATCCAGGGTTGCACGCACAGCATCCATTGCCGCCAGCAATATTTTTACGCCGATTTTACTTGGCATAGGCCAGTCGGGCGGAGTTAACGAATACATCAAAGGTAACAGGGGGTTTTGTGAAGGGGTTTACCTATTGAACGGTATCCTGACCAACCGGGATATCGCCAAAATGCTCTCTATTTCTGATACGGATATCAATCTTCTGTTAAGCGCTTTTTAACCTACCGGGAAGGCTGTACACTTTACTCTTCTGCCAGAATCATCATGGATACAGGATGGATACGCACCAGACCGGTTGTGACATGACTGATGCCATGCGGCTGAATCTCGCCGTTCTGTGCAACTACCAGCCATCTTTTTTCCGGAATTTGGTACTCCACTGAATAGTTGTTTCCGTTAAAGAGCACCAGGATGTTCTTCCAGGTATCCTTGTTGGCGTGATCTTTCAGCTCATAGGCGATCACTCCGGGGATGTATTTTTTGAAAAAGGAGAGCTTTTCCCGCACCATGTCGCCGGTTCGCATCCTGAATGCCGGATGCTGGCGGCGTATCTCGATACAATTCTTGGTGAACAGGAAAAGATCCGCTGATGCGCCCTTTTTACCCCACTCGATCTGGTTGACTTCATCCGGTGAGCGGTACGAGTCGTGGTGGCCTCTCTTGGAACGGTTCATTTCTACACCTGAGTGCAAAAAAGGCACTCCTTGTGATGTCAGGATAATGCCGAGTGCAAGACGGGTCATCCGGTCTATCTCTTCCAGGGATGCCTCCGGACAGGAATACTGAAGTTTATCGAACAAAGTGTAGTTGTCGTGGCACGAGACATAGTTAACACACTGTTCGGGGCTGATGGCCCATGGCTGACGGGAAGAATCCACATAGTCGTAAAAAATTTCGGGATGGCGGATAGCTCCCGTGATGGCAAATTTGATTTTTTCCTCCCGCAGGGTTAATCCGCTGATAAAACCGTTGCTGAAACGGTTAAACGGGCTTCCTTTTAATCCGTCGCGCATGTCATCGCAAAATGATGCAATGCGGTCGAGCTGAGGCGTATTCAGTTTGGTTGCACGGAAACTTTCAGGCAAAGGAGATTCAGCCGCAATCCAGCCTTCACCGTACATGAAAATGTTTGGATTAATCAGATCGAGTCTTTTTCTGATCTCGTTCATTGTTTGGATGTCGATAACACCCATCAGGTCGAACCTGAAACCATCCAAATGGTACTCTTCGGCCCACCAGGCAACCGAATCCACGATGAATTTCCTGACCATGGCCCTTTCAGTGGCCAGTTCGTTGCCGCATCCGCTTGCATCCGACAAAGTGCCGTCGGCCCGTTGCCGGTAATAATATCCCGGGACCAACTGGTTGAACCATGAATCAAAGATGAGCCCGGAGTGGTTGTACACAACATCCATAATCACGCCAAATCCCTGACGGTGAAGAGTCTGAACTACTTTTTTCACTTCAATAATCCGCGTATATCCATCATAAGGATTAGAGGAATACCAGCCTTCCGGGGTGTTAAAGTTGATTGGATCGTATCCCCAGTTGTACTGAGGGAAAGTTTGTGTTTCGTCGACGGTATAAAAATCCGCAATCGGTAAAAGATGGATATGGGTGATACCCAGCTCTTTCAAGTGGTCAACACCGGTTGAAAGTCCTTCCGGATTGGTCGTTCCTGTTTCGGTTAAACCGAGATATTTGCCTTTGTGCTGAATGCCTGAATCGGCAGAAATTGAATAATCCCGGATATGAAGTTCGTAGATTACCATATCGGCAGGATGAACAACGGCACAACGCCGGTCTTTCCTCCAGTTTTCGGGATTTGTATGTGCCGGGTTCAGGATCATCCCCCTCAATCCGTTCACTCCCGTTGCTTTGGCTTCTATGTCGGGACATTCATTTAGCCAGCCTGCATCATCACGCACCTGGAAAGTATACAATAATCCTTCGAAGTTGCCCTCCAGTTCAATTCCCCAGGTTCCGGAGTCGGATTTTTCGAGTGAGATGATATTATCCGGAATACTGGCTTCAGCAGATTTGTATAACCGAAACATAACCTCCAATCCTGTAGGTGCCCAGATCCTGACTTTCAGCTTTTCTTTTGACCAGTTTACACCCAGGTCATTACCGGCATAAAACGGGAAAGCATTGAAGTCAATCGATTGGTAGGTCCAGTTTCTCATGTTTAAAACAGCTTTAATCTAATGGTCTGGCTCACAAATCTTTTCCCTGAAACCTCCCTTGTCTCGGCATGCAACCTGGTCGCTTTCCGCAAAGGCGGCACACGTTCGTAAAACTGTTCCAGTTCAATTTGGTAGGTGGCTTCGTAGCCTGGCTCCAGCCACATCGGGAAATCATCAACCCCGCCGAAGGAGTTGATCCTGAATTTACGCGAACTGCTGTATTTTTTAAAAACAAGCCTGGGCGCTTCAAGATCTACGGGCCGTATGCCATAATTACGGATAGCCATTGTCACATAATTTGGTTTTCTTCTCTTGTCGCCGGTGATGATAATCTGTGCCCTTCTCCGGCTCAACCGCTCCTTCAAAGTCAGTTTTCTGCCTTTGGTGGGAGAGGTGCGCAATCTTTTTACCAGGCTTATCAAGGCCCACAAGCATATGGAGGCTGATACCAACAAAGCTATCCACAGGTAGTACGGAGGAATACCGGAGATTATACTGTTCAGGAAATCATTTTTGGCAAACATGTTAGCAGCGTCATTTGGCGATATGCAAAAGAAGAGAATTCTGCCAACATTAAAAAATAAAAAACCGGATTAAACCGGTCTTTTTATCGAGGATTTATCAACTCAATTATTGTCAGTGGGGCATTAACTGTCGGTTTCATCAGGCAGAAACTGCTTTAAAGTGAGATAATCCGATTTGCTTATTTCAGTTTGAGCCCCTGTTTGGTCATCAGTATTCGGGATTTTTCCTGTATTGCTGAAATTCTATTAGTTAGGATTGATTCTGAGCCACTTGAATATGAAAGTTGAAACAATGAATGTACAAATAACCCTTGCTAAGCAATATGAAAATGGTCTCTTTAATCAAGTTTATACCAAAGTTAAACCAAAGGTTCCACTCATTTTTGGTTTATTTTTCCTGTTATCAAACATGCAAATACCAATCTATTGTATATTAAATATTTATGTCGTTCAAGAGGGGGGGGGATTCATAAATAAATTTGAATTTGCTTGCAAAATGACATACCTTTGGTTATAAAGTACAGCCACTTTTACCGTATTTAATTCTCAAAATTCACCGCATTATTAAAAAAACCAGTGCAAGTTTCTGCCATCAATAAATTCATTTAAAAGCCTCCCCAGGGAGCAAGTACTCGCGATAATTGTTCCCGGCCCGGGGAGGCTTAGCTTTGTTGACAAAGCCAACACAAAGCTACGAAACGGGAACCGCTTTTGCAACCGGCGATTGCAAAAGTCGGGCAAGGTGCCGAAGAATCATTTTTTTAATTTGATAATTTATGAATAAGATACTTGGTAAATTTATTTTGATTTTTTTGTTGCTGCAGTTTTTTTCTGGTTGCCAAAAAGATCAAAATTTTAACGCTGCCACTCAGACTGAGAATAATTTTACTTTAGAACAGGCACAAGACTGTTATGGGATTGATAATGTTGGCTTTCTTACATTAAAATCGGGCAGTATAAATTCAAATACGATTGGAATAAAACCCGATTGGTGCAATTCAATTCAGGGCCACAACGATCGCGAAGAGTTGGTTGAAGTGGGTTTGTGGATGATGGGAGGCTTTGGCTTTGCAGATGAAAATTCTTACAAGGAATGGAACGATAAGAAAGATCCGGCTTATATGGGTTCATTAACAAGGATGGTATTTTTAAAGAGCAAAACCGATGGGGAAATACTTAATTTTTTAATGACCATTGTTGGTGATAACAACTACCATCATAACAAAGGATTCCAGTTGAGTAAAAATTCCTACCTCTCCAAAGAGAAGAATTTTTCCGGTTATGTTTTTTATCATGATATGAACGGAAATTTTGTAAATGGATGGAAATATGACAAAGGATCGGTCATGGGTAGAACAACAATGAAAGATGGGGGAAACATTCCAACTCAATTGAAATTAGCAACAACATGCACTGAATCAACCATATACTACTGGATAACAATTTGTACTTCTTGGTATCAGACGAGTAACATGTATGAAGGAGCAACTTATCATTCTGAATGTATTAACACTATTGCTTCGTTTACCACATCAACATGTACCGGTGATGGAAATGGTGGTGGAACTAGCACTGGTAGTGGTGGAACTAGTGGCGGATATACTCCCACGCCCCCACTTCCACCTCCCGTTGATCCAAATATTCCATGCTCCGGTGATCCTATAAAAAATGCTACAATTGCCCCTTCAGGCGCTTCAGGCCAACATGGAGGAATGTACGGCTGTACTAGACAAGGAGGAACAGATTGCTCGGAGAGTCCATATAATAAGTGGCATGGCGGAATTGATATTTATGCTCCGGTGAATTCAGATCTTTATTCTATATCTTCAGGAAAAGTAAGCGCTGTTGGAAATGATGAGTATGGTTTGGGAAATTACGTCCAGGTATCAAGTCTCGATAATAATACTAAAATCATATATGCGCACTTGAATTCCATTTCTCTAAAGGATGGAGATCCAGTAATTATTGGAACAAAATTGGGGTTGACTGGTAAAACGGGAAATGCAAGTTCACCCAATATCATTCCTCATGTACATATTCAATTGCGAGAGAATAATCTTCCTTTTGATCCACAGCCTTATATTTCAACAAAGTTTAATTCAGATGGATCTATTAGTAGTACTTGTAGTAATTAGATAAATTAACCATAATAAAATGAAATCAATACTTTTTTTAGGTGTCTTTATATTTTTGGCGCAAATTAACTTTGCACAAGATAAAGGAATAAAAGTTGAACAACTTTTTATTACGAATAAAATTACCGGGAAATCGGTTAAGTTATTCTCTAACGAAGAAAAATTGAAAAATTTCGGAGAATTGTTAGAGGTGAAAAATAATGATTTGCAGTTTACAACTGCGGATTATGCAAAAAGTTATATTTTCACAAATATAATTTTCAATATCTCCGCACAAGCAAAGATCTCATCTTTTAAAACATCATCACCAGATATTCTAATCGAAAAAAGAGGTTTTTTTAGTATCTCAGTCGGTACAAAAATTTCTGAATTGGAAAAATATTTTCCGGAAGAAGTTAAAAATGCTGATTTAATCAACTTCGGAAAAGATAAGGTCCAATATTTGGTTGTTCGTGTGCCATTATTTGATAATAATCCATTTCTTAAAAAAGATATGGAAATCGATTTTGCTATTTGTTTTATGTTCAATCCCGAGAGTAAAAATTTGGAACTGGTATACCTTTGGATAAGACCTTAAACTATATAAAGGATTATGAACCCTATAGTTTAAGAACCATATCATATATTGGGGTCAAACTGAAACAATGAATAATAAAATTCCTTGATAAATACAAGTATTCGAGGATTAAGGAAGCCGTTTGAAAAGTAAAATTAGACGGCTTTCATTTCTTT
This sequence comes from Bacteroidales bacterium, assembly GCA_038323575.1. GTDB lineage: Bacteria > Bacteroidota > Bacteroidia > Bacteroidales > Prolixibacteraceae > CAINVV01. The sequence continues at coordinate 9,595 of JBBQHB010000029.1, read as the reverse complement.
TAGCGTTTAAAACCCGTCTGTTTCTGAAGCCAAAAACTCCTTTAAAGTAAGATAACCTGATTTGCTGATTTTCAGTTTTGCCCCCTGTTTGGTCAGGAGAATCCAGGATTCCTTCCCGTATTGCTGGATTTCTGCCAGTTGTGAAGCATTGACGATGCAGGAGCGGTGGATGCGGATGAATTTTTTGGGATCGAGGTGGTTTTCGAAATATTTCATCGTTTTCTGCTTCAGGAAGTGCCCCTCTTTGCAGTAGATCATCACGAAATCATCTTCCGACTCCAGATAATCGATCGTATCGACCGGAATGATCCGGATTTTGGCCCCAGATTTAACGACAATCCTGGCAAGTAACCCGCTATTTTCATCGTGTGCCTGGGTTACTGCTTCGACTTCTTCTTTGTTTCCGGATCCTGATTGAATGCGTTTCAACGCTTTTTCAACTGCAACCTGCACCCTTTCGGCAGGATAGGGCTTCAACAGGTAATCCACCGCGTTGGCTTCGAAGGCCCGGATGGCAAACTCTTCATAAGCCGTAGAAAAGATGATGACCGGAGGTTCGCTGAGCAGCTCCAGCATCTCAAATCCGGTAATTTTTGGCATCTGGATGTCCAGAAAAACCAGGTCCGGTTTCAGTTCCTGGATGGCCAGGACTCCTTCGAAACCATTGGCGCATTCGCCCACAACTTCCAGTCGTGCATCTTTCGACAGGTAGTTTTTCAGGAGATCCCTGGCGAGTTGTTCGTCGTCAATAATTAAAACTTTGATTTTATCCATTTTTTAAAAGTGACTAAAGTGAGCTAAAGTGAACTAAAGTGAACTAAAGTGACTAAAGTTGCGCTCTCATGTCTCATCTTCACGTGTCTCTTATCTCATGTCTCATGTCTTATATCTCATATCTTTTTCTGAGTTTCACAAGGCAGGTAAATTGTAACCCTAAACCTTCCCTCACGATCTTCAGTTTGCAGCAGATTGTTGCTGTTGTAGACCAAGCGGAGCCGTTCACGTACATTTTTGAGTCCGATTCCCTCTCCTTTGGCAGGGGCTGCGTCCGGGTCATAATTGTTGGTGAGGATAAGCACCGTGTGGTCACCCTCTTTTTTGGCGGTCAATGAAACCTCCACCGGCTCTGATGCTTCGTAAACGCCGTATTTGACTGCATTTTCAAACAGCGGCTGAAGCAGGAGGGTGGGTATTTGACAGCCAAGACAATCCGGTTCGACCTCAAAAGCGTAGATCATTTTATCCCCAAAACGAATTTTTTCGATCTGCAGGTAGAGCCTGATATGGTTGATCTCCTCTTCCAGCACTACCAGTTCATTGTGCTGTTTGCGCAGTGAATAGCGCATAAAATCGGAGAGCGCAATGACCATTTCATGGGCCTTTTCAGGATTCGTCAGGGTGAGGGAGGCAATGGAATTAAGGCTGTTAAAGAGAAAATGCGGGTTGATCTGCGACTTCAAAGCGCGCAATACAGCTTCCCGAACCTCCTGTTTCAGCTCCTTCTCCCGGTCATTTTTTTCCTGGTTTCTGAGGTAAAATATGTAAAGATAGAACAAGGTAGCCATCAGGGTATAGAAAAAGAAGCCGGTAATGATCCTGCCGGTCAGATGGCTTTCCTGGTAAGCGAGGTAGATCGGATCCCCTGTCAATATACGAGCGATAAAGCCGGAACTGTAAACCCAGGCAAGCGAAAGAATAACTGCAGCTGCGAGGTGGGTGGAAATAAGCTGTGAAAACGGTTTTTCATCGGGACTGTTGTACCTGACCACAAACCAGATGGCCATGCCGAACGCACCCAGCAGGAATCCATAAACTACCCCGTCAATAAGCGAAATCCCCCAGGGGAGGATTTCGAACCAGAGGTTGATGCTTGTCTGGATAATTCCGAATAGGATGGGGGCTATCCAGTAGAATACAATTGAATGTCTGTTAATTATGCCGGGTTTCTCCATTTTTTTCTTACGGCATTGAAGTGATTTCACCGCCTCCAAAGATGGCGGAACCCTTGATGACAACCAGTTTTGACTGATTAACACGGGAGATGACAGAGTTGCCTCTCTTGTCCTCGAAGCCTCCAAAGATTGAAACAACTTCCGTTTTAACATTCCAGTCTTCCGGAACAATAATTTTCGTGCCTCCGAAGATGGTGGCAATATCAATGACACATCCTTCAACTGGTTTGCAGTAGAGCAGGTTGACCTTGGATCCGCCGAAGATACAGGTAATCTTGCCGCCTCTGAATTGGTCAGAAACCAGCGACAGGTTACGTCCGCCGAAAATTGCTGTTTCATCCAGGATATCTTTTTTATCAACAGTATCTCCAAAAGAGAAATGAGGTGTCTTGCGCCATTGGATAATGAATACAATCCCGACAACCACTAAAATAATTGGCCAGAAGTTGTGGTAGAAGTCATCCTGAAAATCAAATATCCGCGGGAGCAGAAAGAATACACCAATTCCGATTAAAATGACACCTGCGGAACCGGCTTTGCGGTTCAGGTTGTATAACCCGATAACAATCAGCAGCATGGGCCAGCTGATTAGAATATGGGAAAGATCGTAAGAAAGGAAATCAAAATTTCTGAGGATCAGCAAGGCTCCTATGGCAACAAATATAATTCCGAGGAACATTCTTGATTCAGGACGATAATGTCTTTTGGTTCTTTCACCGTAGACGTTTTCGTTGGGTTCATTTGGATCATTAATTAGTTTCATGGCAATTTTTGTTAAGTGTGACAATGAATTTTGAATGATGACTCAAATGTAATCCTCCCCTTTTGGTTAGTGAAGGGCAAATCGGCGAATCACGGCCAATAATCGGTGAATGGAGAAAAACAACGGGTTTCAGCGTCCGGAATGGGTGATCATCCTCAGCAATTCTGCGTTGAACCGGTTCGCTCTCAATAATTTTTCCATGGTTACATGAATCCGGTACCGCCAGAAATGTTGGGCAACTGCCGGAATATTGATTCTCTCTGCCTCAAAGTCTTCTCTCCTGAGTTCCTCATCCATGGCGAGCAGATCCTGAATAGGAAAGATCGCCCACATGGCCGGCGACCAGAAATGCTGGTGAATAATATCCCTTGCCAGCCATGGTTCCATCACTTTGTTAAAAGCGGCCTGATTTCCCATGATGGTGCGGAAAAATCTTTCACTTTTGTCTGCATCTTCCTCCCACCAGCCGCGTAGCGTGGAGGTATCATGGGTTGAAGTCGTACTTACTGAAAGATAAGGCATATCCGAAGGATGCAGAAACTCAATTTTCGGATCTTTCGGCATTCGCTGCACTTCAAGGCTGAGGATTCCAAGTTCATTCATAACTTCAGGTACACAATCCGGAATCATACCGAGATCTTCACCGCAAACCAGCATCTCTGATGCATCTAGTATTGCCGGCAGTTTTTTCAAGGCCTCTTCTTTCCAGAATTTTTCATGGCGGTGATAGAAGAATTCTATGTAAAGTTCATCCATTCTGTACCTGTCATTATCACGAAGGTTCATATAGGAGTTGGTGTCGTGGAACGCAATCCTTGGGTGGAAAAGCGTGTGATGGACAGGATCTCTGACAAAAAGCACTTCACTGATCAATGCGCAAAGCCCGTCTCTGATTCGGCTCTCTTCGCCACTTAAGCCCTCCTCCGTCCTCCCGGATTCGAAATAATCCCAAACCTGCTTCTGCGTGGTGAAATTTGGTTTGAGGTTGAATTTTCCGGGCTGATACTCAGACAAGAATCTTTTCTTCACCTCTCCGGTGAATTCCCCGAAAAGGCCCGAAAGAAAGTAATCACGGATATATGGTTTCGTATATCTTTCCTCATTGAAATTAATTCCCCGGTCGATAATCTCATCCCTTGAATAAGGCAGTGCCGGATTAAAATGACCCATCGTGCCGAAAATCTGCTGCATGGGTATCTCCCAAATCCTGAAGAAACCGACGATGTGATCGATACGGATGGCATCAAAATAGTTTGCCAAATGTTTCAGCCTGTTTTTCCACCACTGGTAGCCGTCTTTGGCCATCTCGTTCCAGTTGTAAGTAGGAAATCCCCAGTTTTGGCCCATATCGGCAAACTCATCCGGCGGAGCGCCGGCTTGTTGGGAAAGATTAAAAAGTTCCGGCTGGGTCCATGCTTCGACACTGTTCGGACTAATCCCTATCGGGATATCGCCTTTCAGGACTATCCTGTTTTTGCGTGCATAAGCGACAGCCTCACTCAACTGTTTATGGGCATGGTACTGGATAAAATAATGAACGGCAATATCCGGATAGACAGCATTAGCAGCGGAAGTAAGATTTTCAATCTCCTCATTTTTGTAAATTTTGTATTGTTTCCAGAGCCTGAAGTTGGCAGTTTTATTCTGGTCTCTCAGGTAACAGAAGGCAGCATATGGAACCAGCCATGTTTTGTTCAGTCCGAAAAACTCCAGGAAAGCAGAATTTTTCAGGAATGAGTCCATCTGCTGGTCGAAAATGAGTTTGAAAAATTTCGATTTTACCTTATGAACTTCTTCATAATGAACGAGTTCTTGTCCGTTAAATCCTGAAAGCGCCTTGATAAAACCAACCATCAGACTTTCCTCATCCAGGACACCAATTTTATTAATGTTGAGGAAGACAGGGTGAAGCGCCATCGCCGAGATGGATTTGTACGGATAGGAGTCGATCCAGCTGTGGGTGGAAACAGTTTCGTTCAGCGGTAGGAGCTGGATCAGTTTGAGTCCGCATTTGACTGACCAGTCGACCAACTGGTAAAGGTCGGTGAATTCGCCGATCCCTCCGCTGTTTTCCGTGCGCAGGGAGAAAAGCGGAACGGACACACCGGCACCCTTCCAATGACCGGTATCCTGGAGAAATTTTTCATCCGTATGCACTTTCAGGGATTGGGGTGATTCGCAGACAAAATCCCTTATTACCCTGTTATTCCCGGCTTCCCATTCAATAACGCGTTTGTTTTCTGTATCGTAAATTAAGTACTTGTAATGAAGTGGGAATTTCAATTTTGACGCATCCAGCTCTGCTTTCCACAGCGGGGAGTCGGAATCATCCATCACTAAGGCGAATGCCTCATCCCACTCCCCCAGGATAGATTCTGTACCCAGTACGGCAAACTTGTACCTGGGGTCGATGGCAGGTGTATGAAGTTGAAGCCGGAGTATCCTTGGTGCAGGATTCTTTTTCACATTTGTCGGAGAGGCTGGCTTTTTCAGCAGAACATTCTGAAATGCGGCCGAGTAAAGTGAATTATCCGGATCAGATCCTTTCCGCCAGAAGTCGCGCAGACGAATTTCCTGAAACTCCTTCCCGGCAAAGGAAATTTTTCGGTTGGGCCCCCATTCAGGGATAAAGTCCCCCTGCTGATTCAGCAGTACATACTTGTATTCGAGAATATCAGCGTCTGTTTCGATGGTTGTCTGCCACTCACCCGGATACTGGTTTTTCAAAGGTATGGCACGTTGCGGATCCCATTGGCCAAGCTGAGGTGCTGATCCGGAAACGAAAAGAGCCTCTCCCCAGGTCGTTTGATAATCAATTTTAAATGAAAGTTTCATTTTGTACCTCCTTTCATGATACTGGACGTATCACTGTTGCACTAGTCCAAAATTACAATTATGTTGTGTAATTCCGAAGCTTTTCTAAGTATTTCTAAGTATTAATTCAACATTAGAACCCTTTACCCGATTTTTGCGTATGATTCTTTTAAATAGCAAATTTAGGAATAAACAGGTTCTCAAAATGGTAACAGACTTTACTACAACACCTTTACCAAAGCTGATCAGGACGATTGCACTGCCTTCGAGCATCGGACTAATATTTAATACACTCTTCAATGTAGTAGATACTTATTACGGCGGTTTGGTGTCGACGACAGCGCTTGCTGCCTTGTCGCTCTCCTTCCCGGTATTTTTTATCATTCTTTCTGTCGGGATGGGGATGGGTACAGGTGCAACGGCACTGATTTCCTCCTCCTTAGGGGCCGGCGACAAAGACAAAGCCGGGATGTATGCGGCACAAGCCATTTCATTTTCAGTTTTTAATGCTGTGGCGCTGACTTTTTTAGGAATATTATTTGCTCCCTCTTTGCTGAAATTGCTGGGGGCAAGTGAAGAATACCTTGGCATTGCAGTTGCTTACATGAACATCATCCTGTCCGGAACATTGTTTTTTATGCTTAACAGTACCCTGAATGCGCCCCTGACTTCAAGGGGCGACACCAAAACCTACAGAAATTTCCTGATAGCAGGTTTTTTTCTCAATGTGTTGATGGATCCGTGGTTTATGTATGGCGGATTCGGGGTACCCGCATTGGGTGTGGTCGGGATTGGCTTAGCCACTGTTATTATTCAGATTCTGGGGACTTTTTACCTTATCTACCGCATCAAAAAACGGGAATTTATGGAGGGGATCAAGTGGCGGTCGTGGATACCCCGTAAAAATTATTTTATCGATCTTTTTAAACAGGGATTTCCGGCCAGTCTGAATATGCTCACCATTGCGATTGGCATCTTTGTGATTACCTATTTTGCCGGAAAATTCGGGAAAGAGGCGGTGGCGGCCTATGGAATCGCTACCAGGATTGAACAGCTTGTATTGCTTCCTACCATCGGGTTGAATGTTGCCGCTCTCACCATTGCCGCGCAGAATTTAGGGGCGGGATTTCCACGCAGGATATTTGATTCGTGGAAATTGAATATTGCTTACGGATTATCGATCATTTTGATAGGGATAGTTGGTGTGGCAATCTTTTCCGGTAAGCTGATGAAATTCTTCACCTCCGACCCCGAGGTGATCCGCATCGGCAAAGAATATCTTGGAATAGGCATCTTTTTCTTTTTCGCTTACATTTTTTTGAATATCTCAGTTTCAACGCTCCAGGGGATAAAAAAACCGATGTATGCCATTTTTGTCGGGGCTTACCGTCAGTTTTTACTCCCTTTGCCGTTGTTCCTGCTTTTCGCCGTGCATATGGGCATGGGAACAAGAGGAATCTGGTGGGGGGTTTTCTTCGCCAACTGGAGCGCGGCGATTTTTACTTTTTTCTATACCCGGCGGAAGTTAAGGAGATTACAGGTTTTATCGAAAAGTGACTAAAGTGAGCTAAAGTGAACTAAAGTGACTAAAGTACTTCTCTTCAGGATTAATTAGTGCTAAAGTTCGGAGTCCCTAACTTTAGTCACTTTAGTTCACTTTAGTCACTTTAGTTCACTTGCTATTTCTTGGAGTTATCCTTCAGCGAAACCGTCCTGTTAAAAACAAGCTTCTCCTTCGTTGAATCAACATCCACGCTGAAATATCCCAGCCTTTCGAACTGGTAATGTGACAGCGGAGCCGCGTCCCTGACAAAAGGCTCAACATAGCAATTGGAGCGTATATTCAGGGACTCGGGATTCAGGAATTCCAGAAACTCTTTGTCCTTGTGTCCATCCGGATCCGGATCGGTAAACAAACGGTCGTATTGTCTTACTTCGCAGGTGAGGGCACAGGCTGATGCGACCCAGTGAAGGGTTGCTTTTACTTTCCGGCCATCCGGAGCATTGCCGCCTTTGGTCTCGGGATCATAGGTGCAATGTAGTTCAACGATATTTCCGGCATCATCTTTAATGACCTCATTGCAGCGGATGAAATAGGCATATCGGAGACGAACCTCTTTACCCGGAGCCAGCCGGTAGAATTTGTTGGAGGGTTCTTCCATGAAATCCTCTCGCTCGATGTAGATCACTTTTGAAAAGGGGACTTTTCGTTTGCCCATATGCTCATCTTCCGGGTTGTTGACGGCATCCACTTCTTCTACGCTGTTCTCAGGATAGTTGGTGATGACAATTTTCAGCGGATCTGTCACACACATAACGCGTTGGGCCTTTTTGTTGAGGTCTTCTCGGATGCAATACTCCAGCAGGGCAACATCCGTAACGCCGTCTACTTTGGTAACGCCGACCATGTCGGCAAAATTGCGGATCGATTCAGGCGTGTATCCTCTGCGGCGCAGTCCGCATATGGTAGGCATCCGGGGGTCATCCCAGTCTTTGACATAACCTTCCTTGACCAGTTGAAGCAGTTTGCGCTTGCTCATTACGGTAGAGGTGATGTTCAGACGGGAGAATTCAATTTGCCTCGGGCGGTAGTCGCTTTCCTGCAGTTCATCTACGAACCAGTCGTAAAGAGGGCGGTGGACTTCAAATTCGAGGGTACAGACGGAATGGGTGATTCCTTCCCAGAAATCGGATTGCCCGTGGGCATAATCGTACATCGGATAGATACACCATTTGTCGCCGGTACGGTGGTGCGGCTGTTTCAGGATGCGGTACATCAGCGGGTCACGCATGTGCATGTTGGGAGAGGACATGTCTATTTTGGCCCTCAGGACACAATCCCCTTCGTTGTAGAGGCCGGCTTTCATGGCCTCAAAAATCCGCAGGTTCTCTTCAGGCGCGCTGTTGCGGGTGGGGCTTTCTACCCCGGGACGGGTCGGTGATCCGCGCTGCTCGCTGATAACCTCCTGGCTCTGGAAATCGATGTAAGCTTTTCCCCTTTTTATCAGCTCAACGGCAAAATCATACAGTTTGTCAAAATAGTCAGATGCATAGTAAAGACGGTCTTCCCAGTCGAAACCCAGCCATTTCACATCTTCCATGATCGAATCGACATATTCAGTCTCCTCTTTGGCAGGATTGGTATCATCGAACCGAAGATTGGTCATTCCGCCGAAAAGTTTGGCTGTCCCAAAATTCAGGCAGATCGATTTGGCATGGCCGATGTGCAGGTATCCGTTGGGTTCAGGCGGGAAGCGGGTATGAACACGCATGTTGTTTTTACCTGCTGCAAGATCCTCAATGATCTGTTGTTGGATAAAATTTTTTGGAACGATTGGGTCCATTTTGCTTATATTATTGTATTTTACTTCTTTAAATTTGCCACTGAGCTAAAGTGAACTAAAGTGAACTAAAGTGACTAAAGTTATCAACTCCGAACAAATTGTCTTTGAGGCGAAGTACTTTAGTCACTTTAGCTCACTTTAGTCACTTCTTTTACTTCCGCAAAGTTAACAAGAGTTGTTTAAAAAATGAGTTAAATTTGTCTTCACCTAATAAAACAGCAAATGGGAATTATAGAGCTGGAAGGAATGGAATTTTATGCTTACCACGGCTATTTCAAGAGTGAGCAGCTAGTCGGGAACCGTTTTGAAGTGAATATTTCCGTTGAAACTGATTGTGAAAAGGCTTCCCGGACCGATCACCTGTCTGATGCGCTTAATTATGAGGGAATATACAGGCTGGTGAAGGAGGAGATGCACCAACCGTCTCATCTGCTTGAACATGCGGCAGGCAGGATTCTTGACAGGATACATGCCGAATACCCCGGAGTAGGAACCGTAACTGTGAAAATCTCCAAGACAAGGCCTTCCATGGGCGGTCATATCAAGGCAGTTAGCGTTACGCTTGCGGGGTAAAGGCTATTTTTTATCAGCGATTCAGCTCAAAAATAATATTGTTGAAAACTAAATAGTTGCAATATGTTGGAAAAATAATTTTTCCGGCTAATTTTGTAGGGCGGGAGCCGAAGGGGCTGAGCCCCAAGTTACTGGTTTTCAGTATAGTG
>JBBQHB010000028.1:0-50646 GCA_038323575.1 Bacteroidales bacterium | reverse complement strand
TGGAAAAATGAACCATTACGATACCACCTGCCAGTTTGAGTAATACTAGGCTAGGTATTGGAGAAATGAACCATTACGATACCACTTGTCAAAATGTACCATTACGATACTACCTGTCAGAATGTACCATTACTATACCACCTGTCAGTTTGAGTAATGCCAGGTATTGGAGAAATAAATCATTACGATACCACCTGCAGTATTTCGTGTAGTGCGCCAAGGACGGAAAATCGAGAAATGCTAGGATTGGATATTGAAGTAGGCTCATATCTCATATCTCATATCTCATGTCTCATATCTCATATCTCATATCTCATATCTCATACCTCATAGCTCAACACTCATCTCTCTGATATACGTGTCCATATCCTTATCCCCTCTTCCCGATAGGTTTAACACGACAACATCTGTTGGTTGAAACGCCACTTTTTCGAGTGCTCCCAGTGCATGCGCCGATTCCAGGGCCGGGATAATACCTTCCATCCGGGTCAGTTCGAAGGCTGCCCGCAACGCTTCGTCGTCATTAACTGCAAGGATTGTGGCCCGTTTGGTTGCGGCTAAATGGGCATACAACGGACCGATTCCGGGATAATCCAATCCTGCCGAAATGGAGTAGGGTTCTTCAATCTGGCCGTCTTCATTCTGCATCACCAGAGATTTGGATCCGTGAAGGATTCCGATCCGTCCAAGTTGAATGGTTGCAGCGCTCTCTCCCGAATCTACTCCCTTGCCCCCGGCTTCTGCCAAAACTATTTTCACCCGCTCGTCATCCAGGTAATGGTAGATGGTTCCGGCTGCGTTGCTGCCGCCGCCTACACAGGCGATCAGGTAATCGGGATAGTCGCGGCCCTCCTTAATGAGCAGTTGTTTTTTGATTTCTTCACTGATCACCGACTGCAATCTGGCTACCATGTCAGGATAAGGGTGGGGACCGACGGTTGAACCGATAATATAATAGGTATCTGCAGGATTGCAGCACCAGTCGCGGATCGCTTCGTTGGTGGCATCCTTCAGTGTCATGTTTCCCGAAGTAACAGACCGCACTTCTGCTCCCAGCATCTTCATCTTTTGAACGTTAATATACTGACGCTCAATATCTGTTTTTCCCATATAGACAACACATTCCATGTCCATCAGCGCGCAAACCGTAGCGGTGGCTACTCCATGCTGGCCGGCGCCTGTCTCGGCAATGATTCGTGTTTTACCCATTTTTCGGGCCAGCAAAATCTGCCCGATGGTATTGTTGATTTTGTGGGCGCCGGTATGGTTCAGGTCTTCCCGTTTAAGGTAGATTTTGCAGCCGTATTTAGCGCTTAACCGTTTGGCGAGATACAGCGGAGAGGGACGGCCAACATAGTCGCGGAGCAACTGTTCAAATTCCTTTTTGAATTCATCGCTTTCAATCACCTGCAAATAGGTCGATTGAAGCTCCCCGACACAGCGGTGAAGTATTTCGGGAATATAAGCACCGCCAAACTCCCCGTAATAACCCTGTGAATCTACCTGATACGATTTCATTTGTAATATCTTTTTATTTGTTGTACGTTTCATTTTTCAAAAAGTGCCTAAAGTGAACTAAAGTGCCTAAAGTGAACTAAAGTGAACTAAAGTGACTAAAGAACTTCCGCTTCAATTTTCAGTCCCCAGTCCCCTGGACACCCAGTCCCTCCGTCATTCCGTCCCACCGTTGTCCAGTCTCGTCTCCCCGTCACCCCGTCGTCCAGTCACCCCGTCGTCCAGTCGTCCAATCGTCCAGTCACCCAGTCACCCCGTCACCCCGTCGTCAAGTCGTCCAATCGTCCAGTCTCCCTTCTCCTTTTTATTGACCGTTTACCCTAAAAAGAAAAGAGGCTTGCCGCAGGTGCGACAGGCCTCTTTTTTTACTTTATCAATTCAGGTAAAACAAGTACTGCTTCCTTACGACTTTTTAAGGTTATAAGAGAGCCACCACCAATTTGTATTTGTTAAACGAGACATCATTGTGCTGTTATTTGTGGCAAAAGTATAAAATTTTCCACATTGCCCCCTATATTTCTCAAATATTTTTCTTTTTTGTGACCGGGTGACTGTGAATAAATCACAATTAAAAGATTTCCATCAGGTCACCCGGTCACTACGCCGCCACGCCGCACACGTCACCCGGTCACTTATCCGGAAATAATTTGGTTGCGGTGAGGTTAGATTCACATTTTTTCTTTTCATTTGCATCGTTTACAGGGAATGGATGACCCGATCAGAGTGACCGGGTGACTCTGAATAATTAATGAGATTTGTTACCAGTCATCCGGTCACTACTCCCGGAAAAAATATTTGAAGTGAGAAATTTATCCCGTTTAAAACCAGCTGTTCCCAAGCGGACCCTTCTTTTTATTGCAGCGGCAGTTTGGACCTTTGCAGGTTCCATGTTGTTATTCAAAGGCTTTAAAATGCTTGATACGACCAGCCGGGCGCTGTGGCTGCAGTTGCTTCTCACTTTAGCTGGTGGAATCATTTTTTATTGGAAGATGTTTTCGAAAATATCTCTTAAACATACGCTTCGAATCTTAAATTTGAAAGAAGCATCCCCCTGTCTCTTCTCTTTTTTCAACATCAGAAGCTACATCCTCATGGCCTTCATGATCACAATGGGGATTACCTTAAGGACCACTGGCTGGATTGCTCCGGCCCATCTCTCTTTCCTCTACCTGACGATGTCGGTGCCGTTGTTGTTGTCATCCGTCCGGTTCTATTCCACAGGTATCAATTACAAACGAATTATAGTAACAGTCAATCAGGATAAACTATGAGACCAAAAATTCTTATTATAGCAGCTATTCCAAAAAAAGGGCTGGTCGAACTTGAACAAAAGTTTGACCTGATCTATCCTTCCGAAAGTTTTATGTTTACGGATGAGGAGATCAAAAAGCATATCCGTCTGGCAGATGGCGTACTATCAGTATTTATCAGGCCCCTCACAGCTGAGATGCTGGGTGAGGCGACTCAACTGAAGATAATTGCAAATTTCGGCGTCGGATACAACAACATTGATGTTGCAAAAGCAACAGAGATGGGTGTAGTGGTTTGTAATACACCCAATGCTGTTACGGAACCAACTGCGGAAATGGCATTTGGATTGCTGCTGGCACTTTGCAGGAAAATCGCTTTAACCGATCGGGAACTCAGATTTAACCCAGACTTTAAATGGGGGATGATGGAGAACCTTGGAACCGGAATATTCGGAAAAACACTCGGGATAGTCGGAATGGGCCGGATTGGACAGGCTTTTGCCAGGAGAGCAATTGCCTCGGGCATGCATGTGATCTATTACAACAGGTCAAAATTACCTGACGAGATAGAAAATACCTATCATAGTGAGCGTGTAAGTTTTGATGAATTGCTCGAAAGATCGGATGTTATCTCCCTCCATTGTCCGCTTTCTAAAGAGACCCATCATTTGCTGGACGAAGCGGAGATGATCAGGATGAAACAGGGAGCCATCATCCTTAATACGGCCAGAGGGTCCGTGATAAATGAGAAAATGTTGGCGAAATACCTGAAGAACGGAAAACTTGGCGGTGCCGGGCTCGATGTTTTTGAAGAGGAACCGGTCATAACGCCTGAACTGCTTACGCTTGACAATGTGGTGTTGACCCCGCATAATGCAACCGGAACAATCGACACACGGATTGAAACCGCAAGAGAGGCAGCCGAAAACATCATCCGGTTTTTTGAAGGTAATTTGGATATTTCTATTGTTAACCCGCAGCTACGTGAGTAAACACCTTCAGATACAACCAAAGACAAACCCTTCTGCCAATCCTTCAATCAGGTTGTCAACAGCTTGCTTTCACTGTCTGAAATCACCGCTTTCAGCCCAATCCTTTTGTTAAATTTTTTTACCTTTGGGGAAATTAACAACTTAAAATGATGAAAATATCAGCTAACTATTCAGGAAGACTTTTGTTATCACTTATCCTGGCAGGAATTTCTTTCGCGGGATTTTCCAAAAATGCAGTTTCCAATCTGAAATGTGATTACCACGTTAATCCTCTTGGCATTGATGTGGCACAGCCCCGTCTGAGTTGGCAGATTGTGGCAGGAGAAAACAATTTCATACAGCAGGCCTATGAAATCAGGGTGGCAGAGACTGCTGATAACCTGCGGAAGGGCAGCAAACAAGTTTGGCATACAGGGAAAGTCAATTCATCCGAGTCTGTAAATGTTACCTATGGCGGTCCGGCTGCCGGGCCAATGCAAAGACTATGGTGGCAGGTGAGGATTTGGGATGCCAAAAATAATGCATCTGAATGGAGTGCCCCTGCTTATTGGGAAATGGGACTATTGAAGGCAGCGGATTGGAAAGCTTCCTGGATCAGGTACGGAGAGGAAAAGGATAATCTGGTTTCACGGCCCTCCCAATACTTCAGAAAAGAATTTTCTCTGACTAAAAAAATTAAATCTGCCAGGGTTTATGTTACTGCGCTGGGTTTATATGAATTGCACCTGAACGGGAAAAAAGTCGGAAAGGATCTCTTTACGCCGGGATGGACCAGCTACAAAAACCGAATCCAATATCAAACCTACGATGTTACTTCCTTGTTGGGAACTACAAATACAATCGGCGCTATTGTGGGTGATGGTTGGTACCGCGGAAATATCGGCTTCAAAGGACAACGGAGCTATTACGGCGATAAAAGTGCACTGTTGGCACAACTGGAAATCAGTTATACGGACGGAACAAGCGAGACCATTAACACCGATTCCAGCTGGAAAGCCACAACAGGTCCGATTCTTGAATCAGATATTTACAATGGCGAAAGTTATGATGCCAGAATGGAATTAACCGGCTGGGATCAGACCGGATATGCAGGCTCAAAGTGGAATTCAGCGGTAGTCTATGAATATGGCAAAGACAAACTGATTGCACCGCAGGGAGTTCCTGTACAGGCCATTGAGGAGATCAAACCGGTTAAACTGTTCAAAACCCCGAATGGAGAAACTGTCCTTGATATGGGACAGAATATGGTTGGTGTTGTCAGATTAAAGGTAAAAGGGAACAGCGGAGATAAAGTTGTCCTCAAATATGCCGAAGTACTCGACAAAGCAGGCAATTTTTATACCGACAACCTCAGGGCTGCCAAATGCACAGATACCTATATGCTGAAAGGCGGATCAGAAGAGGTATACCAGCCGCTGTTTACTTTTCATGGTTTCCGTTTTGTGAAACTCGAAGGTCTTGCCGCTGATCCTGCACTCGATCAGGTAACCGGTATTGTTATCCATTCCGCAATGGCTCCTACCGGAACTTTTACCTGCTCAGATTCGTTGATTAACCAGCTTCAGCACAATATTCAATGGGGCCAAAAAGGCAACTTCCTTGATGTTCCGACCGACTGTCCGCAGCGTGATGAACGGTTGGGCTGGACCGGCGACGCACAGGTTTTCAGCATGACAGCTGCTTTTAACTTTGATGTGGCCGCATTCTATACCAAATGGATGAAAGATCTCACTGCTGACCAGTTTGAAAATGGACGCGTACCGCATGTAATTCCTGATGTATTGAATGGAGGCGGAGGAGCTACGGCTTGGGCTGACGCATCAATCATTGTTCCATGGACAGTTTACAAGGTTTACGGAGACAAGAGAATTCTTGTGGATCAGTACAAAAGCATGAAGGCATGGGTCGAATACATGCATAAAAGGGCGGGTGACAAAAATCTTTGGACCGGAGATGAGCATTTTGGTGATTGGCTGGCTTTTGCCACTAGCAGCTCTTCTTATCCTGGAGCAACCACAGAAAAAGATCTGATCGCAACAGCCTATTATGCGCATTCTTCCAGGTTACTCAGTCAGATAGCTGCCATTCTGGGCAAAACTGAGGATGCAGCTTTTTATGCCAACCTTTCAGAAGCCGTTAAGAAAGCTTTTATTGAAGAATTTGTAACCAAAAATGGCAGGGTAGTTTCCCACACCCAGACAGGATATTCGCTTGCCCTGGCTTTTGATCTTCTGCCGGAAAACCTGAAAAAGAATGCTGCTGAATACCTGGCTGCGGATGTAAAGAAAATGGGGCACCTGACGACTGGCTTTGTCGGAACACCTTTGTTGTGCCAGACTCTTTCTGATACTGGTAATGACGGTCTGGCGTTTATGCTGCTGAACAGGAAGAAATATCCATCCTGGTTGTATCCGGTTACCCAGGGTGCTACAACAATCTGGGAACGCTGGGACGGGCAGAAACCTGACGGTTCTTTCCAGGATGTCGGCATGAACAGTTTCAACCACTATGCTTACGGAGCGATTGGTGAATGGTTGTACAAGCATGTAGCAGGTCTCGACCTTGATTCGCAGCATCCGGGGTACAAACATATCCTCTTCTATCCTCATCCCGGCGGTGGACTCACCACGGCATCCGTTGAACTGAAGAGTATGTACGGTCCGGTTAAATCTTCGTGGAGTCTGAATCAGGCTCAATTTACTTACGAGGTGACAGTCCCGGCTAATTCAACTGCCACAGTAACTTTGCCTTATGCAGACCTGGCTAAGGTGATGTTAAACCAACTGCCTGTCTCGGGAAGCAAAGTTTGTAAGGCCGAACAAAACGGTGATGTAACGATTGTTCAAATTGGATCAGGAAACTACCAGTTTACTTACGCTTCAAATCTGTTTATACCTAAGAAACAGTAACCAATAGAATTTACATAAGTATCAATGATATAATGTTGATTTAATCCTGTTTTCCTGAAGATATTTATCAATCAGTTCCAATAATCTGGTTTTGTTAATGGGTTTGGTAATGAATTCATTACAACCGGCTTCCATGCTCCTCTTTTTGGTGCGGTCAGAGGAGTATGCAGTAATGGCGATAATGGGAATTCCGGCATCATTTTCCCTTATTTTCATGGTGGCTTCCCATCCGTTCATCTCTGGCATCTGTATATCCATCAGGATTAGCCGATAGTTGTTTTTCAGGAATAAATCTACGGCTTGCCTGCCATCCTCTGCCCTTTCATATTTTAGGTTTGCGTTGGTCAGGATGGATCTCAGAACCTGGTAGTTGATTTCATCATCTTCAACAATAAGAATCTTTTCGCCGTTAAACCTTTTTTGTTCGGTATTCACGCGGCCCCTTATCTGATCCGTTAACCCGATTTTTGTCTGATTTTTAGGAATATAGAAATTAAAGGAACTGCCTTTGTCTTTTTCACTATCGACACTGATATGACCGCCATGTTTCTCGATGAATTCTTTGCACAAAATCAATCCAAGGCCTGTTCCCTTTTCGTTTTCCGTGCCATATTTCGAATTTTGCTGATCAAGAACGAAAAGATTTCTTCTGGTTTCTTCTTCCATACCAACACCGGTGTCTGTGACGGAAAATTCTGTCGAGCTGCCTTGATTGTTGACGTTAACCACCACTGAACCACCTCTGCAGGTATACTTGATTGCATTTCCGATCAGGTTTCGGAATACTGTCTGAATCATGTTCTGATCTGCATAAATAAATATTTCCTCAGGTTGTTCGAAGATCAGCGAGATATTTTTCGAAAAAGCAGTCGGGACCATATTCTTCACTACTGAATCAATGCATTTTGTTACATCAAAAGCTTCAGGTTTGAAATTCAGGTTGCCCGTTTGAACAACAGACCAGTTTAACAGGGTCTCCAATAAATTAAAGGTGGAAACCGCTGAATTCTTCAAAATCTCAAGCATTTTGAGCTGTTCTTCGCTTCTCAGGTCTTTGTAGCTGTCGATCATCACATCAAGTAAATCAGCGGAGGTACCCACCGGACCCCTCAGGTCATGGGCAATGATGGAGAAGAGTTTGTCTTTGGTGGTATTCAGCGCCTTGAGCTCTGATTCGTTCCTTTTTAACTCATTTTCGATGTGCTTGCGGTCGGTAATGTCAAGAAATATTCCCAGGCTTGATTCAAATTCTCCGGACGCGTTGTAAGTAGGTGTTGCTGTAACAAGCATAACCCTTTTTTCCCCGTCAGCCCTGGTGAAATCCATCTCGTAGGTGGTTTGCACACCATCTGCCCTGATCACAGTTTGCCTTTGAATCTGATCCAATGTCGCTTCAGTGACAAATTCATTGAGTCTCCGACCAACCAGGGTCCCCACCTGAACACCCATAATTCTGTCGGCTGCCGGATTGGTGAAAATGAAACGTTCCTGTTTGTCAACAATTCCCAATCCTTCTCCCTGCATTTCAACCAATTTCCGGTATCGCTCCTCACTTTCCTTTAATGAAACCTCCATCTCTTTGCGTTCAGTAATATCGGTAAAGGAGATAATCATTTGATTCAAAAGCCTGTCAAAAAATGAGGACATTAATCCTAACCTGGCCTCTCCGTTTTTCCTGTTGAACCAGAATTCATTGTTATCCGAAATGTCAGATGAATGCATCATCCTCCGACGGTTATATTTTAGCAGGCGTTCCTGCTCAGAGTCCGGCACAAGCTCGGTCCAGCTTTTCCCAATTACTTCGTCAGGGCTAAATCCAGTTAAATGACTAAAGGCATCATTGACCATCGATACCGTTGAGTCTGTTTCAATAAGGACAATTGCGGAAGCGTAATTTTCGAAAATGGCACGAAACCGCTCCTCACTGGTTTGAAGGGCTTTTTTTGTTAAAGAAAGTCTGTTCCCGACTGTATTCCTTTTAAAAAATTTGTGAAAAAATGAGAACATAACTGACATAATTAGAAATAATTAGTACAAATTCTCAATAGAATCAACTCCTACTCAACAAACAAATTTACAAATAGTTCTGGATTACAACGAATAAATAGAGAAATTAGTATAACGTTATTTGATTTTTTCAAGAACCGGATTTTTGAGTAAAATTTAGAATACAAAAATTATAGCAGGGATTTGATATATTTGGTGATCAATTAACACGTTTTATAAAATGCAGAAAATTATTTTAAGTCTGGCAGCAGTTCTGGTATTAATTGCCTTTAGAAGTGACAAAAATGCCTACATGATCTTTGATTCGAAAGGCAAAGCATGCCATTATGCCAAAATGCTTGAGCAGGCCAAGGATGCAGATGTGGTTCTTTTCGGTGAACAGCACGACAATCCAATCAACCATTGGCTGGAGCAAGAACTGACCAAAGACCTGTACGAAACAAAAAAAGAGCACCTTGTTCTGGGTGCGGAGATGTTTGAGGCAGATGATCAAATTGTTGTCAATGAATATCTTAACGGGTCACTCACAGAAAAGACCTTCAAAGATGAGTGTAAACTCTGGACCAATTTCCCGAGCGACTACAAACCGCTGCTCGATTTTGCCAAAAAAAATAAGCTTCGGTTTATCGCGACAAATATCCCAAGAAGATATGCCAGCATGGTCTATACCCGTGGATTGGAAAAACTCGACAGCATTGAACCTGAAGCAAAAAGATGGATTGCTCCGCTGCCAATTGCCTACGATAAAACATTGAAATGTTATGCGGATATCTTTACCGCAGCCAAAGGTCACGGAGGTGAGAATCTCCCGAAATCCCAGGCAGTGAAGGATGCTACAATGGCTTATTTTATCCTCAAAAACCTCTCTGCCGGACAGACTTTTGTGCACTACAATGGATCTTACCATACCGACAACCACATGGGAATTGAGTGGTACCTCAGGCAGGCAAAACCCGGTCTGAAGATCGTTACCATCGGATCAACCGAGCAGGATTCGGTGGTTGATCTCTCCAAAGAAAACGAGGGATTGGGCGATTTTATCCTGGTAACACCGGCATCCATGAGTAAAACTTACAGGCCATAAGGAGATACGGGTTAGTTTTCAAATCCGGTTGTTTCAGTCATGAAAATATTATTGGACCGAATTCAGTTTGCCGCTCACCGGTATTTTACCGGACTGATTCCTCTCTACCTGGAATCTTTCCCGCAGGAGGAGAGACGAGAATTGGATGTACTGTCAGCCATGTTAAATGAAGCGCAAATGTGCTTTTATGCCGTATTAACTGATAATCAGTTAGCAGGTTTGGTTGTTTGCTGGGATTTCGACCATTTTCTTTACATTGAACATCTGGCAGTTAATCCTGAAAGACGCGGTGCCGGCATCGGCAGTGAGGTGTTGAAACTGCTTGGGAAACATGGGAAACCAGTTCTGCTTGAAGTTGAAATCCCATATGATGATGCAAGTACCCGAAGAGTTGCATTTTACAACCGGTCAGGTTTCAACGCCCTGCCTGTCAGCTATTTCCAGCCTCCCTACCGGGAAGGTGAATCCCTTTTGCCGATGCTCCTTTTTTCTGATAAAACAGACTGGGAGCCGGAAACGCTTGCCGGGTACATTAAGTTTTTTCAATCGGAGGTATACTCCGCCCGGCAGAAAGGATAAAGGGACCTTCGGTAAGGATAAAGGATAAAGGATAAAGGATAAAGGATAAAGGAGAAAGGATAAAGGATAAAGTAAGAACGCCACATTCAACTTTTCTGTGGCGTTCCTATTTTTAAATTTTTAAAAATAAATGAGCAAATTCTGATCCCGGCACAAATGCCACTTTATCCTTTATCCTTTATCCTTTATCCTTTCCAACGGATCCTTTCTCCTTTTTTTAAAGTGCCCTGAATCCCCCCATTCGCCATAACCGATTTCACTGTCAGCCAGGGAAAGCCTTGCGTCCAGGCACCCGCCGCATTGTTCGGGCTCTTCGTTTGTACAGGGTTTGTTGTTGTACAAAAGGTAATTGTTCCGGTATTTCCCGGGCGTGATATTCGGCATGATGATATTGGCCCCCGCCTTAACTGCCTTTTCCCTTCCAAGCGGATCAATTGCCTGCAGGGCAGTTGTGGCTGCGATATTAATATCCGGCATCATCAACCGCAAGATGGCCACCATTTTAAGCGACAAATTAAACCTTTCGGAAAGGGACGGAGATTCTGCTTCCCGGTTCCTGAACGGCGTATCATCGTGCTCGATAAAAGGTCCCATGCCGACCATATCGATATCGAAATCCCTGAAAAAGAGCAGATCATTGGCCAGGTCTTCCATGGTCTGAAAAGGTGTTCCGATCATGATTCCAGTTCCGGTCTGGTAACCGGTCTGTTTCAGCAATTTCAGGGCTGTGAGTCGTTGTTCGTAGAGATGGTGCCCGTCGTCCGGATGAAGTTTCCGGTAGAGTTCCGGATTGCTGCTTTCGATGCGCAGCAGGTAACGGTGTGCTCCGGCATCGAACCATCTCCGGTACACCTCTTCTGATTGTTCTCCCAATGAAAGTGTGATGCCCAGATTGTTATTGCTCAACTCTTTTATCTGGCTGATTAGTCTTTCAATTCTGGCAACAAAGGGTTCGTTGGTAACTTCACCCGACTGGATAACAATGGAGCCATATTTTTCATTTAATGCGAATTGGGCTGCTCCGAGTACCTCTTCATCGGTAAGATTATATCTTTCCACTGTACTGTTTGACTTTCGGATACCGCAATAAAGGCAATCTTTTTCGCAAACATTGGAGAGTTCGATCAGCCCGCGGAAGTAGACTTTGTTGCCGACCGTCTTTAGTTTTACCTCTCCGGCTTTTTTCAGCAGGTACAAGCCGTCATCCCCTTCAGCCAAGAGAAGGGTCAACAGGTTTTCATTAGAAAACAGGTTCTGGGCTATGATCTCCTTTACCGTTGACATCCGGCAAAGATACACATTTGACCAATTTTCGCCGAATTACCCCGAAAAGCGTTATTTTTGCAGTTCATAAATTGAAAATGAGCGAAAAAGTTTGCATAGGTCTTTCAGGCGGAGTCGATTCGAGTGTCGCTGCTTACCTTTTAAAGGAGGAGGGGTACGATGTTTTCGGCCTGTTCATGATCAATTGGAAGGAGACGACTGGTTCGCTTACTGCCGGTTGTACCTGGGAAGATGATGTGATCTTCGCCGAAATGACCGCCAAAAAACTGGATATCCCGTTCCATATTGTCGATTTGTCTGATTTTTACCGGACAAGGGTGGTCGATTACATGTTCTCGGAATACGAAAAGGGAAGGACACCCAATCCGGATGTCTTGTGCAACAGGGAGATCAAATTTGATATTTTCCTTCAGAAAGCGCTGGAGCTGGGTGCCGATTATGTGGCAACCGGTCATTACTGCCGTAGGGAACAAACAGAAGTTGCCGGTGAGACGGTCTACCGTCTGCTGGAAGGTGTAGATCCCAACAAAGACCAGAGTTATTTCCTTTGCCAGCTCAAC
Organism: Bacteroidales bacterium; assembly: GCA_038323575.1. Taxonomy (GTDB): domain Bacteria; phylum Bacteroidota; class Bacteroidia; order Bacteroidales; family Prolixibacteraceae; genus CAINVV01. The sequence continues at coordinate 38,466 of JBBQHB010000028.1, read as the reverse complement.
CAATATCAGCTATCGAAATCCCTTTTCCCGATAGGTCACCTGCTGAAACCTGCGGTCCGGGAGATTGCCCGCGAACAGGGATTGATCACTGCCGAACGCAAAGACTCACAAGGGATCTGTTTCGTGGGAAAGGTGGATTTACCGGTCTTTTTGCAGCAGCAACTTGCCCCCAAAAAGGGAAATGTGATATTGATTCCGTCAGATTTTTCAGCCAAAAAGAAAATAACCGACAGGAGTAGGGAAAATCTGCCAAAACTTACATCCCCGTTTCCGTTCAAACCCTGGCAGGGTGCGGTAATCGGTGAGCACAATGGCGCCCATTATTACACCATCGGTCAGCGCAAGGGGCTGAATATCGGTGGCTTCGTTGAACCGTTGTTTGTGTTGGCTATTGATGTGGTCCGGAATATCGTTTATGTAGGAGAAGGGAAGGAGCATCCGGGTCTCTATCGTCCGGGACTGTTCATTTCAAAGGAAGAACTCCACTGGATCCGGCCGGACCGCAAATTGAATCCGGGCGGGGAGTTCAGCTTCCTGGTAAGGATACGGTACCGGCAGCCGCTCGAAAAAGCCACCATGATCATGGAAGAAACCGGCGCCTACCTCCTTTTCGAACAGGAGCAGCGTGGCATTACCTCAGGTCAGTTTGCCGCCTGGTACGACGGCGAGGAGCTGGTGGGATCGGGGGTGATTGCGTGATGACGAGGGGACGACTGGACGACTGGACGACTGGACGACGGAGAGACGGGTCAGAAAGACGGAATGACAGGGGGACTAGAAGACGTGGGGATCGCAACACTGAAATTCAATCCATAATGTTACATACTAAAAGGCCGGAGTTAACTAGCACCGGCCTTTTGTGAGATTGAAATTAATACGAACTATTTTTTACTATGCCTTGAGATCCATTTTAGAAAAGAATGGCAACAAGCGGTGTCGAATTTCCATTGGTTACATTAACATTTGCCACGGTTTTTACCAAATAGGGCAGTGTCGGAGTAATTGTAACTACATAGGTTCCTGCAGGAATACCACGCAGCAAAAAATTGCCGTTGACATCAGTCATGGTTGTGTAAACATTGGTCCCATCAGTTGCGCTCACTAATGCTGGCAATGCAAGTGCTGTCGTCACTTTACCACTGATAGAACCGGTTGTAGCCACACTTACCGCTCTGATGACCGGTTTGAGTTTGTACTCTCCGTTGCCTGTCAATACAATGGATTGACTGGCATCGAAATCGAGAAGTAATTCATATAGGACTCCTTCAGTTAATGTGCTGTGGACATTTATCTTCAGACCAGACTGGTCGGCGCTTGGTGTGGTAAGAGGATATACAATTCCACCAACTTTTACACTATTATCTGTCCCAAGAATTAGCCGTACCTGCGACAACTTGCCGGACTTAACATCTGTGGAAGCAATGAGTAAGTCGGTCCCATTCACATAATTAAGAAGGTTGAATTTTCCTGTAACGACATTCATATTAACGACGGCTCCGTCTTCCATATTGAATTCAACTCCTGTAACATTGATATTTACCTCTTGAAAATTTCCGGGAGCATCGGTCAACCGAACCTTTACCGGCGTAGTTGATGTTTTGTCTTTGCTACATGCAAACCAAAGCGTTGAGACTGCAATAGCAAGAAGTAAAAATTTTAGCATCTTCATAACTTTTTAAATCAATTTGTAATTGAATTATTACCCTGCAAAGGTTTTTATCTTTGCAATGTGAATAGTTACACTATATTGGGAATAAGTTACATGATTCACTCTTTTTTGATTTCGGATTGAGACCATTGACAAATTGGATATTAAAAAATTACAATCAGGAATCAATTTTTTTTTTTTGTATTTTTAAAAGGATTTTTGAAGCCGGTAATACTGCCTGAATTTTCAAATCACTAAATAACTACACTATGACCAAAGCGCGAAAACCCGTCAAGGGCTGGATACGGGTCCTACTCATTGTAATTCCGTTTATATTGTTTGTTGGAATCGCTCAAGTAATTGGGATGATGATACTCGGACTTAAACTCTCCAGCCGTCCGGCTGATATGACAACTTTGCAGACTACAGTTCTTGAGTTGTTTATGCTTTTGGGAACATTCGCAGTGGTCGCCGTCTTCAGGCGATGGATAGACAGGGAGAGCTTCAGGAGTCTGGGTTTCGGTATGAAAAACTTCAGGAAAGAAGCGGAAAGCGGATTCTGGCTCGGAGTTTTTATGATTTCAGCAGGTTTCCTGCTGTTACTCATTCTGCGGGAGATTAACTGGGATGGCATCAATCCGGATGTCGGCAGCATCTTTCTTTCGCTTGTTTTGTTCCTCGCGGTAGCTTTTACCGAAGAGCTGTTTTTCAGGGGATATATCCTGAACAACCTGATGCTATCCATGAACCGCTGGATTGCCTTATTGGTTTCATCCCTTGTGTTTGTCTTTGTGCATGTGCCGAATGCCCACTTTACCCCGGTTGGCTTTGTATCCATTTTACTCGCAGGATTGCTGCTGGGACTGCCGTATATCTATACCAGAAGTCTGTGGTTACCAATATCGCTACATTTCAGCTGGAATTTTTTCCAGGGAACCATTTTCGGATTCAGCGTCAGCGGTAACAAAGAATATGCGTTAGTTACCCAATCTCGTCCTGTCGATTCAATGCTGAACGGCGGGGAATTTGGCTTCGAAGGATCGCTCCTTGCCGCGATTTTTCTTGCTTTGGCTATCGTCGCACTGACAGTGTATTACCAACGGAAAGAAAAGGTAATACAGGTAAGTGTTCCGCTGATAACCCCTTTAATCATTGCCGAACAGAAAATTTCCACAGAATCCTGAATTTTCAGCTTTTCACTCTTCGTTTTTCATTTTCTTTTGAAATAACTGAGCACCGGATTGAGACATTTGTCCGGTTCAAGCGTATAACTGATTGTCACAGATATACCCTTAATCAGGTATTTTATGCTGTTAAAAGTTGTCGGATATTTGTAAAATCAAAAAAAACATACTCAAATGAAAGCAGATAATATTTTACAAACAATAGGAAATACGCCGCATGTACGCATCAACCGGCTGTATGAAGATGGTTATAATGTATATGCCAAACTCGAAAGATCCAATCCCGGTGGAAGCATCAAAGACCGTATCGCTTTGTCTATGGTAGAAGATGCCGAAAAAAGCGGGATACTTAAAAAAGGAAGTGTCATCATCGAACCAACCTCCGGAAATACCGGTATCGGACTCGCGCTGGTAGCTGCAGTGAAAGGGTACCGGTTGATACTGACCATGCCCGATTCGATGTCCGTGGAACGGCGCAGTATCCTGTTGGCTTACGGAGCTGAACTGGAATTGACCGCCAGGGAGTTGGGCATGAAGGGAGCCATTGCGAAAGCGCAGGAGTTGGCTGAAAAGATCCCGGATTCCTGGATCCCGATGCAGTTCAATAATCCATCAAATGTAACGGCACACGCAAACAATACTGCTGCTGAGATTGTGGCGGATTTCCCCGGTGGAGTCGACTACCTGATTACCGGCGTCGGAACCGGCGGTCACATTACAGGCGTGGCACAAGTATTGAAAAAACATTTTCCGAATGTGAAGGTTTTTGCTGTTGAGCCATCTTTATCTCCTGTTATCAGCGGCGGAGCTCCCGGACCTCATCCCATCCAGGGAATCGGGGCAGGATTTATTCCCCAAAACCTGAATACTGAACTGTTGGACGGCGTCATTCAGATCGGGAAAGAGGAGGCATTCGACTATACCAGAAGAGCTGCCCGTGAAGAAGGACTTTTTGTAGGGATATCTTCAGGCGCATCCCTGGCTGCCGTGGCCCAAAAACTGCCCGAAATACCCAAAGGCTCAACGGTGCTGACCTTTGTTTACGACGGCGGGGATAAATACCTGTCGATTGAAGGATTGTTCTAGAATGTGATTTTCTCCAGCAGCACCACATTCTCCACATGGTGCGTGTGCGGGAACATGTCGACCGGATGCACCTCTTTTACCACATATTGATGCTGCATCAGCTGGAGGTCACGCGCCTGGGTCGCAGGGTTGCAGCTGACATAGACAATCCTTTGCGGCGCGGCAGCCAGGATCACCTGCACAACTTTTTCATCCATGCCTGCCCGCGGCGGGTCTGTAATGATAACATCAGGCTGTCCGTTTTCGGCAATGAAAGCTGCAGTCAGGATATCTTTCATGTCACCGGCAAAAAAGAGGATGTTGTCCAGACCATTGTTGGCGGAATTGATTTTTGCATCTGCAATGGCTTCGGGCACATATTCAATTCCAACCACCTTTTTGGCCTGTTTGGCCACGAAATTGGCAATCGTACCCGTCCCGGTGTAAAGGTCGTAAACAGTTTCAGTACCGGTCAGTCCGGCCATATCCCTGGTTATTTTATACAATTCGTAGGCCTGGCTTGAATTGGTCTGGTAGAACGATTTGGCACCGACGATAAACTTCAGCCCCTCCATTTCTTCCACTAAATGGTCTTTCCCCTTAAAAACAATTACTTCCTGATCGGTGATGGTATCATTCCCCTTTTCGTTGATCACGTAAAGCAGGGAGGTTACCTGGGGGAAGCTGTCTGATATAAAGTTCAGCAATCCCTCCCGGGCGGACTGATCATCCGCATAGAAAACAACAATAACCATCACTTCCCCCTTTTCAGTTGAACGGATGGTAATGGTCCGTAGCAATCCGCTTTTGTTCCTTAAATCGAAGAAAGGCAACTGGTGTTCCAAAGCATATTTTCGCACAGTATTGCGGATTTCATTCGATGGCTCAGGCTGGAGCCAGCATTTCCGGATGTCCATCACCTTGTCGAACATGCCGGGAATGTGAAATCCGAGTACATCCTGGTCGCTGATCTCTTCGCCTGAATTGATCTCTTCAATGGAGAGCCAGCGCCTGTTGGAAAAGGTGTATTCAAGCTTGTTCCGGTAGAAGGTTGTTTTGTCTGATCCTTTGATCGGATGCAGCACCGGGATATTCACTCTCCCGATACGGGTAAGCTGGTCAACCACCTGCTTCTGCTTGTAAAAGAGCTGTTTTTCGTAAGGAAGGAACTGCCATTTACATCCTCCGCAAAGGTCGAAATGTTCGCAGAAGGCTTCGATGCGGTCGGGAGAAGGTTTTTGGATGGCAACAACTTTGCCCTCCATGTATTTCTCCCTTTTTTTCGTCACCTGGATGTCTACCACATCCCCGGGTATCACATTGGTCGTAAACACAACAACGCCATCCACCCGGGCAACTGCTTTCCCCTCAGCGCCGGCATCGATGATCTCTACATTTTGCAGCAATGGCAAATTTTTATTTTTTCTTCCCACAACAATCAATATTAATTATTTCAATTTAGGATTTAACCACAAAGGTCACAAAGGCTTTCACAAAGGACACAAATGCCTTGAAATTTATTAGTTGCGATTTCCTTGTCATCCAGTCATCCAGTCATCCAGTCATCCGTTCGTCCGGTCTTTCCGTCATCCAGTCATCCAGTCGTCCAGTCGTCTAGTCGTCTAGTCGTCCAGTCTCCCCGTCCGGGTCAAAAGCTGCTCCAGTTAATATCCTCCGGATGGCACCATTTCTCCTGTGCCCGCATCACCTGCTCTATCACATCACGGACGCACCCCTCCCCACCATTGTAATGGGAGATATAGGCAGCAATCTCTTTGATTTCCGGAGCAGCATCATTTGGGCATACAGGCAGTCCAACCTTGGTCATCACATTGTAATCAGGGATATCATCGCCCATGTAAAGAATCTCTTCTGCTGCGAGGTTGTTCACTTTCATGAAGTCGAGCAGGCATGGTACCTTGTCCAGGGTACCCATATAAACCTGGGTTATTCCCAGCCTGTCGAGCCGGCCCCTTGTATCCTGCGTTTTGCCCCCGGTGATGATGCCGATCGGATAACCGGACCGGATCGCATACATGATGGCGTAACCGTCTTTCATGTTGGCCGTACGGACCGGATCGCCGTCAGGCGAGAGACTCAGAACATTGTGCGATATCACTCCGTCCACGTCAAATATAAATGCCTTTATTTTACTCAGCTCTTCTTTGAAAAATGCCATAATTTGGTGTAATATGGTATGATATTATGTTGTTTTGTTTCTTGTTTCGGGTTCCGGGTTTGCACTCCAGTCCTCAGTCCTCAGTCCTCAGTCCTCAGTCCTCAGTCCCCGAGTCTTCCAGTCTTCCAGTCGTCCAGTCGTTCCGTCGTTCCGTCTCTCCGTCACTCCGTCTTTCCGTCTTTCCGTCGTCCGGCCTCCGTTCTGCAATATCCGCACTGATCAATTCATATAATCGCTGCCACTCCGGATGCAATTTCAGCATTTCCAGATGGCTTTCCATGACGGTTTTACTTCCCCTGACAGCCGGACCGGTCTGAACCGCAGATGGCGAAAACTGCATTGCTTTGCCGGCTGTTTCCATAATCAGCGGTTTCAGCAGGTCAAAATCCAACTGCTGTTCCATTAATAATTCTTCGCCGATCGAATAGAAATGGTTAACGAAATTGCAGACAAACACAGCTACCAGGTGAAGATGCCGGCGCTGAAACGAATCTGCCCGGACAACCTGGCCTGATATCGTTCGGGCCAGCGCTTCCAGTATTTCAAGGTTTCCTGAACTGTTTGCTTCAATGCAAACCGGAATTTGGCTGAAATCGACTTCCTTCTGCCTGGATAACGTCTGCAGGGGATAGAAAACCCCGTAGTTTTTGGATACTGATGCCAGTATTTCCATTGGGACACTTCCTGCTGTGTGCACAATTAACTGATCCCTGATAGAAAGATTGGACGCCACATCCGGAATTGCATCATCTGATACTGCCAGAATATACAGGTCTGCATCATCTGCCAATAGCTTTTTTGAGGTGGTCCAGGGAGATCCCAGCAGAGCCCCCAGCCGTGCGGCATTCTCTTCGGTGCGGCCAAAAACCTGGATGATTTCAGCATTTTTGGTTCGAAGCGCGAGTCCCAGATGGGTGGCTACGTTCCCGGTACCGATTAAAACGATTCGCATCAGATATTTTTTTTGCAAAAATAGGGTAAATATCATTAAATCCTTAAGTTATAAATCTTAACTTTGCAGACAATTTTAGGAAAGGGAATATTACATAAACCAATTATTTATATTTTATGACGAAGTATGTTTATACATTCGGCAACGGCCAGGCTGAAGGTCGTGCGGAGATGAAAAATTTGCTGGGCGGTAAGGGCGCCAATCTTGCGGAGATGAATCTGATCGGTGTGCCGGTTCCCCCGGGATTCACAATTACCACTGAAGTTTGTACAGAATTTACCGCAAAGGGAAGAAAAGCCGCCTTTGACCTGATTGAAAAAGAGGTTCAGGCAGCTGTCGCTTACATCGAAAATATTACCGGGACCAAATTCGGTTCCAAAGAAAATCCCTGCCTCGTTTCTGTTCGTTCGGGAGCAAGAGCATCCATGCCCGGCATGATGGATACAATCCTTAACCTTGGGCTGAATGATTTAGCCGTTGAAGGAATCGCATTAAAATCAGGTAATCCTCGTTTCGCGTGGGACTCCTACCGTCGTTTCGTTCAAATGTACGGCGACGTTGTATTGGGCTTGAAACCGCACAGCAAAGAAGATATTGACCCTTTCGAAGAGATCATCGAGCACATGAAAGAGGAAGTTGGTGTCGAAGAAGATACCGATTTCACTGTTGATAACCTGAAAACATTGGTTACCCGTTTCAAAGCTGCGGTTCTGAAAGTTACTGGAAAAGATTTCCCTGTTGATCCGTGGGAGCAACTCTGGGGTTCCGTTGCTGCCGTTTTCGAAAGCTGGATGAACGATCGCGCCATCTATTACAGAAAACTCAACAATATCCCCGTTGAATGGGGTACCGCTGTCAATGTACAGGCCATGGTATTCGGCAACATGGGCGGAAATTCTGCCACAGGTGTCGGTTTTACCCGGGATGCTTCGACAGGTGAAAATATGTTTATCGGTGAATACCTGGTCAATGCCCAGGGCGAAGATGTGGTTGCAGGTATCCGCACACCGCAGCAGATCACCAAAATAGGTTCCTTGCGTTGGGCTGAACTGCAGAACGTGACTGAAGAGGAGCGTTCATCCAAATTTCCTTCCCTTGAGGAGACCATGCCTGTTGCTTACAAACAGTTGATGGAGATTCAGGAGAAACTCGAAGGTCACTACAAAGACATGCAGGACATCGAATTTACCATCCAGGACGGTAAGCTTTGGTTGCTCCAAACCCGCAACGGTAAACGTACCGGCGCAGCCATGCTGAAAATTGCTGTTGACCTGTTGAGTGAAGGCAAGCTTGATGAAAAAACAGCCATGATGAGGGTTGAACCAAATAAATTGGATGAGCTTTTGCACCCAGTCTTCGATGTGAACGCGCTCAAAGCAGCCATACTGATCGGCAAAGGTCTTCCTGCATCACCGGGAGCCGCCACCGGCCAGATTGTATTCTTTGCCGATGAAGCAAAAAACTATGATAACTCTATCCTGGTAAGGATTGAAACCTCCCCTGAAGACCTGGAAGGAATGAACATCGCCCGTGGTATCCTTACCGCCCGCGGAGGAATGACCTCCCATGCGGCTGTTGTTGCCCGCGGAATGGGAAAATGTTGTGTTTCCGGTGCAGGTGCGCTGAGAATCAACTACAAGACCCGTACCATGGAAGCCGCCGGAAAAATATACAAAGAAGGCGACTGGATTTCACTCAACGGGTCTACCGGTGAAGTTTTCGATGGAAAAATCAAGACCCAGGAAGCTGAAATCAGTGATGATTTTGCAAAAGTCATGGAACTGGCCGACAAATTTACCCGCATGACTGTCCGTACCAATGCTGATACACCGCACGATGCCCAAATGGCACGTAAATTCGGTGCGCAAGGTATCGGTCTCTGCCGTACAGAACACATGTTCTTCGAAGGAGCCCGTATCAAAGCAATGCGTGAGATGATCCTCTCTTCGACTGTTGAGGGAAGAAAAGAGGCATTGGCAAAATTACTGCCATATCAGCGCGCCGATTTCGAAGGAATCTTCGAAGCGATGGAAGGTTATGGTGTTACTGTCCGTCTTCTCGATCCGCCATTGCACGAATTTGTTCCCCACGAACATGCGATGCAGATAGAACTGGCAGATGAGATGGGACTTACCATTGACCAGATCAAGCAGAAAGTTTCTGATCTGGAAGAATTCAACCCGATGCTGGGTCACCGCGGCTGCCGTTTGGGTATAACCTATCCGGAAATCACCGAAATGCAGGCCCGCGCAATCATTGAAGCAGCGCTGAACCTGAAAGCAAAAGGAGTCGATGCACGTCCTGAAATAATGGTCCCGTTGATTGGTACCGTTGCTGAGTTGAAAAACCAGACAGACGTGATCAATGCTACTATTCAGAAAGTATTTGCTGAGCGCAACGATAAAATTGATTACCTGGTAGGTACAATGATTGAAGTGCCAAGGGCAGCGCTGACAGCTGAAAATATCGCTAAAGAGGCTGATTTCTTCTCTTTCGGCACCAATGACCTTACACAAATGACCATGGGATTCTCACGCGACGATGCAGGTAAATTCCTGCCTGATTATCTCGACAGGGGAATTCTGAAGAATGATCCTTTCCAGATTCTGGATCAGGAGGGTGTTGGATTGCTTGTTGAAATGGCCGTAACCAAAGGACGTTCAACCAAGCCGAAACTGAAGATTGGTATTTGCGGTGAGCACGGTGGTGAGCCCAGCTCAGTTGAATTCTGCGACAAAATCGGTTTGGATTATGTAAGCTGTTCGCCTTTCCGCGTTCCGATCGCCCGTCTGGCTGCAGCACAGGCCAACGTAAAGCACAATGCGTAAATATATTTTTAGGTCATCATTAAAAACGATCTAAAATGTAATTGTTTCAAAAAAGGGGTCTTAACTGACTCCTTTTTTTATATTAACGATTGGTTTTTTCTTATTTTTGCTGACATATTTAACTTTAAATATATGTTATGATTGAACAATTAAAAAAAACTATATTCACCGTCTCTACAGCCGGATTTGCCCTTTTGTTGCTTGCCATGGTTCTTGGCGTTGCCACCTTTGTCGAAAGTGCGTACGGTGCTGATTCAGCGAAAGCGCTGGTTTACGGAACCTTATGGTTTGAGTTGTTACTGATATTTCTATCTGTTGCCATGATAGTCGTCTATTTCCGAAATAAATTGTACAGAAAAGAGAAAATGACGGTTGGCTTGTTCCATCTCGCATTTATCCTGATGATTGTCGGCGCCGGAGTAACCAGATATATCGGAGAAGAAGGGGTAATTCATATCAGGGAAGGAGAATCCTCTTCCGAACTGATCTCTTCTGACACTTATTTTCACATGTTGCTTTCCAAAGGTGACCAACATTTTGAAGCGGAACAAAAGGTACTTTTGACTCCATTTTCCAAAAAGGCAGTTAATGCCACATTCGAAATTGACGGCAAGAAATTGAAAGTAAGATCCGTGGAATTTATTTGGAATGTTTCATCCGGGGAACAAGCTGCTCCCATGGAAGGGATGATGAAACAGGGGAAAGGTGTCAGGATCAGCCTCTCCAACGGATCAAAAGAAGAATTTACTACTTTGAGAATCAACGATGAGGCTGTACCTGCTTCTGTCAAAGGTCAGTTTGAGGGAGCCGATTATGAAATATGGATTGGCCCGAAAATCAGCACATTACCCTTTGCCATCCATTTAAATGACTTCCAATTGGAACGTTACCCTGGCTCCATGAGTCCGTCTTCGTACAAAAGCGAAGTCACATTAGAGGACAAAGAGCAGGGAGTCAACAGGGATTTCTCAATTTACATGAACAATGTTTTGAAGCACAGGGGTTACCGGTTTTATCAATCCTCTTTTGACCAGGATGAGAAGGGAACCATACTTTCAGTTAACAAAGACCTGCCCGGCACTTTCCTTACCTATGCCGGTTACCTGCTTTTGTTCGCATCCATCCTGCTCTCCATTTTCAACAATAAAAGTCATTTCTACCAGTTGATGAAGAAAGCCGCCAAACCGGTTTCTGTAATGCTTGTTCTTTCCATGTCTCTCCTGGCAGGTCAGGTCAATGGGGCTGAAGTTTCCAAACATGCCGCCAATGAGTTTGCCGGGGTCTGGGTACAGGGGCACGATGGAAGGGTAAAACCTTTCAGCACGCTGGCGTACGAGGTAGTCATGAAAATATCGCGGGAGGAGAGCCTGAACGGCCTGTCTCCCGAACAGGTAGTACTTAGTATGGTTGCCTATCCCGAAGATTGGCAGAAAATCCCAATGATCGCACTTGCCGATTCAAAGATTGAACAACTGCTGGGAGTTTCTTCCGGCAAAGCCTCTTTTGCCGATTTCTTTGATGCAAAAGGTGAATATAAAATGGCGAAAGATGTGGGTACGGCTTATGCCAAACAACCTTCCCGGCGCGGGACTTTCGATAATGCCATTATCAAAGTGGACGACCGTCTGAATGTGGCTTACCTGGTTTTCAAAGGTGAACTGCTGCGGCTGTTTCCTTCCTCCGAGCGGAGCAACACTACCTGGGAAGACCTTACCACTGCTCCAAAATCTACTTCGGGAGCCATGATGATGAAAGTTTTCTCCGATTACCTGAATGCCGTTCAATCCAACGACGAATCCCGCCAGAAGCAGGATCTTTCTCTGATCGACCAGTTTCAGCGCAAACTGGGCGCTGACATTATTCCCGGTGCAACCAAACAGAAGCTGGAAATCCTTTACAACCGGGTGAACATATTCAAGGATCTCTCATTTCTTTACCTGCTGGCAGGTCTTGTTTTATTGATCTTCTATTTCAGGGCCCTGCTCACCACCGGTTCGATGAACCCGAAAATAGTATTTTACTCAGGTTGGATTTTCCTGATAGGTTTTGCACTGCACAGCCTTGGACTGATCACCAGAGGATACATCGCAGGCCATATGCCCTGGAGTGATGGTTATGAATCGATGATTTACATTGCCTGGGCCGGTATGCTGGCCGGACTGATCTTTGCACGCCGGAACCCCATGGTGATGGGCGCAGCTGCTCTGCTTTCAGGGCTTACATTATTTGTAGCTCAGATGAGCTGGCTCAATCCTGAGATTACCAACCTGGTACCGGTATTGAAATCTTACTGGCTTGCGCTGCACGTTGCAGTAATCACCGGCAGTTACGGGTTCCTCGGCGTAAGCGCCATCATAGGCCTGATGAATTTACTGCTGGCAAGTATGGTCAAGCCGGCCAACAAAGAGCGGGTAGAGCGGAACATCCGCCACATGACCTGGATCAACGAGGCCGCCATGACCCTCGGCCTGTATCTGCTTACCATCGGAACTTTCCTTGGCGCCATCTGGGCCAACGAATCCTGGGGCCGTTACTGGGGCTGGGACCCGAAAGAGACCTGGTCGCTCGTTACCATCCTTGTGTATGCCTTTATTACACATATGCGCCTGATGCCCGGCTACCGCGGATGGTTTGCACTCAACCTGGCCTCCGTTGCCGGACTTCTGAGTGTGCTGATGACGTACCTTGGGGTTAACTATTATTTGTCAGGTTTGCACTCCTACGGAAGCGGAAGTGCCTCATCCTTTCCATATGCTCTGGTGGTCGTTCTGGTTATTGTTGGTGCAATTGCATGGAAGGCCTGGAACAGTCAATCTAAAATTGAATTAGAAAACGAATAAAATTTCAAATTTAAATTTCAATCATGAGATCATTTGCTTATTTAATCATTGTATTGGCCTTTTTAACAGGCTGCAACAACGCAAAAGTCAAAAAAACAGAGAATAAACCTGCCGCTCAGTCCCAGGCAGCACCGGCTGATGAACAGCACAAAGTGGTAGCAAAAGAAGTCGTTCAGACCACCGGCTATACTTACCTGCTCCTTACCGAAGATGGCAAAGAGTATTGGGCAGCCGTATCCCGTTTTGAAGCAGAAAAGGGCAAAACCTACTATTACAAGGCTAGCATGGAGATGACCAACTTCAAAAGCAAGGAACTGAACCGCACTTTCGAGAGTATCCAGTTTATACAGGAATTCAGTGACGAGCCAATTCTGGAAAAAAAGGCCCTGGCTTTGTCCACCAAAGGGAGACAATCAATGGAAAAAGTGGAGGGAATAAAAGTAACTACCGCTGCCGGCGCAGTTAAATTATCCGATATTTTTGCCAATCCTGCCAGCTTTTCCGGGAAAAAGGTCAAAGTAACCGGTCAGGTAATCAAATTCAGTCCCGAGATCATGAACAAAAACTGGGTTCACCTGCAGGACGGTTCGGAAGCCAACGGTTCTTTTGACCTTACTGTTACCACAATGGATGCAGCAGAAGTCGGAAAAGTCGTCACTTTCGAAGGAGTGATTGCAGTAGACAAAGACTTCGGTTACGGCTATAAATACGATGTTCTCCTGGAGGAAGCGAAAGTCGTCAAGTAAATCGAATCAAAATGACAAAGTACAAGGTATACGGCTACCGTTGGGTGATGCTTGCGCTCTTCATGTTAATGGTTGCAGCCAACCAGGTGTTGTGGATCACTTTCGCACCTATAACAGTCGATGCCGCTTCATTTTTCAAGGTGTCCGACCTGATGATCGGTATTTTGTCCATGTCGTTCATGATTGTATACATTGTTGTTTCCATCCCTGCTTCCTGGGTAATAGATACCTGGGGCATTAAAATAGGTGCAGGAATCGGTGCCGTACTGACTGGCTTCTTTGGTCTGATGCGCGGCTGGGCTGGTGCCGATTACAACATGGTTCTTATTGCTCAGATCGGAATTGCGATAGGTCAGCCTTTCCTGCTGAATGCCATCACCAAACTTTCTGCCGTCTGGTTTCCAATGGAGGAACGTGCCACTGCTGCCGGATTGGGCACGCTTTCGATGTACATAGGAATTCTGGCGGGCATGGTTGTGACACCGCTGCTTTTTACCACCAGCGGGCTGGTCGGCATGATGACCCTTTACGGCGCTATATCAGCCGTCATTGCAGTTGTGTTCATCGTTTTATCCAGGGAGGCTCCGCCTACTCCTCCTTGTGAAGAACATGGCGATGTAAGGGCCCTGGCCATGGATGGTTTTAGACTGATGTTCAAATCGCGCGATTTCTGGCTGCTGATGTTCATCTTTTTCATCGGACTCGGGGTGTTTAACAGCGTTACCACCTGGATCGAAAATATCATGATGCCGCGTGGATTTACCGCAACCGAGGCTGGTAATACCGGCGGAATAATGATTGCCGGTGGAATTCTCGGGGCATTGATTATGCCGTTTTTGTCTGACCACTACCGCAAGCGTACTCCTTTTATTATGATTGCACTGGCAGGGGCCACCATTGGATTGATCGGCATTACCTTTGCAAGCAATTACATGCTGCTCCTGTTTTTCGGCGCCATGCTTGGGTTTTTCCTGCTCAGTTCCGGACCGATCGGCTTCCAGTACGGAGCCGAAATAACTTTCCCGGCCTCTGAAGGCGCTTCCAATGGGTGGCTGCTGCTGATGGGACAGGTTTCCGGTATTGCCTTTATTTTCTGCATGGACGGTTTTAAATCCAAGACTACCGGATCCATGACTTACCCGCTGATGGTGATGATCGGACTGATGATTTTTAGTTTTCTGCTCTCTGCGAGGCTAAAAGAATCCAAAATACTGACTGAGAACACTGCCGCTTTAAATCCCGAAGTGCAGGCTGAAACAGTTAATGCTTCATCTGTAACGGAAAATTTCCATGGAAAAAATTAACAGGCGGTTTAGTTTGAAAGATATATTCCTGAAATGTACTACGCTTCCGTTGCTGTGTGTATTATTAGCAGGTCAGCAATCGAACGCCCGGGAGCCAGTTGATTCGGCTATGGTTAACAGGATTCAGTTTCTTCAGAAAAGCCTGCAAAACGACCAGGATGGAACCAAACAATGGTGGTATAGCTGGCTCGGCTTATATGGTGCCGCAACGATCGGGCAGGGGGCAGTTTATTTCTCATCCGGCGACAAAAATACCAGGCAAGACATGGCTTTAGGTGCAGCAACCACTTTTTTGGGTGTTGCAGGGCAGTTTATCTCCCCCTTTCAACCTGCCTCATTCGCAGGTAAATTCGACATGCTCCCGGAAGGAAGCCTTGCCGAAAGACAGGCAAAATTGACACAGATGGAAAAATTCCTTACAGACCGTTCTTTGATGGAAAGTGAGGCCCGGAAATGGCAGGCACATATACTTCCGACTTCCATTAACATGGTAAGCGGTGCGATAACCTGGCTTGGATTCCACCGTACGTTTTTGGATGGTGTGGTCAATTTCGGTCTGAATTGTGTATTAACCGAAGCACAGATATGGACCCAGCCTATCCGCGCAAAACGGGCGCTTAAACGTTACCGCAGGCAATTTGGAAGTCAGGACCTTTCAGTTCATACACACCGTGAAATCAACTTTAAATTTGCGGCCTCCGCAAACGGGGCAGGGGTCAGGGTAGTTTTCTGAATAGGTTTGAAATGTTTCGGGTTTCGGGTTTCGCGTTATCGTTTCCGGAATATTTTCTTCCGTCTGGATATTTATTAAATCACAATTAGAAACGAGTCAATTTCACATTCGGCAACCCGGAACCCTTCAGACTTTTAATTGTGTTCCTTAGCCGGGATTTCTTTTTTCATGCCCCATTTCACCCACAGATCCATAGGTTTAACCTTGTAGTTTTCAGTTAACAGATTGACAGAGACTACCATAAAAATGATAAAGACCAATATTATGGACCATTGTGTTCCTGATACCTTCTGAATTGCCTGCCTGTCTTTCAGTTCGCAGGTATAACCGGGACAGTGTTTTGCTTTCTCCTTGTAGATCAGATTATAAAACAGACATCCAAGGCATATGCCAAAAACTGATTCAAAAAACAGGAATATCAGGCAGACCAGACAGATCAGCCCTGTAATTATGCTGTAGGTATTTAATATTACCAGAAAATAGAACATGGATGCGGCAAGCACAAGGCCGATAATCCAGGCGAATTTTTTCTGTGGGGCGCCGACATATTCAGGTTTTTGATTTGTAACGATCAATCTGCCGATGATAAGTGTTGGGGAGAACCTCGGATTGATAAAGAGCCGCACAGCAAAATCAATCATAAAGATGTACACGAAAAATTTTGCAGGGACAAAATTCCCTTTGAAAAGGATCAGCATCAGGGAGGTGTAAGCAAAGAAAAACATAATACCGGCCGAAGCCCTAACCTCGCGTTCATTCAGTACCGGAACCTCGTACCCTTCAACATCCTCACCAAATTTAAATATCTTTCTCATCACAATAAATATTACTTAATTAAAATTGCCTGAAATCAGGCTGCAATCATTTCTGTTTTCTGTATACGCAGGATTTTTTTAAAGTTTCGATCCTTCCACAGACTCCGGGACCCGAATCCCTTTTCTCAAGTACACCTGACCAACGGACATTCACCCAGGCTGACGGCTTTCCTTTGCATTCGTTGATATCATCCGGCATGCAGTAATACCAGGCCACATCCCCGGAGGGCAAAATTCTCCGGCTCATTTTCAATAGAGAATGGGCATCACCTTTGGTTCGCTCAACAGCATGCCCGGTCGCTCTTTTTTTATTTCTTCAATTGCTTTCAGAATTTGTCCGAGGGTGCAGGGCATAGTAGCCACTGAAAACATCGCTTTTTCGCCTGTGTGCCGGTTATGGCTCACCGTTTCGATATTGATATCCTGTTTCCCGATTGCTGTGGCAATAAAACCGGTTGTACCCGGCATATTGCCTGTGTGGAAAGTAATGAGGTAGGGAAAAACAAATTGATCGGCAACGGCAAATTTCAGTTCCTGTTTTGCCGTCAGGTTTTGAATTTTATCTCCGTATCTGGCGATAAAGACTATATCTGAAACAATTGACATGGCAGTTTCGGTCGATCCTGCCCCTTTGCCGACAAGTATCTGGATTCCGGAATATTTGTTGTTTAACCTTACGGCATTGGTCGTTCCGCTGACTTCGGCGAGGAAATTGCTGCTTTTTACCAGCATAGGCCGTACCGTTGCGTAAATATTGCCGTTTACCTGTTTCGCATAACAAATCAGTTTGATGCGTGCATCGATTTCGTCGGCAAAGTCGATATCTTCTTTCGTAATGTTTTCGATACCAAGAACCGGCAGCTCATCTTTCGTTACATCGATACCGTAGGCAAGTTTGATTAACAAGATCAGTTTGTGGCCGGCATCTCCGCCGTTGATGTCCAAAGAAGGGTCTGTTTCTGCGTATCCGTTTTCCTGCGCCAGCTGCAATGCCGTGTTAAATTCGAGTTTTTCGCTTTGCATTTGTGTCAGGATGTAGTTGCTTGTTCCATTCATGATACCTGAAATGGACAGCACCTTGTCGCCTGTAAAACTTTCCTTGATGGTTTTGATAATCGGGATGGAGCCGCATACGGCAGCTTCAAAGCCAATCTTGACATTTCCCTTTTCAGCAGCCTCGAAAATATCTTTTCCGCGTTCGGCCAGCAGTGATTTATTTGCGGTCACCAGATGCTTCCCCGAGTTTAGTATCCTGATACACAAATCATGTACAAAATCACTTTTCCCGCCGATGGTTTCAACAATCAGATCGATATCGTCAGATGCAATAATCTCATCAATGAAACGGTTGGCTTCTGCAACAGTCAATTCTTTGCCGCTGCCGCAAAACAGGTTGATGGGGACTGAAAATCTTTCGGAAGCTTTTACCGGATCTAATTCGACTATTTTCCTCAGTACTATTTTTTTATTTGCCCTGATTTCAAGATCCTTATCCATCTCTGAAATGATTTGAACAACTCCGCCGCCTACTGTTCCGCATCCAAGAACAGCTATGTTTATCGTTTCCATAATTTTATTTAAACATTTCAAACTTTATAAACTCTTTTTTCCCTGCGTCATTTTCGTTTCCCGGTTCATCTCGAAAATATCGGTACTGATGGAGTAATCGCCGATCAGGTGTTTGCAGAAATAATCCCCCTTCAGCCAAAAAACATATTCTGTATCAGAGCCGTAAGGGTGACGTTCCCCCGGAAGGATGAAAAAGTCGAAACGCTTGTTGGCTTTGATCAGGGCATTCACCATACGGAGGGTATTTCCAGGGTGGACGTTGTTGTCGATATCACCTGTGATCAGCAGTAATTTACCCTTCAGGTTTTTAGCCAGTTGGGTATTTTTTTCGATGTCGTAAATGAACTGTGTTGCTCCGTCGTCACTCACCTTCTCTTTTACTCCCTGGTGGGTTTCGCTCCACCAGCGGTTGTAGATCTGGTTCTCATGGTTACCCGAAGAGGAAACGGCTACTTTGAAGAAATCAGGGTACTGGCACAGGGCTGCAGTCGACATAAATCCTCCGCCCGAATGACCGGTGATCCCAACCTTGGTGATATCGATAAATTTATACTTGTCGGCCAGTTGTTCGGCCACATATTTTTTGTCTGCCAGGCCGTAATCCCTCAGGTCGCCGTAGCCGAAATTGTGGTACCACTTGGAGCGGTTTGGATTTCCTCCCCTGTTACCCAGGGTGATCACAATAAACCCAAGTTGTGCCAGACGGTCGGTGCGGTCCATCCGGCTTGAAAATGCGGCATTGACAGCCTCCGTTTGCGGTCCGGGATAGACATACTCAATCAACGGGTAGAGTTTGGTTGAGTCGAAATCAAAAGGCTTGTACATCACGCCGTAAATATCTGTAATCCCGTCGGCTGCTTTGGTTTTGAAAGGTTCAGGGAATTTATACCCGGCTGCGAAGAGATTTCTCAGATCGGCAGTTGCCAGCTCCATCACCGGCTTTCCGGTATTGTCCCTGATTTCGGATTTAGGGATTGTATTGACACGTGAGTAGGTGTCGACAATGTATTTGTAAGAATCGCTCATCTCTGTATTGTGGGAAAAATTACCCGGATTCAGCAACTGCAATCCGGAGCCGTCGAGGTTGATCCTGTAAAAATGGTCGTAATAGGGGTTTTCCCCGGCTTCACGGCCATTTGCCATAAAATAGAGGACCCTGTTCTTTTCGTCCACTTTGACGATCTCGCTGCAGTGCCAGGGACCCGACGTGAGCTGGGTCTTCACATTTCCGTTTTCATCATACAGGTAGAAATGACCCCATCCGTCGCGTTCCGACCAGTGAATCAGCTCCTTCCCGTTTCCAAGAATGTACAGTTTTTTGGTTTCAACATAGGTGTTCATCCGTTCTTCGACCAGTACCTTTGTTTCACCTGTCTCGGTATTAACAGAACAGATATCAATCCGGTACAGATCGCGGCTTGCCCTGGTAATGAACAAAATTCCTGATGTTTCAGAGAGCCATCTGCTTGGAACGTAATCTTCCAGCTTCTCTTTGTTGGTTAGGTTGGCTCTGTGAATGGATAATGTCTGGTCCTTAAACTTGTCGACCGGTATCTTTTTTCCTTTTTTAGTACCCATGTCGAAAACCCATAGTTCTTCCTGCGGAGCCTCTTTTTCGCCCGGCATCTGGTATTTATAGGTTTCCAGTTCAGGGCGCGGTTCTTTCAGTATATTGATGACCCAAAGGTCTTTCACTTTCCTGCTGTCGTTGCGGACCAATGCAAATTTTTTGGAGTCGCGCGACCAGCTGATATAAGCGCCTTTCCGTTTTTTCTTTTCCTCCTTAATCTTTTTTTCATCATCATTGGCCGCCGGGGTAAAACCGCCGCCAAAACCATAGTCTTTTACACCTTCTGTCGTGCATTGATGTTCCACAACGGTACTGTCTTTTTCGTCTTTTTTTGCTTTCTCGTAGTTAACCTTATCCATCCAGAAAAGATTGTAATCACGGGCGAAGAAAATATATTCACCGTCAGGCGAAATATTGGCCCAGTCAGGATTCTCTTTTTCTTCTTTCCAGTCCCTGATATGGTATAGTTCACCCGTTTTCAGGCTGTACTCCAGGTGAAATACCGCTTTTTTAACTTTATCCTTTTCCTTGTCTTGGTCACTGCCGGCTTTTGTCCCTTTTTTTGCCTGAAGGCTGTCTTTGGCTGTCGAAGTTGAATCTTTCCTCAGTATACCGGTTTTCGAAGCGTCATCCTTTTTCTTTTCCTCATCCTGACTGCTTGTCACATCGAACTGGAAAACCGTATCGTTCTTTTTGAATTTGGGTTTGATGACCGGAAGATGCTGCCAGTCGTAAGGATCTTTGGTGATTTTGGTCAACATTGATGCCATTTTGTGGTTGTCGAACAAAAAAGATTTGGTTCGCTTGTCCAGATCAACCAGGTAATAAGAGATCCCTTCCGAGGTGGTATCGGTATACCAAAACTGGTCGCCTGTCTTCAGCCATTTGGGCGTGACCGATGTGCTGAAAACCATCTTGCTGATTTTGGTCGGTGAAAATCTTTCCGCAAGCCTGTAGTCGGCATTTTCAACAGGTTTATTTTGTGCAAAAAGTCCGGGATAGATGGAAGACACAACTAAAGCAACAAGAAACGTGAAAAGTTTTTTATTCTTCATAATTTTTTAAGTTAACAGGAATACATCAGGGGAAGATCAATAAAATTGTAAGTAACGAACCAGGTTATTTGTTTCAGGCTAAAGTTTCTTAATTTTTACAGGATTTTGTCTGCAATCAAAGACAGATGCAATGGTAATGAGACTTTCCTTCCTCCAGTAAATTATCTTAAAGTTGTTTTCAACCAGATATCTAAATTCTTCAGGATATTCGTTTAGGAGTTCTTCTTTCTGACCAGCTAACGGGTTTCTTTCTAACACGGAAACCTTGTTAATTATACTGTTGACTATTTTTTTTGCAATTCTTGGACCTGCCTGAAGTGAGTAATAATTAAATAGGTCTTTGAGTTGACTTTCAGACATTTCAGACCATTCAATTTTTATTTCCATGTTTTGACCTTCTTCTTAAGATCCTGATGAGAGATTACCTGACCAGCATCACTATTTTGTTTTGCATGATCAATCATTTCATGGAAATCGTTCAATGACATGGGATTTAAGTTCCTTTGATGTGAAATTTTCTTCTCTTCTTTGATGAATGTTTCGAGTTTCGCAATAAGACTTTCGTCACTAATGCGAAGAAATTCCTCAATTAGAACCAGTTTTCTAGCCTGAATGTTCATGTGTCTAATTCTTTGTTCAAATATAAAGAATTTCAAAGGGAAAAGCATCTCTCGATCTATTTTTTAAAGGACATCAGCCAAGACTACAGTTGTAAGTCTTCAGTCGTCCAGTCCTTCAGCCGTCCCGTCGTCCCGTCTCCTTTAACTGCCCATCACAAACTCATGCATCCTCATCGCAGCATCCCTGCCTGAACGAATTGCATGAACCACCAGGCTGGCACCACGTGTTGCATCGCCGGCTACAAATACTTTTTCTACACTGGTGGCGAAATCATTGGCTTTTACATTTCCCCTGGCATCGTAATCCACTTTGAGCCTGTCGAGCAGACCTTCGTGAACGGGTGATAAAAATCCGAGAGACAACATTACCAGGTCGGCTTCGATGATCTCTTCCGTACCCGGAATCTCTCTCATGGTCATTTGTCCGTTGGTTTTTGTCCATTCCACTTTTACCACTTCAACACCTTTCAGGACTCCATTTTCGCCGATAAATCTGCGGGTATTCAATGACCAGCGCCTTTCACACCCTTCGAGGTGTGAGCTGGATGTGCGCAGCGTATTGGGCCAGAATGGCCATGGATTGTCTTCGCTTCTTGTCTCTGGCGGTTTATCGAGAATTTCAATCTGTGTAACAGAAACAGCTTTCTGACGGATAGCTGTTCCCACACAGTCTGAACCGGTATCACCGCCACCGATTACCAGTACTTTTTTGTCTTTGGCATTGATATGGATGGATTCCGGAATGGTCACTCCTTTAACTACGTTGTTTTGTTGTTTGAGGTAATCCATCGCAAAATATACACCCTTCAGCTCACGACCGGGTGTGGTTGCCAGGTCACGTGGGAGCATAGCACCGCAGGCCAGGCAAACAGCATCGAAATTGACAAGAAGCTGCTGTTCGGTGATATGTTCACCAACTTTGATATTGGTTTTAAAGATGACTCCCTCTTTGACGAATAGATCGATGCGTCGGTCTATGACTCCTTTGTTCAGTTTAAAATCAGGAATGCCGTAGCGCAGCAATCCGCCTATTTCGTTGTCCTGTTCAAATACGGTCACGGTATGGCCTGCCTGATTCAAAAGGTCAGCCGCTGATAATCCGGCAGGACCGGAACCCACCACGGCAATTCTTTTACCGGTTCTGGTCTCTGGAATGTTGAGCGTAACCAGGTTCAGGTCGAAAGCGTGTTCGACAACTGCAGCCTCGTTCTCACGGATGGTAACCGACTCATCGTGTATAGCCAGTACACATGACTTTTCACAAGGCGCCGGACAGACTCTTCCTGTAAATTCGGGGAAGCTGTTGGTCTTGGTGAGGATGGTGTAAGCCTCGTCCCATTTCCCCCGGTAAACAGCGTCCTGCCATTCCGGGATATTGCTTCCTACCGGACAAGCCCAGTGGCAGAAAGGCACGCCGCAATCCATGCACCGCGCAGCCTGTTCTATCCGGTCCTGTTCGTCAAGGGTCTGTTCGACCTCTCCGAAATCACCTATGCGTTCTTTGACCGGACGGTACCCGCCTATTTTTCGCTCTATTTCTATAAAACCTTTTGGATTTCCCATTTTTATATTTTTTATTCTCTGATTACCGGTGCATCTTCAGCCATTTCCAGCTTCCGTTTTACCTCTTTAAGTTTCTCTTCATTTAATACTTTTTTGTATTCCAGCGGTATCACCTTGACAAATTTCGGAAGGTACTCTTCCCAGTTTGTCAGGATTTTTTCGGCTTGCGGACTCTGTGTGTGAAGCAGGTGCTTCTGGATCATCTGCTGGAGTTCCTGGATGTCGGCTTTTTCTTCTACCTGGCTAAGTTCTACAAGGCCTGTATTGCAGTAGTAATCAAAATCGCCGTTTTCGTCAAGGACATAGGCAATTCCTCCGCTCATACCCGCAGCAAAGTTGCGGCCGGTAGTACCCAGTACGACGGTGCGGCCACCTGTCATGTATTCGCAGCAGTGGTCGCCCGTGCCCTCAACGACTGCCTTTGCCCCCGAATTTCTGACACAGAAGCGTTCGCCTGCCACACCTTTGATGTAAACTTCGCCGCCCGTCGCGCCGTATAAGGTAGTGTTGCCGACAATGATGTTCAGGTGCGGCTCGAAAGTGGTGCCTATCGGAGGCACAACGATGATTTTACCTCCCGATAATCCTTTGCCCAGATAGTCGTTCGAATCGCCTTCCAGTCTGAAGGTGACTCCTTTAACCAGGAAGCCGCCGAAACTTTGGCCGGCAGAACCTTTAAAGGTGCAGTTGATGGTGTCTTTCGGCAGTCCTGCCTCACCATATCTTTTTGAAATCACACCTGAAAGCATCGCACCCGTTGTACGCATCACATTGTTGATGTCGTGGCCGATCCAAACACGCTCTCCGTTCTTGATGGCTTTGTTTGCCTCTCGAATAAGGGTTCGGTCCAGTACATCATCCAGATCTGTGGTATTCGGATGGGTATTGCGGATCGGATATATCTTTGCCTCTTCAGGCATATGGAGGAATCTGGAAAGATTTACATTCTTCATTTTCCAGTTGGTAACATTTGGATTTACCTCCAGTAAATCTGTGCGGCCAATCAGTTCATCAAAGGTACGGACCCCGATTTCTGCCATGTATTCGCGTATCTCCCTGCTGATAAAATGGAAGAAGTTGATAACATATTGAGACCTGCCAAGGAATCTTTTACGGAGATTTTTGTTTTGGGTAGCAATCCCGGCAGGACAGGTATTCAGGTGGCATTTGCGCATCATGATACAGCCCAGTGAGATAAGGGCTGCAGTTGAGAAACCGAATTCTTCGGCCCCGAGCATACCCATGATCACAACATCCCGGCCCGTTTTCAGCTGGCCGTCTACCTGCAATTTTACCCTGCCGCGGAGGTTGTTCATAACAAGCGTTTGCTGCGTTTCTGCTATACCAAACTCGGCAGGTAAACCGGCATATTTGATCGAACTGGCAGGAGAAGCGCCTGTCCCGCCCTCGCAGCCGCTCAAAATGATGATATCTGCAAAACCCTTGGCCACACCTGCTGCGATGGTCCCTACACCGGTTTCAGATACCAGTTTAACGGAAACTTTGGCTTTTGGATTGACATTCTTTAAGTCGAATATCAGCTGGGCCAAATCCTCGATGGAGTATATATCGTGGTGGGGCGGGGGAGAAATCAGGGTAATGCCGGGCGTTGAATTCCGGGTTTTGGCAATGATCTTGTTGACTTTAAAGCCCGGAAGCTGACCTCCTTCACCCGGTTTTGCACCCTGGGCAATTTTGATCTGGAGCTCCTCGGCATTCATCAGGTAATTGTTGGTTACCCCGAAACGGCCGGATGCAATCTGTTTGATTTTAGAGTTTTTATCGGTACCGAAACGCTCGGGATCTTCGCCTCCTTCACCAGTGTTGCTCCGGCCCCCGATTTCGTTCATGGCAACAGCGAGGGCTTCGTGCGCCTCTTTGGAAATAGATCCGTAAGACATGGCACCTGTAACAAAACGCTTCAGCAGGTTCTCAGCCGGTTCGACCTCTCCGATTGGAATAGGATTTCGCTTCCACTGCAGCGCACCCCTTATAAATGCAGGTTTTTGGTTCTGTTTGTCAACGAGTGAACTGAATTTTTTGAAGACATCGTAGTTGTCGGTTTTTGTAGCCCATTGCAGCAATGCGATCGATTCAGGATTCCATGCATGGTGCTCTCCGTTGTTCCTGTAGTGGTACTCACCGTTGGTATCGAAGACTAGTTTCTTGTGTTCCTTGCTGTAAGCGTCCTGATGGAACATAACTGCCTCCTGGAACAGCTCTACGGAACCGACGCCGCTTAGGCGGGAAGATGTACCTTTGAAGAATTCTTCAATCAATGCATCGCTGACACCGACTGCTTCAAAAAGCTGGGAACCGTGGTACGACCGGAGGGTTGAAATTCCCATTTTGGACAGGACTTTCAACAGTCCTTTGTCGATGGATTTGATGTAGTTTTTCCTTGCTTCGGCGTAGGGTAGTTTTATTTCTCCCCCTTTCACCATGTTGCTGATTGCACCAAATGCAAGATAGGGATTGATTGCACTGGCGCCATATCCTAAAAGGAGTGCGAAATGCATTACTTCACGGGGTTCTGCACTTTCCACAAGGATACCGATCTGCATCCGTTTTTTGGTCCTGATCAGATGGTGGTGGACTGCTGCAACCGAAAGCAGTGAGGGAATAGGAACCATTTCCGATGAAATGTTCCGGTCTGTAAGGATGATGAAATTTTTCTCTTCATCAACTGCCTTTTCAGCAGCTTCCAGCATATCTGCGAAGGCCTTTTTGAAACCTTCCACGCCGTCCTTTAGAGGAAAAACCATCGGTATTGTGGCATGAGTGAATTCTTCATGCTTCATATCCTTGATCTTTCCAAGATCCGTATTGGTGATGATCGGACTGTCAAACTTAATCAGTTTGGCATGGATAGAGGTCTCATTCAGGATATTGCTGGTGAGTGAGCCAATGTAATTGGTGAGCGACATTACCAGTCCTTCGCGGATCGGATCGATCGGAGGATTGGTTACCTGTGCAAAAAGCTGGCGGAAATAACTGAAAAACCGTTTGGGCTTGTCGGAGAAAACAGCCAGCGGGGTGTCGTTACCCATTGAACTGGTCGGTTCGTTGGCTGTTTCGGCCATCTCCTTGATTAGTACCTGCATATCTTCTTTGCTGTACCCGAAAACCTTGCTGTATATTCCGAACTGGTCACCCATGTTGGAAGGGACCCGCTGTTTGACCACAATGTCTTCGAGCATCAGCCTGTTCTCTTTGAGCCAGTTGATGTACGGATTTCTCCTGCTGAGTTCGGCTTTGACCTCTTTGTCCGGAATGATTATGCCAAGTTGAGTGTCGACAAGTAAAAGTTTACCCGGACGAAGCCTTCCTTTTTCTTTTATCTCTTCCGGTTTGAAAACCTGAACCCCGACTTCTGAACCCATCACAATCAGGTCATTCTTGGTGATCACATACCTGGAAGGTCTCAGGCCGTTGCGGTCGAGTGTTCCGCCAATGTACCGGCCGTCGGAAAAAACCATGGAGGCAGGGCCGTCCCAGGGCTCCATCAGGGTGGAGTGGTATTCATAGAAAGCCTTAAGACTCTCGGGTATCGGATTTTTTTCGTTGAAGGATTCCGGGATCATCATGCACAACGAGTGCGGCATGCTTCGCCCTGCCATGTGTAGAAATTCCAGGGTATTATCGAAAGAAGCAGAATCGGATTTTCCCGGTTCAATGATTGGATATAGTTTATCGATATCATCGCCGAACAATGCAGATTCAAGCAATGCTTCACGTGCATGCATCCACTGGCGGTTACCCTTGATGGTGTTAATCTCCCCGTTGTGGGCGATCATGCGGAATGGCTGCGCCAGATCCCATGTCGGGAAAGTATTGGTGCTGAAACGGGAGTGAACCAAGGCTATGGCACTCTTCATTTCGGGATGAGTCAAATCCTTGAAGTAATCCCTTAGTTGGCTGGGGGTAAACATCCCCTTGTAAATTATTACTTTGCTGGAAAAGCTGGGAAGGTAAAAGCTTCTCTTACCTGCAAGGGAAGATTCTCTGACCGTTCTTTCAGCCAGTTTCCGGGCCTGGTAAAGTTTCCTTTCAAGCAGGTCCTGCTCATAATTTCCTTTCACCAAAACCTGACGGATAAGCGGTTCCGTACTGCGGGCTATTTCACCAATCACTGAACTATCGACTGGTACGTTGCGCCAGGTAATTAAGGTCAATCCCTCGGCTTCGATAAACCGGTTCAAAACTTCAATACAATAAGCCGCCTCTTCTTCCGCCACCGGAAGAAATACCAGGCCTGCTCCATATTTGCCGGGTTCCGGAAGGTCTATTCCCTGTGACAGGAAGAAGTCATGGGGCATTTGTAAAAGTATACCTGCCCCGTCACCGGTTTTGTTGTCCGAACTGGTTGCTCCGCGATGGTCCATGTTCAACAGAACTGTCAGACCACGCTGAACGATATCATGTGATTTGGCCCCTTTGATATGGGCAACGAAACCAATCCCACAGGCGTCGTGTTCGTTGGCCGGATCGTATAAACCAACAGGGATTGGAAATTTCTTGTGTTCCATAACACTTATTGATTGAGTTGTGTTTTTCAAAAAAAAAACTGTTTTATTTTTAAATCATCTGATATTTATCTAAAAAAATAATAAGATGTAAGAAAAACAGCGATATTTATTAATATTCGAAAGCAAAAATAGTCTTTTATTTTATTTTAAAAATTAAATTAAGGTTAAATAGACGAATTATTAAATTATTGATGCATCATGCCGGTCAATCAATCAGGCATTTTCAAGGATACGTTCAATGTTTTGCTGTTATACTGTTATAAAATTACATTTTTGTATTAGTTTCGAACTAACGATTGCGGGTTTTGGTAAAAGAAAAATTTTGAGCGATGAAATCAACTTCAGGCGGGACGAGAGAAACTTTGCAGGAGAACAGGGCCTTGTTTGTTCCGGGGAAACTTACAGCCGGAATCATTGCCGTCATGTCCGGAGGGAACCAACTGAAGGCTTCATTGGAGCAGGTTAGTGCTGAAATTGAGCAATCTGCTGTAATCAAAGGTGCCGTGTTTTCAAAAATTATTTTTGACGGCAGGATTTTCAGCAGCAACAATTTTAAAGAGCAAACCACATTTGTCCAAAGACAATTTCAGCTGCCTGACGGAAATCTCGGGATCGTCGAGCTTCATCTGTCAAATGAGCTGGGTTCGGCAGATTCTGCTAATATTGATGAGATAGATTTTTCTTTTGATCTTATTGTACCGTTGCTTGTCGGGCTGATTTCAAAATTTCAGCTAAAGACTTTGGCAATAGATATGGGTGAGAGACAAAAGGAACTCAAAGGGATAAACCTGACCTCCGAAATACTGATGAAAGGAAAATCCCTGGAATATTCACTTCGGGCTATCTGTGATATATTGCCCGAATCCTGGCAGTATCCTGAATCGACTGTTGCCCGGATTACCTACAACAAATTGGTTTTTGCCAGTCAGGGTTTCATGGAAACTTCCTGGAGAATGGAACAAAAATTTGAAACCCCGGCGAAAGACAAAGGGAATATTGAAATCTTTTATCTGAAGCAATTTGCTGATGCCTATGAGGGACCTTTCCTGAAGGAAGAGAGAAATCTGCTGTTCAATCTCGCAAATTTGATTGCCGGTTCGGCCACACGGGATGAATTCAACAAACTGCAGCATGAAAACATCGAGCGACTGAAAGAGTTGAAAGCAATCAATCAAACCTCCCTTATCATCGAAGAAGGGAAATCTATCGATGAAACATTGAAGGAGATTTGTTCAATTCTTCCAAAATCCTGGCAGTACCAAAAATCAGCAGTTGCGAGAATCCAGTTTGAAGGCAAAATGTATCTGAGCGAAAATTTTACTGAAACCATTTGGTCTCAAAAAGAAAATTTTGTAACCATCGACAACAAAAAAGGATCTGTTGAAGTTTTTTACTTAAAACAATGCCCAAATTCCGATGAAGGTCCATTCTTATTTGAAGAGCGAAACCTGTTGGTGAATATTGGTAAACTAATCAGTGGTTATATAAATAATTACAAGGGTCGTGAAATCATCCACAGAAAAGGGGTCCCGGCTCAGGAAATTCTTCCATCCGACTATTTCAGAAAATCACTTACCAAAAACAAAAAGCCGCTTCAGCTCTATTTTAACCAGCAGGCAATCGATAAGTACATTTACCTTGATATGATGAAGTACAAGATCAAGCACATCCTTTTTGTTGCCACCTTGTATGACGCGTTTATTCTGGAAAGTGAAGATTCATTTTTTGAAAAATTCATGGGCGACATTTACCAATACAGTCTCTTTTCAGTGCCCCGGATTACGGGAGTTTCATCCGGGGAGGAAGCGCTGGAACTGCTGGCGACCATTCATTTCGATTTGGTTATCGTAATGGCTGGTATGGATCGGGAAACACCGATTATCATTAGTGAGCAAATCCGTGCAAATTACGAATCCATGCCGATCTATCTGTTGCTGAATAAAAAAAGTGACATTGGATATTTCGAGGAACTGGTACCCACAATTCGATCTGTTGACAAACTGTTTGTCTGGAACGGAGATTCTCTGATACTTTTTGCCATTGTAAAATCTACCGAAGATAAAGTCAATGTTGAAAATGATACAAAAATCGGATTAGTTCGGGTAATTCTGTTGATAGAAGATTCACCGCTTTATTATTCCAGGTACCTCCAGATATTGTATGACATAGTTTTTGGACACGTTCAGGAACTTTTACCGGAAGTTGAAAAAAACGAATTGGATAAGATCTGCCGAATGCGGTCAAGGCCCAAAATCCTTTTAGCCAGAAATTATGAGGAGGCTATTGCGATTTTCAACAAATACAAGGATTTTATGCTGTGCATAATTTCAGATGTTGAGTTTGACCGGGTAGGGAAATTGGACAAACATGCGGGAGTAAAATTTATTCAATACGTCAAATCGCACATCTTAAAGCTTCCAATCATATTGCAGTCGTCTGAAAACCGGAACGCAAAAATTGCAAGGGAATTGGAAGTAGCGTTCATTAATAAAAATTCAGAGACCCTGCTGAAAGAGCTCAAACATTACCTGAACAGTTATCTTGGCTTTGGCAACTTTGTTTTTAGAGATAAAGAAGGTAACAAAATCGGGGTAGCAAAATCGCTTAGAGAATTTGAAACGCTGTTGCAGGAAGTTCCGGACGAGTCGTTGTATCTCCATGCTTCTGAAAATCAATTGTCCTTGTGGCTTATGGCAAGGGGTGAAATTCAATTGGCCAGAACACTAAATCCGATACCGGTCGATTCATTCAGGAACATGAACGAGTCGAGACAGTTTTTCCTGGATACCATTAAAAAGTATAAAGAAGAGAAGAAAAAGGGGAAGATTCTGAACTTTGATGAGACATCTACAATGGATGAAAAAAACATTGTCTCATTTGCAAGTGGCTCACTTGGAGGGAAAGGAAGGGGCTTGGCTTTTGTTAATACTTTGATTTACAATCTGGAATTTCCAACATTGGCCAATCGCATTAACATACTGACCCCTATAACGGTCGTTATCGGCACGGATGAATTTCAACGATTCATCTCAAAAAACAAGCTATTCGAGAAGATTATCGATCCTTCAATTTCATATGCCGAATTAAGGCGACTATTTGTGGAAGCTCCACTTTCTATTTCGTTGTTGAAGAAGTTAAGGGTTTTCGTTTCCCAGATCGAAAAACCGATTGCAGTAAGGTCGTCAAGTTCTTCGGAAGATTCAATTACCCAACCATTTGCAGGAGTTTTTGAAACTTACATTGTTCCGAACAGTTCGGTGAGCAAGAAAATTGTTCTCGAACAAATCTCAACTGCAATAAAGCTGGTTTTTGCTTCCACCTATTCCGAAAAAGCCCGAAACTATTTTATTGTCGTACATCATAAAATTGAAGACGAAAAGATGGCAGTGGTGCTGCAGGAATTAGTTGGCCATAGGTACGAAAATTATTATTATCCTCATATCAGCGGGGTAGCCCAGTCTTACAACTACTACCCGGTGGCAAATATGAAACCCGATGAAGGTTTTGCAGTAGCTGCCATTGGATTAGGCACATATGTTGTCGATGGTTGGAAATCTTTCCGGTTTTCTCCCGTATATCCCAGAGTTTCCATTTACTCTGTCAAAGATTTACTGAATAGTTCACAGGTACAGTTTTATGCATTGGATTGTCAGGAAACAACCGTTGATTTTCTAAAACACGGTGAACTTGCTGCATTGAAACTTCTGGATATCAGTGAAGCCGAAAGACATGGTACTCTTCGGTATTGTGCATCAGTTTACAATCCTGACAATGACCGGATTGAGACAGGTTTAAGCACAATTGGACCACGAGTTATTAATTTTGCTGATATACTTCAGTACAACTATGTGCCACTCTCTGAGACAATTAACGTAATGCTCAACACGATCAAAGAGGCTTTTGGCTCTCCGGTTGAGATAGAATATGCTGTTGATCTTACTCCCGGGGTAAATGGATTGCCTACATTCTACCTTCTTCAGATAAAACCATTGATTGGGGATCAGTTCCGGCAGAATATTGATCTCGAAAAGTTGGATAAGGCGCAGATGCTGTTGTACACCAAATCAAGCGTCGGCAATGGTGAAATCAATGATATCAGAGATGTTATATTCGTGGATAATGAAAAGTTCAATAAGCTAAGAACCCTCGAAATGGCAGAAGAAATCGAACAGCTGAATAAAATAATGATCAAAAACGATAAGCAATATGTTTTGGTTGGTCCGGGAAGATGGGGCAGTCAGGACCGGTTTGTTGGTATCCCGGTCAACTGGTCACAAATCTCCAATGCCAAAGTGATTGTTGAAGTGAGCCTGGACAACTTTCCATTGGACACTTCTTTGGGATCACATTTTTTTCATAACTTAACTGCTATGAACATCGGTTATTGCTCCGTTCAGCACAATTCATATGCTGACTTCATCAGATGGGAAGAATTGAGCGGACAGAAAATAGTTCACGAGACGACTTTTTTTAAACACGTTCATTTTACAAAACCTTTGACCATTCTCATGGATGGTAAACATAAAACATCCGCGATCCTGATCTGATAGGTGTTTATATTTATAATCAGTCTGCTTGTTTTTAAAACGCGATTTCCCAGTTAGAAATTGAAAACCAGATAATTGTCAGATGATTGATGTTGCAATATTTGATGAACACAAACTTGTGTCAGAGGGACTCTCTGGTTTGCTTTCCGCCATTTCTGATATCAGGGTAGTGCTGGTGTGTAATGATCGGAGCATCGTGACAAATAAGTTGAAATCACTTCAGGTACATGTCCTGGTCCTTAATCTGCATGATGTTTCAGTCAGAAATTTTAATTTCATTGTCCAGTTAAATATCAGTAATCCAAAGGTGAAAATTCTGGTTTCATCGGTTATCGACAGCGAAGATATTGTATTGAAAACTATCAAAGCCGGTGCAAAAGGTTTTCTTGGGATTGGCTCAGACAGGAATGACCTGATTGAAGCTATATACACACTCAGAAACGGTCATGATTATTACAGCAAATCAATTACTCATTTGTTACTAAACCGTTTTATTGCCAATCTGAAGAAAAATGAACCAAATCAAGATCCAAATATTGCCATGTTAAGTTCCCGTGAGATTGAGATCATGAGATTGTGGGGAGAAAGTCATTCGAACCAGGAAATTGCCGATCTTTTCTTCATCAGTGTAAGGACTGTTGAGTCTCATAAAAATCATATCATGCAAAAACTTAACCTGAAAAGTACAGTAGACATGGTTAAATTTGCCATTAAAAATAACATCATTGATATTTGATCAGCCTGACTTACCACTTTT
This sequence comes from Bacteroidales bacterium, assembly GCA_038323575.1. Taxonomy (GTDB): domain Bacteria; phylum Bacteroidota; class Bacteroidia; order Bacteroidales; family Prolixibacteraceae; genus CAINVV01. The sequence goes on along the minus strand of JBBQHB010000028.1, from coordinate 5,962 downwards.
ACAATCCACATCTCAATTAAGTGAAACACGTAATTGTGGCGCAGAAAACCCTTCTATTTTACTTTGCATACTATTTTTGGCGGCATAGGATTTCCTGATCTTCCATTTTGAGTTGAAGTGCCGGGGTTTCAAAAATACTATTCATAATGCTAAAACAGGATAAATTATGGCTGACATTTTAGGTGTAAAAGTAAATGAGTTTATGGCAAAAGTTATTGCCAAAAACCCGGGTGAGTCTGAGTTTCATCAGGCGGTGAAAGAAGTGGTTGAGTCGTTGATGCCTTTTATTGATGAAAATCCCAAATACCAGTACGCAAAAGTACTCGAGCGGATGGTTGAGCCTGAACGTGTTATCATGTTCCGTGTTCCCTGGGTTGATGATGATGGTCAGATCCAGATTAACAGAGGATTCCGCATTCAAATGAACAGCGCTATCGGGCCGTACAAGGGCGGTTTGCGCTTTCATCCAACGGTAAATTTAGGAATTCTGAAATTTCTCGCATTCGAACAAGTGTTCAAGAATAGTCTTACTACGCTTCCAATGGGTGGCGGCAAAGGCGGATCTGATTTTGATCCCAAAGGAAAGTCGGATTACGAAGTGATGAGATTTTGTCAAAGTTTCATGACTGAGTTACAACGTTTCATCGGGAGTGATACAGATGTTCCGGCAGGGGATATTGGAGTAGGAGGTCGTGAAATTGGTTATTTGTACGGTCAGTATAAAAGAATTCGAAATGAGTTTACCGGTGTATTAACCGGTAAAGCTATTGAATGGGGTGGCAGCTTAATCCGCCCGGAAGCTACTGGTTACGGTGCTGTTTATTTTGCAGATCAAATGCTGAAAACCAGAAATCTGGATTTAAAAGGAAAAACTGCTGTTGTTTCGGGATCAGGCAATGTTTCACAATATGCTGTTGAGAAATTGATCCACCTGGGCGCTAAAGTTGTGACATTGTCTGATTCAACTGGTTTTATTTACGATCCTGCAGGATTTGATGAAGAGAAACTTGCTTATGTTCTGGATTTGAAGAACAATCGTCGCGGTAGAATCAAAGAATATGCTGACAAATTCAATGCACAATATATTGAAGGCCAAACCCCTTGGGGAATTAGGTGTGATCTTGCATTTCCCTGCGCTACCCAAAATGAAATCAACGAAGAAGATGCGAAATTGCTGATTAAGAATGGTTGTTATCTTGTTTCAGAAGGTGCTAATATGCCTTCCACACCTGAAGCGGTGGAGGTTTATCTCAAGGCTAAGATACTTTACGGGCCGGGTAAAGCTGCTAATGCCGGTGGGGTTTCTACTTCAGGTCTCGAAATGACTCAAAATTCAATGCGTCTCCCATGGTCGCGCGAAGAAGTTGATTCCAGGCTTCACATGATCATGATAAGTATTCACGAAACCTGCGTTAAATATGGTACGGAAAAAGATGGATTCATCAACTATGTAAAAGGTGCCAATATTGGTGGTTTCATCAAAGTAGCCGAAGCCATGATCGTTCAGGGTGTCGTGTAATTAGTCGGTCAGGAGTTCTTCTACAGCTTTGGAAGCTTTTTGGAAGTTGAAAGAATCAACTACCTGTTTCATCTTCATTGTAATACTGTCCAGGCAGAGATTGCCGATGCTTCCCTCATGGGTGTGGCGAACATTTTTGTCCGGGTTAAACTGACCGTTTTCAATAGAAGCACCTACTTTCCGGTAGGCATCCCTGAAAGGAGTCCCCGAGAGAACCAGACGGTTGACCTCTTCAACACTGTAAATTGAAAGGTATTTGTCGTCATCAAGAATGTGCTCGTTCACCTCCATGTTTTCAAGCGCAAAGGCTGCAATTTTGATGCATTCATTCAACTCCTGAAAGGCAGGGATGAAAAGCTCTTTTGTCAGCTGCATGTCCCTGAAATAGCCGCTGGGCAGATTGTTGGTGACAGAAAGCATCTGCATCGGCAGCGACTGCAGCAGGTTGCAATGGGCCCGGAGGAGTTCGAAAACATCCGGATTCTTTTTGTGGGGCATGATGCTGGAGCCGGTTGTCAGTTCATCGGGCAAACTGACGAAGCCAAAATTCTGGCTCATAAAGAGGCATACATCATATGCCAGCCTTGAAAGCGTTGATGCGACAGATGCCAGGGCAAAAAGAACCGTACGTTCCATTTTTCCGCGTCCCATCTGCGCATAGACCACGTTAAAATTCATGGTGTCGAAGCCCAGCAGGTCTGTTGTCATCTGACGGTTAAGCGGGAAAGAGGAGCCATATCCTGCTGCGGATCCGAGCGGATTCTGGTCGGCAACACGGTAGGCGGACTGCAGCAAAAGCAGATCGTCTGTCAGACTCTCGGCATAGGCGCTGAACCAAAGTCCGAAAGAGGAGGGCATGGCAACCTGCAGATGGGTATAGCCCGGCATCAGTACATCTTTGTACCGGTTACTCTGGGCAATTAAGATTTCAAAAAGACTGACAGTATTTTCCGTTACAGATTGAATTGCATCCCGGGTAAATAACTTCAGGTCAAGCAGGACCTGATCATTCCGCGACCTGCCGCTGTGAATTTTTTTCCCCGTCTCTCCCAACCGGTTGGTCAACAGTAACTCGATCTGCGAATGGATATCTTCGACCCCTACCTCAATGGAGAATTTCCCTTCTGAGATTTCACGGTAGATGGTTTTTAGCTCTTGTGATAACAATTGTAACTCGCCGGAAGTTAGTAAGCCAATGGATTCGAGCATTTGAATATGGGCAAGAGAGCCGACGACATCAAATTTTGCGAGAAAAAAATCCATCTCACGGTCTTTCCCGATAGTAAATGATTCAATTAGTTCGTTGATTTTAGTGCCTTTTTCCCAGAGCTTCATTGTTATTTAGGCATCAATTTTATTGGCACAAAAAGAGCAGACTCCTTTAAGGTAGTAGTGTTGCTCATCAATCTGAAAGCCTTCCAATGCGGGTTTTGGCAGATCTTCCTGTTTGATGCGGAAGTCAATTACTCCGGAACATGTTTTGCATTTAAAATGACCATGTGTGGAAGTGTCTGCATCATACCTTACTTCGTTGCCTTCTATATTAAGTGCCAGTGCAACACCTGATTGCACAAACAGGTTCATAACGTTGTAGATAGTTGTTTTAGATAACCCATTGATCTCATGAATAAGGTCGCCATACATCATGTCAACCGTGGGATGATTTCGTTTTGAAACCAAATAACTCATAATTTTTACCCGTTTCTGTAAAGGCCTTACGCCATTTTTGAGCAGGTATGCTGAAATCTGTTGCTTTTCCATCTATTTTTCTGTTTTCAGTACAAATATGACTGATTTTTTTCTATTAGACAAAAGAAATGGAGTATTGTTTAACTCCCAGGTGATAAAAATTGATTTAAAATGACATTTCTTCATTTTTTTTTGTGACATTTACAAGAGAAATTTTCCATTTTAAACAAAAAATAAGTAATTTTGTAATCATTATAAATAATAATTAAACATTTAAAGATATGTGTACTTTGGTTGGTAAAAAAGCGCCTTCATTTAAGGCTGTTGCTGTAGTAAACGGCAATGATATGGTCAATGATTTTTCTCTTGATCAGTTTATCGGAAACAAATATGTTGTATTCTTCTTCTATCCGCTCGATTTCACTTTTGTTTGTCCTACCGAGATTCTTGCTTTTCAGCAAAAACTCGCTGAATTTGAAAAACGCAATGTTGCAGTTGTAGGTTGCTCAGTCGATTCTGAATTTTCCCATTGGGCCTGGTTGAATACGGAAAAGAATAACGGCGGCATCAAAGGCGTCAAATTTCCGCTGGTTGCCGATTTATCCAAAACAATTGCTGAAAACTATGGTGTTCTTGCCGGTGAATATCAGGTAAATGAAGAGGGTGAATCATCCTTTGTCGGAGCACCTGTTGCCTACCGCGGTCTCTTCCTGATAGATAAAAAGGGAGTGGTCCGTCACCAGTTGGTCAACGACCTTCCGTTAGGCCGCAGCGTGGATGAAGCGCTTCGTATGGTCGATGCGCTTACCCACTTTGAGGAGTATGGCGAGGTTTGTCCGGCTAACTGGAAAGAAGGCGACGACGCGATGAATGCATCTGCCGAAGGTGTAGCAAGTTATCTTTCCAAGCATTAAAAAAACAAAAATGAAGATCAACCGTTACGAGGACATTTCCCAGATTGAAAGGGAAGCAAAGCGCGACTACATCGACAGACATTCGGCATTTGTACACTGCGATGCAACCGCAGCCAAAGGAGAGAAATTCAAAGTCAAAGTTAAAGTTGGGGATGAGTATAAACACCCCGATGACTTTGACCACTACATCAGCTGGATTCAGCTTTGGGATGGAGAAAAGATGCTGGCTCAAACCACTCTTTCTGCCGGAACAATGGGCAGTGCACCCAGCCAGGTGGAGGTAGATTTCTACATCGTTCCGGCCAAAAACATGAAACTGTTGGCACATGCATTCTGCACCAAACATGGACTGTGGCAAAGCAACGAAGTTGCTGTTGCAGTAGCAGAATAACTGGTAATCAGAACAATCCTTCTTCCCTTACCAGCATAAGGATGGCCGAGTGAGGCAGAATCAGATATTTTTCGTTTTTAAATTCAATCTCCACACCCGTTTTATTCAGGTATACGGCCAGGTCACCCTCATGGGCCTGAAGCGGCACATATTTAACCTCCTCTTTGACCTCTTTCCATGGTTCATCGTCGTCTGTCAATGCTGGTATGGGAAATCCCGGACCTGTTTTGATCACATATCCTGATTGCACATTTTCCTTTTCAACTGCAGAAGGTGGGAGGTAGAGTCCGGAACTTGTCTGCTGGTTCGGATTTTTTGGCCTGACCAGCACCCTGTCTCCGACGAGAATGATTTTGCTGAGATCTTTTTCAGATAAATTTAATGCCATTTAATTACACTTTTTTTACTTACTACAAATATCCCATTTTATTAGTTTATAAACGATTTTAAGGGGAAGAATCTGCGGTGCAAAATACCGATATGGCAATTTATTCTCTTTCTTTGTTACAAAGTTACCAAACGAATTTTAATTTTGAAAGATGGAGTCAATCAGAGAGATCTATAAAATAGGTTACGGACCATCGTCCAGCCATACCATGGGACCTAAAAAAGCTGCTGAGACATTCCTCCAAAGAAACCGTGGTGCTGTCTTCTTCAGGGCAACGCTTTACGGAAGTCTGGCGGCAACCGGCAAAGGTCACCTTACAGATCTGGCTATCATCAATACCTTAAAACCATATCCTGTTGAATTTGAGTGGCTGCCTGCCGTTTTTCTGCCTCGCCATCCCAATGCCATGAAGCTCGAATCTTTTGATGCCGCCGGGCAGCTGATGGAAAAATGGATTGCCTATTCGGTTGGAGGAGGTTCCATCGTAGATGACCTGACTGTTGCAGAGACTAAACTGATTTACCCTGCAAAAAATCTGGAATCGATTTTAGCATGGTGTTACGATAACGGGAAAAATATCTGGGAATATGTGGCTGAGTATGAGGACCCGGATATTTGGGATTACCTTGCAGAGGTATGGAAGGTAATGCAGAATGCGATTAAAAGGGGACTTGATGCCGAAGGTCCCCTGCCGGGAATTCTCAATTATCCGAGAAAAGCTTCGGCCTATTATGAGAAAGCAAGCTACTATGAGCCGGATTTAAAAAAACGTGGTATGATCTATGCTTATGCCCTTGCGGTTTCTGAAGAAAATGCCTCAGGCGGACTGATCGTCACGGCGCCTACCTGCGGGGCTTGCGGAGTCATTCCTTCCGTACTCAAGTATGCAGGCAAATTTTATAAAATATCTGACAAGAAAATATTACCTAAATTGAGCGATTGATAATTTCAGGTAGACCTTTTTGTCACTTTTGGAAATTTTCAGTGGGTTCTGCTACTGATTTTCTGGTTTAGTATAGCTTTCATACTAAAATTAGCCTGGGTACCACCTGTGTAGGCAA
>JBBQHB010000027.1:0-52257 GCA_038323575.1 Bacteroidales bacterium | reverse complement strand
GGAATATGATACATATAAAGGTAAATATAACCGTCAATCGTATAAGTATCAGTTAAAATCCACTCTTTGTCCTTATGCAGCGTGATATGTCCGTTTGGCGCATCAAAGTATTTTTCTTTAGCTCTTCCTGTTCCATCATCAATAAACCTGAAATATCCGCGTACACTTTCTCCTGTTATTGGATCCTGGTGAAATCCATTATCCATTATTTCCGTATCGTTTAACCAGAAATGATGACTTGGTTCTTTGTACAAATATTTAATATCTTTCCCTTCCAGGTTCATTGAATAACCTTCTGTACGCGCTTTAGTTTTCCCTGGTTCGACCTCACGGGCATCTTTTACAAATGCGATAAACCGGTTGCCGGTGAGATTAAATCCCTCTCTGAAAAAATACAAAGTTCCTTTCAATGTATCTGATGGTAAGTTGTCAGGATATAGGATATGAGCCATTTCCCTGACAGACATTAACATTTCAATTTTTTCAGATTTCATATCCATTTTCCAGATTCCGATATTATTGGGTGCCCATTGATCTTTATATGGATTTTCAACACTTAAATAATTGCATCCACCGTGAATTATTCTTTCAAAATTGACCGACAAAGCTGTTTTCCCATCGGGAGAAATGGTGTAAACAGGAATTGGCAATGTTCGGATTTTTTTTGTTTTGATGTTGAAAATCCGACTTACCAGACTTTTACCATCATCAGAAAGATCGTTCCAGATGATTTCTTCCGTTGAACCGGGAATCCATTGTAACCTGCACCCTTGCTGCCAGTTCCATGCCGTGGTTTCACCAATTTTTATCCAGCGGTTTTTTTCCTGCAGATCAAAATAACCGACTTCGCCCTTATCTTGAGATTGCACTAATCTGCCCTCGATAAAAATCCTCATGCCAAGCATAAAACGACCGGACGGATCAAACTGGAACAATTCATAGGGGGAACAGTTATAAAAGAAAAATCCATGATACATAGGATTCTTTTTACTTCCGACCGGTGAAATACGAATAGGATCAAAGTATTTCGTATCCTTAGCATTAAGTAATTCTTCAAAACTATTGTAAAGGGGATATAAATTATTAACTTTTTCTGAACTCTTTTTTGAATGATCAGTTTTAGCTATAACGATAGCAGGAGCTAAAATAATTACACTAATAATTAAAATTAGGTGATACTTCTTTTTAAACTGTCTCATATTGATTAGGTTCTTATTCAAAGGAGTAATAAATTTATTTTTGAACTACACCTCTAACTATACATTTAAAGAGGACTCAAATTATTCATGAAACTGGTAATAACATCTTACAGTATGATGATACAACTCATCCTTGGTCGAATAAGATTGTTTAACTTACCCATCGGATGACCTTAGATCATCTGACAGGTAAGTTCTTAGAAAATTTCATTATTTTCTTTCACCGATAGCTAACATAGGATCAACATTCTGTTTGCCAGGCTGTTGGACAATGTGTACCAAAGGTGCTACATTATTTTCAGAACCGTCGTATCCGGTCGTCTGGTTCAGAATATTACCAACATTACCGATGATGTACGGCTCATAAATAGGCCAGAATATATGCTTCGGATCCATGGTATATTTTGTTGTTGGATAAGTAGTCCATGGGACATTGTTTTTGAAGAAGAGATTTTTTTCCATCATCCTGTCGTAATAGAAACTATTCGCAGACAGAGACACTTCGAGGTCTGTACCTGAAAATGAATACGTTTTCCCATTATAGCATGGCTTACCACTTTTCGCTAAGATGACTGAGATTCTAACAAGTTCATCGTGGCGAAACTCTTCTCCATAAAGTTCACGGGCGCGCTCATCAAGTATTGCCCCTATCCCGCTCGTTTGAATATCACCGGATGTGTATAATTGTTTAGCATTTGCACGATTGCGTATGATGTTAATATCATCAGCAGCACCTTGATTATTGCCTTGCCAGAACCTTGCTTCCGACCTGAGCAGATATGCTTCTGCTAATCTGTAAACATAAAAATCATCTTCCCCTCCTTCTGGTACAGTTGGACTAGCGGGGTCAGGACTCCAAAATTTATACATTGGATACCCAAACCAGTTGCGTATAGTATCCTTGCATAGTAAGGCGCCTCCTGTAGGATTCCAGAGAGTAATAGGTTTTAGATACCAGGTTTTACCTACCAAGCTCGGATTATCGTACAAAACATATTTCATATAAAACCAGTTACCTGGTTTATGGCGATAATCAATGGTGTCCGTTTCACCCTTAAAATTCCAAATACCGTACTGAGCATAGTCGGTGATGCGACAAAAACCCTGGCCCCGGCCCCATTTCATCATCATAATTCCAAGTCCCTGTCGCGTATCTATACCTGCTCCCCCACTAGGGGCCTGAATACCTTGGTTAGGACTTACGAAGTTTGGTCCGAAACTACGGACCCATCTTGACCTGCCTTCACTGTTTCCGACAAATCCATAATCGTTGGCAAAAACCCATATAGCTTCTTTGTTCTTGACCTTGTTTGCATTGTATTTCATGTGCAAAAAATTTATTGCATCGGCTTTTATTGCACTGCTTCTGCCAGGAATTACCGCACCCGAAGTTGGATTAACATCATTTCCAACCAAGACAGTTGCCACATTTACATCGGCATCAGTAACAAGCTTGTAAGCACCGCTATTAATTAGTGAAGTCATTTCTGCTTCTGCTTCAGCAAATTTTAAATTCATCAAATAGTACTTGGCCAGTAAAATACTTACTGCAGCACCTGGTACTTGTCCCTTAGCTAATTGACTTCCTGGTTTAACATATTTTTTTGCCCATTCAAGGTCAACAATCATTTGGGCCCAGATAGATTGCATGGTAAAAGCCTTAAAATCCTGCCTTGATGTTGTAATCATATTTAAAACAAAGGCGCAATTCCCAAACTGCAAGGTCTGTTGGTAATAAAAATACGCCCGCAAAAAATAGGCAGTTCCCAAGATATGGTTCCGCTGAGGGTCGGTTGCAGCCCCTGCCCATTTCACCTGATCTATGTTATCGATAACTGTATTTACATTCATTAATCCCGTATAACAATTTTTGTAGAATGTTGTCGCTTGACCGGCATCGTTGGCAAGAGAATTTTGCGGAGTAGCATATACCCTCAAATCAACAAACCCATTGGGTTTATCTGTACTTCCCACTACCGAGACATCACTCATATTCATGTCAAAAGACAGCGCACTTCCTGTTCCGTTGAATTCATCCATAATCAATTTTAAAGCAGCGTCTAAAGGTGCTTGCAAACCTTTGGCATCGATAAATGTATTCTCCGGACTCAGAAAACTCAAGGGCTTTTCATTTAGAAATGCATCTGTACACGACATTGCTACAGAGAGCAATATGACGAGGATTATTTCTCTCAGATTCAATATTTTTTTCATATCTCAATTGTTTTCACTTATTTATTAGAATGAGAAATCAATGCTAAAGTTGAATGTTCTAGCCATTTCATTATTTGACTCAGGATCGCCAAGCTTCCATTTTGTCAACACACCAACATTATCAATGTTAAATGCTACACGAGCATTGCTAACCTTTATGGTTTCCAATAGCGCCTTTGGTATATGGTATCCAAATGAAAAATTTTGAAAACGCACGTAAGATTTATCGAAATAAATATTCATATTCGATAACTGAATGGAATTAATCCTTGCAAAATCATTAATTTGATCAACAGGCGTCCAGAAAGGCAGATTATACCAGTTATGGTTCTTGATGTATTGCGTATCGTTATTAAACGGCAAGACTGTACCTCCTTTGTATCCCAATTTGGCCAAAAATACCATGCCTATGTCGAAATTTTTGTAAGTAAAATCATTCCTGAATGTTATATACCATGGGTTTTTAGTTAATCCTTGGAAAACTTCATCAAGCGTATTAAGTTTGCCGTCATGATTTTGATCAATTACCTTAAAATCGCCCGGATAAAATCCATAAACCTTTGCTGAGTCAACCTCAGATGTCTTCCAAACTCCATCTATCGCATAATCCCATATAACATCTTTGTTTTGACCTATAAACCACCCGTTACTCGTATCATCAGGCTCTTTCATCATAGGATTTCCATTGGCATCGAATAAAGGATTCCCTTTAGTATCGAGGGCCTGGACTTTTTCACCTGTTAAAGAAGTAATCTTATTCTTGTTATAGGACAAATTTAAATTACTTGTCCATCTGAAATTTGGTTTTTCAATATTTATAGTACGTATGGAAAGTTCAAAACCATCATTCTTCAAACTTCCGATGTTGGTTGTGATTGAAGTGAATCCCGTTACGATGGGCAAAATTTTATTCAAAAGCAAATCGCTGGTTTTTGAAGTATATGCATCTAGAGCTCCGGTTATTCGTCCATTCCAGAATCCGTAGTCAATCCCAAGGTTCCAAGATTGGTTTTTCTCCCATGCAAGGTCAGCGTTTGACATCCTGTTGGCATAAAGAAATGGTACAAGTTGGTAACCGTTATTGTAATTGAGGTACTTGTTTGAAGTCAACATGGCATAAGCGGCATAATCGCCAATACCACTACTGTTCCCGTTTTCACCCCAGGATGCTCTTAACTTCAAATAAGAAAACCATTTTGGACGTGCACTCATAAACCCCTCGTTTGTAATTGTCCAGGCTCCGGATATTGAAGGGAACGTTGCATATAAATGGTTCATACCAAATCGTGAGTAACCATCACGTCTTATTGAAGTTGAAATATTATACTTATTGCTATAGGAGTAGTTTATACGTCCCATAACAGCATTTCTTGAATTAGCTTCGTCATTTGAATCTGTAGATGGCAGCAGACCAAAAGCCATTTCGTGATAGCCCAAAACCGCATTCGGTGAAAGATTCTGAGTAAATGCATTGGTTTCCCAGTTTTGGTTTCGCTCTGCGTTCAACAAACCTGTAAAGTCGAATCTGTGTTTGCCAAACTCTTTTTTCCAGTTTAGAATGTTGTCTAATTGCCAGTTGTAAACCTGGTCATGTATTCTGCTAATCTGACCGCCATGTGTCCAAAGGGGATTTGCAGGATCGAAAAATTCGAATCTACTTCTAAAATCCAATCGTTGTGTAAAGTTTGATGTAAAGGTGAATCCAAAAGGAAGCGTCAACTTGGCGTACATTATCGGATTAATTTTGTACCTATCGAACTTTCGATCTTCAAAAGCCGGTGCTAAAAGTGGATTATCTTTATTATTACCTGAGGCATGAAGTTTCAAGTTTTCCCTCGTCTGCGGTGCTCCATTGATCCATGGAGTATCATAAGCCGAAAGTTGATTATATTGGCCATTTGATATGGACTCCGGTCCTTCATTTTCATAAGAAAAATTGACATTTAAGCCTATATTAATAAAATCTGTAACCGCCACATCAAGATTTAAACGTGAATTAATGGCTAAAAACTTATCTCCAACTTGGACTGACTCGAAATTTTTATATCCGGTTGACCAATAGTACGATATTCTGTCACTTTTCCCTGATACACTAAGGTTATAATCTTGCCTTTTTCCTGTTTGGTATAACCAATCCTGCCAATCATAAGATTTTCCGGCAAGATAATTCTCCTTTTCACCTATATCAAAGCCAAAATTATCTAACCACACACTTGTTATCTTTCCCATATCTGTTTCACCGGGTATATTGTTCGCTTTTAACCAATCAGTTTTATTTTGATCCGGAACATTAACATAAGGTGTCCATTTTGACCATGGATCCAGGAGCTTACTATTAATTGATTCATTCATTTTCTGTAACCAATACATTACGTCAGTTCCATTGTAGGATTTTAACCTTTTGGAGGAGGTTACAAGACCAAAACTTGAATTAAACCGGATGGTAGGACGACTTGATGTACCCTTCTTAGTTGTAAAAACAACCACACCATTTGATGCGCGTGAACCATAAATAGAGGCTGCACTCGCATCCTTTAAAACGTCTACTGTAGAGACATCATTAACATTAATTTCGGTCAAATCTCCGTCAAAGATTACTCCATCCACAACAATGAGCGGCTTATTTGCGTTTATTTCGTCAGAGGCACTCGATTTTATACTTTTGTCACCACGTACTGTGAAATTTGGGGTTGCTTTGGCATCAGTACTATAGTCAACCTTTAATCCAGCTGCCGAAGATCTTAGCAGTTCTGACACACTTGCCGGCTGGAACTTAGCAATATCTTCTGCTTTAACATTTACAATTGAACCGGTTAGGTCTTCCTTTTTGGAGGTGCCATATCCTATGACAACTACCTCGCTAAGGCCAATTGTTTCTTCTGCCAGTGTTACATTGATGATGGATTTTCTTGCAATAGCGATTTCCTGCCCCCTCATACCTATAAATGAAAACTGCAACACTCCGTTTTCCGGAATATATTGAAGTGAATACATCCCTTCAATATCGGTGATTACGCCTATTGCTGTTCCTTTTACGATAACAGAGACACCCGGTATGCTGGCACCAGATGAGTCAGTAACTTTTCCTGTCACTTTCTTACCTATTTGCTGACTTGCGCTGGCCATATTCATCTCTTTCGAGCTGATCACAATATCTTTGTCCAACACATAATATTTCAGACCGGTACGCTGCAATACCTTATCAAGGACCTCTTCTACCGTATTATTTGAGTAATGCTCCGAAATACGGGTCTCAGAAGGAATCTGTTCGTTGTTGTAAAAGAAATCGAATTCTGATTGGTCCTGGATTGCCTTAAATACCTGTTGAAGAGAGGCGTTCTCCAAATTTAGGGTCAACTTTGTTTTCTGCGAATAAACCGAGGCTGAAACATGTAAGAGAGTCAGAAAGAAAATAAATACAGTTAGTCTCATAATCTTCCAAATTTTACGGACTTCCCCGGAGAATAGGAAAGGGTAATCCTTAGTTAGTTTTTTTTTCATACATTTGTTTTGCTTTAAGTAAAGTTTTAATTTATTGAAACTTGAATGAACGGGGAATGGTGGTACATTCTCCGTTTTTTAATGCTCTTTGAGGTCATTTTTCCATAATCTAAAATTTTGGGTTACTAAATTTGTTGGATGAAGTTATCTACGTAAGATGTTAATTTTGTCAATATCAGTATGGTACCTGATCGGAATCGAGTGGTTCAAAAGGTTGAGGAAGTGCTGAACATCCTTATTCCGCTTGATAACACCCGAAAAGCGCATGCCCATAAAATCCTTTTCGTTGTATTTAATCTCGACATCATACCAGCGCTCAACGACTTTAAAGACTTCAACCAGGTCTTCATTCTGAAATTCAAACCTGCCATCTTTCCATGAGTTAAAATTGGTGGGATTCACTTTGTTGATGGTCAGTTTTTTAGTCTCCAGGTTGAAGACAGATTGTTCTCCGGGTTCCAGGATTGATCTTTCTATCCCGTCAAACTGTTCAATCCTTCCGGTTGAAAGTGTAGTCTGTATCTCGCTCTGGTCAGGATAAGCCCTGATATTAAATGAGGTTCCTAACGCTACAATAGTCTGACCTTTTGCTTCGACTTTAAATGGTCGTTTGGCATCTTTGGCCACATCAAAAAAAGCTTCACCGGTCAATTGTACGACCCTTTCATTTGAGGCAAAAAAAGATGGAATAGTCAACTTTGATTGTGAATTTATCCAGATGCGTGTGCCATCAGCAAGGAAAATCTGATTAACCTGGCCCTTTGGAACGACAATTTCCTGCAGAATAGAAGATATTACCGGTTGTGGTTTGTCAAAGGAGATGTACCGGGTCGCCCAACCTAAACCAAAGACCAACAGGAGAACCGCAGCAATGCGAAGGATTTTAAATGAGAGTGAATTAGCTGAAGAGGATGTAACCTTTATTTTCGATTTCAATATTTGCAATTCAGAATCCGTTTGGTAAATTTTCAAATCGGCTTGTAAGCCATACGCATCCCATATATCTTTTTCGGAGAATAATCTCTTTCTGTTTTCAGGGGATTCTTTAAGCCATGTTGCCAGCTGTAAGTTCTCCTCTTCTTTGGTTAATCCCTGTAAATAATTCTGGATTACTGTATCGATTTTCTGCATTAAGTTTCAATGTTGTTCAACATTAAGACCGGAAAGACGTTGAAAACCCTACTTGTTACAATGGAAATTATTGAAGAAATTTGCCTTCACCATCTCTCTGAACTAAGAGCGAGGCTACAAAATGAAATGGGTGGCAATGAATATCAGAAACGGCAGATAATCCTTCGTTTTCAAGCGGATTGTTGCCAGGGCTTTTGATATTTGTTTCTCAACGGCTTTCACCGATATTTGAAGCGCTTCTGAAATTTCTTTGTTCTTCTTGTTTTCAAATCGGCTCATCCTGAATATTTGGCGGCAGCGTTCAGGCAATCTTTCGAGTACTTCATTGAGTTTTTGTTCCATATCCTGCTCCATTAAGCTGCTGCTTTCATTCATGTAAAACCATAGTTCTTCCTCCTTCAAGGTCAATCGGGAGTATTCAAGGTATTTATTCCTTACTTTTTGTTTCTCGAGATGGTGCAGGCATTTATTTCTAACCATCGTGAAAAGGAGAGCATTCATGGAGTAATAGACTTTAAGCGAAGGAGCGGCCCACAATTTTTCGAAAATATCCTGGACAATATCTTTGGCGGTATCGTCGTCAACAAATTTAGCAGCATAGTAAAACAGAGGCTTTGCATAAATCTTAAAAAGCTCTTCAAAAAGCATGGAGGACTTGGTCGTATTGCTCCAATCTTTCATTTCAGATCTTCGCATGGTTGGACATTTTTCTTCACTCACCAAATATAAAGAAAACTATTTATTGAACCATTTGGCCGGCTGTGACATTCCAAAATCGAAAATCGAAAATTTTCTTTATTCAGTTTAGGGCCGGATGCCCCGATACTGTAAGGCTTTATCCTTATTACTCCCCAATTTTGGATTTCGGATTCAGTACATCCAATTTTACAAGCCGCTCATATACATCTGATGCTTTGATCAGTTCCATACATCTCACTGTGGGATAGATGCACTTTTTCCCTCCAAAGACGGAACAGGGCCGGCAGGTAAGAATACCTTCAGGCGGCTGTATGTGGTATTCTTCAGGCTGATCAATTGCCGAAAAGCCAAAGGCCGGGTGAGTTCCTCCCCAGACCGAAATCGTCCGGATGCCCGAGAGCGAGGCCAGGTGCATGTTGGAAGAGTCCATGGCGATCATCAGGTCAAGCATGCGGATCATGGCAATTTCCTCTGAAAGAGTAAATTTGCCGGCGACCAGGTGGATGTTTTCACAATGCTGTTCAAGCTGCTTAAGCAGTTTGATCTCTTTTTCACCTCCCCCGAAAAGAAAAAATACCGCTTTGTGGTTTTGGTTGATCAGGGTGATCAACTCTTTAAAGTTTTCCAGTCCCCAAACTTTTGGTTCGGTGTTGGCAAAAGGAGACAGTCCGATTTTAAGGTAACCTTTCTCAGGTATTTTCCCCAGCAGGTAACTCCTTGCCCGCTGAAATGCCTCTGTGGAATAATCGATATAAGGTGCTTTCCCGACCCGGGCTTCAATCCCGGCCTTGATGAAAGTATCGGTATAACGCTGGATTGAATGTTGCAAAACGGTGATTTTTTTGGTCCGTATCAGCCGGTTTTTGTCTTTTCTGCCTTTGTTGATCGAATAAACAGGGGTTCCACTTAACCTGAAAAAGAAGGAGACAATTTTTGTACGCAGTACTGAATGCAGGTCGACAACCTCCTCATATGGTCCCATTTGTTTCAGGGTACGATAGAGGCGGTAGAGGCCTTTAATGCCTTTGTGTTTCCCGTCAAGATGAGGGAAATAAAGTTTTAAACGCGGAATGCCGAAAAAGAAGGGTGCGAAAAAGGGCCGGGTTACCAAAGTAATCTGAAGATCACTGTTGGTCTCGAGGACATTCCGTATTACCGGAACTGTCAGGGCAACATCACCCATGGCAGAAAGGCGGAAAACTAGAATCTTTTTCATTTATATTCCTCGTAGCTCTTCTCTTCGAAGAGTTTTGAGCCTGTAAGTTCATTGATTTTACGTTTAACATCTGAACGATCATCGTTGATAAAGTAAACCGATCGGGCAGTTTGAACGAAATCGTCATCGAAATCTTTGGCACGCTCAAGGTCCCGGATATGGTCTTCAATCATCCACAAGCGTTTGTTGATTTCGTAAAGCTGGAGGTAAAGCGGGTGGGATTTATCCATGATCGTGCTCATAGCCTGGTTCACCACCTCGTATTCGTTCTTTATGTTGGCAAGCTTAGCTTCATCTTTTATTTTCTCCAGTTTGATTTCGATAATGGTTAATTTATCGGCAATTTCACCGTTGGATACTTCTAACTTCATGGTCTGAATTTTGGACAAAAATAGCAATTTAATCCTAAAATTCTTCCGCGGTTAAGGGGTCCGGTACACATCGCGGGCAGATCCCTGGGCAGTGGCCATAATCAGCACATCATCAATGTTTACATGTGCCGGACGGGTGATCACGAACAGGATGGTTTCGGCAATATCAACAGGTGAAAGTGGTGTGAACCCCTTGTAAACCCCTTTGGCACGTTCTTCGTCCCCTTTGAACCGTACGTTTGAAAACTCTGTGTCTACCGCTCCCGGTGCAATGGTTCCCACTTTTATGCTAAAAGGCAGCAATTCTATACGCATGGCATGCGAAATTGCCTGTACCGCATGTTTGGTTGCGCAATAGACTCCTCCCATCGGATAAGACTCCTTGCCTGCAATGGAAGAAATGTTGATGATGTGTCCGGTTTTCCGTTCTTTCATCCAGGGGGTTACTTTCCTTGACATGTAAAGCAATCCTTTGACATTGGTATCTATCATCCTTTCCCAGTCATCAATTTCCCCATTGTCAACAGTATCCAACCCAACAGCCAAACCTGCATTGTTGATAAGGACATCCACTGCCTTCCAGTTTTCGGGTAATGAATCGAGCGCAGTCTCTACCTGTTCCAGTTTCCTGATATCAAAACAAAGGAGCAGACATTTTGCCTTGTACTTCGATGATAGCTCATGTTCGAGCTCGACCAGTCGTTTGTTTCTCCTGCCCGTCAGAATAAGATCGAAACCGTTGGCTGCCAGCAGATGGGAGGTGGCAGCTCCAATCCCTGAAGTTGCACCGGTAATGAGCGCTATTTTTGACATACGATATTTTTAAGAAAGCTAAATTAGGAAAAAAGGAGCGTATTTTCCGGAAAATCTCAAGAAATAATCATTTCTTAATGTGATGAATGTGATTATCGGTATATCACCGAATCAATTATCTTTGTCAATAAAATGAAACGGCCATGAGTGAAAACAGTCCGAAATCTTTTACCATAGATCAAATTACTGAACCCGAAGACTTGCAGAGTGTCATCTATTCAATGCTTGCCATTCCGCATCTTTCTCCGCTTAATATTTTCAATGAGTTTGCGGCCCCGGATCTTGATCCTTCGCAAATGGGTATTGACAATGCGGATGAATCAGGAATCTTTCAGTTGGATGATGATGAACAATTTTATTCACTGACAATATACGCTGACCATCGGCGACTTGCTGTTGACCCCTATGTTGCAGCTCAGATTCTGGTGGCCAAAGCGGTCAGGAGATTGGTTTGTTACGGTGCAGTCCCGGTTTCGATCAGCAGTTTCATGAACCATGTTGAGTTTGCCAATCCCATTGCACAGGAGATGGTCATGGCTGCGCGGCTTGGACTCGATGCTGCCGCCAAAAGTTTTGGTCTTAAATTTTCACAACGGAAATTGCATTATGATTATTCGGGAGACGGAGGATTCGTTCCGCCGACTTTGATTATCAGCTTGTTCGGGAAATTGAAGACCAGAGAAAGGCTGCTGTTGCCGAGATTCAGGAAAAAGGGGGACAATCTCTTACTGGTTGGCCGGTCCTTAAATGATATTAATGCTTCTGAATACCTTGATTTTTATCACGAAGTCAAAGATTGGCCGCTCATGAAATTCAGTCTCTCCACAGAAAGCCGACTGACAGAAGTGATGGAAGAGGTGATAAAAAACGACCTGGTTATTTCCGCCAGTCCTGTTGGAATCGGAGGACTGTTTTTTACGCTGCTGCGCAATGCCCTTCCCAACGACCTTGGGTTTGATATCACTTCAGATGCTGAAATCAGAAGTGATGCTTTCCTATTCGGGGAGTCAATGGGAAGATATGTGGTAACAGTTTCAAAAGAGAAAGAGGATGAGTTTGTCGATTATCTTTTCGACAGGAAGATCCCTGTAATAACTTTAGGCCATGTGACCAAGGGCGAAATCAGGATCGATGACCAGTCAATGGGATTTGTAGACAAAGGTATGGTGAGTGAATCGATAGATGATCTTGAATGAGTGAGGTAAAACCCTATCGGGATTCAAAGGCAGGGAAGAAAGAGCAGGTTGCCGACATGTTCGACCGGATTGCACCGAAATATGATTTTCTG
The DNA here is from genome assembly GCA_038323575.1 of Bacteroidales bacterium. GTDB lineage: Bacteria > Bacteroidota > Bacteroidia > Bacteroidales > Prolixibacteraceae > CAINVV01. The sequence goes on along the minus strand of JBBQHB010000027.1, from coordinate 39,825 downwards.
AACCATGCGCTCTCTTTCGGTATCGATAAATTATGGCGCCGAAAGGCTATCCGGTTAATCTCTGGTAACTCCCCGGAAACTATTCTGGATGTTGCCACCGGCACGGGAGATTTTGCTATCGCTGCACTGAAATCCGGCGCAAGGAAGGTTACCGGGATAGATATCTCGAAAGAGATGGTCGCAGTTGGCCAGGAAAAGGTCAGGAAGCTTGGTCTGGGAGATAAAATAGAATTATTGGCAGGGGATTCTGAGGCGATTCAGTTTCCTGAATGTACTTTTGATGCAGTAACCGTTGCTTTTGGCGTAAGAAATTTTGAAAACCTTTCCCGCGGTCTGGATGAGCTTTACAGGGTCTTGAAACCGGGAGGAACGGTTTGTATCCTTGAATTTTCAAAACCTCGTCAGCCAATTGTACGATTTGGTTACAAATTGTATTCCAGGCACTTGATGCCTTGGTTCGGACGTCTGGTATCCGGAGACAGTTCTGCATATACCTATTTGCCGGAATCAGTGGAGGAGTTTCCTGACGGAGAAAAATTCATTATTTTTATGCGCGAATCCGGATTTGCACAAATTCAGGAATATCGGCTTACATTTGGCGTTGCAACCATCTACACCGGTAAAAAAGGATAAAGTAAAAAGGATAAAGGATAAAGTAAAAAGGATAAAGTAGTGCAACTTTGAGATGCGCTGCCAACAGCTAACGGCTTGAAGCTATAAAAGTGAATTAAAGTGGAAAGAGAAACACGATGGATGGGAAACGGGAAGAGGTTCATTTTATGGATCTTTTTGCTTCTGTTGTCAGGAGCGGTGAATCCCTTGGCTGCTCAGCTGACAAAGGATGAAAATCTCTCCCGCTTTGATGGCCGGACACTTCATTTCGGTTTCTATCTGGGTGTTAATGCAATGGACTACCGTTTTACCCATTACGATAATGTGTTATTAAATCCAGTATTACTAGCAGATCCTTCATCTGATTTGAACAAACGTGCAGAAACATTTTACAATGGCGTTCATTCTTACCACGTAGAGAGTTATCCGCTCAGTGCGGGATTTACGGTGGGAGGTGTTGTGAACATAAGGGTCAGCAACGTCATCGATTTCCGTTGTACGCCGGGCATGTCGCTTGGTACAAAACAGTTGAAATTTTCAGACAACATCGATCAATACATAAAGAATCCGCAGGTAGGTGGATTGCTTTATTCCGGTTCGGGCTATGAGCGCTATCTGACCACTCCGTCTGCCTATATCGATTTCCCGGTAGGGTTCAGATACAAGGGTAACAGGTTTGGGAACCTCAGACCTTATATATACGGCGGCGGAGCATACAGGCGTGATCTCGAGAGTAAGCGGGTATCTGAGTCTGTGTTTCACCTTAACAAAAACGGCTACTATGCCGAGGTTGGCTTCGGATTGGACACTTACTTCCCTTATTTTCGGTTTACCGGTGAATTCAAATTTTCTTACGGGCTGAACAATATAATTATTCACGATTCAGATGTAACCTCCTCCAATCCGCCGCCTTATTACGGCTATATTTTGAAGCAGTTAAATCCGAACATTTTTACGCTTATTTTCTATTTTGAATAGTTTTTTACTTATCCTGGTTTGAAGAGAGAACTCAATATTGCTGTTTCACCCGCAGAGGCCGGGGAATCAGATAAACTTAAAAGCCTAGTTGCAGCTTCGCTGAAAGTAGATAAGGACCGCATCTTCGAAATTGTGGTCGTCCGGCATTCGATTGATGCAAGAAATTCCCGGATCCGCATCAATCTTTCCCTTGAAATATATGTCGACGAAAAACCGGAACCGACTGCCAAACCATTTTTCAATTATCCCTTTGTAGGCAATAAAAAGCCGGTTGTGATCGTTGGAGCCGGTCCGGCAGGTTTGTTCGCCGCCCTGCACCTGATTGAACTTGGCTTTAAGCCCATTCTGCTCGAACGCGGCAAACAGGTGAGCGAGCGTAAAAAAGATATTGCAGCCATTCATGGCGAGCACCTTGTCAATCCCGATTCCAACTACGGGTTCGGAGAGGGTGGGGCAGGTACCTTTTCCGACGGAAAGCTTTATACGCGGTCGAAAAAAAGGGGAGACGTCAGGAAAATCCTGGAGGTGCTGAATTTTCACGGAGCTCAGGATGAGATACTTATTGAGGCACATCCGCACATCGGGACAAATGTATTGCCGAAGGTAATCGGATCCATCCGCGAAACGATTGAGAAAGCCGGTGGAGAATATCATTTTAATTCCAGGGTGACTGACATAATCCTTGAAAATGACAGGATTAAAGGAGTTTTGCTGCAAAACGGCGATAAAGTGGAAGGTATAGCCGTCGTTTTAGCCACTGGCCATTCAGCCAGAGACATCTATTATTTGCTCCAAAGGAAAAATATTGTACTGGAAGCAAAGAGCTTTGCGTTGGGTGTCCGCGTCGAACATCCCCAGGAACTGATCGACAAGATTCAATACCATGGTACAAGCCATGGAAAATACCTTCCGCCGGCGGCTTATACAATGGTAGAACAGGTGGGCGACCGTGGTGTATACTCATTCTGCATGTGCCCGGGAGGAGTGGTGGTACCTGCAGCTACAGCACCGGGCGAGTTGGTGGTAAACGGCATGTCTCCGTCTCACCGGGGCGGTAAATTTGCCAACTCCGGAATGGTTACCGAGATAAGGCTCGAAGATATTCCAAAGGAGTTTCAAAAGTTCGGAATCTTTGCCGGACTTGAATTTCAGCAGGCTGTCGAAAAAAACTGTTTCAGGGCAGCAGGTGAGAGTCAGCTGGCGCCGGCCCAGCGGCTGGCCGATTTCGCAAACAATAGCAAGGGATCTTCACTCCCGGAAACCTCCTACCGACCGGGTATTACACCTTCAGACTTGGGTAGCTGGCTGCCCGAATTCGTCACGGCACGGTTGCGCGAAGGCTTGCTTAAAATGGGCAGAAAGAGCAACGGCTACCTTACCAATGAAGCCATTGCGCTGGGTACAGAGAGCAGAACCTCCTCACCTTTGCGAATCCCCAGGATGGTTGAAACACTGGAGAATGTGCAGGTGAAAGGACTGTTCCCCTGCGGCGAGGGAGCCGGCTACGCCGGAGGCATTGTTTCCTCAGCTATTGACGGTGAACGGGTGGCTGAGATGATCGGGCAACTGTATCTATAAAACAATTACTTTTCTTAAGGACATTTTGAAGCTGAATCTTAATAATAAGTCAAATCAATTACGATTTTTCGAAATCTCTTTTGGGATTTATATACTTGAGTCTTAATGGTACTACTTTGTTGAAATCGTTTTCATTATCTGACAATAATACAAAATCATAGGTCAGGGCTGTAGCAGCAATAACAGCATCAGGCAGTTTTATTTTTGTCTCTTTTCTGATTTTTATCGCTGTTGCAATTATTTCATTATTAATAAAGAGAATCTCGGAGCCGGAAAGAAACTCTTCTCTGATTTTAATATCCTCAGGATTTGGAGCGTTCCAAGCCAATAATTCTATTTTGGTGATGAACGAAACCTTGCTGTTCTTGTCAACCAAAATATCCATAAATAATAATGCTTCCGGAGGAAAAATCTCATCCAGATATTTAATTACAGCACATGTATCAATTAAATATTCCTGTCCCATTCGCTTCGTAAACTGGATATTTGATCATCAATCTCTTTCTCACTTTCTTTAGTCATTTTTCCCCTTAATATCGAGAGCTTCCTTTTCGGTTTCAGGAAAGAAGCCATATAAACTGTGCCACTTTTTGGATAAACAAATATGGAGTCAGTCTCAATTCTGCAAATAGATTCTTCAAATAAACTATTTGCTATTTCATATAGTATCCAATCAGAAGTTTGATATTCAGCCCAAGGTTCATTTACTACTTTAATCATGATTGTTTTCTCCTTTCACTTCAATAAACTTATAAATGCTCAATTTCATTATTATGCAGAAAAGCACTACTACAATATTAAAAGTATATTCGGGAATATCCATAAGACTATGCGCAATTTCATTTCTTAAGTTTAACCCTACTTTCTCTGTCATCACATATTTGATTAAGATTCTGTCTTCTTCATTAAAATTAGTTATCTGATCCGGTTTTAAAGGCGGTTGATGAGCAATGTCCGCCAATAATTCGTCCAGTATTTTTTCCATGACCAACTTGTCGGAACCTTTTTGTTTTGTCTTAAATGTTGCAGTTCCAATTCTTTCACAAAAATAGCGCAACAGACCTTCGATCTTCAGTGTAAGACTATCAATAATAGCAACAAAATCACATTGATAATCATCAATGTTAAATGATTTTTCAAGTTCCTCAAAAATTCTTTTTAGGCTTGGTTTAATTGTATCCAACGGTTTTACAGCAACAATCTGACCATGATATTGTCTTTGGATAACTTCATTATACCATGTGCTTTCCAAATATTCTAATACTGAACTGTAATTAATTTTTCCGACTTTATATGCTTCTATAAAAAACTGCTGCATCGTATGACTTCCGATTTTAAAATGGAAACCGTAAGTACTCCAAAAACTGTAATTTTTTTTTTCTTCTTCTGAGTTGAAAACATCTACCGTGTTTCCATATTTGTCTAAAATAGAAGTGGAAAGCATTGATAGCAGAACTGTTTTTTTACGTGATTCAATGGAATGTTCTTTGATGTTTTGTATGCTATCAAACCATGGAGTTCTGATAAAATGATGAAGAATTTCTCTTTCATTACTCTCTGCAACTCCTCTCAATATACGTTCTGTAATAGTATCTGTAAATTCCTGAGGCAAAGTTTGATGGAATTCTGTCAATCGAAATTTTCCCCGCAAATCAGAATAGTATTTTTCCAAACGAACGATGTTCTCTGAACCATTTAGCTGCTGATGTATACGCAATGCATCTTCAGCAAAACCAACACAAGCAATGTTTCCTTTACTTTCTGCTTCAATTGCAAGTCTTTCATAAAGACTTGCTTTGTGCAACAAGAGTTCATGGACGGGGATGTTCATTTTTTGTGATATATTCAAATTGCGGTCAATAGCATAAATCGCCCCCCACGTGTAAGTTTTTTCTAATTCTCTTGCGCCTTCAATGTTTTTTTCGAGAACCTTCCTGAAATCTATTTGCTTGTTGAATATACCAAAGTAATCAGACATTAAGACTGAAATATCCAATAAAATACGGAGTGTCCCTTCTTTTGTAGTATCCCAATTCTGATGTATTTTAAAAAGATATTGAATTATGTCTGATAATTCAGATTCTATCTTTGCCTTTTCTGCAATGCCGAAGGCTAGCCGGATGGTGTGGTAAAAATCCATCCCATAATAGTTCTTTTCAACTCCTTTTTCGGCTTTGGTGTAATAGTCCTTACTTAATTGAAAAAGTTCCTTACAAAGATGTTTCTTAAAATCCCTGTGCTTTGAGTAATCAGTTTTTTCTCCAAAATAAACCATTAACCCATACTCTGTTTTTGCGAAAGGGTTTTTACATTCTTTGTATCGATTTTCAAAATATTCAAAATCCTTATGTGTGAATTTTTCTACATCAGGCCAGTATAGTGGTTTTCTACTTCCATCATCCAAAGTTTGGGTGCCACTCATTTGCCAGCTTAATCCATTTATTGTTCCCTTTTCAATATCCAGTTTGGTATCAAACGATTTTTGCACAAAAAAAACCTGTCTGTCTAGTTCAGCAATTGCATAAACGTCCTTTTTGCCCTCTTCAAAAAGTTGTTTGCATATTTCCAAAAATTCCGAATTAATAGTATGCGAATCCCTGCAATCATAGGAACTTTCATCTATTTTTTTTAAATACTTTTCGAGAGCATTCATGGTATATATTTCAATTTATTAGCAGTATAACAAATTTATTATAATCTACCTCATTCTCCTACGGAATTCCGCACATATAATCGAGGCTGATACCGCAACATTCAATGATTCAAGCGCCCTGTTTCCCGGCGGGAAGGCAGGAATAGAGATTCTTTTGGTCAGATAACCTTCCAGTTCAGGCGAAATTCCTTTGCCTTCACTGCCCATTACGATCAGAGCCTTGGCCGACAATTCCGTTTCGAACACATTTTCACCCTCCATATAAGTGCCGTAAACAGGGATTTTTGATTTGGCGGCCTCTTTCAGCAGTTCGGCAAGACTGAGGTAACGGACCTGGACACGGGCCACTGCGCCCATGGTTGACTGGATGCATTTCGGATTATAAATATCTGCACAATCTGTCGAGCAATACACCCTGGTGATGCCAAACCAGTCGGCCATGCGGACAATTGTCCCCAGGTTCCCCGGATCCTGGATACGATCCAAAACCAGGCTGATGCCTTGAAATGGATTTTTCGGCAAAGGTTCAACGGCAGGGATTTTGAAAAGCGCCAGAACAGGTGAGGGATTCTTGAATGAAGAAATTCGTTCCATCTCTTTGTTGGTGATACGTACAGCATCATCAGGCAGTAGTTTGGGATCAAAGTCCTGCTCTCCCCCGGTGGTTATAAAAATTCCGGCAGGGACCAAACTGGTTTTCAACAGATCGAAAACCAGTTTGGTCCCTTCTGCTGCAAATAAACCAGCCTTTTCACGCTCCTTATGGTCTTTAAGCGAACGGATTAAATCTATCTTTTGCTTTGAAATCATTTTACCCAACCTGTTATTTATCCCAAAAATAATCCATTTTTAATTAGCAGGGTTGATTATCTTTGTTTTGTTTAAGAACGAAATATTGAAGCTTTTACACTCACATAAGTCGGTATCAGCAGGTATTATCCTGTTTTCTTTTTTGTTGACTGGTTGTCAGACAAATAAATATATTCCCGCAAACGAATACCTGTTGTCAAAAGTAAATATTCAGATCGATAAGAAAACCATCGACAAAAATGCAATGCTGATATACCAGAAACAAAAACCCAATACCAAGATTTTTGGATTCTGGAAATTTCACCTTGGGTTATACAATCTCTCGAGCAAGAAGAAGGAGAATAACTGGCTTAAAAGAATCGGTGAAGCTCCTGTGATTTACGATCCCTATTTAACGGCAAACACAAAAGATGAGTTCAAACGTTTTTTGGAGAATAAAGGATACTACGATGCAGTAATTAAGGATAGTACTATATTAAGAAACAATGGCAAAGCCGAAGTGAATTACTATATTGCTACCAATCAGCCCTATATGATTAAGAGCTACCAAACGGTAATCAGGGATGATTCTTTGAAGCAATTGTTTGGCAGACAGGACAAGGAGAGCCTTATTAAGCCCAATTCCCTTTTTGATTCAGATCTTCTGGGCAGTGAGAGCCTAAGACTTCTCAGGAAAATGCAAAATGAGGGTTATTTCAAATCTACAAAAAACATATTCTACTATGAAGCTGATTCTACCGGAAAAGAGCACGGTGTTGATTTAAAACTGGTGATTGAAAAGGAAAACTTCGCAGATTCTGCATTACAAACAGCAAAGAAGAACCACGAAAGGTACTCTTTCCGGAATTTTTACTACGTCAACGAAAAAGACATTCAAAATTCAATTTTTTCAGACGGCGAAAAAAAGGATAATACGCAAACAGACACCCTGCGGGTAGGACATCATTTCTTTATTTACAAAGGCAAAAAAAGGTTGAAACCATATTTGCTGATGAATGCCAACCATTTGGCCGATAAAATTTTTTACAGTGCGGATCTGGTCGACAGGACTTATAACGAATTTTTTGCAACCCGGCTGTTTAAGTTGATTAACATTCGTTTTGTAGAAACGTTCCAAATGGACTCGTTGGGAAATCCCATGCTTGATTGTGTCATTCAGCTTACACCCAGCCTTAGCCAGTCGTACAGCGCAAGTATAGAAGGAACCAACTCGCTTGGAAATTTTGGTGTGGCAGGGAATCTGGCATATCAGCACAAAAATCTTTTCAGGGGAGGCGAGATATTTGACCTGCAGTTTTTGGCCGGTCGTCAAAAACAAACTTACGGAGCGCCGGATTCAACCAATGTTTTTTATTCGAGTGAGACAGGTGTGGATGCAAAAATTACAGTTCCAAAGTTTATTGCTCCCTTTTTTAAAGCCAATTTTTTTAAGTATTCCACTCCGCAGACATTTTTTAATGCCTCCTACAATTATCAGAAAACACCCGATTACACCAGGACCATTGCCCGTTCGGCTTTTGGATACCAGTGGAAATCATCGGATTATACGACACACAGGATTAATCTGGTTGATCTTAACCTGGTAAAGATGTTTGCCCTCGACTCCGCTTTCCTGAGCAGCATTGAAAATTTGTACATCCGTAGTTCATATGTCGATCACTCTATTTCTTCGCTTAATTATTCCTATACCTACAGTACCCAGACCCAGAAGAAATCGGATTACATGGTAATCAAATCGAATATTGAAACTGCCGGGAATCTTTTGTATGCAGTCAGTCTGACATTGAACAGGTCAAAATACGTTTCTGATAACGGGACACTCAACCAGTATTATTTCATGAAGACTCCTTTTGCCCAATATGTTAAATTTGATCTGGAGTACCGTAAGGGTTGGATGGACGGGAAATCCAACGGTTTGGCAATACGGGGTTATGGGGGTGCAGCATTTGCCTACGGGAATTCAGACCAGATACCTTTTGAAAGAAAGTATTTTTCGGGCGGAGCCAACGGAGTCAGGGCCTGGCCTATTCGTACTTTGGGACCGGGTTCTTACCGTTCGAACCCTACCGAATTTCCCAACCAGTCGGGGGACATTAAACTGGAAGCCAATGCAGAATATCGATTCGGGCTGATAGGATCGCTAGAAGGAGCCATGTTCGTGGATATCGGAAATATCTGGTCGGTCAAAGACAACCGTCCAGGAACGGAATTTAAACTGAACGGCTTCTATAAAGAGATCGCGGTGGGCTCAGGATTCGGATTGCGCTACGATTTTACCTATGTCGTTCTTCGGCTTGATTTAGGGATTAAAGTGCATGATCCGTCCCTGCAGGAAGGGAAGAGATGGATCTCACCTGACGATTATCTTAGAAAAGGAAATATGAACTTGGTTTTTGCGATCGGTTATCCTTTCTGAACGCTGCCTGATTATTCGTTTTTCTCCTCAGAATAGGTTAACTTATGGTAGAAAAACTAATCTGCCATGATTTTCAAACGGTTTCGGGAGTTGTTGGTATTTACGCGCCAGGAGCGCAACGGTCTGCTGATTCTGTTATTCCTGCTTCTGGTATCAATATGTTTCAATTGGTGTATTCCATTCCTCATACCCGTTAACGAATATGATGTTAGCAGCTGGAAAGCTGAAACGGAAAAATACTATGCAGGTGATTCGGTGAAAAATGTGCCGGAGAAAATGAATTTCGAAGGGATTGCTGATCCGAACAGGATCGGTCTGAAGGAGTTGCAGCAACTTGGAATTCCGGCAGGAATTGCAGCCAATTGGATGAAATACCTGCAAAAAGGAGGCCGGTTTTATAAAACGGAGGGGTTGAGGAAACTGTATGGCATGACGGATGAACTTTACATGAAGATAGCAGGACATCTGGAAATAGCTGACACAAGCATTACCCAAAAGAAGCACACTTTTTATGCCGGGGTTGACAAGCGCAGATCGGCCGGCGCCTTGAAAAAAGATACGTTTCGAAGTAACTTTTCTATTCAGCGGAAAGAAATTCCAAAGGTCGGAATCAATGCGGCAGACTCTGTTCAACTCGAGGCACTTCCGGGCATCGGCCCGGTACTGGCTTCAAGAATTATAAAGTACAGGAAGTTGCTTGGTGGCTTTTATGAGGTGGCACAACTGAAAGAGATTTATGGCATGTCGGAGGAATTATGGATAAAATGTTCACCATTTCTTTTTGTAGATCCGGAAGGAATGAGGGGAATTAATATCAATTTTTCATCTGTAACCGAACTTGGACGTCATCCGTACATAGGATTCAAGCAAGCAAAAAAAGTGGTAAGGACCCGGGATTTGAATGGTAAATTTACCGGGAAGGAGGATCTGGCAGCCTGTTTTTCGGCCGATTCACTGCAGCGCCTTCTTCCCTATCTTTCGGTCAGCGCGGGAGAGCCTTAATGTATTTTTTGCAAGTTGAAAGAATTTTACCTTCAAATCTTGCATGTATCACAGAATATTTCTAAATTTGCGACCCGAAATACAAAGAACAAAGTAAAAAATTAACGTATGATTGTTATTCCTATCAAAGACGGCGAGAACATCGAAAGAGCACTGAAACGCTTCAAAAGAAAATTTGAAAAGACAGGTGCAGTGAAAGAACTCCGTGGCCGTCAAGCCTTTGAAAAACCTTCTATTACCCGTCGTACCGAGATCAAGAAGGCTGTCTACATTGAGAATCTACAGCGATCTGAAGATAATTGAGAATTTAACGCTGAAAATTGTGATTTGAAGGAGAAAATTAGTAAATTCCTCCGATTTCAATTTTCGTTTGGATGCAGCATCTCGAACAATTTCTTAGTTTTTTAAAATATGAAAAGCGGTATTCCGAACATACGGTAACTGCTTATGAGAAAGACCTCAACCAATTCATACTTTTTGGTAGTGAAATGGTTGGGGATTTTTTCTTTGTTGAGGCTGACCATCATCTGATCCGGCAGTGGGTGATCTCCCTGATGGACCAGGGGATGACGGTTGTGACAGTCAAGCGGAAAATTTCGACTTTGCGGTCGCTATACAAGTTTCTGTTACGTGAAGGTTTCATGAAAAAAAATCCCACCGATTTGGTGATGATGCCAAAAAGCGGTAAGAAACTGCCGCAGTTTGTCCAGGAAAAAGAGATGGACCGGCTTTTGGATACCTCTTTTTTTACAGACGATTTCAATGGGTTGCGTGACAGGGCAGTAGTTTCCCTTTTCTATGGAACCGGCATGCGCCTCGCGGAACTCAAGGGAATCAGGATAACAGATATCCAATTGAAAGAAAAGGTGGTGAAAGTGCTTGGGAAAAGGAACAAAGAGCGGCTTATTCCGTATCCATTAGAAATAAGCGGTGATCTGGCCAATTATATCCTGGTAAGAGATGAACTTTTTGGTAATTCGAACAGTTATCTGTTTGTTACGGACAAAGGAGAGCAGGTTTACGACAAGCTCCTTTACAGGATCGTCAGAAAATATCTGAGTTTGGTGACTCCCATGGAAAAGCGCAGTCCGCACATACTGAGACATAGTTATGCTACCCATCTGTTAAATCGAGGCGCTGACCTCAATGCAATTAAAGAACTTCTGGGTCATGCAAGTTTGGCTGCAACTCAGGTTTACACGCATACAACATTCGAAAAATTAAAGAAAATATACAACCAGGCGCATCCGAGAGCATAGGAAAAGGAAACAAAGCTCTTGCGTCAGGCCAAATTCAAATACAACCAGCTCATTAAAGAGCGTAAATATAAGAGGAGGAATAATTATGGAAGTAAAAGTACAAACTGTTCATTTTAAGGCCGATCAGAAGCTGATTGACTTTTGCGAAAAACGATTAAACAAATTGGATCAGTTTTTTGACAGTGTCATCGGGGCTGAAGTGATGTTAAAGCTCGAAAAAGACGAGGATCATGAGAACAAGGTAAGTGAAATTAAAATTTCGGTTCCTGCCAACGATCCTTTGTTTGCCAAAAAGCAGGCAAAAACTTTTGAAGAGGCGATTGATCTTACTGTAGATGCGTTAAAAAAACAGATGGAAAAATACAAAACCAAAACCATTAACAAATAATTTAAAAAAAAGTCGGGTGATTTGATTTTAAGAAAAAAAAATAGTTTAAATTTGCAAACCATTTTTGAGGAGTTAAAATCGGAGAAAATGGTTTGCTCTATAAGCGGGAGTAGCTCAGTTGATAGAGCATTAGCCTTCCAAGCTGAGGGTCGCGGGTTTGAGTCCCGTCTCCCGCTCAGATTTGCTTTATGGTTCTTGGCGAGCGACCGCCAAGGGTGGAATGGTTGTGAGTGGAAAGCTTGCAGCCTGTTGGTTTAAGGAAGATAAGATGAATTGAAATATATATTTAAAATTAAAAAAAAATTATTATGGCTAAAGCACATTATGACAGGTCCAAACCTCACGTAAACATTGGTACTATCGGTCACGTCGACCACGGAAAGACTACCCTTACCTCAGCTATCACGATGGTATTGAACAAAAAAGGTCTTTGCGAAATAAAATCTTTTGATTCAATTGACAATGCTCCTGAAGAAAAAGAACGTGGTATCACCATTAATACTGCTCACGTCGAATATGCCACAGCAAATCGTCACTATGCACACGTTGACTGTCCCGGCCACGCTGACTACGTTAAAAACATGGTTACCGGTGCTGCCCAGATGGACGGCGCTATCATCGTTGTAGCAGCTACAGACGGACCTATGCCACAAACCCGCGAGCACATCCTGCTTGCCCGTCAGGTAAACGTTCCCCGTTTGGTTGTTTTCATGAACAAAGTTGACATGGTTGAAGATCCTGAGATCCTTGAACTGGTTGAGATGGAAATCCGTGACCTGCTTACATTCTATAATTTTGACGGTGACAATACTCCTGTAATCCAGGGTTCTGCTTTGGGTGCACTTCACGGCGAACCACAGTGGGAAGAAAAAGTAATGGATCTGATGGATGCAGTTGACACCTGGATTCCAATTCCTCCCCGTGATGTTGACAAACCATTCCTGATGCCGGTTGAGGACGTATTCTCAATCACAGGCCGTGGTACTGTTGCTACAGGTCGTATTGAAATGGGTAAAATTCACACTGGCGACGAAATCGAATTGATTGGTCTTGGTGCTGAAAACCGAAAAACAATCTGTACCGGAGTTGAGATGTTCCGTAAGATTCTTGATGATGGTCAGGCTGGCGACAACGTTGGTTTGTTGCTTCGTGGTGTTGACAAAAAAGAGATCAAACGTGGTATGATTCTGGCAAAAACCGGATCAATCACTCCTCACACTACCTTCAAGGCTGAGGTTTATATCCTTAAGAAAGAAGAAGGCGGACGTCACACTCCGTTCCACAACAAATACCGTCCTCAGTTCTACATCCGTACACTGGATATCACCGGTGAGATCAACCTTCCTGAAGGAACTGAAATGATCCTTCCCGGTGACAACGTTACCATCACGGTTGAATTGATCTACCCTGTAGCCCTTAACCTTGGTCTTCGTTTCGCGATTCGCGAAGGCGGACGTACCGTTGGTGCTGGTCAGGTTACTGAGATTTTAAAATAAGCCGAAGTATAATACCTCAAAATAAAGAGTCCCGGACTTTTATGTTCGGGACTCTTATCAACGGACAGCTTGTCGGAAGCAAAGGTAAGTTCGACTCTTCCTGTCCGGCTAAAAATATATTCAAATAATTTAGAATGAAATTAACGAATTATTTCACTGAATCCTACATTGAACTTGTTCAGAAGGTCTCATGGCCTTCGTGGAGTGAGTTACGCAGTAGTGCTATAGTAGTATTAGTTGCTTCCCTTATAATCGCACTGTTGGTTTTCGGCATTGACGTCTCTTTCAGATTCGTCATGAAGGTAATATACAGTTTTTTCTATTAATTATTCCCGGAGAGATCCCAAATGAGCGAAAGTCAACACAAGTGGTATGTTCTTAGAGCCATCGGAGGTAAAGAGAAGAAGGTAAAAGAGTATATCGAGAATGAGATAGCCAATGGCGGTCTGCAGGAATATGTTTCTCAGGTCTTAATCCCTACTGAAAAGGTATTTCAGATACGTAACGGCAAGAAAATTGCAAAAGATCGCAATTTTTTTCCCGGATATGTGCTGATTGAAGCCACTTTAGCAGGAGAAACTACACACAAGCTCAGGAACATTCCCAATGTAATCGGTTTTCTTGGAGATACCAAGGGCGGCGATCCCGTCCCCATGCGTCTCGCCGAGGTAAACCGGATTTTGGGAAAGGTCGATGAACTTCAGGAAAGCGGCGAAGATTTCGACGTGCCATTCTTCGTAGGAGAGACCGTAAAAGTGACCGACGGACCATTTAACGGTTTCAACGGAACCATTGAGGAAATCAATGCGGAACGAAAGAAACTGAAAGTAATGGTTAAGATTTTCGGTCGTAAAACCCCCTTGGAGCTTAGCTTTATGCAAGTGGAAAAGGAGTAAAGTAAATTTTTTATAAAACGTTATGGCTAAAGAAATTGCTGGATTTATCAAGTTACAGATCAAGGGTGGTGCAGCAAATCCGTCACCTCCTGTAGGTCCTGCTTTGGGATCAAAGGGTGTGAACATCATGCAGTTCTGTAAAGCATTCAACGCCAGAACCCAAGACCAGGCCGGCAAGGTATTGCCGGTTGTCATCACGGTTTTTGCCGACAAGTCTTTTGACTTTGTGGTAAAAACACCGCCGGTGGCCATTCAGCTTCTTGAAGCAACAAAGATCAAATCAGGATCTGCGGAGCCTCATGTTAAAAAAGTAGGATCGGTTACTTGGGATCAGGTAAAAGAGATTGCAGAGATTAAGATGCCAGACCTTAATTGCTTTTCGGTTGAAGCAGGTATGCGCATGGTAGCAGGTACTGCAAGAAGTATGGGGATAACCGTAACAGGGCAATCACCTTTTAATAACTAATAAAAGTTAAGGTTAAATGGCAAAAGTTACCAAGAATAAGAAAGCTGCATTGGAGAAACTCGAGGCCGGGAAATTCTATGAACTTCGTGAAGCTGCCAATTTAATAAAGGATATCACCTTTACTAAGTTCGATGCTTCCGTAGACATTGATGTCCGGTTAGGAGTAGATCCTCGGAAAGCTAATCAGATGGTTCGTGGTGTAGTAACTTTGCCCCATGGAACAGGGAAAGAAGTACGTGTTTTGGCTTTGGTTACTCCCGACAAGGAGGCTGAAGCAACAGAAGCAGGTGCTGACTTTGTTGGTCTTGACAATTACATCGATAAAATCAAAGGTGGTTGGACAGATGTAGATGTTATCATTACCATGCCCCCTGTGATGGGAAAAGTAGGTGCGTTAGGTCGTATATTAGGTCCAAGAGGCCTTATGCCTAACCCCAAGAGCGGAACCGTTACTATGGAGGTCGGAAAAGCCATCAAAGAAGTAAAGATGGGTAAAATCGATTTCAAAGTAGACAAATTCGGTATCGTACACACTTCCGTCGGAAAAGTTTCTTTCGATCCTATTAAGATTGTGGAGAATGCAAAAGAATTTGTTCACACGATTCAGAAATTAAAACCATCGGCTGCCAAGGGTACATACATCAAAAGTATTTACCTCTCCAGCACCATGAGCCCCGGCATTCAGGTAGAGCCTAAATCCTGCCTGGAAAGTTAAAAAGTTGATATGAAAAAATCAGACAAATTAGCGGTCATTGAACTATTGACCAAAGAGATCAATTCATACAACCATTTTTACATTGCCGATATCTCGGGACTGAACGCTGAGGTTACAAGTAATCTGAGAAGATTGTGTAGCAAGCGCGACGTAAAACTGGTTGTAGTAAAGAATACACTCCTCCGTAAAGCACTGGAAAATTCTAGCAAGAATACCGCTGAACTTTACGATGTACTTACAGACAATACATCTGTACTTTTCTCCAATACCGGAAATGTTCCGGCCAAACTGATCAAAGAGTTTGCCAAGAAGAACAAAAAACCGGTTTTCAAAGCTGCATTTGTTGAAGAATGCGCCTATATAGGAGAAAGTCAACTCGATGCATTGATCGATATCAAATCAAAAGAAGAACTTATCGGTGGCATTATTACCTTGTTGCAATCGCCAATCAAAAATGTTGTTTCTGCACTTCAATCAGGAGGTCAGACCATAGCAGGCGTATTGAAAACACTGGAAGAACGCAACGCATAAGAAAAATAATAAGTAAGAAAAACAATCCATTAATATTTAAAATCTCAAGTAGTATGGCAGATCTTAAAAAGCTTGCAGAAACTTTAGTTAACCTGACTGTCAAAGAAGTTAACGAACTTGCAGGTATCCTCAAATCAGAATACGGTATTGAACCAGCTGCAGCATCTGTTGCAGTGTCAGCAGCACCGGCAGCGGCTGAAGCTGCAGAACCGGTTGAAAAAAGCGAATTCGATGTAATTCTCAAATTCGGCGGCCAATCCAAACTTGCTGTTGTGAAATTGGTTAAAGACCTCGTTGGTATTGGTTTGAAAGAAGCAAAAGATTTGGTCGACGCAGCTCCCAAAGCGATCAAAGAAAAAGTTTCTAAAGAAGAAGCAGAATCACTGAAAGCTGCGCTTGAAGAAGCCGGAGCCGAAGTTGAAATCAGATAGGAATTACCTGTCCTGGTAGGTTATAGCGGTTTAGAATCCCCTCAGGGGATTCTAAACCCTTTTATGTTTTTATTTTGGTTCCTTAATTTGGTAGCTAATGCCCTCAATGAATATACAACAAAGGATTAGTTTTGCGTCCACCAGAAGCAGATTTGAATACCCCGATTTCCTGGAGGTTCAGATTAAATCTTTCAAAGAATTTTTCCAGTTGGGAACCTCTCCGGAAGACCGCAAGATGGAAGGTCTTTTCAAGGTTTTTCAGGAAAATTTTCCCATTTCCGATACGAGAAATAATTTTGTTTTAGAGTTTATTGACTATCAGGTCGATCCTCCAAGATACAGCATTGAAGAGTGTATCGAGCGCGGGCTCACGTTTAGTGTCCCGTTAAAAGCCAAGCTTAAATTGTTCTGTACCGATCCCGAACACGAAGATTTCGATACCGTGGTTCAGGATGTTTATTTGGGGACAGTTCCATACATGACTCAGACCGGATCCTTTGTGATCAACGGTGCTGAAAGAGTTGTAGTTTCACAGCTGCACCGTTCTCCCGGAGTTTTCTTCGGTCAGAGTGTGCATGCCAACGGCACAAAGCTTTATTCTGCCCGGGTCATTCCTTTCAAGGGATCCTGGATAGAATTTGCGACAGACATCAACAACGTGATGTATGCCTACATCGACCGTAAGAAAAAGTTACCTGTAACTACGCTCTTGCGTGCGATCGGATACGAGAGCGATAAAGATATTCTGGAAATATTTGATCTCGCCGACGAGATCAAGATTTCAAAAGCAGCCCTGAAAAAGGTTGTCGGACGGAAACTTGCTGCCCGTGTTTTGAAAACCTGGGTGGAAGATTTCGTGGATGAAGATACCGGCGAGGTTGTCTCCATCGAAAGAAACGAGGTGATCGTCGACCGTGAGGTAGTTATCACCAACGAACATGTGGATGAAATTATCGAATCCGGCGCCAAAACCATCCTTTTACACAAGGAGGATATGGCTAACGGAGACTATGCCATCATTTACAACACTTTGCAAAAAGACCAGTGTAACTCCGAAAAGGAGGCTGTGCTTTACATCTACCGCCAGCTCAGGAATTCTGAACCGCCGGATGAAGCCACTGCAAGGGATGTTATCGACAAACTTTTCTTCTCGGAAGTCCGTTATGACCTAGGCGAAGTAGGCCGTTACAGGATCAACAAGAAATTAGGCCTGAATATTGAGATGACCACCCGTGTGTTAACCAACCACGATATCATCGAGATTATCAAGTACCTCATCAAATTGGTCAACTCCAAAACGGATGTGGATGACATCGACCACTTGTCAAACAGACGTGTAAGAACAGTTGGGGAACAGATGTTCACCCAGTTTGCTGTTGGTTTGGCCAGGATGGCCAGAACCATCCGTGAAAGAATGAATGTTCGTGACAATGAAGTATTTACACCGATTGACCTGATCAATTCGAAGACACTCTCTTCGGTTATCAACTCATTCTTCGGTACCAATGCCTTGTCGCAATTCATGGACCAGACCAATCCGCTGGCGGAAATGACGCACAAACGTCGTATGTCAGCTTTGGGACCCGGCGGACTATCGCGCGAACGGGCCGGTTTCGAGGTGCGTGACGTTCACTACACACACTACGGCCGTTTGTGTCCGATTGAGACACCAGAAGGACCAAACATCGGATTGATCTCTTCACTCTGTGTGTTTGCCAAAATCAACAATCTTGGTTTTATCTCAACTCCATACCGCAAGTCAGACAATGGTAAGGTCAATCTGAACAACGATGACGTTACTTATTATACTGCGGAAGAAGAAGAAGGAAAAATTATAGCACAGGCCAACGCACAAATCGATGAAGACGGCTGCTTCATCAATGCAAAGGTGAAATCGCGTTTGGATGCCGATTATCCGCTGGCCAACCGGGAAGATGCCGCCCTGATGGACGTAGGTCCAAACCAGATTGCTTCGATCGCGGCTTCACTTATTACTTTTCTTGAACACGATGATGCCAACCGTGCATTGATGGGTTCGAACATGATGCGCCAGGCAGTTCCGCTGATGCGCCCGGAGGCGCCGATTGTCGGTACAGGTCTTGAGCGCAACATCGCCAAGGATGCCCGCATCAACATCGTGGCTGAAGGGCCAGGAATCATTGAATATGTGGATGCCGACAAAATCGTCGTTCGCTATGATATGACAGAGGAAGAGCGATATGTCAGTTTCGACCTTGAAACAAAAACATACAATCTGCCAAAATACAAGAAGACCAACCAGGGAACCTGCATCGACCTTAAGCCAATGGTTAGAAAAGGAATGCGTGTGGAAGCCGGTGATATTATGACCGAAGGATACGCTACCGCCGGCGGAGAACTGGCATTGGGTCGTAACCTGAAAGTTGCTTTCATGCCCTGGCAGGGTTACAACTATGAGGATGCCATTGTGATCTCCGAAAGGATTGTCCGCGACGACATTTTCACCTCCATTCACGTGGATGAATATTCGTTGGAGGTTCGCGATACCAAGAGGGGTTCTGAGGAGTTTACTTCAGACATTCCGAATGTCAGCGAGGAAGCTACCCGCAACCTCGATGAGAACGGACTGATCCGCATTGGCGCCATTGTGAAACCTGGCGATATCCTGATTGGTAAGATCACTCCGAAAGGAGAATCTGATCCCTCTCCGGAAGAAAAACTGCTGCGCGCCATCTTCGGCGACAAAGCAGGCGACGTTAAAGATGCCTCATTGAAAGCATCACCTTCACTCAATGGTGTGGTAATCGACAAAAAACTCTTCTCAAGGGTAGTCAAAGAGAAAAAAGGGAAAGTAGCAACAAAACCGCTGCTCGAACAGATTGACCGCGACTTCGAAGTTGAAACCAACAAATTGAGGGATATTCTGGTAGAAAAACTGTTCAATCTTGTCAACGGGAAAACATCCCAGGGTGTTAAAGATTATTTCAATGCAGATTTGATTCCTAAAGGAGTTAAATTTACGCAGAAACAACTGCAGGTAATTGATTATCTTAACGTTAATCCCAGCAAGTGGACAACCGACAAGGATAAGAACGACATGATCTACGCACTTGTCAACAATTTCATTATGAAATACAAGGAGGCAGAAGCGGTTGCCCGCAGGAAGCGTTACAACGTGACCATCGGGGATGAACTGCCTGCAGGAATCCTTCAGCTGGCTAAGGTTTACATTGCCAAAAAGCGCAAGCTTCAGATCGGTGACAAGATGGCAGGACGTCACGGAAACAAAGGTATCGTTTCGAGAATTGTTCGCGACGAAGATATGCCTTTCCTTTCTGACGGTACCCCTGTGGACATCGTTCTGAATCCGTTGGGCGTTCCTTCACGTATGAACCTTGGACAAATTTACGAGACTGTTCTTGGCTGGGCCGGGAAAGAGCTCGGAGTAAAATTTGCTACTCCGATCTTCGACGGTGCAACACTGGATCAGATTACTGAATATACTGAAAAGGCAGGTGTTTCGAGATTCGGAAAGACCCAACTTCACGATGGTGAAACCGGTGAGGAATTCGACCAACCTGCTACTGTTGGAATTATATACATGCTGAAACTTGGCCACATGGTGGAAGATAAGATGCATGCCCGTTCAATCGGACCATATTCACTGATCACCCAGCAGCCGCTCGGAGGTAAAGCGCAGTTCGGCGGACAGCGTTTTGGGGAGATGGAAGTTTGGGCACTCGAAGCATTCGGTGCATCCAACATCCTTCAGGAAATCCTGACCGTTAAATCGGATGACGTAATGGGTCGTGCCAAGGCATATGAGGCCATCGTCAAAGGAGATCCAATGCCGCAGCCCGGTATTCCTGAATCATTAAACGTTCTGTTGCACGAACTCAGGGGACTGGGATTAAGTGTAAACTTAGAATAATAGCTTTGTCCGCATCCGCGGAGTATCTCTGCGGATGCCGGACTTTTTGTCAATCAAATGGTTATGTCACAAATATTTCCTACAAACTATGGCATTCAGAAGAGATAACAAGGTTAAGAGTAATTTCACCAAGATCAGTATCAGTCTTGCTTCACCCGAAGAAATACTTGAACGTTCGCACGGGGAAGTGCTGAAACCTGAAACCATCAACTACCGGACCTACAAGCCCGAGCGTGATGGCCTTTTTTGCGAAAGAATTTTCGGGCCGGTGAAGGATTACGAATGTCATTGCGGAAAATACAAGCGTATCCGTTACCGCGGAATCGTTTGCGACCGTTGTGGTGTTGAAGTTACCGAGAAAAAAGTGCGCCGCGAGAGAATGGGGCACATTTCATTGGTTGTGCCTGTCGTACACATCTGGTACTTTAAGTCTTTGCCCAATAAAATCGGTTATCTGCTCGGTTTGCCGACCAAGAAACTCGATTCAATCATCTATTACGAGCGTTATGTCGTGATCAACGCCGGTATCAAACGCGACGATGGCGTGAAGTACCTCGACTTCCTGACGGAAGAAGAATACATCGATATCATTGATTCGCTCCCCAAAGAAAATCAGCAGCTGGATGAAGAACATCCGGACAAGTTTATTGCCGATATGGGCGCCGAAGCATTGTACAAACTGCTTTCCAGACTTGATCTGGATGAACTTTCGTACGATCTGCGCAACAAAGCCGGCAATGAAGGTTCACAACAAAGAAAGAGCGAGGCATTAAAACGCCTGCAGGTAGTAGAAGCTTTCCGTTCCTCCAAGGTGAGAAATCAGCCGGAGTGGATGATCGTGAAAGTCGTGCCTGTGATCCCGCCGGACCTTCGTCCGTTGGTTCCGTTGGATGGCGGCCGTTTTGCCACCTCCGACCTGAACGACCTTTACCGCAGGGTCATCATCCGCAACAACCGTCTGAAAAGACTGATCGAGATCAAAGCTCCTGAAGTAATTCTCCGCAACGAGAAACGTATGTTGCAGGAAGCTGTTGACTCATTGTTCGATAACAGCCGCAAATCGAATGCGGTTAAAACCGATAACAACCGTGCGCTGAAATCACTTTCTGACTCGCTGAAAGGGAAACAGGGACGATTCCGTCAAAACCTTTTGGGTAAACGGGTCGACTATTCAGCACGTTCGGTAATTGTTGTAGGTCCAAACCTTAAAATCCACGAGTGCGGTATCCCGAAGGAGATGGCTGCCGAATTGTATAAACCGTTTGTCATCCGTAAGCTCATCGAGCGCGGTATTGTTAAAACAGTTAAATCCGCCAAAAAGATCGTCGACCGCAAGGATCCGGTCGTTTGGGACATCCTGGAAAACGTCATGAAAGGTCATCCGGTTCTGCTGAACCGTGCACCTACTTTGCACCGTCTTTCCATCCAGGCATTCCAGCCTGTGCTGGTTGAAGGTAAAGCAATCCGTCTGCACCCGCTCGTTTGTACCGGTTTCAACGCCGACTTCGACGGTGACCAGATGGCTGTCCACCTTCCGCTTGGCAATGCTGCCATCCTTGAAGCACAACTGCTGATGTTGTCCTCTCACAACCTTTTGAATCCTGCCAACGGAGCGCCGATTACGGTACCGTCCCAGGACATGGTTCTTGGTCTGTACTACATGACCAAACACCGCAAAGGCGCCAAAGGCGAAGGACTCTCTTTCTATTCTCCCGAAGAGGCAATCATCGCATACAACGAAGGTATCGTTGACATGCATACCATTGTCAACTGCAAAGTGATGGACCTGGATGAAAGCGGCGAATCCAAATTAGCTACCGTAGAAACGACGGTGGGTCGGATTCTGTTCAACGAATTTGTACCAAAAGAGGCCGGTTATCTCAATAAACTGATGACCAAAAAGGCTTTGCGTGATATCATTGCAGATATTCTGAAAAGAACCAACAACGCCATTACTGCCCAGTTCCTGGATGACATCAAAGATCTTGGCTACAAGATGGCTTACCGCGGAGGTCTCTCCTTCAACCTGGATGATGTAATTATCCCGGAAGGCAAGACTGAAATGGTAGAAGAAGGTTATGCCGGTGTTGAAGAAATTTCGAACAACTACAACATGGGTTTCATCACCAACAACGAACGGTACAACGGAGTGATCGATATCTGGACACACGTAAACGCCAAGTTGACGCAGAGTGTGATGAAGACCATCAGTACCGATAAACAGGGATTCAACTCCATTTACATGATGTTGGACTCCGGAGCCCGTGGTTCCAAAGAGCAGATCCGCCAGTTGTGCGGGATGCGCGGATTGATGGCTAAACCCCAGAAATCCGGATCTACCGGATCACAAATTATTGAGAACCCGATTTTGGCCAACTTCAAAGAAGGTCTTTCGGTTCTTGAATACTTCATCTCTACCCACGGTGCACGTAAAGGTTTGGCCGATACGGCGCTGAAAACGGCCGACGCTGGTTATCTTACCCGTCGTCTGGTTGACGTGGCACAGGATGTGATCATCAATGAGCCCGATTGCGGTACCCTCCGCGGTCTGATAGCTTCTGCGTTGAAAAACAACGAAGAGGTGGTTGCTTCGCTTTCTGAAAGAATTCTCGGTCGTACAACTGTCCACGATGTTTACCATCCGATGACAGGAAAACTGATCATCCATTCCGGAGAGCAGATAACAGAAGAGATCGCTGCCGTGATAGAAGATTCACCCATCGAAAGGGTGGAAATTCGTTCGGTACTTACCTGTGAAGCCGAAAACGGTGTTTGCGGTAAATGTTACGGACGAAACCTGGCAACAGGCAAGATGGTGCAGATGGGTGAAGCAGTCGGTGTAATCGCTGCACAGTCCATCGGTGAGCCTGGAACACAGCTGACACTTCGTACGTTCCACGTAGGGGGTATTGCCGGTAACGTTTCCACTCAATCTACCGTGATTGCCCGTTACGACGGTATCGCTGAAATTGAGGAGTTGCGTACGGTTGAATGGACGGATGAAAAAGGTGAAAAAGTGGATATCGTCGTCAGCCGTCTGGCTGAACTGAAGATTCTGGACAAGAATACCGGAATTCCGCTTTCCACTCACTCAATGCCTTACGGTTCCAAACTGTTCATCAAAAACGGATCCGAAATCAAAAAAGACGCTGTCGTCTGCGATTGGGATCCTTACAACGGGGTTATCATCACAGAGTTCAAGGGTAAAGTTTCTTTCCAGGACTTCATTGATAGTGTAACCTACCGTGAAGAATCGGATGAGCAAACCGGATACCGCGAAAAAGTAGTTATTGAAACAAGAGATAAAACCAAAAACCCGACGCTCAGGATTCTTGATGAAAACGGCGATGACATCCGGCTTTACAACCTTCCTGTTGGTGGTCACATCAGCGTGGACGAGGGCCAGATGGTCAATGCCGGAGATGTACTGGTGAAAATCCCGAGAGCATCCGGCAAAGCCGGTGACATCACCGGTGGTCTTCCCCGTGTTACGGAGCTTTTCGAAGCCCGTAACCCTTCTAATCCTGCAGTTGTTTCTGAGATCGACGGTGAAGTTTCATTGGGCAAAATCAAACGGGGTAACCGCGAGATCACCATCACTTCACGTACCGGAGAACAGAAGAAATACCTTGTACCGCTTTCCCGCCAGATTCTGGTTCAGGAAAACGACTACGTGCGTGCCGGTATTGCATTGTCGGACGGAGCTACCACTCCTTCGGATATCCTGGCCATCAAAGGGCCTACCAAAGTTCAGGAATATATCGTGAACGAGGTACAGGATGTTTACCGTATGCAGGGTGTGAAGATTAACGACAAACACTTTGAAGTGATTGTCCGCCAGATGATGCGCAAGGTTGAAATTGTTGACCAGGGTGATACCCGCTTCCTTGAAAAACAAATTGTTGACAAGATGGAGTTCAACGTCGAAAATGACTGGGTATACGGTAAGAGGATTGTCACCGATCCGGGTGATTCCGAGAACCTGAAAGCCGGTCAGATCATTACTGCCCGTCGTTTGAGGGACGAAAATTCTATGCTGAAACGCCGTGACAAAAAGGTTGTTGAAGCGCGTGATACCGTTCCTGCAACCTCCAGTCAGGTTCTTCAGGGAATTACCAGGGCTTCACTTCAAACGAAGTCGTGGATGTCGGCAGCTTCTTTTCAGGAAACCACAAAGGTATTGAACGAAGCCGCCATAAACGGCAAGGTCGACTACCTCGAAGGTTTGAAGGAGAACGTAATTTGCGGACACCTGATTCCGGCCGGTACCGGTAACCCGATGTTCAGAAATATAGTGGTTGGTTCGAAAGATGAATATGATCGTTTGATCGACCACAAGAAATACGAAGAAGTAGAAGAAGAGTAAATCTTTAAAGTTCAACAATGCAGGACGAAAATCAAAATCAGCTCAATATTGAACTCAGCGAAGAGGTGGCTCAGGGAACCTATTCCAATCTGGCCATCATCACACATTCTCCTTCTGAATTTGTTGTAGATTTTATCAGGGTGGTGCCAGGCGTGCCGAAAGCCCAGGTGAAATCGAGGATCATATTAACGCCGGAACATGCCAAAAGATTGATGAAGGCACTTCAGGAAAACATCCTGAAATACGAGTCAATGTATGGATCCATTCAGATCCAGGGTGGCTATGAACCCACAGCATCAACTCCTTTCGGTCCTCCGAAAGGACAGGCCTGATCATCTTTTGCAGCAGATATAAAAAAGGCTTCTCATTAAGGGGAGCCTTTTTTTGCAAAAATTTCAAATTTGCAGGGTCGTAATTAGACACCCGTCAGTTGGAAGATATTGGTGTAAAAGATGATAGGAGAAAGGATTTTCAGAGTTGGTTTTATTGACAATTAATAATAGTGATTATCTTTCGGCGCTTTACTAACTGGTAAATTCGAGTTCGGTGAGCCCTGATACCGTGAAATTAACTGAAGAATAGATTTTGATGCTGCAATTCGGCAACCAGTAAAGCAGAAAGGGGAAGTTTGTATCACGAGACCAACCCGAAAAGGACGATCAGCAATGATTAGGCAAAATAGAGTTTAATTGCTAAATTTGCTATTGATAAATAATGAGAATTATGAATGTTGTTGAAAAAAGGGATTTCATCCATAGTCATTTACATCAAGTAGATGAAAGCCTGATTAATCAGTTTTATGAAATGCTCCGCAAAGAAGAAGTATTGAAAACAAAACTTATAAACAGGGCCCAAAAATCTGAAAATGAAATTCTTATAGGGAAAGTACTTACCAGAACTGAAATTGAAGAGAGAACTAACAGTACGTTCAGGCAATGAAGCTTGTTTACTCCGAACAGGCACTTTCAAGCCTTGAAGAAACATTAGCTTTTATAGCTCCTAAGGTGTCACCTGAAAAAGTGATAGAATTCCGGGATCGAATTTTAAATAAAGCGGACACTTTACTCTTGCACCCATTCAGTGGACAGAAAGAGTTGTTTTTAGAAAATTTAGGATTAGGCCATCGTCGTTTAGTCGAAGATCATTGTAAGATAATTTATAGAGTTGACGGTGAATATATCTTTATCACAGATATTTTTGATTCCAGGCAAGATCCTGATAAGATGAAAGGATAATTCATTCAGAAATGAATTCAAGCTGTAAATATCTGGTAATTAATATTATATATTTTCCTAAGATCCAAAATACTGCTTTAGCCCATGAATTTATTTGGTTATTTGGGCTGTAGCCTCACAAACTACCGATATTTTGTTTGTCGAGATCACGTCAATCCCTGCCTGGATGGCCTGAACATAGGAATCTGCCGTCTGGTTATTCCCGAATCCATCTGAGAAAATCTTCACTCCTTTCGCATGCGCCTTGTCGATCAGTTCTTTGGAGAGTTCCTTCCAGTCGGTGTCCAGCGCATAAGGATGAAAGGTCTCAATCATCCGGTCTAAATCCTTCGCACGGCCAAGGCCCGGCATCATTCTGGCTTTGGCAGCCAGACCCCTGACCTGGCTTATCTGGAAAATATCATTGACATAGAAAACAGATCCTTCCAGAAGATTGTATTTATTTAAGTAACCGATTAAAACCTTGGCGTTGATCTCTTTGCAATCAACGTAGATAAAGGTCTTGTGAAGGTTTTTTTCATTGTGATCCGCCAGGAGCCGGCAGGCTTCTTCCAGCGTCGGAACTTTTTCGAAAGCAAAGAACGGATCGAACCACGCTCCTGCTGAGAGATTCCGCACATCTGCGAAATTCATTTCATTGACGGGGCCTTTCCCGTTGGTGGTACGGTTCAGGGTTCCGTCATGCAACAGGATTGAAATGCCATCTTTGGTCTGCCTGACATCCATCTCGATGTAATCAACTTCCAGGTCGAGGGCGATCTGCATGGCCGACAGGGTGTTTTCCGGAGCAAATTCATTGGCTGCACGGTGGGTAGCAATCCCGACTACAGGTGAATTGGCTGCACGAAAACGGGTCATGGCAGCCTTGGTCCTGGAATATTCAGGTTTGGCGGCAAGATATTCGGCCAATTTTGAATCAGGTTTTGATTGCGGATTGTTTCCAAAAGCAGAATTGCTTCCAGTGAAGGAAAATGAAAGAATAATCAGTGTTATTAGAATTCTCATGTAGTCGTTATTGAATGTTGAAAAAAATGCTTAATATTTTACCACAAAGGACTCCATCCCTCACATTCGGGATCACAAAGGGACAAAGGAATGAAATTCTTTTTTCATCACCACATCCTCAAATCAGCACATCACCACATTTTTATCCTCTTATATAGCATCTTTTTAAAATCCTTAAATTCAAGCAGATACGAATGTTGCATTTTAGGGGCAATAACCTCGGTTACTGAGGAACTTTATCCTTTATCCTTTATCCTTCTTCAGTTGTTGTACATCGTCCTGAAATCACTTGGCGTCATTTGGGTTCCGGTTTTGAACTGCCTGTTGAAATTGGAAATATTGTTAAAACCTGACTCTGCGCAGATCTGAGAAATCGGGATCCTGTTCTCAATCAGCAGTTTTTTTGCATGACAGATTCTCAATTCGTTCAGGAAAGTCATGAATGTTTTTTTTGTACTTTTTTTGAAGTATTTGCAGAAAGCATGCGGTGTCATGTTGGCTATTTGAGCAATGTCGTCAATCTGAAGGGGATGATGGAAATTTTTAATCACATAGTGATGTACCTTCTGCAGCCTCACAAATGACGGGCTGTTTGCATCCAGGAAGGGAGTGCCGGATGAAAACTCTTCAGTAAGTAGCTGCCTGGATGCTAATTCGGCCAGTTCAGCGAGTATTTCAAGGACCAGGATAATCCTTACTGGCCCTTTTGCTTTTGTTACTTCTTCCAGCAACCGGGGTATCAGGCTGTTGATGGCATCTGGAAATACAAGTCCGGCCTGTGATTTTTTAAGTAATTCGTGGATGGGGATCATCTCCTGAATATCAAAAAAATTCTTTCCCAGAAAATCTTCAGAAAAAAGGACCACCACAGCTTTAGCCTGCATCTGATCCGATTGATCATGGATGTCATCACTTTTCCAGTAGTGCGGGATATTTGGCCCCAGAAGGATGAGATCACCCTCCTGGAAGTTTTCGATGTTATCCCCAATAAACCTTTTCCCTTTACTTTCGATGACATATTTAAGTTCAAACTCCGGATGGAAATGATATTCTGAATGGAACCGAGGTAATATTAACCTTGTTGCTAAAAATGATGAACCTTCGCTAAGCAAAATCTTCTGGTAGGTTGCTTTCATGATGGTATATTATTGCTTTTTTAATAGTATTAATTGGAATAATATTGACAAAATTATATTAATCTGTGATAATTAGTCATTAAAGTTGACTAAAATAATGAATTATGTTTGTATCGTGCAGAGTTAAGAATGTAGAATTAACTGTGGTCAATTCGAAAAATGAAAAAAGTCGCAATTCTTGGGTTTGGTTTTATGGGGATGACCCATGCCGGAAATATTCTTAAGAACAGCGATTTGGAATTGGTAGCCATCGTTGATAAAAATCCAAACGCTGTTGAAGAGAAGTTGTTTGCTGCATCAGGCAATTTTGCCGTTGGGGAAATTAAACAGGAAAAACTCGAAAAGATCAAACGCTACACAAGCATTGATGACTGTCTTGAATTTGAAGAGCTGGATGCCGTACATATCTGTGTTCACACAGACCTGCATTACGAAATGACCCGGAAAGTGCTGCTTCACGGCAAACATGTTTTTCTGGAGAAGCCATTTTGTCTGGACATGCGGCAAGCCGAGGCCCTTATTCAGCTGGCAAAGGAAAAGGATAAAATCCTTATGGTCGGACATGTAGTCAGATTCATGCCTCCCTATCAGAAACTGAAAGCGTACATCGACAACGGTACCTTCGGTGAACTGAAGTTTCTGTCACTGTCGAGGTTCTCAGGCGTACCTGCATGGGGAGAGTGGATGGACCGTCGTGTCTCCTTTGGCTCATCCGGCGGCGCCTTATTCGACTTGCTAATCCATGATATCGACTTTGTAAATTATATTTTGGGCAAACCGGGCAGTATCAAGTGCAATTACCTTCCCGGCTTGCTGAGCAAACACGATTATATTACTGCTTTGTGGAGCTATTTCAACAGAGACTTAAATGTTAAGATTGAAGGAGGGAATATTTTTCACTCCGATTTTCCTTTTCAGGCTGGCTATATGGCTCAGTTTGAGAAAGCCAGCATTCAGTATTCAACGATGAAAGGC
Source organism: Bacteroidales bacterium (assembly GCA_038323575.1). Taxonomy (GTDB): domain Bacteria; phylum Bacteroidota; class Bacteroidia; order Bacteroidales; family Prolixibacteraceae; genus CAINVV01. The sequence continues at coordinate 10,967 of JBBQHB010000027.1, read as the reverse complement.
GACATCATTCAGATTGCCACTGATTCTAAACTGGAAGAGGTTCCATCAGGACAGGCAGGCGATGGTTTTTATAACGAAATAGCCTATTTCGCGCAATGTATCATCCGACACAGACCACCTGTGGAATGCATGCCTGAATCCTCTTTACAGACAATCCAACTTTGTTACGATCACATTTAGACGACTCAACTGCAATGAATAAGAACTTAGCTATTAACGGAGGACCCAAAACGGTAGAACGCGATTTTGCCTGGCCTGTTTATGATGAGACAGATGTCAGTGTCGTTGCCGCTATTGTCCGAAGCGGCAAATGGGGAAACCCCGACTGCGGCGGAGAAGTGGCCCTTTTTGAAAAGGAATTTGCTGTTTTTTGCGGTTCCAAATACGCGCTTACCTGTGTCAACGGCTCAGTTGCGCTGCGTCTTGCACTCATTGCATGCGGCGTCAAACCGGGTGATGAAGTAATTGTCCCGCCTTATACATTTATTGCTACTGCTTCAATTGTCATTGAGGCGAACTGCGTGCCGGTTTTTGTGGACATCGATCCGAGAACGTATAACATGGATGCTTCAAAAATAGAGGCTGCCATTACTTCCAGGACCAAAGCCATCATTCCTGTCCATTTTGCCGGACAGGCTTGCGAGATGGATGAGATAATCGCTGTAGCAAAAAAACACAACATTCGTGTGATTGAAGATGCCTGTCATGCACATGGCGCCGAATACAAAGGGAAAAAGCTGGGTTCAATCGGAGATGCCGGTTGCTTCAGTTTCCAATCTTCCAAAAATCTCACAAGCGGAGAGGGCGGTATCATTGTTACCAACGATGACGCCCTTTACCAAATGATGAACTCACTGCGTAATGTTGGTCGTGTAGAAGGAGGAGCATGGTACGAACACCACAATGCAGGCTGCAACTACCGCATCACGCAACTTCAGGCAGTTTTGCTCTCCAGTCAGTTGAAGCGATTGGAAAAACAAACTGCAAAACGTCACGAAAATGGCTCTTATCTCAATGAATTGCTGTCGGAAATTGAAGGAATTACGCCCCTTACCAGGGGATTGGGAGAGACGGTTCACAGCTATCATATCTACATTTTCAAATACGACAAAACCAAATTCAACGGACTTTCTAAGGTGGAATTTTCGAAGATGCTGGCTGCTGAAGGAGTGCCTTGTTTCATGGGTTATCCTGAGCCATTGTACAAACAACCTTTGTTTCAGGAGAAAAACTTCATGTGTTATGCATTACCGGCAGAGGTCGACTACACGAAAGTATGTTGTCCAATCACGGAAAAGGCATGTTACGAGGAAGCCGTGTGGATCTTCCAGAATACCATGCTGGGAACCAAGCAGGATATGGAACTGTTTGCCTCAGCGATAATCAAAATTCAAAATGCAATTAATGAAAAATAATCACTCAATATAACGATCACTCTTACGAATTGCAGAAAAGTCAGCTTAAGATTTGTATCCTTCAACTACTACTATTACTATTTCTTACAGGTTTTTTAAACTGACAGAGCAAGGGGTTGTCCAATTTGGACGGCCCTTTTTCATAAGTGACGGGGTGACTTTGAGTCACTCTGTCACTTGGCAGAGCACATGATTGTCACTAAAGATCTTATAAATTAGGATTGGGAATCATTTTTGTTTAAATTTGTTTAAAATTGGATAGTATGAACGCTTATGCCGAAAAAGTAGAGATAATTCAATGGGTTGCAGGACTAGAAGACAAAACTACACTCCTCCAATTGAAAAAAATAAAGGAAGAATCATTGAAACATCAGGATTGGTGGGAATCAATATCTGAAGAAGAACGCTTTTCAATCGAGAGAGGTTCAAAAGATTCTGAAGAAGGAAGAGTTACACCCCATGCTGAAGTTAGGAAGAGATATGAAAAGTGGCTATAGCATTGTCTGGTCAGATGAAGCCTTAACAAATCTGAATGCCATAATTGATTACCTGACAATTAAATGGACAGATAAAGAAATTAGAAATTTTTATAGAAAGCTTGACAAACAATTAAACCTTCTTTCAGGTAATCCTTATTTATTCCCGGCCAGTTTTTCGAAGAAAAAGTATAGAAAATCCGTTTTGTCGGAGCAAACATCAATTTATTATGAGATAAAGGAGCATACCATTGTTGTCCTTTCTCTTTTTGACAATAGAAAGGACCCCAAGACGATTACAAATAAATAATTAAAGGGGAGTTGTCTTTCAGCCCCTCTGGTCTCCTTTCTCCCTGCTCCACGACCCATGCCCCATGCCATTGCCTTACATCTCCTCATAAGTAGTGTCCACAATATTTCCGGCATCCGACCGGGGTGGCATCTTTTTTAACCTCCATGCTTTGAGCAGTTCCAAAACACCATACAGCAATAGTATAGCGCCAAAGAAAGTGAGGATATTTTCGGCTCCTTCGATGGGATGAATCAGCAGGAAGATCCCACCGGAGGCCATTAACAGGCCAAATACCAGAAATACCCATGACCAAAGTGATTTGGAAAGTGTTCCCAACGCACCGAAAAATTGCAAAATTCCTATTACTGCAAAGATTGCCCCAAAAAAGTAACTTAAGAATTGCACGATGGCCAGCGGTGAAAGCAGGAACAAACATCCCAGAAAAATATTGAAGAATCCCTGGAAGCCGCTGGTGATATTATTCCCTTTTTTCAAGTAGGAAAATAGCAAACTGATCAATCCGCTTAAGAGGATCATTGCTCCGATGGTCATAACTATCGATTTAAGGGTCAATCCTGGATTGGAAAGAAAGACAATGCCCACAGCAATTGTCAGAATCCCCCGGATAAGTGCATTCAGGGGAGAGGGACGAAAAAATATTCTCATGATATGATCTGTTAATTCCCCAAAAATAGATGGGTAAAACAATATTAGCAATTATTTGGGAAGAAATGGTTAAGATAACACAACTTTACGGCTACTTTATTTGCTAACTTTCCGCCTTCAAATCAACAGACAATGAGAAATATAACCGGATTTTTCTTCCTGATGGCTTTAGGTTCCATGGGAATTTTGTTTTCTTCCGTCAAGGATGTCGAAGGTCAGGATAGCCGGAACTACACCAAATATGTGAACCCGTTCCTGGGTACCGATTTTTTTGGCCATACCTATCCCGGCGCATCACTCCCGTTTGCCATGGTTCATGTCAGCCCGGATTGCAACACGACAGGTTGGATCTATAGCGCCGGTTATACTTATTCCGACAATTCTATCATCGGATTCAGCCATACCCATTTCAGCGGTACAGGTATGGTGAGCGGCGGTGATATTCTTTTGATGCCCATGGTATCAGACAGGATGAAGATCGTTCCGGGATCGAAAGACAATAATGAAGAAGGATACCGCTCAAGGTTTGACCACAAGGACGAGACGGCATCTCCCGGTTATTATTCAGTTTACCTGAAAGATAATTTGGTGAAAGTTGAACTGACTGCTACCCGCAGGGTTGCAGTGCACCGCTATACTTTTCCTGCTGCAGTGAATGCCCGGGTGATTCTGGATATTGGTCACCAGATCGGATCAACACCGCAAACTGGTCGATCCAGGGTGGACATTGTCAGCGATCATCAGGTGGAAGGCTTCAAGAGCACAGAACGCGGGACCGTTTATTTTGCTGCGGAATTTAGCAAACCATTCCGGTATTACGGAACTTTTGACGCGACCTACAAAACACCTGAGTCGGGCGGTAGTGTTTTCCCCTATAAAAACAGTGAAGTTGGCGATAAAATAGGCGCTTTCGTTTCATTCAAAACCGAAGTTAACGAACAAATTGTGGTCAAGGTAGCTATCTCCTATATTGATGTTGAAGGTGCCAGGAAGAATCTGAAGCTGGAGGTCAAGGATTTTGATTTTGACCGGGTAAGGGCAGAAGCAGATAAAACATGGAACAAAGAACTTTCAAGGATAGAGATATTCAGTGCAACGGATACGAAGAAAGAGATCTTCTACACGGCGATATACCACTCCTTGCTGGCCCAGTACCTATCGCAGGATGTGGACGGCAGGTATTACGGGATGGACGGTAAAATCCACAAGGCAGAGGGATATGATTTTTACGGATCTTTCTCCTGCTGGGATACCTACCGTTCCCAGCATCCGTTTCTCACACTTGCCGCACCTGACCATGTGAACGATTTTTTGAAATCCATTGTTGCCAAAGCCAAAGATTTTGGCTGGATGCCTGCCCAGCATTTTCTGAATGTTTATGGTGAGGGCATGGTTGGCGACCATCTTATACCGATTGTTTTAGATGCTTATTTGAAGGGCTACCGCGATTTTGATGCGGAATATGCCTACCAGGCCATCCGGAAGAAAGCCATGGAAATGCCAAAACCTCCGGTGCCGGCCAGTGCCGCACGTTCAGGCCTGGAATATTATCTCAAACTGGGTTATGCCCCGATTGACATTGTAACTGAAGCTGTTCCGAATACCCTTGAACTTGCCTATGATGACTGGTGCATCGCTCAATTTGCCAAAGCTCTTGGGAAAAATGCCGACTATGAAATTTTCGCCAAACGTGCCCTGAATTACAAAAATGTTTGGGATGGCAGCGTAGGCTTTATGCGGCCGAAGAAAGCAGACGGGACATTCCTGGAGGCTTTGAACGGCCGTGAGCAGTCGATTGATACACTCGGGAATCATACCTGGTACAGGTATTTTGACCCTTTACTGGTCGGTCGTCGCCCATCCAGGCATTACACCGAATCTAATGCATGGCAATATATCTGGTCGGTTCAGCACGATGAACAAGGATTGATCAACCTTTTTGGAGGCAACAAGAAGTTCAACGACAAACTTGATCAGTTTTTTTTGATGGATCCGAATATCACCGGACCTAAATATGTCGGTGTAGTTGGTACCATTGGCCAGTATGTGCAGGGGAACCAGCCTTCCCATCACGTTGCCTATCTCTACAACTACTCAGGAGAACCCTGGAAAACGCAGGCAAGGGTCCGTCAGGTATGTGAACAGCTTTACCAGTCAGGCCCGGGAGGAATCTGCGGGAACGAAGACATGGGTTCGCTTTCTTCGTGGTATGCCCTTAGTTCCATGGGGATTTACGCGGTTACACCGGGAATCCCGGTCTACAATATCGGATCTCCCATGTTTGATAGAACTGTGATACATCTGCCGGGTAATAAAACCTTTGTTATTGAGGCCAGGAATAATCCGGCAACCAACAAATTCATCCAAGCTGCAACATTGAACGGAAAACCTTTCGACAGGCCATGGATTGGGCATGACGAGATCATGAAAGGCGGCACACTGGTTTTCGAAATGGGAGCCGAGCCGGACAAGAAATGGGGAATCCATTCTCCTCCGCCGTCTATGACAGTTAAATAATAAAAAATCATTCTAAATTATTTGGGGGATATCTGTGTATTCTTTTTTTCGAACGTGCTATTTATATGTTCCAAAGGCTTGTGTGATTTGACCTCAGCCCTCATTTGACAGGTATTTTCTTCCAATCCCGGTCAGGATCGGTCTGGCAAACGGTTTTCCGGCTTTTACAATGTTTTGGTAACCATTTCCTGAAGTTTTATATTTGCCCCCCGAAAGATTGAAAACTTATTATATACTTATGAAGGGTTTAAAAATAATTGTACTGGCCAAACAGGTTCCCGATACAAGGAATGTAGGGAAAGATGCCATGAAGGCAGACGGAACCGTAAACCGGGCGGCTCTTCCTGCAATATTCAATCCGGAAGATCTGAATGCGCTCGAATTGGCTTTGAGGGTAAAAGATTCCGTTCCGGGATCAATAATCACCCTTTTGACAATGGGGCCAGGCAGAGCTGCAGAAATTATCAGGGAAGGTTTATACCGCGGTGCCGACAGCGGAGTCTTGCTGACCGACCGTGCTTTTGCAGGATCAGACACTTTGGCTACCTCCTATGCCCTTGCGCAGGCAATCAAGGAAATGGGTCAGTTTGACCTGATTGTTGCAGGACGTCAGGCGATCGACGGGGATACTGCCCAGGTGGGTCCTCAGGTTGCCGAGAAGTTGAATTTACCTCAGGTTACCTATGTTGAAGAGGTATTGAAAATCGAAAAATCAGTTATTACAATGCGCCGCAGACTGGATAACGGAGTGGAGACTGTAAAATCACCCCTTCCGATGCTGCTGACAGTCAACAGCAGTGCTCCGGACTGCCGTTCACGTAATGTTAAAATGCTGATGAAATACAAGCATGCCAGAACCATTACCGAGAAGCAGGAAGCCACTGAAGATTATACCCATTTGTACGATAACAGGCCATTCCTTTACATTCGCGAAATGACGGTCAACGACATCAAAGCTGATTCAGAGCAGTTGGGACTGACCGGATCTCCAACGAAAGTAAAGAAGATTGACAATGTGGTTTTACAGGCAAAAGATGCAAAAAAACTGAATACTGCCGATGAGGGGATCAACGATTTGATGAGAGAGCTGATTGAAAGCCATGTGATTGGCTAATGATTCCAATAAAATAAAAATTATAGAATGAACAACCTATTTGTATACTGTGAAGTTGAAGAAGGGGTAGTGGCCGAGGTTAGCCTCGAATTGCTCACCAAAGGACGGAGTCTGGCCAACCAGTTGTCTTGTCAGTTGGAAGCTGTTGTGATCGGATCAGGTTTGAACGGCGTCGAAAAACAGATTCTCCCTTATGGGGTGGATGTGTTGTATATTGCTGATGACCCGCGTTTGGAACCATATACCACAATGCCTCATGCATCCATATTGAACAAACTTTTTGCGGAGGAGAAACCGCAAGTCGCACTGATGGGTGCAACACCAATTGGACGTGATCTTGGTCCAAGGGTATCTTCTGCGCTGCACAGTGGTTTGACAGCCGATTGTACCAGTCTCGAAATTGGTGATCACGAAGACAAAAAAGCGGGAAAAGTTTACAAAGATCTTCTTTATCAGATCAGACCTGCTTTTGGCGGAAATATTATTGCAACCATTATCAATCCCGACTGCCGACCGCAAATGGCTACCGTCCGCGAAGGCGTGATGAAAAAGGAAAAAGTCAGTGCAGGCTATCCTGGTAAGGTGAACCAACTCGATGTTTCAAAATATGTCACCGACCTCGATTTTGTTGTTGAAATAATTGAAAGGCACACGGAAAAGAAGAAGATTAATATCAAAGGTGCTTCTATCGTTGTTTCAGGCGGATACGGAGTGGGATCGAAAGAGAATTTTAAATTGTTGTACGATCTTGCAGCTGTTTTGGGCGCTGAAGTTGGCGCTTCAAGGGCTGCAGTTGATGCAGGTTATGCTGATCATGACCGTCAAATTGGCCAGACAGGCATTACCGTTCGTCCCAAGCTATACATTGCCTGCGGCATTTCGGGCCAGGTACAGCACCGTGCCGGGATGGAAGAATCAGCCCAGATTATTTCTATCAATTCTGATCCTGAAGCACCTATCAATTCCATCGCCGATTATGTAATTACCGGTGATATCACTGAGGTCATTCCAAAAATGATCAAGTATTACAAATTAAATACGAAGTAAATCGTGGTTGAATCGGGGTATCCCCAATAATATCATTCAAAATGGCAAATTTTTACAACGATAATAAAGACCTGAAATTTCATTTGAACCACCCGATGATGCACAAACTGGTGTCATTGAAGGAAAGGAATTTCGTGGACAAAGAAAAATATGATTATGCTCCCTTAGATTTCGAAGATGCGATGGACAGTTACGACCGCGTTTTGGAAGTTGTGGGAGAAATAAGCGGAGAGATTATCTCGCCCAATGCAGAGAGTATCGATGCAGAAGGACCTCAGGTTATTGACGGACATGTCAAATATGCCAGGGGCACTCAGGAAAACTTGGATGCGCTGGTCCAGTCCGGCCTGATGGGTATTACCCTTCCGCGCAGGTTTGGCGGATTGAATTTCTCAATTGTACCGTACATCATGGCCGCTGACATTGTATCCAGGGCAGATGCCGGATTTGTCAATATATGGGGTTTGCAGGATTGCGCGGAGACTTTGAATGAGTTTGCCACAGAAGAGCAGAAAGAGCGATACCTGACACGTGTGGTTCACGGCGAGACGATGGCTATGGATCTTACTGAACCCGATGCAGGATCAGATCTCCAGGCTGTCCAGTTAAAAGCGCATTACGACGAGAAAAAAGCAACCTGGATTTTGAATGGTGTCAAGCGGTTTATTACCAACGGTGACGGCGATATAGCACTTGTTCTTGCGCGCTCCGAAGAGGGCACACGCGACGGACGTGGACTTTCCATGTTCGTTTACGACCGCAGGAGTGGCGGCGTTATTGTACGCCGTATTGAACACAAAATGGGAATTATTGGTTCCCCCACCTGTGAACTGGTATTTAAAAATGCTCCTGCAGAATTGGTAGGTTCACGTAAAATGGGTTTGATCAAATATGTAATGGCTTTGATGAATGGCGCCCGGTTAGGGATTGCCGCCCAGTCAGTCGGCATTTCTGAGGCTGCCTACCGGGAAGCGCTTCAATATGCCAAAGAGCGCAAACAATTTGGTAAGGCGATCATCGAATTCCCTGCCGTGTTTGAGATGCTTTCTGTCATGAAAGCTAAACTGGACGCATCACGCACCATGCTGTATGAAACTGCAAGGTTTGTCGACTTGTACAAAAACTACGAACAAATATCTGAGGAACGTAAACTTGAAACACCGGAACGCAATGAAATGAAAGAATCTCAGCGGGTGGCGGATTTGTTTACACCGCTTGCCAAAGGAATTACCTCTGAATACTGCAACCAGAATGCTTATGATGCGGTTCAGATCCATGGCGGCTCAGGCTTTATGAAAGATTACCCTGTCGAACGTATCTACCGTGATGCCCGTATTACCTCCATTTATGAAGGTACTACACAGTTGCAGGTGGTTGCGGCCATTCGTGGCGTCACGACCGGGGGGTATTTGAAACAGATCAGGGTCTATGAAAAAGCAGAACTGAAGCCGGAACTGGAAAAATTCAGGCGCATTTTGATCTCGCTGACACAGGATTATGAGGAGGCGGTTGAAAAGGTAGTAGCGATAGGTGATGATGAGTTCATCGAACTGCATGCCCGCAGAATGGTTGAAATGGCCGGATACATTATCATGAGCTATCTGTTGGTGATTGATGCCAACCGGGATATTTCCCATCTCAGATCCGCTCAGGTTTTCAACAAAATGGCCAAAGGGGAAGTTAAAGCAAGGGCAGAATTTATCCGTGCATCCTCTGTTGAAGATATAGGACTTTACAAATACTAAGAATGGGCTAGATGGTCAGCGTCATCCTTTCAGTTGCAACCATGTAATAACGGGCGAAATTATCATCCTGCATATATCCGGTCAGCTCCTTTTGAAATAATTTTGCCTCCTCTGACAATGCGACAATCTTTTTATTGTTTTTGAGGTTATCCGGATCTTTTTTCTGGAACTTGATCACTTCTATAAAATCATCCATCCAGCGCTCATAATTTATCATGAAGCTATTTTGTTCAGCTGTAATTGCCAATGCATCTGAGGAGGAAGCTTCTGCGCCCTGCATGACTTTGGTCCCGGTCAGGGTTACCCCAAGAGTCATTCCCAGTTTTGTTAAAAACCTGCGTCGGTTTTCATCGTATCCATTCATGTCATTAATTTTTTGGGTAATGTTAATGTGATAATCGTCGTGCTGCCGCTCTTTTAATCGGTAAATAGTCATACGGAGCAGATGATGCGGGGTTTCACATTAAGAAATCTTATGTGGCAGCGTAGAAATATATCGGATGCAAAAAACGGAATTCCTCCATTAAAAGTGGTACCGGTTATCGAATAAATGGGTTACTTATCCTTTACATAACGGTTTTTATTCGTCATGTTAATGGACCGGACTTTCCCGGAAATCTGCTTTAAGGCATGACCATTTATTCTTTGGATGCCTGTTTTTTCCTTTTACTTTTGAAAATTCACCTTTTCAGACTGCAATTGGGGCGTATAAACCCCTCATTATATCAGTTTTCGGGGATCTGTCTTTGGCTATTTTCAATATTAAATCACTTATATACAAATAAATAGGCAGCTAATTAAAAATAATTTCATTTTTTTCCATTTGGATTAGGAGGGAAAGGAAAACTCTTTATCTTTGCACCCACGTTTAAGGGCAGAAAAGTGCAGCGCCTATAATATGACCAAGATTAAGACCGGCACTTATGAACTGAAAGTAAGTTTTGTTGGCTACGAAACTTCAGTAAAAACAATTACAATCACCGCCCCTGCTCAGGTTGATGTTGCCCTTGTCCGCAAAACCATCATGGAAGATGAAGTAATTATCCGCTCCACCCGTGCCGGCGACAGAACACCTGTTACTTACCAGGATATCAGCCATAACGACCTCTCCGGGAAAAACATGGGACAGGATCTGCCTCTCCTGGTATCACTTACTCCTTCGATAGTTACTACTTCCGATGCCGGAAATGGCGTAGGCTATACGGCGATGCGCATCCGCGGAACAGATATGACTCGCATAAATGTCACCCTGAACGGCATCCCTTTGAACGATGCAGAATCGCATGATGTTTTCTGGGTAGATCTGCCCGATGTTGCAGCTTCCGTTGAGAACCTGCAGATACAGCGCGGTGTGGGAACTTCCACAAACGGAGCCTCTGCTTTTGGCGCAAGCCTGAACCTGCAGACTTCAAGCCTGCATGCTGAACCATATGCCGAAACCAGCAACGCTTTTGGATCTTTCAATACAATAAAGAACTCTGTTACTTTAGGCACAGGCCTGCTGAATAAATGCATCACCTTCGACGGTCGTTTCTCAAAAGTTCAATCCGACGGTTATATCGATCGCGCTTCATCCAATCTGAAGTCCTGGTTTATATCTTCAGGATATTACAGTCGCCGGACAATTGTAAAATTCAACCTGATGTCGGGCGATGAGAAAACCTACCAGGCATGGGATGGCATCCCAAGTGAGAT
>JBBQHB010000026.1:0-52727 GCA_038323575.1 Bacteroidales bacterium | reverse complement strand
AAAATACAATTGGAAGAAGCCAACAAAAGGCTTTCAAAGGCAAGGGAACTGTTGCTTGTTGGCGATATTGAAGCTGATGACTATCGAATGATTAAGGCAGAATGTGAAGAAAGGATAAACAGGCTGGAGGTTAAATTAACTACATCAATATCAGATACAACCAATATAGAACCGCTATGGGATAAAGCCATCAGTAATATTTCGCAACTGGATGTTTTGTATGAAAAAGGTACCGTAACCCAAAAGAGAAAAATCATTGGTTCGATGTTCCCCGAAAAATTGACATTTGACGGATTTCAATATCGAACCAAAAGAGTCAATGAAGCATTGAGCCTTATGTTGCTGATAAACAGCAACATACAAGGCAAAAAAAATGGAACAAATCCATCATTTTTGGACTTGTCCCATAAGGTGACCCGGCTTGGGATCGAACCAAGAACCTACAGCTTAGAAGGCTGTTGCTCTATCCATTGAGCTACCGGGCCGGCCTGAATCGGGTGCAAAATTAACAAAAATCCCTGAACCGGAAACGGTTCGGGGATTTTTGTTTGGATAAATGCTGTTGAGTCAATTAATAGACATTATTTAGCAATAACAAGTTGATTTTCTTACTATTTTTATAGGCAAAACTAACTGTTCATGCCTGAAACAAATAGCTGCAAAATTGTATTGGCAAAGATTCTTTTTGCTATGCTTGTATTTTGTGTGATTTCCGATAGTTTATATGCCCGCAAGGAGTCGATCTATTTTGGTGCCATATCCTCGGAGTCAGGACTTTCGGAAATGAGTGTATCCAGTATTTTTCAGGATAACAAAGGGTTCTTATGGTTTGGAACCAGGGATGGACTGAACAGATTCGATGGATATAATTTCGAGGTTTTCCGCACTGACGATGCAGACAGTACCACCATCAGCAACAACAACATCAGCAGTATCATAGAGGACAAAAATGGTGATTTATGGATTGCTACAGAAAACGGGTTGAACTGTTACCATTATTCTTCCAATAAATTCTCTCGTTTTTATAAGAGTAACTTCAAAGAAGGAATTAGCCACAATAAAGTCGGGAGTCTTCATTATGATAAGAAAGGTCGATTATGGGTAGGAACTGAACAGGGCCTGGATCTCTTCGATTTTTCTACCCGAACTTTCATCAAAACTACTTTGGACGGATTACTGTTCAATAACCGAATTCTTTCCCTTTTATGCGACAGTTACGGGAGTATCTGGATTGGAACGCTGAACACAGGACTGATCCGGTATAATCCGGAGACCGGCGCTTATAAGGTGTACGCTGGCGGAGGTACAGGGACAGATAAATTTCGGATCAATACAGTCAGAACTATTTTTGAGGATTCCCGTAGGAATCTGTGGATTGGTACTAAAACCGGGTTGTGGTTGTACAATCCCCAAAAAAATTCCTTTCAACTGTTTGGAAAAGACATTTATAAAGGAGAAAAATTAAGCAATGAAGGCATCAGATGTATTGCTCAGGATCGGGAAAATAATTTACTGATAGGAACGAATGAAGGGTTCAATATTTTGAATACAGAGAACGGTAATCTCAGTATTTATAATCCCCTGAAAAATGGGAAGGGCAATCTAAATCACTTTTACATTTATTCAATTTTTGTTGACGATGCAGGAACAGTCTGGCTCGGGAATTACATGGGTGGTATCAATTATTACAACAATTTCAACCAGCAATTTCTGTTCAGTAATCCAGGGAATCAGGGGCAGCTCATATACGGAGGTGTCGGACCAATGGCGGAGAATGGCGACAAACTCTGGATTGGTACGAGCGGAGGAGGTATTTTCTGTCTCGACAAGCTGCAAAATACATATTCCCAATTTCAGTTTGAAGATTCTTCCTATGTATCGAACGTTATTAAATCAATTTGCAACAAAGGCGATACTATATTTCTTGGTACCGAGGAAAGTGCATTCCTGATTTTTGATACCCGAAGGAAAAAAATGTTGAAATCTATACGGGTCGCGAAAAATCCTATTGTGAACATCTATCCAGACAAAGGCAAAAAATTGTTTCTGTGTGTAAGAGACTCCATTGGTTTGAGGACTTTTGATTCAGGAACCGGACTCTTGACCCCATATACATACGTCAATTCTGTAAACGGCCGGAAGATGCTTTTTCCCTACGCCTCCTGCATGGAGAAGGAAAATGACAGTATTTACTGGATTGGAACCAGGTACACCGGCATTTACCGGTATAATCAAGTTACCAACAGCGCAGTGCGGTATACTAATCGGCCATATGATCCGGGTTCAATCTGCAGCAATCATATTACTGACATTTATTCCGATTCCAGAAATAATATTTGGATTGGTACCGGCGGTAACGGCTTATGCGTATTCAGTAAAGAATCCGGTCAGTTTAAGACCTATACCGAAAAGGATGGTTTAGTTAACAGAATTGTTCTTGGAATTTTGCCGGACAAAGCAGGATTTCTTTGGATTTCAACCATTTCCGGTATTTCAAGGTTCGATCCAGTAAACAAAAGTTTCAAAAATTATACTTATGGTAATGGTTTCCCTCTTCAGGAACCGGCTGAAAACTCTTTTATAAAATTATCGGATGGAAAATTATGTTTTGGTGGAAACAACGGACTGGTTACATTTTCGCCGGAAAAGATTATATCTAACTCGTTTATTCCTCCGGTAATCATTACTGATTTCCGACTGCTGCGCTCCGACCAAGAAGATGGCGATTTGATTTTGGCGAAGAAATTTCCGGCTGACAGCACTTTTATCCGGCTCAACCACAACCAGTCCAGTTTTATCATTCAATTCACTGCGCTCAATTACATATTTCCTGAAAAGAACCAGTATGCTTATAAATTGGAAGGTTTTGATTATGAGTGGAATAATGTCGGTCAACAGCGGATTGCGATTTATACAAACCTTCATTCCGGAAATTACTGCTTCAAGATAAAGGCATCCAACAATGACGGAGTTTGGAATGAAAAATATATAACACTAAATATCAAAGTTCTACCACCACCGTGGCTGTCGTGGTATGCCTACATCATCTATTTCGTGATTTTCGCAGGGCTTTACTATTCCTTGTTTCGTTATATTAAACTTGAAAATAAGGTTAAAATCAAGCAAATTGAACAGGAAAACATGGAAAAAGTACATCAGATGCGGATTCGGATGTTCACTAATTTTTCTCACGAATTGCGTACTCCGCTAACATTAATTATTGGTCCGTTGGAAGATTTGATGAGCAGGGTGGATATTGGCCCGTCGATTCTTCAGCCGCTTTCTATGATTCAAAGCAACGCACATCGGTTATTATTGATAGTCAATCAATTGATGGATTTCAGAAAACAGGAGTCAGGCAAGATGCAGCTGAAAGCTGTTGAGGCCAATGTCGCAACCTATATGAAAGAAATCTTCCTTGTTTTCAGTGAGCTTGCCAGAAAGCAAAAGATTAACTACACCTTCAATTCAGGACTGGATGAAATAACTCTGTGGTTTGACCGGTTACTTTTGGAAAAAGTGCTTTTTAATCTGCTGTCCAATGCTTTCAAAAATACGCCTGAAGGAGGGACCATTTCTTTAGATGTAAATATAAAATCATTAGGGGAGTTAATTAAATCAGGAGATTTAGAGCCATTAACTACTGTAGGAATAATCAGTGAGTATGTTGAAATTATTGTTTCGGACAATGGCAAAGGTATTTCCGCGGAGAACATCGATAAAATTTTTGATCCGTTTTATCAGGTTTTAAATTCTCCACAGGTTGCTTCAGCCGGAACGGGGATAGGATTAAGTCTCAGCAAAGGAATCGTGGAATTACATTCCGGTATAATTCGCGCTGAAAGCCGACTGGGTAGTGGATCTGTTTTCAAAGTATTACTGCCTCGCGGTAAGAAGCATCTCAATGATAACGAAATAATTAACGATTACAAGGACGGAGAAGATCATGTTCACTATCTTCTACCAAAAGAAATAGAAATAGATGATAATGTTGTTTTAACTGATCCTGATAAGGAATTATATACTGTTTTGGTTGTAGAAGATAATTTTGAAGTTCGCAATTACATCAAAGCTTATCTGAAAGATTCCTTTAATATTTTGGAGGCTGAAAATGGAGAAGAGGGATTTTCCATCGCAGTATCAAAAATGCCGGACCTGATTATCAGCGATGTAATGATGCCTGGCATGGACGGTCTTGAGCTGTGTTCCAAATTGAAAAGTGATGTCAATACCAGCCATATCCCGGTTATTCTTTTATCAGCATTGGCGACAGACATCCAAATAAAACAGGGATTTGAAGTTGGTTCGGATGATTGCATTTCGAAACCGTTTAACCCTCTTTTGCTTAAAATGAAAGTCAGCAGTCTGATTGGAAACAGGGAGAGATTGAGAAAAGTCTTTGGTAAAAGATTTCCTTTTGAACTGGCATCTGCAGAATCCTCTAATTGTGATGAGAAGTTTCTGGATAAAATTTATGCAATTCTTGATAAGCAACTTTCCAATTCCGAGTTTGATATTGATACTTTCAGTGACGAAATTGGGATGAGCCGGGCTAATCTTTACAGAAAAATAAAGGTTCTGACAAACTTGGCACCCAATGAGCTTATCAAAAATTACCGTCTTAGGGCAGCGGTTAAGCTTTTAACGGAAAATAAATATTCGGTTTCGGAAATTTCATATATGGTTGGTTTTGGCACTCCTGCTTATTTCTCCAATTGTTTCAAAAAAACATACCAACTTTCCCCTTCAGCGTATTTAGAACATAACAGTTCAAAATAGCCAAGTAGGCTCTCCTGCCACTTCCTGATTTTTAAAATCTGCTTTGATGATGATCTCAACACATGGTTCGAAGCCCGTTCTGTGCAACCAGGGTGCAGTTGGCTGATATTGGCTCAATTTCATTTTTACATGCAGATATTCAGTATTATATCGAATTACAAGGTATAGACATCGTTCGGATAAGCTAAACCAATGAATCAAATTTACATGCATTTGAGTCAATTTTACATCTGTTGAAATAATTTTGATAGACAATTGAACAGCATTTAAAAGACAAATACCCCGAATACAAATACATTTGGTTATCCTTCAATTAAACTTATGTTGAAAAAATTCCCCTCGTTATTGAAACGAATTAATACTGACTGGAAGGTTATAGCCTATTGGATAATACTGAGTGTCCTGGGCTTTTTGGCTTTTACCATTGTATTGTATGATTTAACCAACTAATATGTTACCATTATGAGACAACATCCAAAAAGCTTCAAACGAAAAATCTTTACCCTTATCTCCCGGTTTTTTTTGTTGATTGCTACGATTGGACTGAATTTCTATTCGGCTTCGGGCTTCAACGAATTTCAGGGCGGCAGTGCGGTAAAACCGGTTAACGGTAGAATTACTACGATGGAAGGAGTTCCCATTCAGGGAGTTATTGTCAATTTGAAAGGCAGCACTGCTCTGGCGGAAAGTGACGAGAACGGTAGGTTTTCCATTCAGCCCGGCCAGCCTAATTCCGTCATCGTTTTTGTCAAAACAGGATACAAAACGAAGGAACTAAGCATTGAAAACAAGGAATTCCTTGAGGTAACGCTTATGGTCGAGAGATATATTGATGTTTTGTATGGTAGAATCAAAAAGGACTACTTAACTGACGCTGTTTCCTATGTTACGGGAGATGAACTTGCCGATATTTCCGGCGCTAACCGCAACAATGTATTGGCTGGCCGGCTTACCGGTCTTTCAGTTCTTCAGACCAACGGTGAACCCGGTGTAGAGGGCAGTTCTTTATACATCAGAGGATTGAGAACTTTAGGAGGAGCGCAACAGACGCCTTATATTTTAGTGGATGGTTATGCCCGTGACAATGCAAATTATATCAACCCTCATGACATAGAAAATATAACAGTGCTTAAGGATGCTGCATCCACCGCTATGTATGGTCTCCGCGGGGGTAACGGAGTAGTTTTGATTACTACGAAAAGAGGGAAAGACGAACCTTTAAAAGTTTCACTGGATGCCAAATTCGGACTTCAGACGCCTACAAGGATCCCAAAATACCTTGACTCCTACAATTACGCCTATTTATACAATGAAGCACTGAGAAATGGCGGTGGTACAGATAAATATGATGCCTCGGCGCTTAATGCCTATAAAACAGGTTCAGATCCGTATCATTTTCCGAATATCGATTGGGGCAATGAATTTCTGAAGAAATATTCTACCCAGCAGGATTATAACCTCAGCATTCGCGGCGGAAATAAATCTTTGCGCTATTATGCATCCGCAGGATATGTCAACAATTCAGGACTATATAACGTTGATAAGAGCGCCAACACCTACAATACGAATGCCGACTTCAATGTTTTCCGTCTTAGATCAAACGTTGATGTGCAGGTTACCAAGAAATTTCAGGTTTCAATGGAAATTGGAGAAAGACAGGAAACAAGAAATTATCCGGGATTAATGAGTAATGCGGCAAACAGAATTTTTACTGTATTGTATCAACTTCCTCCAAATGTTTTCCCAATATTCAATGAAGACAAGTCGCTGGCAGGGAATACTCAATATACTAATAACCCTTACGGATTGCTGAATAGCAGCGGTTATTCCATCTATACTGTAAGAAATACTGATGCCTCCCTGAAGATGAAACATGAGCTTGACTTTTTGACCAAAGGTCTTTCAGTCAGAGGAGCTGTTTCATTTGATAGTTATTTTGAGCAGACGATTAACCGTAACAAAGGGTTTGTTGTTTATGAAGGTAACCTATTAAATGTACGTGGTGTGCTAAGTCCTGCAACTCAGCAAAATGGTAATTCAATTGGAGCCGATCAACGGATTTTTGATATTCAGGCAGGATTGGATTATGACAGGACTTTTGGACAACACAGTGTTAACGGGTCACTGCTTGCTGAACAGACTTCTTATGCCGGCGACGGATCTGTAATGCCGCATTTTTACCAGGGAATAATGGGTCGTGCAAATTACAATTACAAAGGCCGTTATCTGGCTCAGTTTTCATTTGGATATCAGGGTAGTGAACAGACTTCTGACAATAAAAGATTTGAATTCTTTCCGGCGGTTTCCGCGGGATGGATATTATCTGAGGAATCATTTTTAAAGAACAATGGATCGCTCATTAATTTCCTGAAGGTAAGAGCATCTCACGGATTGACAGGTAACGACAGCAATATTGGTTATTTCCAGAAGTTATCATTTTTTGAAAAGAACGGTACCTATCTGATCGGCGATAACCTCTCCTCATTTGGGGGTTATAGGGAAGGCGCCTTCGGTGACCCAAACATTACAAGCGAAAAAATCAGAAAATCCGATGTTGGCCTTGATGCAGTATTGTTTAATAACCATATCAATATATCTGCTGATGTGTTTTACGAAAAGAATACGGGAATTATTGTCGGCTTGAACCGACTTCCAACGATGCTAGGCGCATGGAGTATTCCGACGGGAAATGCCGGGATCGTTGAAAACAAAGGATATGAAGTACAGTTGGGATACAACAACAAAGCAGGTGAATTCAGTTACGCTGTTTCAGGAAATTTCTCCTTTGCGAGGAACAAAATTATCGACCAGCAGGAGGAAGACCGCATGTTTCCGTTTAATTACAGGACCGGTTATCCGATCGGTTCACAATTTGGATTGAAATCAACGGGATTCTTTTACGATGACGCAGATATCAACAAAAGTCCGGTTCAATCCTACGGTGTCGTTCGTCCAGGTGATCTGAAGTATCAGGATCTTACAGGAGACAACCTAATTGATGTAAATGATGTCTCTTATATCGGAAAGAGCTGGATGCCTGAAATGGTCTACGGCGTGACATTCAACTTTGCTTATAAAGGCTTCGATTTCAGTGCGCTCGTTGAAGGCATTGGCAATATTGCAACGAAGATGTCGGGTTCAGCTTATTGGGAATTCGAACCAAACGGTCTTGGAAAAGTGATGGAGCATCACATGGACCGGTGGGCCTATGATCCCGGTTTGGGAATTGATACCCGTGCAACCGCCACTTATCCGGAGTTGAGTCTTGCAGGCAGCAACACCAACAACAAATCGCCAAACTCAGATTTTTGGCTAAAGGACGCTTCTTATCTGAGATTTAAATCTGCAGAGTTGGGCTATACCTTACCAGGAAGTGTGGTTAAGTACCTTAAATTATCAAAATTAAGGATTTATGCCAGCGGATTTAACCTTCTGACTTTTGATAAAATAAAAGTCATTGATCCTGAATCGTCTGGAGACGGTATTTCATACCCTATCCAACGCATCGTGAATATAGGTATCACTGCTCAATTCTAATCCTCAAAAAGAACGACAATGAAAAATAAAATATATGCAATTATGGTTTTTGTGGCCTTGATGGCAAATGGCTGTAAAAATCCACTGGATGAGACACCATATGATAAATACGGGGCTGAATTTGTCTTTGCAGAACCTAAAAAGGCAGAAGAATATGTCATGCGGAATTTTCAGGTTCTGCCTTACGGTTCATCAGACGCCAACGGGTTTAACCGACTGGAGTCTGGCAAAACGATGATTGCCTGCGCTTCCGATGAGGCTATGCCAAATATTCCGGGATCGAACATTGATAATTTAACGAATGGTTCATGGTCACCTTCCACTTCGAACCCGGATAGTCAATGGGATTGGAATTATCAGTATATCAGATCTGTCAATATTGGGTTGGAAAATCTTCACATGCTTCCTGATGCATATATCGTATTGAGGAAGCAACTCTATGGAGAATTAATATTTCTGAGAGCCTATTCCCATTTTGAATTACTGAAAAGGTATGGTGGTATCCCGATTGTTACCAAATCACTTACCCTTGATAATCTGAATATACCGCGTAACAGTTATAAAGAATGTGTGGATTTTGTTGTCAACCAATGCGATACAGCAATTAAGTATCTGCCGACACCTGATTATGCTTCCGGCGGGCAACTTGGAAGAATATCCACAGGCGTGGCAATGTCGTTAAAATCCAGGGTATTGTTGTATGCTGCCAGTGAACTTTATAATGGTCAGGGATATGATGGTACCGCAAACAACCTGATTGGCTACGGCAGTTATCAGAAATCACGTTGGGAAGTTGCGGCTCAGGCAGCAGCAGGTGTAATTGGATTGGGATATTATACAATATATAATCCAAGTCCTATCACTGATGCTGCAACTGATGCGGTTGTTAAAACAAACGGGGAAAAGAATTATGCTGATTTGTTTTACACGCTAACCGGCAACAAAGAACTTATTCTCATCCGTACATCGGCTATAGGTAACGCCGTGGAAAAGAAAAACAGCCCGGTGGGATTTACCAATGGTCTGGGAACAACCAATCCTTCACAACAAATAGTGAATGCCTACGGCATGCTTAACGGCAAAAGCATCACTGACGGAACTTCCGGTTACAGTGTACTGAATCCTTATCTGAACAGGGATCCCCGTTTTAATGTGAGCATTTTTTATAATGGAAGAACATGGTCCGGACGCAGTATTGAAACATTCACAGACGGTCTGGACAATAAGATTACGGCTACCAATGCCACTAAAACAGGTTATTACCTGTCGAAATTCATGAAAAGCGGAATTGTGATTTCAGGGACGGAAACCAAAACAAATCACTGCTTTCCAATTATCCGTTATGCCGAAATACTGTTGAACTATGCAGAAGCAATGAATGAAGCCTATGGACCGGATGTTGATCCCAAAGGTTACGGGAAAACGGCGCGGGCAGCCATTGTTGAGGTAAGATCCAGAGTACTTCGTCCAAAGGATGCTGCACTGTCAAATGTCGCAAATGGCGATGTTGCTGCCATGCGTACGGCAATAAGGAACGAAAAATGTGTGGAATTCGCTTTTGAAGATCACAGACAGCTTGATGTTCGCAGGTGGAAAATTGCACCTCAAACGATAGGTCAAAATATTGATGGGATGAAGATTACAAAAGTTGGTACCAGTTTTACCTACACTGTTATGCCCAATGTGGCACATAGAATATTTGAACCCAAAATGTATTTGTATCCGATTCCACAGAGTGAAATGAACAAGAACAAAGCCCTCATTCAAAATCCACAATGGTAAAACTTACTAGTTTATAAAAACAAAACCATGAAAAAATTTTTAATATTTTTCCTCTCCATAATTTGGGCTGTACAACTTTTTGCCCAGGCTAGTAAAGTGAACGGAACCGTTACGGATGAGAACGGGATACCACTACCGGGCGTTAATATCGTTGAAAAATCGACCACAAACGGTATAACAACCGATCTCGACGGTAAATATTCGATTGTGCTTCGAAATCAGAAATCTTCCCTGGTTGTATCATTTATCGGATACACTACCAAAGAGATTTCCGTGAAATCGGATATCATTAATATACGACTCGAACCTTCGGCTATTTCGCTGGAAGACGTGGTGGTTGTCGGATACGGGGCACAGAAAAAAGCCAGTGTTGTAGGCTCCATTTCAACTGCCACCTCCGCTGAACTTAAACAAATGGGTACCCCTAACCTGAGTAATGCGCTGGCAGGCCGGGTTACCGGTTTGGTTGCAATGGCCGGAAGCGGCCGACCCGGAGGCGACGATGCTGAAATATATATCCGCGGGGTTTCTACGCTTAATTCGGCTAACTCAAAACCTTTGATACTCGTTGATGGTGTTGAACGCGATTATACCCAACTCGACCCCGAGGACGTTGAATCTTTCTCGGTATTGAAGGATGCTTCTGCAACGGCTGTTTACGGAGTTCGTGGCGCAAACGGGGTATTGTTGATTACTACAAAACGTGGTGCAATCGGGAAAGCGGCAATTGCCGTCAGTCTCAAAACCACACTTCAGCAACCAACGCGCTTAATGAAATACCTCAATTCGTTCCAGTCTGCCCAACTTAGGAATGAAGCGCTTGCAAATGACAGATTGCCTTCACGATGGTCAGATACAGATTTGGAACATTTCAGGACGCACGATTTGCCCTTCACGTACCCGGACAATGACTACCTGAAAGATTTTCTGAACAAGTTTACGCCCATGTACAATGTAAGTGTCAGCGTCAGGGGCGGAACAGACAAGCTTAAATATTTTGTTTCGACAAACGGATTGTTTCAGGAAGGGATTTATAAACAGTTTAGCGAGGCAAAATATCCATCCAATGCCAGTTTCAAACGTCTGAATATTCGGTCGAATTTAGACTTTGAAGCCACCAAGACGACCACGATAAGTCTCGACCTAAACTCAAGGGTCGAAGCACAACAAAATGTTTCTTCAGGCGATGTAACTAATAACGCCGTATTTTCCGAATTGAATACTTCTCCACCCTGGTTCTATGCATATCGTTTGCCTGACGGATCATATGGCGGCAATGCCACTTCTAACTCGTCAAACCTGTTGTCTATACTCAATGACCAGGGCTATAACCGGTTGATCGATAATATTCTTGAAGGCACATTCAAAGTAAATCAAAAGTTGGATTTTGTAACTAAGGGATTATCATTCAGGGGAATGGTAAGTTTTAACAGTTATTTCGAAGCGGGAACAAAAGTCGGGTATACACCGCCAACGTTTGTGTACAAGGTCGATGGTACTTATGCTCCGGTAACTGCGGAGGTTGCACCCTGGATCGATAAACTCGCCGGTGCTGGCCACCGGAAAAGAACCAACATGGAATATTCTGTAAATTACGCCCGCAAATACGGTAATCATGTTGTTACAGGAATGCTCTTGTATACTCAGACTCAATCAACCACCAACGCAGCTATTCCTCAGGGATTTCTCGGGTATGTGGGGCGCGCAACCTATGCTTTTAATAACAAGTACCTGGGTGAGGTCAACTTCGGGTACAATGGTTCCGACCAATTTGACAAGTCTCATCGTTACGGATTTTTCCCTTCGATCTCACTCGGTTGGGTTGCATCGGAAGAAAGTTTTATTAAAAGTAATCTTCAGGCAATTTCCTTCCTGAAATTTCGCGGATCGTATGGTGAAGTCGGGAATGACAAGATTGGTACCGACAGGTTTCTCTATTTACAAACCTTCAATACCAATGGTAACTATTATTTCGGAACTGATAGTTCATGGGGCGGTCAAAGTGCGTTATATGAAGGGACACTAGGAAATAACAGGGTTACCTGGGAAGTTGGTAAAAAATCGAATGTCGGTTTTGACATGAAATTATTCAAAAACAAATTCTTTTTGAACCTCGACCTTTTCAGAGAAATGCGTGTCAATATTTTCACGACCCGCAATACAAGGCCACTATTGCTCGGAGTAACTTTGCCTAACGAAAATATAGGTAAAGTTGAGAACAAAGGTTTTGAAGTGGAAACCGGAATTGATGACAAAATCGGAGAACTGCGTTATCATATCAGGGGTTTGATTTCGGTTGCCAAAAACACGGTAATATTTCAGGATGAAGTCACTCCGAGATTTGATTACCTGCAAAAAACCGGAAAGCCTGTTGGCCAAAACTTTGGTCAAACAGTTCTTGGATATTACACACCCGATGATTTTCAGCAGGACAGCAATGGGAACCTGATTCTTCAGGCCAACGGGAAACCGATCCTGAAACCCGAAATGCCTATACCAACTTTTGGCGCTGTTCAATTGGGCGATTTTAAATATTGGGACAGAAATGATGATAAAGTAATTGACTCATTCGATGCAGGCCCAATCGGGCATACACGCATTCCAACCGTGAACTTTAGCCTTTCTTACGGATTTGACTACAAGGGATTTGATTTTAACATGATGTGGCAGGGCGCAGGCGGAAACGATAAATTTCTGTCAGGATACGGTGTATGGGAAATGGTCAGGGAAGTTAGCCGCTACAGGGATATTCACCTGCACGCCTGGACGCTGGATCGATACCAGAATAATGAGGAAATTCTTTATCCTCGTTTAAGCAGCGCCCAGAATGCCAACAACCACATAAACAATTCATACTGGCTGGTAAAGGGTGACTATCTTCGATTAAAAAATATTGAATTGGGTTATAATTTCCCTAAAAAATTACTGACTAAATATGGAATATCCAACATCAGAGCCTATGTAAGCGGTACCAACGTAATTACTTTTGATTACATCAAAGTGATGGATCCTGAATCAAACAGCAGCGATGGAACCAGTTATCCCCAAATGAGACTTTGGAATTTGGGATTCAACATACAATTTTGATTATTAACTCGTTAATCTTACAGAAATGAAAAAAATAAATAAGCTATTAATCATACTGTTTGCTGCATTACTAATCGGATGCACCAAAGACGGAGCAAGTCTTTTGGATAAAGCACAGAATAATGATATTTATGAAAATATGGTGTTCACCAACCCTCAATATGCTGTATGGTACCTGAACTCTATTTATAATGAGATGAATGCGTCCTTTGCCCGGTTTGGTACAGCAGGATTTCTTGGAAATGCAATCGACGACGGACAGTGTAAGGCCAACTGGGACAATGCCCACCTGATGGGAATAGGCTCGTGGGGGCCAACGAAAATCCCAATCAACGTTGACGTTTGGAAAAAAAACTATGCTGCCATTCGGGCTGCCAACCGTTTTCTTGCCAAAGTCGATTCAATCCCGGATGCGGATAACCCGCTGGTTAACCCGCAGATCCGGCAAAGGATGAGGGGGGAAGCAACTTTTCTGAGGGCTTTCTTTTATGCCGATTTGTTGAAATACTTCGGAGGTGTTCCCATTGTCACCGAAGTTCTCAACCAGGACGATGATGCAATACTTTTTGAACCGCGTGAAACTTATGATGCCTGTGTAGATTTTATTAGCGCAGAACTTGAAAAGGCGCTTCCTTTACTTCCGAATGCCAACGAGTACAGTGATTCGGATTTTGGGAGGATTACCAAGGGCGCTGCCCTTGCGCTAAGTTGTAAAATCAGGCTGTATGCAGCAAGCCCGTTGTTCAACGATCCTGCTAATGGTGCAAATAGTGAATTCAGGGGAAAGTACAGTGCAAACAAATGGGTTGTTGCCGCAGAAGCTGCCAAACGATTCATCACTGGTACCAATGGGATATACTCGCTGCACGTTTCAACTGCTCCCGACAAATACGGCAACAACGAAGATTTTTTTATCCGCCGATCCAGTCCTGAAGTCATTTTATCCTATCAGGACAAGCAGTCAGCCAGTGATGCACAAAATTTGGAAAGATATTGTTTGCCCGGTCGGTTTTTCAACTACTCAACCGGCGTTATCAACAACCTACCATTGTTGAACCTGACGGCCGATTTTGAAGTGGTAAAAGTGGATGCAGCCGGTAACGTTACAGGTTCTTACGAATTGGGTTTAGACAAAGTTCTTCAATTGTATACCAGTGGTTCAGTTGATCCTGTTTCCGGATGGGATCCGCAAAATCCTTATGCAAACCGCGATCCAAGGTTTTATCAGGATTTTTTTTACAATCAGTCACCCTGGCCGGCACGTGCAGGTATAAAATATGAGGTTTGGCAAAAAGATCCTACCTCTTCGCTGACGTCGGATGGAAGCGAATATATTATAGGTTTCTACAACACCGGTTTCTACAACAGGAAATTTATGGATGCCTATGCAAACCAAAAAGCCTGGGGTACAGTACTGAATGTAAACCATAATTATCCTATTATCCGATATGCAGAAATTCTGCTTAATTATGCCGAGACGGTAAACGAGGCTTTCGGTACACCGGATGTTCCTCCTGCAGGTTA
Organism: Bacteroidales bacterium; assembly: GCA_038323575.1. Classification (GTDB taxonomy): domain Bacteria; phylum Bacteroidota; class Bacteroidia; order Bacteroidales; family Prolixibacteraceae; genus CAINVV01. The sequence continues at coordinate 38,018 of JBBQHB010000026.1, read as the reverse complement.
TCCTATGTCGGCCAGAGATGCGGTTAACTTAATCCGGAAACGGGCAACTTTCCCGGCATATACGGCCAGTGTTCCTCCCGGAATGCCTGTTAAAGCTAAAGGTAAATCGATGCCCGACATTCCGGCAGGTTTATCAAAAGACCAAATGAGAGATAAAATCCGACATGAACGCCGCATCGAGTTTGCATTTGAAGAACAGCGTTTCTGGGATGTTCGCCGTTGGAAAATAGGCAAACAGACGGAGAATATCTATTCGCAAACAATTTTCTCAAAAGATGGTAAAACCTTCATATATGGCTTCAATCTCCTTGAAGTCAGACTTTGGGATGACAAATACAGTCTCTTCCCTATGTGGGAGAACGAATTGATGAAAAACCCTAAATTGGTTCAGAACCCGGGTTGGGGGAAATACTAAATTGAGGAGAATTCTTTTGGCTGACGAGGCAATCTTGAGTGAAAATTGCAACAATTAAGGGGATTGCTTCGTCAGTTTTTTAACATCCAATTTTATCAACAAAAGCATAAATGACGAATTTCGTAAATAGGATGGCACGATATGTATGCAGCTTGCTAATTATAGGGGCATTAACAAACTGGAACTGTGAAAAAGCATATTCGCAAAAAAGAAGTTCTGCTCACCCGGTAATTTGGAGTTCATCGGCATCCCCGTTTAAGGGTGAAAAAGGCTGGTATCTTGGTCATTGGTCTGTAAATAATGATGGCACCTATAATTTTACCGATCCAGATGGATCCTTGGCAGCTTATGCCAAATTACTTATACCACAATGATTAATTCAGGTTTACATCAGGTAAGGTCCGTGAGAATAATCCGGTTTTTCCTTACTATCATATTATTGGCAGATATTTTACTGACTGCATCATGTAGTAAAAATCCTGATGCTCCATCGCCGGGGAATCAGGATCCGCAAAAACCGATTGAAATTACCGGTACAATTTGGGGAGCATCTTCGGCACCGTTTATAGGAGAAAACCTCAGCGGAATTGCATCCTGGCAAAGGCTAAACATCAGGTTAATGGGAATAAATGGCGGATTTGGAATGCGGGGCCGGCGTAGTTACGATGTCGGAATACCGGTCAATTTCACGTCATCAGCTATGGTTGATGATATTGGTAAATGCCCGGTTTCAATCGGATCTTTTAAACCGGTTTGGACAGAAACAATTAATGGCAACAATAATGAGGCAATCAAAAAATTTGTTCAGTCCATACCGGGAGACAGAATTGTGTACCTGACTTTTTACCATGAACCGGAGGATGATATGCCCGCGTTGGGTACTTCTGATACCTTTCAACAGGCGTTTGCCAAATTTGCAACCATAGTATTGTCTGCTGGTAAACCCAATGTGCATCCTTGTTTCATCCTGATGACCTGGACATTCAAACCGCAGTCCGGGAGAAATCCGGATAACTATAATATGACGAAATATTTAAAACCGGAACAATTGAAGGGGGTCATTGCTGGTCTTGATGGTTATGCTGAAGATCCATCGTCTGGTGCACAACAGATTTTCGAAACCGGCTTTTCTAAAATGAAATCCTGGGGATTTAGCAGATTTGGGATTTTCGAAACCGGTGCTCATGCCTCTTCAGACCCAGCTGCCAGAAGTGTCTGGGTGAATGGATTAGGACAATGGGTAAACAGTCGCAAAGACATCGAACTTGTTTCCTGGTTTAACAATGGAAACGGCCAACATGCAGGCCCTACCGGATGGTACTTAGGGAACTGGTATGTTAACGGAACAACCTACACATGGGACGACACCGATGGAACGATTGCAGCCTACGCAAATTTGCTAAAACAATAATCTTTAAAAAATAAACAAAATGAAATTAAGAATTTTAAAGTCTGAATTGATTTGCTTGTTAACCATAATGAGTTTTCTGATTTTCGTTATCCCATCGATGGGACAGAAAAATCAGACGTTACCAACATATCATATTTATGCCGGGAATACGCATTCACATTCAATATTTACCAGTTCTCACGGGGCACAATGGGCTCATGTACCAGGCGCAACCAAATTTATGGAGGTTGATAGCGCCGGAGTAAGTCATGTCTTGAATTCAACGTTAAAACCTGATTTGGAAAAAATTCAGGGTCCTCCTTCCGCTCATTATGCGTTGGCTAAAGCCAATGGATATGATTTTTATGCAGTTACCGACCATTCACAGGAGCCTGACTTTTATCCAACCAATCCCAATAACCCGGCATGGTTGGCCAGCAAAAAGGCTGCAGATGAGGCTACTGATAACAATTTCGCAGCAATAAGAGGTTCTGAATTTTCCGAAAATAACGGACCAGGAGGAAAGGGTCATATCAATGTTTACAACAATGCAATTTATTTGAATGCGCTGCAGAAAGGAATTGACTTGCCCTATTTTTATAAATGGATCGAAACCGTTCCTTCTAATGGCGCAGGAGATGTGGTTGCCAGCTTTAATCATCCTGCTCCGGATCAATATGACAGCTGGAATAATCGGACTCAGGGAGCAACTGATATTATCACTATGCTGGAAGTTATAAACTCAAATAATGGCATTCACTATTCAGCTTTTATAAAAGCCCTGGATAAAGGATGGAAAGTCTCCCCGGTTTGCGGCAACGACAATCATGGTCTTGGGGGAATCACTTCTCATACTTCTCGCACTTTTGTATTGGCAACAAATAAAACAAAGGTTGCTATTTTGGATGCTATGAAAAACCGGAGAACCTATACGTCGCTGGATAATAATATTCAATGCAGGTATACTGTGAATGGGATGATTATGGGTTCAACTCTCAAGGGCGATAAAACTTTCAAATTTGACATATCGATTAGCGATCCTGATACCAATAATCCTAAGGATAAAATCACGAGGATAGATATTGTAAAGGATAATGGAGAAGTGGTTAAAACCTATGAGGTTACCAATCCTGATTATACTGTGCAGTGGAGTCCGGTCATTGATGATGCTACAAATAAGTACTTTTTTGTCAGAATATATAATGCTGGTGGTGGTGATGCACCGAAAGCAGATGCACAAAAACCAATTGCCTGGCTGGCTCCGGTTTGGACTGGCAGATAATTGTTATACCTGCAAGCATAAACTATAGGCAAATACAAAAATGAGATTTTACCCCGGAACGCAAATGTCTGAATTTATGAACTATATACGATCAGCCTATGTTTTTTTGCTAATCTTATGCGCTTTCCATGCATCATCGCAAACCAGAAAAATTACAATAAATGCTTCGAAAACATACCAGGAAATTGAAAGTTTTACTGCTTCTGATGCCTGGAGTGGTAATTTTGTCGGCAAATACTGGGATGAAAGCCGGAAAGGGCAAATAGCTGAATGGTTATTTAGCCAACAGATTGATGCATTAGGCAACCCGGCAGGGATAGGCCTTTCCATGTGGAGGGTTAATTTAGGGGCAGGAACCCTGGAACAGGACAGCGCCGACATTATTCCAGTTCAAAGAAGAGCCGAGTCATTTCTTTCAGGTGACGGACAATCTTATGATTGGGAAAAATGTGCAGGGCAACAATACTTTATGCAAAAGGCCACAGAATATGGGTGCAAATTTTTTTTACTGTTCTCCAATTCTCCTCTTGTTCAATATACAAAAAATGGGAAAGGCTGGTCATATTCAGACAAAGAGGCAAATATTAAACCGGATTGTTACAGTAAATATGCTTCTTATATTGCCAATGTGTCGCAGTATTTCACTGAAAAGAAAAACTGGCATGTTTCTTATGTCAGCCCCATTAACGAGCCACAGGTAAATTGGAACAGACCTGCTCAGGAAGGTTCACCATGGAAAAGTTCTGAGATGAAAAAGCTATTGGTCGAACTCGATAAAGCGCTTTCCAATAATCATTTGCCTGATGTTAAAATACTGGCAGGAGAGTCTGCGGGTTTAAATTATTTGTACGAAACTTCGGCCTTATTAACGGAAAGATTTTCAGGCAAAGATGCACCGGACAGGCAGATCAAAACATTTTTTGATCGTGAAAGTCCCAACTATATTGGTAATTTAAAGCACATCGTCCCTATAATAGCCGGCCATAGTTATAATAGCGATAAAAGAAATGAGGATTTAAAGAGAACCAGGGAAAAAGTAAAAGATGAGACCGAAAAATATGACATTGGTTTTCATCAATCAGAATGGTGTATGTTACCTGGACTAAAACTCCCGATAGATGGCTTTACTGCCGATTGGAAACCCGATAATTATGCCGGCATACAGCCTGCTCTGCTGCTGGGTCGGTTAGTGTACGGAGATATTGTTTATGCAGGAGCCAAGTCATGGGGCTACTGGAAAGGGATGGAATTGAATGGCAACCATGCCTTGGTCGCTTTATATCCAACCGATGGTGATTTGAAGAAAGGGGGTTCTGTTCATGCAAACAAAATGCTATGGGCACTGGGTAATTACAGTTTTTTTATCCGTCCCGGTTATAAAAGAATCGATCTTGAGGGGGCGGACGATCTTGCCACCTTGGTCGCTTCGGCATATCTGGCGCCTGATAAGTCCCGCATTGTGGCAGTGTACGTAAACTCTTCATTTGAAATGATGCCAGTTAGTGGATCTTTTCTTCAAGGCTGGGATAAAAAAATTAAAAAGGTGTCAGTTTACAAAACCGATGATCGCACCGATCTGGCCAATATATATGTGGCTGAAAAATTATTACAGGATACAGAATACAGGATACCTCCCCGTTCACTTGTAACAATGGTATTTAACTATTAATCATGATTTTAAGGTGTTAAAAAATAAATATGAGAAAAAATTGGCTTATCAGATCCGGACTATCCATCATTCTGATTATGGTATTAATTTCTGCGCTTGACGCGCAACAGAGCAGCCCAGAGGGGAAATATTCAATTAAACTGATTAAAAATGAAAAGATGCCAGTCAGTAAATATCTGATGGGCTTTAATACAGTTTATGCCTATGAAGCTGACGCTGTTTGGAAGGATGGAAAAATCGAAGGTTATTTGAAAGATGTAAATACAAGTCTTTTGCGTTATCCGGGAGGAACAGTCTGCTCTTTTTACCATTGGGACAAACTGACCGGTGAAGGGTGGAAAGATAGCTGGGATCCGCAAAACCCGGTTAAGCCAAAGGACGATACTGAATATATGGATTTGGATGAATTCATTGCCTTGTCAAAGAGGTTAAAATTGATGCCTTTGATGGGGATCAACATGAGTTCTGCCAGGAGATGGAACAGAATTGAGGATGGACTGAACGAAGCAATTGCCCTGATGAAATACTGTCGCGATAAAAATTTCGAGGTAAAATACTGGTACCTGGACAATGAGCCCTACCAGCACGACAGTAACGGAGGCAGCAAAACCATTGAGGAATATGCCGCGTTGATCAATCAGTTTGTTCCACGAATGAAAGCATTCGACCCCAACATCAAAATCATCGTCAACTGGAAATCGGCATTTAAAAACGAAAGGGAGAATTACCGGAAATTATTAAGCATTGCCGGGGCAAATATCGATGTGGTCGATGCCCACTGGTACTGGAGCTGGAGCAAACCAACTTTTGAGAAGTGGTTGGCAGAATCGCCCATGGAAGTATGGACCGGAGGAAGTTATGTGGATGAAATAGCCTATTTCCGCCAAATGGTGAAAGATTTCGGGTATCCAAACATCCAACTGGCCGCCCTCGAATGGAACGTGGGACCGATCAAGGAAAACCAGCTTTCCCCTTCTCAGTGTGCGATCATCCAAACGGAAATGATGATGCAGTTTATCATCGGAGGATTAGACATGGATACCTTTTGGCCGCTTCAGGCGTCCGGTAGTTCGTCTGCTTCAAGAACTTTTGTACGCAGATCTGACAGAGTTGCACAACCAGCTTACCCCATCTTTAAATTCCTTGGAAGAATACAAGGAGAAAATAGAATTAAAAGCGAAATCGTAAAGTCCCATCCCAATCTGTTAAACCTTGTGACAACTAACGAAAAGGATGGCAGTATCAAGGTCTGCTTATTGAATAAAAACGCGGCCGGTACTAGTATCCAAATCGGATCAGATATTTTTAAGGACATGAAACTTAGCGGAGCCAACGCTTTTGTTTTGACCAATCAGGGGAATGGGAACGTCATTCAAACCGTGAAATTGTCGGGACAAAGTATTTCTGGGATTTCATTTGTTGCCCCGCCTGTATCGGTCACGATGCTGACATTTGAGAAAAAGTAGGTTTAGAAATCGTTGTTGAAGGAATTAATGAAATGGACAGTCTTAACCTAAAAATGGATTTGAGATGAAGAAATTAAATTACATTTTCCTTTTTGTGCTGCTGATTTTCCTGTCAACATCCTTGGTTGCTCAGGAAATAAGAATAACGCACGGACCTTATCTTCAGGCTGTAGGTGAACGCAAAGCAACAATTATATGGACAACCAACGCGGATGCCGTTTCATGGGTTGAACTAGCTTCTTCGGACAGCAAAAGTTTTTATGCCGAGGAACGACCACGATTTTATGAAACCAGCAATGGCAACCGTGTTATTACTAAGGTGCATAAAATATGTTTGGCTAATCTTAATAAAGCAACCGAATACCAGTATCGGATATTTTCCAAAGAAGTCATAAAAAATGAAGGGGGACAAGTCCTTTATGGAAAAGTAGCTTCGTCTAATGTCTATTCAAGAAAACCGTTTCGTTTTAATACTCTGGATACCGGGAAAAGTGAAATATCCTTTTCAGTTGTCAATGATATTCATGAGAAATCTGATAGTTTGAAAGCTTTGCTTAAGGACGTAAAATTTGGAGAAACTGATCTGGTTTTTTTAAATGGAGATCTGGTTTCGTCAATGCTCGACGAAAAACAGTTTTTCGTCGGATTTATGGATGCTTCAGTTGAACTCTTTGCCAGCGAAGTCCCTCTGGTTTTTGCACGAGGGAACCACGAAACCAGAGGTTCGTTTAGTTCAAAATTTCCTGAATATTTCCCCACTTCTGGCGGCAATTTATATTATTCTTTCCGACAGGGCCCAGTATATTTCATTGTGCTTGACGGTGGCGAGGATAAGCCTGATTCAGACGTTGAATACTCGGGACTGGCACAATTTGATGCATATCGTTCCGAACAAAAGACGTGGCTTGAAAATATAGTCTCAACGGAAGAATTTAAATCTGCCCCTTTCCGTGTTGTGGTTATTCACATTCCTCCCTTTGAAATCGATTGGCATGGATCGTTAGATATTCGGAAAAAATTTATGCCTGTTTTAAACGAGTCAGGAATAAATTTAATGCTTTGCGGACATACTCATCGGTACAAATTTATTGAACCCAGACCCGGTGAATTGAATTTCCCGATACTTATAAATGCATCTAATACATCGCTTGAGATTAAAGCGAATGATCAGACTATAACTATCCTGAGAAAAAATACGAAGGGAATTGTCCTAAATGAACATGTTATATCCGGACTTAAACGTTAAAGTTTTCTGAACTATTAAATGCTAGAGTTATGAAAATAAAATTGCTTACTAAAGTATTCCTGGTCGCTTTGTTTGTTGCGAACATTCTTGTTCCCAATGCTTTTGCACAAAAATTTACTATTGCAGTTCTTCCCGACACCCAAAATGAAGTACAGCAGAACCTGGAGATGTTCAATACTCAGTTGCAGTGGATAGTTGATAAGAAAGATTCATTAAATATTCCGATCGTATTGCATGTTGGCGATATTGTGAATTCAGCTGATGCGCAACAATGGGGCAATGCAAGCGAAAGTTTCAAGATTCTTGAAAAAGCAGGGATTCCATATGTACTTGCGGTGGGTAATCACGATGCTGAAGTATATGGTGATAAAAGTGCACGTTCTGTTCCGGGGAATGCACGCTTGGATATACGAAAAACAGAAAAATTTAATAGCTATTTCCCCGCAACCAGGATGACGGCACAAAAGGGCCGATATGAAGAAGGAAAAAGTGATAATGCATTCTACATTTTCAGCTCCGGGGGTCTCGACTGGCTTGTTTTATCGATGGAATTTTGCGCTCGCGTTGGTGTTGTTCGATGGGCCGATAAAGTGGTTGCCGAGCACCCAAATCATAATGTGATCATTTTAACACATTATTTCCTGAACCCAAGCGGCGATATCAGCGAACTTTTCGATTATGGAGAACTTAGCCCCTACGAGATTAACGAAATACTTGTTGAAAAATACCCAAATATATTGATGGTTTTATGCGGACACACCGGAAGCTCAACATGGCGTAACGAGAGGGGTGCCAATGGAAACCGGGTTTATGAGATACTTCAGGATTACCAGGGAGAAAATATGGGTGATGGTTACATCAGATTATTGGAGGTTGATCCGGAACGAAAAACTATTTCGGGGAAAATATATTCTCCGTACAACAAAAAAGAAAAAAAGGAAGCCCAGATTTGGTTCTTAAAGGTTGATTTTACTCCACCTTCAAAATAGGTTTTGAAATATTTTTGAATCACAAATAATCATTTAATCACAAATAATGAAGTTTTTTTTAATCGCAGTTTTATTCACTTCAGTTTTACTGCTGCCATATAGTATAAAGGCGCAAACAGAAAAAAAAGTCAATACAACAACGAATGCACCTTTTATGGTTAATATTGATATTTCAACACTTAAGCCGATATCAGAGAACGAAAATGCTGTAAAAAATGCTACTTATGCCGATAATACCCAATGTGCTGCAGAACGTACTCTCGACCTTATCCGCAGGTTGACATTTGAAGAGAAATTGGCGCTAAGTGGCGGTTGGAACAGATTTCTTACCTCTGGGGTAGAACGATTGGGCATTCGTCCGGTTTCTATGGCAGACGCCTCGCAGGGCGTGAGGTTACAAACTGCTTTGGTCAAAGACAAGAGTACTTCTTTCCCCGGAATGTTGCCATTGGCATCAACATGGAATATTTCGCTGGCTGAAAAAATTGGGCAGAGTATTGGAGAAGAATGTCGTGCATTGGGAGTTGATATTCTTCTTGGACCAGGAGTCAATATGCAAAGGCTATCGGTTGGAGGGCGCAATTTTGAATACATGGGTGAAGATCCTCTGCTGACTTCGCGTGTAGCAACGTCATACGTTAAGGGGTTGCAAAAGCAGGGCATAATTGCCGTTGCCAAGCATTTTATTGGTAACGATCAGGACTTTTGCCGTCATATTTCCAGTAGCAATATGGATGAGAGAACCTTGCGCGAGGTGTATCTGCTTCCCTGGGAATCGATCATAAAAGAGGCTGGTTGCAAGGGTATTATGACTGGTAATAACTTTATGAACGGTATCCCCTGCTCCATGAATAAACTGCTGATAGCAGATATCCTGCGAAAAGAATTCGGGTTTACGGGTCTTGCAATGACCGACTGGCAAAATACATCTTATAATCCCGGGCTTCAGTATCTGGTGATGCCTTCGGGTGAAACACTGTTGATGCCCGACAATTCCACTTTTGCAAAATATATTTACGAACAGATTGCAATGTCAGCGGAGCGCAGGTCGGAGATTGAACTAATGCTTGAAAAGATGATCTGTCCAACCTTATTAACGCTTTTTGAAACTGGCGTTTACGACCGGAGTTTCAATGATCGGGAGTACTTCAAAACCTTTGAAACTCATACTCAGTTGGCACGCCAATGTGCTGAAGAGGCAATTGTGTTGCTTAAAAATTATCAGTCAATTCTTCCAATTCCACTCACTAAAAGAATTTTACTTATTGGTGGTGATGAACTCCACAGCGGAACAGGAAGCGGATTTGTAGCAGGATATGGACACATCGCTTATCAGGACGGACTTAAAACAGTTTATGGCGATAAACTTACCTGCATTAATAAGCCTGACGACAAAATGATACAAAAAGCGGATGTGGTGCTGTTCAGGCTAAATAAGTCTGCCGGTGAAGGGAAAGATATACCTTTTGAAGAACCCGTCGATGAGCTCGAATACCTGAGGCATGTTGCGAAACTTAATAAAAATGTGGTGGTTTTGATCAATGCCTGCAATACTATGCCTATGGATTGGCTAAAGGATGTTAAAGGTGTTCTGTGGTGTTATTTTCTGGGACAGGAGCGGGGCGAAGCTCTTGCAAATGTAATAAGTGGAAAAGTTAACCCTTCAGGCAAACTGCCTTTTACAATTGAAAATAAGTTTGAAGATTCCCCCGATCCGCAGTTTAATTATTTGGGAGGAAAACCGTATTGGGATGGAAACAACCAATATAAAAGCTACTGGATGGGTGGTGAAGGCCGGGTTGAAGATAATTTCAGACAGTTTGTCAAGCCAGGCGAGATTATTAATGTTTCCTATAAGGAGGGGGTATATATGGGTTATCGCTGGTACGATAAAAACAAAATTCCCGTGTTGTTTCCTTTCGGTTTTGGCCAGTCGTACACCAAATTCGAATATAAAAATATTGAATATGATAACCGGTTGAATACTGAAGGAAAGGTTTATGTTGAGGTAGTAGTTTCCAACACCGGTGATAGGGACGGTAGCGAAGTCGTCCAGCTTTATGTGTCGGAAAAAGAATGTTCAGTGACACGTCCGGAAAAGGAACTTAAATCATTTGCAAAAGTTACCCTGAAATCAGGGGAAAGTAAAACAGTTTCAATGGTACTTGACCGGCGTAGTTTTGCATTTTGGGATGTAAAAAAACATGATTGGACTGTTGAACCCGGAGAGTTTGATGTAAAAGTGGGCGGAGTCAGCAATAATTTGCTCTTAAACGCAAAAATCATGATTGATAAAGCTATAAACTAAACAAATTATCAAATGATAAAAAAAACAAATAACCAACCTGCCCCGGCTTCTTCGTTAGAAGAACGGGTGGCATCGATCGATTTTTTTCGTGGGCTAACCATGTTCCTCCTCATTGGCGAAAGCACCCAGCTTTATAACCATTTTAGATCAATCCCCGTGGGCGTAATGCAATTTCTGGGTACACAGCTCGACCATCACGAGTGGCACGGGATCAATTTCTGGGACCTCATTCAGCCATTCTTCATGTTCATTGTTGGGGTGGCTATTCCATTTGCCGTTGCAAATCGGATCAGAAAGGGATATTCCCAATCGTCCACCACCCATCATGCCATTAAGCGCTCGCTGGTTTTGCTTATACTGGGCTGGGGGATAAACTGTGTGGCCGCAAACCATGTTGTTTTCAGGTTTCAGAACGTTTTGGCTCAACTTTCGGTTACTTATCTGGTGGCTTTTCTGATTATGAGGAAGAGTTTTACTTTTCAGGTTATTTTTACACTGTCCATTTTATTATTGACAGACCTGGCTTACCGCTTTTTCCCGATCGAAGGGTTCAACCATCCTTGGGAAGCCTTTCACAACCTGGGTCAATGGGTGAATATAAAAATTGAAGGCACCGAAAAAACAAAAATCTGGGCCACATTAAATGCAATCCCAACCATTGCTCATACGGTGTGGGGGGTACTTTGCGGTAAATTATTGATGAGTGACAGAACGGCGAAAGAAAAAATCAAAAGGATGGTGATCGCAGGGGTCATTTGTCTGGCCATTGGCTTTTCACTCGACCTGTTAAATGTTACGCCGATCATCAAAAAAATCGCCACCGCCTCGTTCGTTTTTGTAAGTGGTGGTTGGGCTATCCTTGCACTTACTTTTTCCTATTGGTTGATCGACGTCAAAAAAAAGTTTGCCAAAGGTTCACAAATATTCATCATTGTTGGGATGAACTGCATTTTTATTTACCTTTTGTTTGAAGTGGGAGGTGCAAAATTCCTGACCAATATTTTCGTGCCGTTTACCAAGGCCTTATTTTCCTGGACGGGCGAAATTACGACTAAAATACTGACCAGCCTGGTGGTTTGGGCTTTTATGTGGTACATTACTTTCTGGATGTATAAGAATAAGATTTTCATTAAAATTTGAACGATCCAAATCATTCGTTATGATACCTTTAAATGTATTCAATATGAAAAAAGACAATCCTATCTATCCGGGAATAACACTGTTTGCTTTGACTGTTTTTGCCAACGTGTCGTTTGCACAAAAATCGAATTCTCGCCCCAACATTATATACATTCTTGCAGATGATCTTGGCTACGGCGATGTAGGTTGTTACGGTCAGAAATACATCAAAACTCCGAATATCGACCAGATGGCTGCCGAGGGCATACGGTTTACTGATCATTATACTGGAGCGCCGGTTTGTGCTCCGGCAAGATGTTGTCTGATGACCGGAATGAGTTCAATGCATGCGTATGTGCGGAATAATTTCGAGATAAAAGGTGAAAGTGAATCTGAGCATGGTCAAACTCCCATTCCTGAAAACACTGCAACATTGTCGAAAATGATGAAGCAAGCCGGTTATGAAACCGCTTTGATTGGAAAATGGGGGTTGGGAAGCATGGCATCAAGCGGTTCTCCCATTAAACAAGGTTTTGATTTCTTCTTTGGTTACAACGATCAAAACCATGCACATAATCACTATCCTTATTTTGTTTGGAGAAATAATAAGCAAGAATTTATTGACGGTAATGTGATGTCGGTTCATCCAAAAATCGACAGAACTCAACCTGTTAGTATCGATGAATACAAAAGATATATGGGCCTTCATTATTCCGTTGATATGGAACTTGATGAAGCGGTTAAGTTTATCAATGAGAACCAGAAAAAGTCGTTTTTCCTTTATTTAGCTTTTGAGGTTCCTCACAAAGCGCTTCAGGTTCCTGATGAAAGTCTGGAAATGTACAATGGCGTGTTCGATGAAAAACCTTACGATGGAAAGGCAGGTTATACGCCTCATCCGAAGCCTTTATCTGCATATGCCGGAATGGTAACTCGTTTAGATAGTAAAATTGGTATTATACTTCGCAAGTTGAAAGAACTTGGACTGGATGACAATACGATTGTCATGTTTTCGAGCGACAATGGCCCTGCTGGCGGTGGTGGGCTCGATTCCAGGTTCTTTAACAGTTCAGGAGGATTGCGCGGTATGAAAGGACAGGTTTGGGACGGTGGTATCCGTGAACCGTTTGTTGTGCGCTGGCCGGGGAAAATTACCCCCGGAAAGACTTCCGGTCATGTTTCAGCTCAATACGACCTGATGGCAACTTTGGCGGAAATAACCGGTCAAAAACTAACTAATACTGATGGTATTTCATTTCTCCCAACATTGCTTGGTCAAGCCGGAAAACAAAAGCAACACGAATACCTGTACTGGGAATTCTCAAGTGGCGGCGGACAATATGCCGTGCGAATGGGCGCCTGGAAAGGCGTGCGAATCGATGTCAGCAGAAATCCAAATGCTGAGTGGCAGATATTTAATCTTTCTACCGACCTGGCCGAAACCACCGATGTTGCCGCCCAGCATCCCGAACTGATCGAAAAATGCAAGCAGATCGTCAGCCAGCGGACTCCTTCACAAAGAGAAGAATGGAATTTTTGAAAATTACCCAACAAAATATCAGTCATGAATAAAATTATTATTGGTAGTATCCTGATTTTATTTTCAGGATACCTTTTTGGACAGAATATAGGCCAGGTCCTCCCACTTTGGCAGGAAGGCGAAATGGAAATCCACCATATCTATACAGGGAGGGGGGAATGTGTATTTTGCATTTTGCCCGATGGCACCACGCTAATGATTGATGCCGGGGACACAGGTCCTTTCAAGGATCCCCGGACAACCCACGGTTCGCCCGACGAGACCAGGCAAGCAGGGGAATGGATTGCCCGGTATATTTCTAACCGAATGAATTTTAAAGCCGAAAAGAAAATCGATTACGCTTTTTTGACCCATTTTCATGGGGATCATTTGGGTGGCGTATTTGAAGATTCGAAAAAAACAGCAAAAGGCGGCGGTTATTATCTCAGCGGATTGTCCCAGGTTTATGAATCCGTTCCTTTCGCTAAAATGATCGACCGCGACTGGCCAACTTACCAATACCCAAAACCACAAACCGGGCGCGGCTTTGAAAACTATCGCAGTTTTATTGAATGGAACAACAAAAACAGTGGGATGAAAATGGAACGGTTTGTTCCGGGAACGAATGGCCAGTTCGTATTGGTAAACCATCAGGAGAAATACAAAGACAATTTTGAGATCCGGAATATTGTTTCTTCAGGCGAAGTATGGACGGGAGAAGGAAATAAAACGCAGAAATTTTTCCCTGAAACTTTCCCAAAGGGCCAATCTATTGATGAAAACAAATGCAGTGCCGGGATACGCATCTCATACGGGGATTTTGATTATTTCAATGGCGGCGACCTCTGCGGACGATTGCCTTTGAACACAGAATCGTGGCGTGATATTGAAACACCTGTTGGAAAAGTTGTTGGCCCTGTGGAAGTGGTCGAAGCCAACCACCACGCCTGGATCGATGCCATGAACGAACCATTTCTGAACAGTGTAAAAGCTCAGGTCATTGTAATGCAGGTCTGGCACGTAACTCATCTGAATCTGACAGTTATGCAAAGTATGTCAAATAAGAATTTGAATCCCAATCTAAAACACATCATACCAACCAATATTCCTGAATTATCCAGGGCTTATCTGGGTGATGACCAAATTAAAAAGCTTACCGGTGACGGGGGACATGTAGTCATAAAAGTTGCCCCCGGTGGCAAGCAATATTCTGTATTTCTGTTAGCTACGGAAGATGAGTTATTTAGGGTTAAATCAATTTATGGTTCTTATTTCTGTCTAAAAAATGATTAGATAAGTAATGAAGCAAAATATTAATAATAAACTCATTAAAGAGAATATCCTGATTGAAAAATTGCCGGATATTTATAAAAAGAATATTTACGAATGAAAAAATTATTATCATTTACCCACGTTCCATTTCTGGTAATACTTTTGCTGTCATCTTTGGTAGCCCAATGTGGGAAAGAAGATTCCCCTAAAAATAGCGGCAATACTGATATCGGAACCATCCTGGCAAGTACTTATTCAATTACTCCGGATAAGGACAATACAACCCCTGTTAGCAATCTGCTAATGGGGTTTAATATAATCTATCCTCACGAAAAAAATGCCATCTGGCAGGATGGGAAAATTGCAGGATACCTCCGTGACGTAAAAGTTGCTTTCCTGCGCTATCCCGGAGGCACAGTATGCTCGTATTACCATTGGAACGCCCCTTCAGGGGAAGGCTGGAAGGATAGTTGGGATCCTCAGAACCCGATAACGCCAAAAGATCCTTCCGAATTTATGGATATTGACGAATACATATCCCTAGTAAAAGCCACAGGGGCAACCCCTCTTGTCGGTATCAATATGAGTTCGGGCTGGAGATGGAACAGAACGTCGGATGGCATCAAAGAGGCTATTGCCCTAATGCAGCATTGCAAGGATAAGAATTTTAAGGTGGAGTATTGGTACCTCGACAATGAGCCTTACCAACCTGACAGTAATGGCGGCTCCAAAACACCGGAGGAATATGCGGGGCTTATCAATACCTATGTTCCCTCTATGAAAGCATATGATCCGACTATTAAAATCGTGGCAAACTGGAACGCAGGCTTTAAAAATAAACGTACCGAGTATGATAAACTGATTCAATTAGCCGGGGCAAATATTGATGTTATTGACGCACACTGGTATTGGAGCTGGAGTGATGCTTCCTGGGACAAGTGGCTGGGGAAAACACCCATGCAGCAATGGACCGGCTTTACGTATGCCGAAGATATTGTCTATTTCCGCCAGATGGTCAAAGACCTAGGGTATCCGAACATTAAACTGGCCAGTTTCGAATGGAACTCGGGCCCCACAAAATCTGGTACATTTACAGCCAGCCAAATGGCATTGACACAGGCCGAGATGATGATGCAATTCATCAGCGGAGGCCTTGATTATGCCGTTTTTTGGCCCATCCAATGGCCCGATGAGTCTTCAAAAATCAGAAGTTTTGTCAATACCGCCACCAAC
Source organism: Bacteroidales bacterium (assembly GCA_038323575.1). Lineage (GTDB taxonomy): Bacteria > Bacteroidota > Bacteroidia > Bacteroidales > Prolixibacteraceae > CAINVV01. Next base: position 22,110 of record JBBQHB010000026.1, on the reverse strand, counting down.
GCCGCAAATCCGAATTATCAATTGTTCAGGTTTTTGGGAAAGATGCAGGGAGGAACATTGATTGGTTTGCAAATTGTCAATAGTGGAAAAGATATAGTTTCTCTCGCAGTATTAGATAACGATCTGAAAACCTTGAGAATAGCATTGTTAAATAAGAATTCAGATGAAGTCGTGACTGATATTAAAATGGATAAATTCCCTGGAATGAAGTTTAAAGAAGCACAGACGTATACAGTGAGCCTGGATGGCGGCAAATATTCCCTTGATAATATAGGGCTACTAAAATCGGATAATACCGAAGTTTCAAAATTTAAAGCGAATGGAATCTCAATGACCATGTTGACTTTCGAAAAGTAAATCGATAGAATTTTTAGCAGATGGATTTATATTTCAGCTGTTCAGCAGATTAATATTGTTCGGTTATGGCATCATATAAGTACAAACAGTAAATAAATCAGACATGAAGATAACGAACCTTCTCCCTTCAGCATTGCTTGTTGCAACATTTGGGCAGGCCAACGCGAAAGTGACAGAAATACAAAAGCCTAATATAATTTATATCCTTGCAGATGACTTGGGCTATGGGGATTTGAGTTGTTACGGACAGAAGCATTTTCAAACACCAAATATTGACAAGCTGGCAAAGGAGGGAATGCTTTTCACTCAGCATTATGCAGGATGTACTGTCTGTGCCCCGTCACGGTCATCCCTGATGACGGGACAAACTACCGGTCATACACCCATCCGCGGAAACAAAGAAGTGAAGCCGGAAGGTCAATGGCCTCTGCCTGCAAAAACATTTACTATTGCTGAAATGCTGAAGGAAGCCGGATATGTAACAGGAGGGTTCGGAAAGTGGGGACTGGGATATCCCGGTTCTGAAGGGGACCCGAACCGGCAGGGTTTTGATGAATTTTACGGGTTTAATTGCCAGCGTCTGGCCCATAATTACTTCCCGGCCTATTTGTGGGACAACCAGAAAAAAGTAATCCTTGAAGGGAACAGCGGGGATAAATTTGGTGAGTATGCACCGGAACTGATCCATCAACGAGCCTTGCACTTTATAGAGAAAAATAAAGACAAACCATTTTTCCTCTTCTACCCTACCACCATTCCCCATGCTGAATTGATGCTTCCCGATAAATACATCGAAAAATTCAAGGGAAAGCTTCTACCTGAAAGAAAATTCAATGGAGTAAAGCCCGGAGATGAAGGATTCAGGGATGGTGCCTATGGAACCCAGCCTGAATCGCATGCAGCATTTGCTGCGATGGTAACATTGCTCGACGCACAGGTTGGTGAAATTATTGCAGAATTGAAAAAGCTCGGATTGGATAAGAATACAATCGTCCTCTTTAGTTCTGATAACGGACCTCACCAGGAAGGTGGAGGAGATCCCGATTATTTTGACAGCAACGGACCATTAAAAGGATACAAACGTGATCTTTATGAAGGAGGAATCCGGGAACCCATGATTGCATGGTGGCCGGGTAAAATTAAACAGGGATCCACAACAGGTCTTATTTCTGCGTTTTGGGATGTGATGCCTACACTTGCCGGGATTGCTGGTATCAGGACTCCGGAAAATATTGATGGAATTTCATTTCTTCCAACCTTATTGGGTCATAAAGATCAGAAAATCCACGAAACTTTGTATTGGGAGTTTCATGAATTGGGAGGCAGGCAGGCAATTCTGAAAGGAAACTGGAAACTGATATGTTACAACGTGACAGATCCTAATAAAATAACGACCGAATTGTATGATCTAAGTTCTGACGTTGGCGAAAAGAGTAATTTGTCGGATAAGCATCCTGAAATTGTTTCCGAGCTTTTAAAAAAGATGGCACAAGCAAGGACTCCATCGGATATTTTTAATTTTCAATCACCCACAATAATCAAATAATGCCATATATTTCGGCGCTGATAAATAAAAGGGCGATTCCTTCTCAACAATTAGTTTCGAAAAAGAAAAATTCAAAAAATCAGTTATGATCAAATTCGACCAAATTTTAATAGGGGCATCACTCATTTGTTTGCCCTGTTCGGGGTTTTCGCAGAATTCTCCTGCAAGTTTTAAACCGCTTCAAAAGATTAAAGGGGCAAAACCGCAGAATATTATTTTTATTCTTACGGATGATCACCGGTATGATTTCATGGGATTCACCGGTAAAGTTCCATGGCTCAAAACTCCAAATATGGATAAGTTGGCAGCCGAGGGAGCCTGGTTTAAAAATGCTTTTGTGACAACTTCACTTTGCTCACCAAGCAGGGCTTCCATCTTAACCGGACAGTATTCACACACGCATACCATCGTTGATAATCAGGCCCCGGATCCGGGGAATCTTACATTTTTCCCACAGTATTTGCAGGCTGCAGGCTATCAAACAGCTTTTTTTGGCAAATGGCACATGGGTGGTGAGACCGATGCGCCGCGTCCCGGATTTACGCATTGGGAGAGTTTTAAAGGGCAGGGAGTATATTACAATCCGGTCCTGAACATCGACGGCAAACGCGTCGAATACAAAGATTCAACTTACATAACCGATTTGTTAACAGAACACACCTTAAATTGGCTGAAAGACCGGGACAAGAACAAGCCGTTTTTCGTTTATCTCTCGCACAAAGCAGTTCATGCGGGTTTTATGCCTGCTAAAAGGCACAAAGGGATATATAAAGACAAGCAATATACGCTGCCGGTTACTTATGATCAAACCAAAACAGGTGCCTACCGTGACCTGAAATGGCCTGAATGGGTTGCTCAGCAGCGTATTAGCTGGCATGGCGTTGATTATATGTACAATGGCAACAATGATCTGAATACCATGGTCCGGGATTATTGTGAAACCCTTATGGGAGTAGATGAAAGCATAGGTTCTGTGATGGATTACTTAAAAAAAGAGGGGTTAGAAAGTTCGACGCTGGTTATCTACATGGGGGACAATGGATTTAGCTGGGGCGAACACGGATTGATTGATAAGCGCCATTTTTATGAGGAATCTGTAAAAGTACCTTTCCTTGTCCGCTGTCCGGATCTCTTTAAAGGAAATAAAGTGATTACCAGGATGGTGCAAAATATTGATATTGCGCCAACTTGTATTGAAATGGCAGGATTAATCAAACCGGATTATATGCCCGGTTATTCAATCATACAATTACTTAAAGGAAATGAATCAAATTGGCGTGACCGAATTTTCTATGAATATTACTGGGAATATGATTTCCCAATGACCCCGACCACCTTTGGCGTCCGTACCGATAAATACAAATACATCCGATACCAAGGGATCTGGGACAGAAATGAATTCTATGATATTCAAAACGATCCGGATGAAATGAACAACCTGATAGAAAAACCTGAATTACAGAAGGAAATAAAAACCCATGTGGAAGACTTGTACCAATGGCTTGAGCAAACTGACGGACTGAAGATTCCGCTTAAGAAACATACGAACTACAGAAATTCCGATTTTCGTCATCAAAATCAATACTGATAGGTCAAAATTTCTCAGCAATTAATTAATAAATAAACCCGGGTAATTTAAAACTTTCAACTCATGAATTCATACAGAAATCTTCAATTCCTTTTTATTCTTATCATGACCGGAATCTGCTCTTCGGTTCAAAAGGCAGAAGGTCAGCGAATCATACAATTGCTCGATACCAATTGGATGTTTCTTAATGCTGAGGTGCCCGGAGGTGAAAAATCCACCTTAAATACTGTCAACTGGCAAAAGGTTGATGTGCCTCACGACTGGGCCATTTCAGGGCCATTTGACGAAGCCAACGATATGCAGGTGGTACAGGTGACCGAAGATGGCGAAAAGGTAGCCAGGCGTCGTTCGGGACGTACAGGAGGCTTGCCCCATGTGGGCATTGGGTGGTACCGCAAAACGCTTGATATTCCGGCATCCTGGAAAGGTAAAAGGATTTTTGCTGAATTCGACGGAGCAATGAGCCATGCGAAGGTATATCTTAATGGTCAGTTCATTGGTGAATGGCCTTACGGATATGCTTCCTTTGGTTTTGAGCTGACCGACAAAATTGTTCCCGGAGGCAAAAATTTGCTGTCTGTCCGTTTGGAAAACTTGCCTAATTCATCACGTTGGTATCCCGGAGCCGGCCTCTACCGAAATGTACGGCTCGTGGCCACCAATCAGGTTTTTGTAAAACAATGGGGTACATACATCACCACTCCTGATATAGAAAACGGAAAAGGAAGTATTAATATTGAAACTTCGATTGAAGGATTTAAAGAAGGAAGCAGGAATGTCAGGCTGACAACCAATATTTTCGATCCCAATAATCGGCTGGTTGCTTCTGTAACAAATCCTGCTGACGGAAAGAAAATGATGCAGCAGCTGAAAGTTGATCAACCTCATCTGTGGTCTGTCACTGATCCATTTCTTTACAGAGCTGAATCAATTGTAGAAGTTGATGGGAAAAAAGCCGACCGTTATGAAACGGTATTCGGATTTCGCTATTTTAAATTCACCAACAACGACGGGTTTTTCCTGAATGGCAAAAACATGAAGCTGAACGGGGTTTGCATGCATCATGATTTGGGCGCTCTTGGTGCCGCCATTAACATCAGTGCAATAAAAAGGCAGCTAACGATATTGCAGGAAATGGGTTGCAATGCAATCCGCACAAGCCATAATCCACCCGCTCCTGAAATGCTGCAACTCTGCAATGAAATGGGTATCATGGTAATTGACGAAGCCTTTGATGAATGGAAAAATGCCAAATGTGAAAACGGCTACAACACTTTGTGGGATCAATGGGCAGAGAAGGATATGACGGCTTTTATTCACCGCGACCGCAATCATCCGTCAGTCATCATGTGGAGCGTAGGCAACGAAATCCGGGAACAGTCGGTTAAAGGAGGGGAAGTCTATTGTAAGTTTCTGGTCGATATCTGTAAGCGTGAAGATCCGACTCGTCCAACAACAGCCGGTTTTAACCAGTGGGAAGCAGCGATTAAGAACGGTCTTGCCAATAGAGTAGATGTTCCCGGCTGGAATTACAAACCACTGAAATATGCTTATATCCACGAAAAATATACCCAATGGAAGATGTATGCAAGCGAAACTGCATCAACGATAAGTTCAAGAGGCGAATATTTTTTCCCGGCAGTTGCAAAGGTGCTCAAAACCAGGGTCCCGTACCAATGTTCATCTTACGATTTGGAATATCCCGGTTGGGCCACCTCTCCCGATACCGAGTTTGCCGCGCAGGACTCTTTCCCCTTTATGGGTGGGGAGTTTGTCTGGACAGGATTTGACTACCTGGGCGAACCAACGCCTTTTAACGATGTGTGGCCATCACGGAGCTCCTACTTTGGGATCATAGATTTGGCCGGAATACCCAAGGACCGGTTTTACCTCTACAAGAGCAAATGGACGAATCAAGAGGTGCTTCATTTGCTGCCACATTGGAACTGGCCGGGAATGGAAGGAAAGCCTATTCCGGTACATTGCTATACCAGCTTTCAAAAAGCGGAACTTTTTGTAAATGGGAAGAGTATGGGCATTCGGGAAAAAGATCCGTCAAATTTATATTCCAAATACCGGTTAGTATGGGATGAAGTTCCTTATGAGCCCGGAGAGCTTAAAGTGGTTGCGCTCGATACCGGCAATAAGCAAATCAAAGAGACCATTGTAAGAACTGCAGGTAAGCCGGCACGGATTATATTAAATACTGACCGAAAAACGGTTTCCTACTCTGAAAAAGAGCTTGCATTTGTCACGGTATCGGTAGTGGACGAGAAAGGTGTAGTATGCCCAAGGGCTAATAACAAAATTACATTCAGTGTGGCAGGATCCGGGAAATTGAAAGCCGCTGATAATGGAGATGCTACGAGTCTTGAGTCGTTTGTTGATCCGGTACGAAGCGCTTTCAACGGTAAATGTGTGGCAATTGTTCAGGCAAATGCCTTTCAAGGTAAGATGACGCTTATTGCCCGGTCGCCGGGATTAGTTGATGCAGAAATAGTAATTATGATTGGAAAATAGATTATCTTTCTTCCAATAACGCAACTGAAATACGAACGAACCTTTAATTCAATTTTAATCAAACATGTCAATGAAAATGTACAGACTTTTCCGCAGCGATAAAGTGTTGTGGACAAAAAAAATGCGAATCTTACAAATAGCGTTAATACTGTTATTTGTAGGTAAGATTTCTTTAAGTGCTCCCGTATTCCATTCGGGCACCTGGATAAATCATTCGACGAAAAGTTCTTCTGTTGTTGATATCTTCAATCCGCAAGGCACTGAAGACCCGGCAATAGTAATGCAACCACAGAAAAAGGTTTCCGGTAAAATCACCGACCATTCTGGCACAACTCTCCCTGGTGTTTCTGTTGTGGTAAAAGGGACCACCAATGGGGCCATTACTGATGCAGATGGAAATTTTTCTATACTTAATATTCCTGATAATGCCATTTTGCAGTTTTCGTTTGTTGGCATGAAGACGCAGGAAATCACTGTTGGAAAAAAGTCTTCACTGACAATCGTGATGGATGAACAAACAATCGGATTAGAAGAAGTGGTAGCTGTTGGCTATGGGACCCAAAAGAAAGTTGCCACAACATCGGCTATATCTTCACTCAAAGGAAATGAATTAGTAGCAGCTCCTGTGGCAAATGTATCCGGCAGTATTGCAGGAAGATTACCGGGTGTCCTGTCATTCCAGAACAGTGGTGAGCCAGGAGCCGATGCCACCACTTTGAGAATAAGGGGGATTAGCACTACAGGAAACGCCAATGCACTGGTAATAATTGATGGCATTCCAAGGAATTTATCTGATGTCGATCCAACTGAAGTTGAAACAATCTCGGTACTTAAAGATGCTGCAGCGGTTGCTCCTTATGGCTTGGGTGGTGCAAATGGTGTTATTCTGATCACAACCAGAAGAGGAAAAGAAGGTGAGATTTCGATAAATTTTAAAACTTATTATGGAATTCAGCAACCAACTTCTTTGCCCAGGATGCTGGATTCTTATGGTTATGCCAATGCATTAAATATTGCAAATGTGAATATTGGAGGTTCTGCTCCATACACGGATCAACAACTTCAGAAATTCAAAGACGGCAGTGATCCTGATCATTACCCAAATACTGATTGGCAACGTGCGGTATTAAATTTTCAAGCCCCCATTTCAAGACAAACGTTATCTTTTACCGGCGGAACAAAAAAAATTCGTTATTTCAGCAACCTGGGATACATAAATCAGGAAGGCGTTGTATCTACCATAGGTTTTAAGCAATACAATGTGCTGCTTAATGTTGATGCAGATGTAACCAATACTACAACATTGTCTATTGATATAGACGGAATACAAAGCAAATCTGCAAATCCGGGCGGAGCAAGTGGTACAGGCATATTTACTGATGTGACTGAAATACCTCCAATCCTACCGATTAGATTCACCAATGGATATGCAGCACATGCAATGTTACCGAATATCTATGAGAGTGGATATGATAATAGTGACGTTAATACGATTAATCTCAAATTGCAGGTTGAACAAAGAATCCCTTTTGTCCGCGGATTAAAATTTAAAGGTGTTTTTAACTTTAATACGGGACAAACTTTTAACAAGACCTGGATATTACCCCGCACCTTTTATAAACTGGATGCAACAGATCAGTATATTCCCCAGCCATCCGGACCCGTAAGTCCAACATTATCCGAATCTATTAATCTGGTTCAAAACAAACTTATACAAGGTTATCTCACTTATGACCGGTCTTTTGGAAAACATTCAATATCTGCATTGGGTGTCTACGAAGGCCGAAGTGGAAATTCCAACAACTTGTCGGCATCCCGGGTTAACTACGATCTGCTTTTAGATGAGTTATCGTATGGCAGCAGTGATAAAAATAACTTCAATAACGGTGGGAGTTCAGGCAGAAGCGCTCAAATGGGTTTGGTGTACCGCTTAAATTATTCCTATGCTGCTAAATATTTTATCGAATCATCCGGGCGCTACGACGGGCATTATTATTTCGCACCGGATAAACGATTCTCCTTCTTTCCTTCAGTATCACTTGGATGGAGAATTTCTGAAGAAAAATTTATTAAAAACCAATATTCCTGGATTGATAATTTAAAACTCAGGGCATCATACGGAAAATCAGGAAATCTGGCCGGTGGCGCTTTTCAATACTTAACAGCCTATTTGACCAGGCCTGCTTATATATTCGGAGGTACTTCACCAACTCAGGTAATGGGGGCCTATGCAAGTGCCCAGCCAAATCCTTTCATTACCTGGGAAGCTGCAAACAAAGTAGATATTGGGTTGGATGCGCTTATTCTGAATGGGAAACTTGACTTTACTGTTGACGTTTTTAGTGAAAGGAGATCAAATATGTTACTTAGTCCCGGTACAACAGTTCCTTCTGAGTATGGAATTAGTCTATCCCAGGTGAATGCCGGTATTATGGAAAACAGAGGAATAGATTTTAGCATTGGAACTAAACAGGTCCTTTTTAAAAGTCTTAGGCTGAATGCTGTTTTCAATCTCAGTTACGCAAAGAATGAACTGATCCAGACTTATGAAACCGCAGCTACCTTTAATAATCCAAATCGAAAACAAACCGGCAGATCTTTAGGGACGCAGTTTGGGTTGCAGGCGTTAGGACTCTACCAGACTTCTGATTTTGATTCAAATGGAAAACTAATTACGGGACTGCCAGTTCCAAGTTATGGCGCAGTTAAGCCGGGAGATATAAAGTATGCCGATCTTGCCGGTGCCCCGGGATCTGACGGTATGATAAAAGATCCGGATGGGAAAATAGACATCAACGATTATACGGTAATTGGCGATCCGCTGTTCCCACAAATGATCTATGGATTAAACCTTGATATGTCATACAAAGGTTTCAATCTGAGCATGCTATGGCAAGGGGCAGGCAAGGAAAACGTTTACCTGGGAGGCGAATTGGCTAGTCCTTTCTTCAATGGAGCTGGAATCTCTGAAGCACAATTGGATTATTGGACTGTTGAGAATACGAATGCAACCTATCCTCGTCTCACTCCAACGGCAATTACCAATAATACACAAACTTCTTCATTTTGGGTAAAAGATGGCAAATATCTGAGACTGAAAACATTAGAACTTGGATACTCTTTACCTTCCAAACTTATAAATCGGATAAAGATGAAATCGTTAAAGTTTTTTGTATCAGGTCAAAATCTGCTGACATTCTGTAAGTTAAAAGATATCGATCCTGAATTGGCAAATAACCGGGCTCGTTATTATGTTCAGCAAAAAGTATATGCTTGTGGTATTAATATTGGTTTCTGATTCTAAAAAAACAAAAAAAATAAGCTATGAAATATTTATTAATCCTATTTTTTATTGTACTGACAATAATTTCCTGTGAAAAACTTGACATTACACCCTCAGACAGGTTGTCAGACGCTGCAATTTGGACTTCTCCAATAACTGCAAATTTATTTCTTAACGATATGTATTTCAGTTTGAATGCTGGTCCATATGTAAATACTTATTTAAACCTTCCCAGTGAAATAAGTAACGATCCATTGGATAATTTTACTGATAATACAACCTATGGTCCGGACGCAGGACCAGCGTCTGTATTATATTTTAATAACAGTAGCTATGGCCCATCCAATGGGCTATTTCAAAATCAGTGGAAAAATATGTATGCAAATATCAGAAAATGCAACTTATTTATTGAAAAGGTAACGGCGGCAAGTTTTCCGGGTAGTACCAAAAAGGGAATGATAGCCCAGGCCCGTTTTTTAAGAGTGTATTTTTACAGGCAACTGATTGATTTGTATGGAGGAGTTCCACTCATCACAAAAGTATTAGATAACAATGATCCGGAGAAAACTCTTTATTACCCAAGAAACTCTTATGATGAATGTGTTGCTTTCATACAATCCGAATCTAAACTGGCAGCTGATTCTTTGCCTGCAATCTGGACCGGAAAGGACATAGGACGGGCAACAAGAGGAGCCGCACTTTCAATGAAGGGAGAAGAGGAATTGTATGCCGGCAAATGGGCAGATGCAGTGGCTACCAACCAAACCATCATGAATGAGGTTGGGACGAATGGTTATGGCCTTTTCTCCGATTATACAGGACTTTTTTATGCAAATAATGAGAACAACAAGGAAGTTATTTTTGATATTCAATTTGCACCGGTATTGCGTGTTAAAAATATCAATCAATACTGGGGAGTTCCAATGGTAACAAAAGGCGCCGGTTGGGGTACCTGCGACCCAACACAGAACCTTGTTGATACTTATGAATTTACAGATGGAAAAACCGAAGCAGAAGGTTCCTCATTATTTATCCCGAAACAACCTTATAAAAATAGGGATAAACGCTTTTATTCTTCCATAATTTATGATGGGTCTGTATGGAGAGGAACGGTGATAAATACCCGCAAAGGCATTGCCAACAATGCAAACGAAATTAATACAACCGGATTGACAGGAAATAAAGGGAGGACAGGTTATTTTATGAAAAAATTGCAGGATTCTACAATTTATTCGACTCCGGGTACTTTAGATGGATGTAACTTTATTGTGCAGCGTTACGCGGAGGTATTATTAAATTATGCAGAAGCAAAAAATGAACTCAGCGGACCGGATGCAAGCGTTTACGATGCGATCAATAAAATTCGCCAAAGAGCAGGACAACCCAACCTTCCTGGTGGTCTCGATCAAGCGGGAATGAGGGATCGAATCCGTCGTGAACGAAGAATAGAATTAGCCTTTGAAGGTAAATATTTTTATGATATGAAGAGATGGAAGACTTCGGAGAAGATATTTAGTCAACCGATAATGGGAATGTTAATAACCAGTTCAGGAGGAGTACTGTCTTATACCAAAATTCCAGTGCGTACCGTGACATACAATCCCGCCAAGGTTCTTGATGCTATACCCCAATATGCCCTGGATCAAAATCAAAAACTCACGCAGAATCCAGGTTATTAATTCAGCGCTTAAAAAACAATGAAATGAGACCCACATGAAATTCATGATTAAATCAGATCAAAATCATGAACATGTGGGTTGCATTAATTCAGTAAAATTTATATAACTATCTGAAAATGAAAATGTTAAAATTGAAATTAGCCTGGTTCCTCACCGTAATTTGGGCTGTTTTTTGGGTGATTCCATCTATGGGACAGAAGAACCAGTCATCCTCTATGTATCACATTTATGCGGGAAATACCCATTCACATACTATTTATACCAATTCTCACGGATCTCAATGGAACATGACACCAGGATTCACGAAACACATGTTTGTGGACTCTTCCGGGGTAAGTCATGTGTTGAATGCCACACTTAAACCGGACTGGCAAAAGATGCAGGGGCCTCCGTCTGTTCATTATTCCCTGGCCAAGGCCAATGGCTTTGATTTCTATGCTGTTACCGACCATTCGCAGGAAGCCGACTTTCATCCTACCAGTCCCGGCAACGCTGCCTGGTTAGCAACCAAAAAAGCCGCAGACGAGGCTACAGATGATAAATTTGTTGGCATAAGAGGCTCTGAATTCTCGGAGAATAATGGTCCCAACGGAACTGGCCATATCAATGTGTTCAATAGTGCTACCTATTTGAATGCTCTGGAACCCGGAATTGACCTGAAGTATTTTTACAATTGGCTGAAAACGGTCCCCTCTGATGGAGATGGTGCAGTGGTTGCCAGTTTCAATCACCCCGCTCCCGACCAATACAATGACTGGGATTACCGGGACCCGGAAGTAACCGATGTGATCACCATGCTTGAAGTCATCAATTCAAACAATGGTATTCACTACGGTGCATTTATAAAAGCACTGGATAAAGGATGGAAAGTTTCCCCAATATGCGGCAATGACAACCATGGAATTCCCGGGATCACCAATCAGACTTCCCGCACTTTTGTTTTGGCCACTGCTAAAACAAAAGCTGCTATTTTAGATGCAATGAAGAACCGGCGAACTTACGCATCGCTTGATAACAATATTCAATGTAACTATTCAGTGAATGGTAAGGTCATGGGTTCAACACTTAAGGGTGATAAAGTTTTCAAATTTGACATATCCATCAGTGATCCTGATACAAACAACCCTAAAGCGCTGATCACAAAAATTGATATTGTTAAGGATGGCGGTGAAGTAGTTCAGACATATGATGTTTCCACTCCGGCCTATTCTGTACAATGGAGTCCGGTCATCAATGATACCACAGGCAAATACTTTTTTGTCAGGATATGGAATGCAGGCGGCGGCGATGCCCCCAAAGCCGATCCACAGAAGCCTGTTGCCTGGCTGGCCCCGGTTTGGACCGGCAGATGACGACAAGAACATTTTAAACTGTCGAAAATTATAGTTGCCATGTAACGATAATTAAATAACCATTATGACGAAAATGAACTGGATTTGGAGAACATTACTTTTGGGGCCGTCTATTATTGCTTTGCAGTCTGCATGGGCGCAAAAAAACCCAAACATCATTCTTATCCTGGCGGATGATATCGGCTATGGGGACTTGGGCTGTTACGGTCAAAAGATGATCCAAACGCCTAACCTGGATGCATTGGCTGCCAATGGGATAAGGTTCACGAATTACTACTCCGGTTGCACTGTCTGCGCACCATCGCGCGAGGCTTTGCTTACAGGCATGCATACCGGGCATACATTTATTAGGGGGAATTTTCTCACAGATGAGGGCGAAGATCCTGTATTGCCATTGGATAAAATAACGATGGCTGAGTACCTGAAGAAAAACGGATATCAGACAGCATTATTTGGCAAGTGGGGGTTAGGCGGAGAAGAGGCCGGACCGGACAAACAAGGATTTGACAGATCATTCTGTTACCTCGATCAAATTAAGGCACACGAATATTACGCTCCCTATCTTTATGATAACGGCGTGAGGGTCTATCTGGATGCAAATAAAGATAAGGCAAAAGGTGTATATAGCCATGATCTGTTTGTGGGAAAGACACTGGATTATCTGGAAAATATCAAGCAGGATCAACCTTTCTTTCTCTATCTTCCATACACTATTTCACATGGTGGTTATACCTTACCACCAGAAGAGCCATACATCTCAAAAGATTGGCCGCAGCAATACAAAGTTTATGCAACCATGATCTCAAAACTGGACAAGGATATTGGTCGGATTCAACAATTATTGAAACAAAAAGGACTGACAGATAACACAGCTATTTTCTTTACCAGCGATAATGGGGCCAATATGGGTTTTGCAAGATTCTTTAATAGCAATGGCCAGTTTAGCGGTTCAAAATTTGGTTTATACGAAGGTGGTATAAGAACTCCTTTAATTGCTTACTGGCCAGGGAAAATTAAACCGGGACAAGTTTCTGACCATATGACCGCAGCCTGGGATTTTCTGCCCACATTATGCGAACTTAGCGGGGTTTCCGTCCCTGCCAATCTTGACGGCATATCCTTCCTTCCAACATTAATAAACAAGAAGCAGGCCAACCATCCATATCTGTATTGGGAATATTACGATTACAATTATAACTGGTACAAGCCTGATAATAAAGTCCCCCGTAATTTTCTGCAGAGCATCGCCATTCGTTATGGTGACTGGAAGGGGGTAAAAAACAGGGAAGCCCCTTTCGAACTATACGATCTGATGAAAGATCCCGGAGAGAAACTGAATCTGGCTAAAGAACATCCGGATGTTATAAAAAAAATAGAATCGTTCCACGCTGAAAGTACTATTCCTGATCCGCCCTTTTTCCCATATACTTCGGATGGTGATGCAAAGTTACATATGTTCAATGTTAAGACATTTAAGCAATTGCAGGATCTTTTTCATTATACTGCCGATCATATCCTCTTTGCCAGCTCCCACAGGGGCGGCCCAACGAAAGGATACCCCGAAAATTGTATCGCCACCTTTGCAAATACCCTGCGTCACACATGGTCCATCATGGAGATAGATCCGCACTACACCAAAGATAGCCTTCTTGTGCTGATTCATGATCCTACGCTGGACAGAACATCGACCGGACACGGAAAAGTTTCTGACTACACTTTGGAAGAACTGGAAAAATTGAATCTGAAAGATGTGAATGGGGATGTCACAAAATGGAAAATCCCAACACTTGACGAAACATTGGAGTGGGCTAAAGGAAAAACAGTTCTGATCATGGATATGAAGGATGTGTCAGTTGAGGTTCGTGTGAAGAAAATTATGCAACATCATGCAGAAGCAAATACGATGCTGATGGTGTATTCAATTGCCGATGCAAAGAAATGCTATGCGCTGAATAAAAACATTATGATGGAGGTTTTTATTCCCGACAGGAAAAGCGCTGATGAGTTTGATGCATCCGGAGTACCATGGAGTAATGTAGTAGCATTCGTTTCACACAATGATCCAAAAGATAAAGAAATATTCCGCTACATCAATGATAAAGGAGCATTAGCCATACAGGGGAGTTCACGTACAATTGACAATCAGTATACCCGTGAAAAGATCAGCAAGCTGCAATTAATAAGCGGTTATAAGAATATAATTAATTCGGGCGCTGATATCATCGAAGCTGACCTGGGGATTGAAGCAGGCAATGCCCTTGAGCAATTGAAACCTGCAAAAAGTTCCAGGCAAAAATATTTTATAAGTCCGAAATAGAAACAACACATGAAAAAAATTATTTGGGCCTTGGTTATTACCCTGATAACTATATGGGTCCTTCCGGCTAAATTATCCGCAAAGTCAACGTGGCGAGGAGATCTTCTAAAGTATATTAATGTCAAATTGCTAAAGCCGGATGGAGGGTACGGCTGGGAAGACCAGTATGACTCCCACCTGACTCCTACCTATGCTGTAACCGGCATTTTATATGACATTGGCGAATTGCCCAGGGATAAAGTGAGGTTAGCCGAATTTATCCGCACCCACCATCCCCAGAAGGGCACGAATACAACCCCCAATTATTACATGGGCAATGCCCCGCGTGGTGAAGCCGGACCAAGTGGCTCAAATATGCGAAACCTGATTTACGAGCAGATAAGGGCTATCTTATGGTTGGGCGGGGATGTATCCGCGTTTAATGAGGATATAAAGAGCTGGAAATCGCAAGCCGGTGTCCTGGCAAATTATGAAGGGCACAATTTTGGAGGGTTGTTCCAGGAAACAATGACACCTATTTGCCATCAGCTTTTAGGGCTGACGATGGAAAACAATCAGTCATTTATACAATACCTTGAAAGTTGTCGGCGAACAAATGGCAGCTTCAATAATGCACCCGCATCTTTTGGTGGCGATGGGAATATTTTGAACACCTATTGGGGCCTTTATGCACAGGAATCCTTATCTGTACCAAAAAAATTAGTTGCTGAAACGGCAGCCTGGTTGCAGTCTTGCCAACTGAAAAATGGGGGATTTACCCATCAGCCAAATCCTCAAATAGGTGCGAATGATGATGTTATCTATACCTGGGCAGGTATAAAGGCATTAAAATTACTGGGTAGAGCGCCAAAAGATGTTCAGGGCGCTGTCAATTATTTACTGTCACTGCACAATGCCGACGGTGGTTTCGGCGATCGTCCGGGTCTGCATTCAACACCGAATGCCACATTTTATGCAATAGATGCTTTGAAGGATTTGGATAAAATTTCGGCGCTCGACAAATCTACAAAGCCCAAGGCTTTAGTGGAGGAACAGCCTGATTTTACCGGATATAAAATTTACACGGTACAATTTCAGGCCCAGGGCCAGGGTAGTCCGCAGGAGGCCGTCATGCTGGCGGAGCGTCTTCACATCAATCTCTGGGGAGTAAAATATCCTGTTGAAGGATGGATTAGCGAAGCGCAGCGAATTGCCGATGCGAAAAAAGTCCCGGTTAAATTTTTCTTGTCCGATGAGCCGCACGATAATTTGGTAACCATTCCGGGAATGGGCTCCTTTAACCATGTGCTTGATTATATTGCCCCTGCAAATGTGCCGATCCACTTTAACAAAGAGGCAACGTTTGAAGAGCTTAAGAATTCCACCCTGAAACAATTGAAAGAGGTCAATGGCGGATTGATGTTACAGGTAAGCAACAATGAGCCATTAGCCCGCCTGCTTATTGATGAATCACTTAACAATGATTATGGTTACCTGGCTCTTAGTACGGTGCATTTTGGTCAGAATTTTCTGTTTTGGTTACCTTATCTGGCCGAATACCGTTACCGCCTGCCATTGGTTACTTTACAGGATGCGCATGGCACGGAATCCTGGATATGGGCTGAAGAACTCACGAATCACAGGAATCTGTTTATAGCCAAATCCCCGACTTACGGTGAAATGGTCCAATCTTTGAAAAATAATTGGATAGTAGGTGTGAGGCATGATAGCGTGTCCAATTTTAAAACGCGTATGTTTGGCGGCACGGAAGCGACACGTAAATTTATCTCAGAAAAAGAGTTGGAATGGAAGTGGTGGAGTGCGGCTGATGAATTGAACCGTCCCCAGGTTGCGATTACTGTGTTGAACAAAGATGCATTGTTTGAGGTTGGTAAACCCGAAAACGGGCTGAATATCCGCATTCGCACCCGATGGAACAGTGTTCGGCAAGCATTAAAATCAGAAGCTGTGCATCTGGAGCAGTTGAAAGTAGACGGACAGGTTGTGAATGCAGAGCTTGTCAACGTGGGACGAGGGCCCAGGCTCTCCGATTCCTATTATTTGTTCAAATGGGGAGAACCTTCAAAAGGGTTGCACAAAATTGAGGCGATCGTAAAAGATGTCAAAAAGAATACCATACAATCTTATACGCAAACATTTGTTCAAAATTGATCTTTAAATATCATCCTGAAGATTTAGAAGAGATTGCCTATTGGGGAGAAGTCGCAGAAAAAGAGTTTCAGCAAAAATCCCTGAACCGTTTCCGGTTCAGGGATTTTTGTTTGAATAAAACGGTTTAAACCATGTTGATGTTATGTTCCGCACACTGCTTTATCATTTCTTCCGGCCACAGGCTGGCCTGTACCTCGCCAATATGTGCCTTCCTCAGGAGATACATGCAGAGTCTTGACTGGCCAATGCCGCCTCCGATCGAAAGCGGCAGTTCATCTTTCAGTAATTTTTTATGGAACATCAGCTCTTTCCGGTTGTTTGCCCCGGCAATCGCCAATTGTTTGAGCAATGCCTCCTTGTCGACCCGTATACCCATCGATGAGATTTCAAGCGACTGATGCAGTACCGGGTTCCAGATCAGGATATCTCCGTTTAATCCCTGGTAACCGCCCGAATTTGGTGTAGTCCAGTCGTCATAATCGGGAGCCCTGCCGTCATGGGCCTCACCATTGCTCAGTTTACCGCCGATTCCGATAATAAATACCGCACCATGTGCCTTGGTAATCTCATATTCCCGCTCTTTGGGGGTCAGGTTGGGGTACCGTTTCATCAACTCTTCAGAATAGATGAAAGTAATCTCCTCGGGAAGCAACGGTTTGATGGAAGGATAGTTCTCGTAAACAACAAATTCAGTCCGCAGAAGTACTGCATATATTTGCCTGACAGTCTTTATCAGATATTCAACGTCACGCTGTTTGGCTGTAATCACCTTTTCCCAGTCCCACTGGTCGACATACAAAGAATGGATATTCGTCAGCTCTTCATCCGGCCGGATGGCATTCATATCGGTATAAATTCCGTATCCTGTCGGGATTCCGTAGCTGGCCAGCATCAATCTTTTCCACTTCGCCAGTGATTGCACAACCTCAGCCCTGGCATCATTCATATCCTTAACAGGGAATGACACCGGACGTTCCACACCGTTCAGGTCGTCGTTGATGCCGGTGCCTTTCAGTACAAAAAGCGGGGCAGTTACCCTGCGAAGCCTCAACTCTGAGGCGAGGTTCTCCTGGTAAAAGTCTTTGATTAATTTGATCGCCTTCTCGGTTTGCTTCAAATCGAGCTTCGGTTTATAATTTTCCGGAAAAAATAGTTTCATACACTCATAATTTTGGATGATTATGCAATAATACGAACTTCGGGAGATAAATAATACTTCATTTCAAAACAAATTCCAAAACTTTGTATTCGGGCTCCCGAAAACCAAATTTTCTGTACAACGGCTCACCATCCTTCGTGGCATGTAAATCGACCCTGTCGAGGTTACGTTGCTTCGCTTCCTCAATAAGCTTCAGGAATAAAAGAGAGGCTATTCCGTTTTTTCTGATCACATCAATGTCAGCTTCCGTTGCTTTCTTTAAAGAAATTTGGTTACTCCCGACTTTCATTCTAAAATAAATTGGTTTGTATATTAATTGAACAACCTACCGCGAAAAATACATATAAACGGCAAAAGTTGCAAGCCAATTTGTACCTAGGCAATTACAATGAACACTAATGCCAGGAAAATGACAGCCGTATGAAATAATTTGAGAATTATTTGGAATTTGTTACCTGATTAGCTAACTTTAATCCATGGAAGCAAGATTTATTCGGAACATTTATTATTATAAAAACCATTAACTGTACTTCTTTGAAACACTGAAGCCGGATGTAAAGAGGAAATTCAACTGGACTTTGAAATTAATAGCGACCATTGACAGGGTTCCTGTTAAGTATTTCAGTCACATGGAAGATACAACAGGACTTTATGAGGTTAGGGTTGAAGTTGGTAGTGATATGTTTAGGGTCTTCAGTTTTTTTGATGAAGGAAGACTAATAATCTTGCTGAATGGGTTTCAAAAGAAATCTCAAAAAACACCTAAAAATGAAATTGAATTAGCTGAAAAATTAAAAAAACAATATTTCGATGAAAAATCAGAAAAGTAACAATTTAACATCCTTCACCGACCATTTGGGTTCACAATACGGTAAAAAAGGAACTCCTGAAAGAGAAGAGTTTGAAGAAGGTTTTGAATCTTTCAAAATAGGTGTAATGCTTCAAGAACTTCGTAAAGAACAGGGGATGACCCAAGAACAGTTAGCTGCCAAATGTGGTACGACAAAAACTTATATTTCAAGAATAGAAAATGACGCGTCAGACATTAGACTTACAACTTTGATGAGAATTGTTCGTCGGGGATTTGGAAAGCATTTAAAAATGAGCGTTGAAGTATAAATGGCACATAGCGTTAACAAAGGCTATGGAGCAAAAGCGGTTGAAGAAGAAGGCTGACGCAAAGGTTCTTGGAATCATGTTTCCTATCTTGCCGGTTGGTAAGACGCAACTATTTCCGCTTCTAATCATAGCCTCAAACGATTCGATCCAGTACGGATTAGTAATAAGAAGTATTCGCCAACCCCCATCCCGCAAGCAAAATCATTTTTACCACCATAATTTCCCTGCTTTTCCTTGAGGGAGGTCAATTTGTCCGGAATAAACATTGTTCCTCACTTTTGCGCACAAGATCCCGCAATTGACCTCCCAAAGGTCCGGACTTTCCAATAAAGGCGAATGTACCACTGTGAAATTTATTCATTTTATTCTTCCTAATAACCACATTAAAATGTGATTCCACACATTTTTACCTTACAATCCTTGACTAAATCACAGTAAAATCACACTATATTGTTATTTTACTTGTTCGACTGAAGGATAAAAACTATTTTTACTACAAAATCACACGATAATGTTAGTCAGTCAATTGGGGGAAACGATAAGAAACAGGAGAAAAGAGCTGAACATCACGCAACCTCATCTGGCTGAACTGGCCAAAGTGAGCGCCAATACGCTGTATAAATTGGAACGGGGACAAGCGAATCCCTCCATGGAGGTTTTGAACAAGTTAGCAGATGTTTTGGGAATGGAACTCACCCTTGAAGTTAAAAAGAAGCATTGACTAAATGAGAGCAATGGAAATATACCGTAACGGAACATTGGCCGGAACCTTGACAGAAGAAAACCGTCAGCATTTCGTGTTTCGATATGATGACAATTATTTTAATGATTCAAACAAACCGTCTGTCAGTTTAACGCTGCCAAAAACGCAAAAGGAATACAGCAGCGAATTTCTATTCCCATTTTTCTTTAACATGCTGAGTGAAGGAGTAAACAGAAAATTGCAAAGCACACAATGGCGGATCGATGAAGCAGACGATTTCGGGTTACTGATGGCAACCGCACAGATTGACACCATTGGAGCAGTAACTGTGAAACCAATAGCAGCAAAATGATTTTAGCGGATCTGAAATATTGCCCCGGAACTTTGGCGCAAGGTTTTACTACTTACAGTCCGGGTTGCCTGCGGAAGTTGTTTAGCGGAAAAAAGGTGAATCATGTTCTACCCTACGACCCGCCACAGCAAAGCGATGAGGTTGCAGAACAGTTTATGGAAAACCGCAAACGCATTTCCATTTCGGGTGTACAGGAAAAATTAAGCTTCCTTCTTGAAAAAAATCGTTTGCGTTTGACAAACGAAGGAGAACAGGGAACCTACATCCTCAAACCGATACCGGTTGATCTGAAGAAAGTTGACCAGGTTCCCGCAAACGAACACCTGACCATGCAAATAGCGAAACAGGTTTATGGATTACGCACGGCCGAAAATGCGCTGATCTTTTTTAAAAATGGTTTGCCTGCCTACATCACCAAACGGTTTGATGTAAAAGAAGAAGGTGGGAAATGGGGCAAGGAAGATTTTGCAACATTGGCAGGTAAAACAAAAGACATTGCCGGAGCCAATTTCAAATATGATTACAGCTATGAAGAAGTTGGCATGTTGATACAAGAATATGTTTCGGCCTGGAAGGTGGAAATAGAAAAATATTTTTCGTTGGTGGTTTTCAATTTCCTGTTCTCAAATGGCGATGCACACTTGAAAAATTTCTCCTTGATGGAATCATCCAAAGGTGATTATTTGCTTAGCCCTGCATACGATTTGGTCAATACAAGGCTTCATGTAGATGATGCTGATTTTGCTTTGGACAAAGGACTATTTGCGGACAGTTATCAAAGTGAGGAATGCAAAAAAAGCGGACACCCTTCAAAAAATGATTTTATTGAATTGGCCAAAAGAATAGGTATAGCGGAAGGCAGAGTTGAAAAACTGTTGCAGCCATTTTTAGAAAAGCAGCCCTTTGTAGAAACATTGGTGAACCGTTCATTCTTAAGTGATGCAAACAGGAGAGGTTATTTCTTAATGTATAACACGAGGCGAAATTTCTTGAACAAATAGACCATGCACTATTTTTCTCCGCAATTCCTTGGAAATTAAAAAACATTTCCGAGCATTATAGTGATAAGTTCCTGGTGCAGAGTGACCGGGTGACTTGCAAGATTATCTTTGAATTAAGCCGGGTGGCTCCGAGTCACCCGGTCACTGCATGAGGCCTTCCCCCGATCTTTTACCACCGGTTCCTGAAACAGAAATTTTAATCCGAAGTGAAATTTCCCGGAAAAATTGAATTTACATTTTTTGAAAGTACGTAATGCGCCTGTTCACCGGATTTGCGCGGATTAAGGCAATTGCAATATAAACAGTTGGCGGCAAGGCTATAACAATGGAATTGACTAAAAAAAAAGACCTGCCATTTCTGACAGATCTTTGTTCTTTAACTTGGTTACGTTATCCGAAGATAAGAGGCTTGACCAAGCATCACGTAACGAAAGTGATCATATTTGATGGATTGACAAAATAAAAAAGACAATTGACAAAGTAAAAAGGATATAAAAGTCCAGCTACGAATCGAACAGGTGGCCGACGGTCAATTGACCGTTTGTACGCCTCTCCAATCACTCGTGCCGCTGCGTATTGGATACCTGAATACATCCGGACGCCCACGCAGGGGCGCCCCTACGTGGGCGTCCTCCGCCACATGTTGAATAACACAACATTCTTCTTCGTTTTTTTTGGTTTAATCATTTATAAACCATAAATTTGGCTAACCTGAAACAGAAATCTTAAACCGAAGTGAAATTTCCCGCAATAATTGAATTTGCATTTTTTGAAAGGTCGCAATGCGCCTGTTCACCGGATTGGGGCGGATTGGCGCAATAGCGGGTATAAAAGAGTTAGCGGTCATTGTAAAAAACGCACAATAATGACATTTGAGAATCATAAAATATCATCACCATTAGACAAATACATTGAGAGTATTTTCTATTACAAGGACTTTGTAACTGACCATAATTTTGAAAAGGTAATTCCAACGGGAAATA
>JBBQHB010000025.1:0-52868 GCA_038323575.1 Bacteroidales bacterium | reverse complement strand
CGAATCGAAATACAAGGAGAATCAATGAGAAAATATCTAAAAAATGATGACTGATTTTTTATAGTTTTATGAACTAATTTACCACAAGAAAAGTGTCCGGCTTGCTCCGGAATGAGTGTCCGCCTTCACCGGAATATGCACTGATGATTAATATTCAAATTTATATCCGCAAACTTCAAATACAAAACTGCTTCAGCATAAGACAGCGAAAATTCATCTAAATGCCGGTTTTTGTCAGTAAGAATGACTGTGGTTGAGTGCGTGTCGGGTTAAAACAATTCCAAAATCTTCGTAAACAAAAGCAGCAATGAAAGGATTACCAGTGCCGCAACAGTACTCCATCCGACAATGTTGTTGAATGGTTTATTGACGTATTCTCCCATAATCTTCTTGTTGTTTACCAGCAATATCATGCAAAGCAAAAATACAGGCAGCAGTAATCCGTTGATTACCTGCGACCAGAGAGAAATTGAAATCAGCGGGGCATTTGGAAGTAAGATGATTCCTGCTGAGATAACAAGTATGGTGGTATAAAGCCCGAAAAATTCCGGAGCTTCATCCCATTTCTTGTCAATTCCGGCCTCAAATCCGAATGCTTCACATACATAAAAGGAAGTCGCAAGCGGCAGTATGGTAGCCGAGAATATTGAGGCAACAAACAATCCAAAGGCAAAAACATGTGAGGCAAATTGCCCGGCCAGAGGTTGTAGGGCCAATGCCGCATCTTTGGCTTCTACTATCTTTATCCCGTTAACGTGCAGGGTTGAGGCACAGGCAACAATGATAAAAAAAGCTACGACGACAGTTACGATGCATCCTACCAGGATATCGGCCAATGTGTATTTGTAGTTTTTCATCTTAAGCCCTTTCTCAATGACCGAGGACTGCATGTAAAACAACATCCAGGGTGCAATGGTGGTTCCAACCAATCCGATGATCATCGCCAGACTCTGACCGTTTACAGGAAAATCGGGATGGATTATACTATGTCCGATTTCTGACCACTGAGGTTTGGCCAAAATCGCCGAAACAACATAGGTGAGGAGCGAAATACTGAATATCAAGAATATGCGCTCTGCGATTTTATAAGTGCCTTTTACGACAAGAACCCAAACCATTACACCGACAATCGGTACTGAAATATATTTACTCACATGGAACAACTCCATACTGCCTGCTACTCCTGCAAACTCAGTAGTAGTGTTGCCTATGTCTGCAATAATAAGTGCCAGGAAAATAAAGAAAGTAATTTTTACCCCTGCATTTTCACGGATCAGATCGGCAAGGCCCTTTCCTGTAACAATCCCCATCCGGGCATTCATCTCCTGGATAACAATCAAAACTAAAAATGAAGGGATCAGCGTCCAAATCAGGTTGTATCCATACAAAGCGCCTGCAACAGAATAGGTTGTGATTCCGCCGGCGTCGTTGTCGACACTACCTGTGATAATCCCGGGTCCTAAAATAGCAAGGAAGATTCCGAGTCTTTTAAAGAAGGATCTTCTTCTTAATTTGGTTTTGAACATATCGGCCACCCCTATTTTTTATTTGTCCTTCTCTTGTTCACCAGGTCCTCAATAACATCATGAATGACGACCATCCCTTCCAACTGGTTGTTTTTATTCACGACCGGGATAGCCAGAAGGTTATATTTGGATACCAATTCTGCCACGTCATCAATTTTTTGTTCGTCATACAAAAAGATCGGATCGTCGTTCATAAACGATGAAACGGGTGCGGCAAGGTCTGAGACTGCCAGATCCCTGAAAGTGAAGGTAGCAATCAGTTCATTATTTTTGTTGATGACGAAGAATCCGAACATGGATTCAACTTCCGGCTTGTATTCCCTAAGATCCCTGAAAACTGCCTCGGCGGTAGTATCCGCTTCATAGGCAAGTATTTCGGTCGTCATGATACTGCCAACTTCATAGTTTTCATATTCAAGAAGCTCCCTTACTTCAGAGGAGGATTCTGCCTCCATTTCTGCCAGTAATAGTTCTGCCTTTTCCGATTCGAGTTCTTCCAGAATATCTGCAGCTTCGTTGGCAGGCATCTTCTCCAATACATCTGCCATCTTTTCGACTGATGTACCCTCGATAATTTTCATCTGGGCCTTTGGCTCCATCTCTTCCAAGACATCGGCTGCCAACTCATTGTTCAAGGCCAAAAAGACTGATTGGCGGGAGCGGTTGTCCAAATCTTCGATGATATCGGCCAGATCTGAAGGGTGCAGGGTATTGAGTCTTGAATAGGTCGAAGTAAGTTTGATACTCAGGTTAGAGTAATCGATTGCCTCCATGTCATCCCAAGAAATGAATTTTGAAGGCACATTGAATTTGATGAGGGAGAATACAAATTTTATCGGACGGTCGACACCAATTCTCCGCAGCAGGCCTTCAATGCCAACATCAACTGCTATTGCATAGGTGATGTTGTTG
Organism: Bacteroidales bacterium; assembly: GCA_038323575.1. Taxonomy (GTDB): domain Bacteria; phylum Bacteroidota; class Bacteroidia; order Bacteroidales; family Prolixibacteraceae; genus CAINVV01. The sequence continues at coordinate 50,430 of JBBQHB010000025.1, read as the reverse complement.
ATTGTAACAAGCCTGACGTCATTTACCCGGACCACTTTGCGGCCGTTCAGATCGACAATCTGTTTGTCCAGTACAAGTCCGGCCAGCGGTATGCTTACCTCTTTCCTGATTTCGGACAACTCTTCCAGTTTGGTGCATTGGACATGAAGTCTCCTTTTCTTTTTTGAAACTTCAAAATAGTCAAAGGAAAAGTAGTTAATTTTTTTTCCTATTCGCAGTGAAATCCCGTGAACTACAGGTTTTTCCAGTACGTCCGGATTGGTTGACAGCTCCGAACTGAGCAATAAATCCCTTACAATTCCTACGAAATTCCTTTCGGGATCAAATACTTTGGCACCAATGATGCGGCTTAAAAAAAATGGGACTGTTGAAGTCATACAAGCCTCCTTTGCTTTTTGAAGATTTAGCGCAGGAGGTCGGTCAAAGGCCGATCATCCCGACTACATCAGGATAAATATTTGGTATCTACTCGAGCCTTCTTCCATGTTAATGGGTTCTGTTTTCAGCAATGGCAAAAGTACAATAATCATTGATAAAACTAAACCGTAATGAGATTTATTTTCCGTTTACTTTTTCTGACGGGGTGACTCTGAGTCACCCCGTCAGAAAACAAAGATTTCAGCTCAAACTCCGCTATTTTATTGAGATTAAGCATTGTTACAGGTTTTCTGCCAATGAATTCCGAAAAGGATGAGAATTCCCATTTTTCAGGCGATTGAACAAGTCCGGCCCTAACCGGATTTAAGTGGATATAATTGAAACAAATATTGGGATAGCCAATCTCCGGGTATTCAAGGATGACCTCTTTTATTCCGCCTTTTTTGTACCATGAATTTTGGATTTGTTTGACTTCTGTCAGACATACAGCCTTTGTCTCTTCCCTGAACAAACATCCCGTTCTGACGACCTCTTTGTTGATTGCCCGTGAATAGGATCTGAGCATAATTCCAATTGAATCATTGAATGTCCGTAATTTTCCGTTTGTTCGCGCGATACTGCCAGTGTGGACGTAAACCATTAGGTGAAAATGATTTGGCATCAGACTCCAAGCCAATAAATCTCCATAAGGCAATACATATGTATGAATTTTCTCCAGAAAAAACAGGTAATTATTTCTGCTGAAAAAGATCTTTTGCCGATTATTGCCCTGGTTAAAAATGTGATAGAGATGACCTGTTTGAAAGTTCATTATACTGAGTATTTGGTGTTATTGAGTGAAATTTAATTACTTCAAGTTACTGTTTTTTTCTGAAAAAAACGAATAACTGACGGGGTGACTCTGAGTCACCCCGTCAGTTATTCGATGTCCGTTGCTTAACCATTGAAAATATTCGGATTAGTGCTAAATTATAATTCAAAATCTTCAACTATATTATTTAGATTACGTATAAACAATCGTTTTAACGGAAGATTTTATTCACTTTTAAATTAAAGAAAATGAAAACGACTGAGAATGCACTTAATTGGTTTGAAATCGCTGTCAATGATATCAACAGGGCACAAAAATTCTATGAGAAGATTTTTGACATTGAAATGAAAGTGAGCGATTTTAAGGATATGAAAATGGCCGCATTCATCGCGGATGATATGACCGGGAAAGTGTCGGGAGCGCTGGTTCATAGCGGAATGCACAAGCCAAGTATGGACGGTGCGGTGATTTACCTGAATGGCAATCCGGATTTGGAGATCCCTTTAAGCAAAATTGAAGGAGCGGGCGGAAAAATCGTAATGGCAAAGACTTTTATCAATGATAATGTGGGTTATATGGCTCTGTTTATTGATACTGAAGGCAACAGGATCGCCTTGCACTCTTTTAAATAATTATCCTTGACGGGGTGACTCTGAGTCACCCCGTCAAGAAAGCATCCTGATATAGGAATTTTAGTTCAAACTGCGCTATTTTATTGAGATTGAGCATTGTTACCGGATTTATCCCAATGAATTCAGAAAAGGATGAAAATTCCCATTTTTCAGGAGATTGAACAAGTCAGCAACTGCCTATGGATATGATTGCCCTATCAGTTGAAAATCTTTTGGACAGCATTCAAAATGTTGCCATATTACACCTTTTATGACTGGATCAAACGTAGTACAAATTAAGTGGCTTGGTTTTGATCATAATAACCTAATGTCGTTATGTACTGAATGTCACAAGAATAAACATTAAAGTTTTAAAATTTTGCTATATTTGGAGAAAGAGAAGCCTAAAACGTTAGAAATTCAAAGGCTTATACGCTAAGGGGACTGAAAATAATTTTGACCAGAATTTCATCGATTAGTAAATAAATTCAGTTTTTCAATCGGAAATAATTGTATTATTTATTTTGTAAATAATTTTGTCGTTGTCGTTTGCAGTTTCATTCCATCTGTCAAGTTGATATTTTATTGTATCATCTGCTGCTGTGGTAATTTTATGTTCCATGTTTTGCCGAAAATATGTTGAGTATTTTTTGTCTATTATTCTTTGTGCAATGTCGTTTGCGTTGAGTAACGATTTAGGTTTTGGAGTTACAGGAGTAGCAATCAATAAGTCAAACGCATCCATTTCTGTCTGCCAAGCAATATCTAAAAAACCTTCTTGAGTTATTGGTGAACTGTTTTCATTATTTGTTTTGTAACTGTCAGCAATGAATGCGTCACTGTAAGAATAATAAATCTCAGCCCACTTTCTTTGGATTAGTGCTTGACTTGCGAAGTCCGTTTCATTTAATTTGGGATTAATTAAAAGTCCAACCGAACCCCAACTTGAAGTCAATCTTAAATTGTCTGCTTTATAAATTCCTTCTGCTATTGCAAGAGCAATCGCTTGTAGTTCCAATCCTTCAAAAGTGATGATGACTTGATTAAAAGGGAGAATTAATCCTTGGCCCAAATCTTCTTCGCAAGATTTAGAAAAAATCATTGTGTAAGTGTTTTTTCGTGTTTTTGATTCTCTGCCGTAACGAATTGGAAGTTTAGTTAGTGTTGGTTTGTCAATGAGATTTTGCCTGCGCCATTCATTTCTAATGTTGTCCGCTTTCTCGTTATTAAGATGGTCTTCCCAAATTAATGAGCCGATGATAATTACTCCGCCTCTTAATTTCATTGTCAAGATTGCATCATATAGTAGCATTCTTATTTACCCAATTGATTCCCAAATATATATATCTTGATGACATCAAAATACCCAAGGATATCAACCAAACATAAAAACACCATATAAACGATTGTTTAAGTATATATTCTTTAATCATTTTGATATAGTTCCTTATTAAATTTTGTCTATTACGTTCTAGCACTTCTTTGCTATCATAAATTGAACCAATTCGACCCAACATCGCAGGCTCATTGCTAATGTAACCTAGTTGTTCTAAACTTGGCATTCTATCTTCTTCAAGTTCATTGACCTTATAAACCATAAAATAAAATACTGGGAATGATAACAGACCAATCAAAAGACCTAATAAACAAAATTTGAATAGCAATTTTATTTCATTTGCTATCACCGTGTTAGGAGAATTTTTGCTCATACAAATTAATCTTCGTTAATATCATTTATTTTTAAAAACATCAGCAATACAAATTTAATTAGAATCAGGAGAAATTAACAAATTTGGACATTTTTTCAACTTTTTTTTCAAATAATATAGTGTAACTTATATTTGTTTGATAATCCGTTTATAAATGACTTTTGAGAATAAACCCTTGATAAATCTCTTTACCAAGGGTTTTTATCAGAATTATCAAATCCCAATTAGTTTCTTTATTATTTGATCACGATTATATTAACAGCCAATATATCAAACTATTAAACATCAAATATATGGACCTGTCAGGTTTTATTATGGAAAGTAGATTATCTCTATTTTTTCTTCAACCAAAGACCTTCCATAGCTTCCAGCGTCTTTCCTTTTGTTTCGGGAACCATTTTCCAGACGAATACAAACGACAGCAGGCTCATTACGCCATAAAAGCTGTAAGTTACACCACCGCTGAATTCCATCATGGCCGGATAAGTGGATGAGATGAAATAGTTGGCTGCCCATTGTGATGCTACCGCGATCGCGATGGCACGACCCCTGATCTTGTTGGGGAAGATTTCAGAGATAAGCACCCAACAGATAGGTCCCCACGACATCATGAAGGAGGCAGTGTAGATGATGATAAAGACCAGTGTACTGATACCAATCACCTTCATAAAGGCAAGTGCCCCAATGGCAAACATACCTACTGCCATTCCGATAGAGCCGATCATCAGCAGCGGTTTGCGGCCATATTTATCCACGGTAGCGATAGCAAGAACCGTAAAAGCAACATTGATCAATCCCATTACGACAGTCTGTAGCATGGAGGCATCCTTGGCTGCTCCCATGCTTTCGAAGATACGGGGGGCATAGTAAAGTGCTACATTAATTCCAACAAATTGCTGAAACACAGAGAGGAGTATACCGATGATTATCACTACTTTACCATAGGCAAAGAGTTTTTCAGAGGAGGCTTCCACTGACTTCTTGATATCAGTCATTATAATTTTTGCCTGTTGAATACCATTGATTTTGGTCAGGATTTTCATTGCTTTGATATCCTGGTTTGTCAGCGCAAGATAGCGTGGTGTCTCCGGAACAAAGAACAAAAGTATGCCAAAAATACCGGATGGAATTGCTTCCGAAACAAACATCCATCTCCAACCTGTTTCATTGATAAATTCCAAACTTTTCCCATGGGCAATTCCGTAGTTGACAAAATAGACAACTAACATTCCGAAAATGATAGCGAATTGGTTGATGGAAACAAGTCGGCCACGAATATCCGCCGGGGAAACTTCGCCAATATACATCGGACAGATGGCAGAAGCCAAACCAACCCCTATGCCACCGATAATCCGATAAAAATTAAACATGTACAACAAACCCATGGTTGGTTCACCTTTATGGAAGAACAGAAATTCAGGAAATCCTGAACCAAGGGCTGAAATAAAGAACAATATTGCTGCCAGCATCAGTGTCTTTTTTCGTCCCATTTTTGAAGCCAGCAAACCTGAAATCATTCCGCCGATAATACAGCCGATCAAGGCACTTGAAATAGTGGCTCCGTGAGCCAGTGAACCCAGTCCCAGACTGGTAATCAGATATGCCTGGACCGATTTTTCAGCTCCGGAAATGACTGCTGTGTCATAACCAAATAAGAGACCACCAAGTGTTGCCACCATTGTAATCCCTATAACATATAATGTATTACGATCTTTCATTCGTTAATAATTTGTTTATTAATGGTCTCATGGAATAGCCACGAACATTATTATCATTCCGATTGGTACTTGACAAATCATGGCTATTTCATAAATTCAAATGTAGCAGTTAATCAATTGCTCCAGCATCTCCTGCTTGCCACTCGTCTGATTCGGTTCTCCGACCTCTTTGGCAACATTGTAAAGATCAGTCAGTTTCAGTTTGCCAGCCTCATATTCAGCTCCTTTACCGGAATCATAGGAAGCATAACGGTTGGCTTTCAGCTTCAGGTAATCCGAATCTTTCAGCAACTTGTCGGCAATTACCAGTGATCTGGCGAAAACATCCATACCGCTGACGTGGGCGATGAAAATATCTTCCAGATCTGTTGAGTTGCGGCGTGTTTTGGCATCGAAATTAATACCGCCGGTTGTGAATCCTCCGGCCTGGATGATCTCAATCATCGCCTCCGTTACCTCATAAATATTGGTCGGGAATTCGTCTGTATCCCATCCGTTCTGGTAGTCACCCTTGTTGGCATCTATCGAACCGAACATGCCGTTGTCGCGGGCAAAACGCAGTTCATGCGCAAAAGTATGGCCGGCCAGGGTGGCATGATTCACTTCAATGTTCAGTTTGAAGTCTTTCTCCAGGCCGTGGGCTTTCAGGAATCCGATCACCGTCTGAGTATCAAAATCATACTGGTGTTTCATCGGCTCCATTGGTTTTGGCTCGATCAGGAAAGTCCCTGTAAAACCAAGTTTGCGGGCATGGTCGCGGGCTATACCGAGGAATTTGCCCATGTGATCCAGTTCGCGTTTGGTATCCGTGTTATGCAGGCTCATGTACCCTTCGCGTCCGCCCCAGAATACATAGTTGGTTCCGCCAAGTGCTATGGTGGCTTCCATCGCATTTTTTACCTGAACGGCAGCGTTGGCCAAAACATTGAAATCGGGATTGGTGGAAGCCCCGTTCATGTAACGCGTATTGGAGAAGACGTTGGCAGTGCCCCAAAGCAGTTTGATGCCGGTAGCATCCTGACGTTCTTTGGCAAAGTCGATCATGTTGGCCAGCCGTTTTTCAATTTCGAAAACTGATCCGTCGCCAACTACATCTGTGTCGTGAAAACAGTAGAATGGAGCACCTATTTTACTGATGAATTCAAATGCTGCATCCATTCTCTCCTTGGCAGCTGTCATCTTGTCGGCTGCCCCAACCCACGGAAAAATCTGTGTTCCGGGACCAAAAGGATCACCGCCGTCACCGCAGAAGGTATGCCAATAGGCAACTGCAAAACGTAAATACTCCTTCATGGATTTACCCATTACTACTTTGTCGGCATCATAATATTTGAATGCCATCGGATTTTTTGATTGAGGACCTTCGTAACTGATCTGGTCGATACCAGGAAAGTACGTTTTGTTTCCTTTAAAAACTGTCATGACGTGAAAATTTAAGTTTGAATTTATAGAATCTGTTTATTAAGTTGATTTTTCCAGTTTTGATAAGCTTCTTCATATTGGTTCTTTTTGGAATTGTCGGGATGGACGGTATCCAGTTTTTGGAGTGTAGTAAAAGCCTCTTTGGCCGAGGCATAATAACCCGATCCGATACCCGCACCGCGGGCGGCGCCTATTGAGCCGTCCGTATCATACAATTCAATGGTAGCGCCGGAAATCCCTGCCAGTGTCTCCCTGAATACCGGACTCAGGTACATATTCGCCTTGCCGGCCCTGATGACCTGTGCATGAATCCCAATCTCCTCCATAATTTCCATTCCGTACTTGAAAGAAAAGACAATTCCCTCCTGTGCCGCACGGAACAGGTGCGCGTCGGTATGGGTGTTAAATCCTAGGCCTGAAATCTGCGCCCCGATATTTTTATTTTGCAACACACGTTCAGACCCGTTCCCGAACGGAAGAATACTCAATCCTTCCGATCCGATTGCAACTGTAGCTGCCTTGTCGTTCATCTCCTCATACGAAAACAGTTTGTTCCCGACATTTTTGTTCAACCAGGAATTAAGGATTCCGGTGCCGTTGATGCAGAGCAGAACGCCAAGCCTTGTGGCAGCGCCGGAGTGGTTGACATGTGCAAAAGTGTTGACCCTTGAAAGCGGATCGTATTTAACTTCACCGCTAACGCCGTATACAACACCGGAGGTTCCTGCTGTTGTTGCAATCTCTCCGGGATTCAGGACATTCAGCGACAGCGCATTATTGGGCTGGTCGCCTGCTCGGTAGCTGATTTTGGTACCCTCTGCAAGACCAAGTTCCCTGGCTGCTTCGGCGTTCACAAACGATTGGACGGAAAAAGTCGGAACCAGCTCGGGAATCAATGAACGGTCGAACCCATAATAATCCAGGATACTTCCTGCAACTGCATTTTCCCTGAAATTCCAGAGAATTCCTTCGGATAAACCACTGGCAGTTGTCCTGACATCTCCCGATAACCTCATGGCGATGTAATCACCGGGCAACATGACCTTGTCAATCCGGCTGTACAATTCCGGTTCATTTTCTTTGACCCATTTTAATTTGGAGGCAGTGAAATTCCCGGGTGAATTGAGCAGGCTGGCCAGGCATGCCTGTTCGCCCAAATCTGCAAACGCTTTGTTCCCGTAAACCGCGGCACGTGAGTCGCACCAGATTATCGACGGACGCAGGACTTTCCGGTTTTTGTCAATTACCACCAATCCGTGCATCTGGTAAGATATACCGATAGAATCAATGGTTTTGGGTTCAACTTTCGAGCTGTTAAGAACCTCACTGATCGCAAGTTTCAGGTTTTCCCACCACAATTCCGGTGCCTGTTCGGCCCATCCTGCCTGCAGGGCGGTAATTTTCATCTCCTGTTTGGGATAAAAAGCCGAAGCAACACATTTTCCCGAGGCTCCCTCAACAACCGATGCTTTAACGGATGAGCTGCCAATATCAATTCCAAGAAGATACATTTCGGTATGGTATTAAAGTTTAATGTTTTATCTGTTCTGATATAGTATGATAAATTATAGAGATTCACGGATAATAAGCTCTGTGGGCACCATGAAATCAAGTTTATCGTTGGCGATTATAAATTCAGCGGCTTTCTTGCCCATTAACTTGAAATCTGTTGAAATTACGCTAATCCCACCCGCCACAAACTGTTTCAATGGCGTATCGTTGTAGGAAAGCAGGCCGAAATCTTCCCTGAGCCTGAATTTTTTACGGTTGGCCTGTTCCAAAATGGCAGAGAGGTCAATATCTTCAAAGACGAAGTAGACTTTCCCTAACTTTATGTCCAGTTCGTCGATGTCGTACTGTATGCTGAAATTCATATTGTTGTCAGAACAAAACCTGTTGACGTTTTCTACTGATTCGAACGGATGAAATGTGTATTCAGGGTAAACGCAGACAATCTCGTCATATTTCCTGAGCAGGTGCCAGCCGGCGGTCATGCAACGGTAAACAGTTTCACCGAAATCCTGGTAAACTTTTGGTTGTCCGGGTCTGGAATGAATAGGCCAGTCTATCAGCAGCAGTTTGTCCGGGTCAATTTCACTGATAATTTCAGCGATTTCAGGATGATCGAAATTCATGATAATGTAAGATCCGAACTTTCCGTTGCTGTTGTGTATGGTTGATTTAAACAGTTCGAAATTATAATGGTGGAAGTTAATGTCAACCATGGTATTTTTAGGAAGATAATGCTTGAATGAACTGTAAAGCACCTCCTTGTAAGCTTTGAAAGTATCCAAAAAAAGAAATACCTGCTTCTGTGAACGGGTTACAAAATATCCTTTGTTCGGGATCGCTTCCGCGACACCTCTTCTTTTCAGTTCACTGTAGCTTTTAAAAACAGTATCACGCGACAGTCCTGATACCTTCATCAAATCGTTCACGGAAGGCAGGGGATCGCCTTCGCGGAGCATTTTTAGATTAATGGAACGGATCAGCGCATCAACAAGCTGTTGCACCTTTGAAACTCGTGAGTTTAAATTCGGCTTGAAACTGAATTTCTGCATCTTAATACAATCAAATCATCTGTTCTGATCCGTTCTGCAAATTTATATTTAAATAGACATCTGATCATGGCATTAAACATGTTTTTCAACATCTTTTTTAAATAGTACTATTTACTTTTAATTTTTCTTTATCTTTGATAAGTATAATTCAACCATTATGAAAAAAAATCAATGCATTCAATTGCTTTTCATCATTTTACTGATGAATTTCTCCTTCGTCGGGATGGCACAGACCAAGATTGTAGTTCATGCCGACCAACCCGGAGCAAAAATTAACAAAGACATCTACGGCCATTTTGCCGAACACCTGGGCCATTGTATTTATGGCGGTATTTATGTGGGCGAAAAGTCGGAGATAACTAACACCAGGGGTTTCCGATCGGATGTTGTTGCTGCACTCAAAGATTTGAGCGTTCCGCTGATTCGCTGGCCCGGAGGTTGTTTTGCTGACACCTACCACTGGAAAGACGGAATCGGACCAAAGTCGGATCGTCCCTCCATCGTGAATGTTCACTGGGGAGGAGTAACCGAAGACAACAGTTTCGGCACCCATGAATTTCTTGATTTCTGCGAGCTGATTGGTGCAGATGCCTATGTCAACCTGAATGTTGGAAGCGGTACTGTTCGTGAAGCCGCCGAATGGGTAGAATATGTAACCTCTTCCAACGAAAGCCCAATGACCAAACTGCGCAAGCAAAACGGACGCGAAAAACCCTGGAATGTGAAGTACTGGGCCGTAGGAAATGAGACTTGGGGTTGCGGTGGAAATATGCGCCCTGAGTATTATGCTGATATCTACCGCAATTACGCCTCATTTATGCGCGCACCGGGAATGTATAAAATTGCAAGCGGCGCAAACGTCGAAGATTACAAATGGACTGAAGTGATGATGCGCGAAGCTGCCAGAATGATGAACGGACTTTCGCTGCATTATTACACAGTTCCTTTCGACTGGCAAAAGAAGGGCTCTGCAACCAATTTTGATGAAAAGGTATGGTTCAATACCCTTCAGAAAACCTTGAAAATGGAGGAACTGGTCACCAAGCATTCCGCTATTATGGATCAGTTTGATCCTAAGAAGCGGGTAGGATTGCTGGTCGACGAATGGGGATGCTGGTACGATGTTGAGCCGGGTACGAATCCGGGATTCCTTTACCAGCAAAGCACAATGCGCGATGCATTGGTTGCCGGGATCAACCTGAATATCTTCAACAACCATGCTGATCGTGTACGGATGAGCAACATTGCCCAGATGATCAATGTTTTGCAGTCGGTAATCCTGACCAAAGACAAAGAAATGGTGCTGACGCCGACTTATTATGTCTTTAAGTTGTACAAAGTACACCAGGATGCTGTAATGCTGCCGGTTGAGATTAAGTGCGACAAGTATACATTCGACTCACAGTCTGTCGACGCCGTTAGCTGCTCTGCATCGACCAAAGAGGGGGTGGTGAATATCACGCTGTGCAACCTGGATCCGAACAAATCACAGGAGATCAGTTTTGAAATACCGGGAGTTAACCTGACCAAAGTATCCGGTAAAGTAGTTACCGCAAACAAGATCAATGCCTGCAACGATTTTGGGAAGAATGAGGAGGTCTCGCTGGCTGATTTTAAAAATGCCAAAATTGCCAATGGGAAAATCAGCGCTACTTTGCCTTCCAAGTCTGTGGTTTTGATTCAGTTGAAATAGAAATTTTGGAATACGCACAAAAGGCTTCAAGGCAAATTACATCTGTCTTGAAGCCTTTTGTATTTATTGCTAATTCCCGGAAGTTTCAGCGGTTAAGCATAAACCCGCAAGGAATTACCTGTAAGCTGGGTATTGAATTTTTTTAATGCTGTTAAAGCCGGACCGTTGATAACAGTACCGTCGGATGCAAAATTGGAACCATGATTGGGACAATGAAACCGGTTGGCGGCGCCATCATAGCCAATTGTGCTCCCCTGATGGGTACATACCGATGAAAGGGCGATATAAGCTCCGCCAGAAGTACGGGCAATAATGATATTGTCTTTTACAATAGATCCGCCGTTGTTATTAAGTGCAGCGTAAGTTGGTGATGTCAGATCCAGGGTGAAATCCACTGCACCATTGTTGTTTCCAGCGGTTGTACCTGCATCCGTAATGGTTTTGCTGCATGAAGTAACAACAGGAGCCATAAAAAGTAGTCCTGCGGAGATACCTAAAGTTGAGAAAAATTCCTGCCTTTTCATAGTAATAGTATTAAGTGTAAATTACTTGATCTGCCTTTGATTTTATTTAGAACGAATATAAATAAAAGTTGTTTCAAAAAGGGAAATAAATATTTATCTGTTGCAAAGTACATTTTGAAAGACCGTATTTCCTTTGAAATTCAAATGTCAGGGAAACAGGAACGAAATTCAATTTTTCGTTATCTTTGAAACGACAGGCAGAAAATCCAAAATCGAAAATCCAAAATGAAAAAGATATTATCTGAGCTCAAAAAAGGGAGAATACTGGTTTCTGATGGTGCGTGGGGTACTTTTCTCCAACAGAAAGGCCTGAAGCCGGGTGAGTGTCCCGAAGCATGGAACATCTCCAGGCCGGATGATGTTTTGTCCATTGCGCAAGGTTACCTTGATGCCGGTGCAGACCTTGTCGAAACCAACAGTTTTGGCGGAAGCCGTTTCAAACTGGCCAAGTATGGTTTGGAGGAAAAGGTTTGGGCGTTCAACAAAGCAGCAGCCGAAATTAGCCGAAAAGCCGCTGGTCCCGACCGTTTTGTGCTGGGTTCTGTCGGCCCTACCGGGAAACTGCTTCTGATGGAAGAGGTGACTGAAGAGGAACTTTACGAAGCATTCAAAGAGCAGTCCATGGCACTCGAGGCCGGGGGTGTCAATGCCATCATGATTGAAACCATGACCGACCTCGACGAGGCAAGGATTGCCGTAAAGGCTGCCAAAGAAAATACCAAATGCGAAGTTTTCTGTACCATGACTTTCGAGAAAATTATCGGAGGGGAATACAGAACCATGATGGGCATATCACCAACAGAGATGGTTGAAGCGCTTGTTGAGGCCGGCGCTGATCTGATAGGGACCAACTGTGGGAACGGTATCGAAGATATGATCGGAATGGTAAAGGAAATCAGAACGGCTAACCCGGTGATACCTGTTCTGGTCCATGCCAATGCCGGGATGCCGCGCTACGAAGACGGGGTTACAACCTTCCCTGAAACCCCGGACGATATGGCTTCAAGGGTTAAAGAAATAATTGAGGCAGGCGCAAACATCGTAGGTGGCTGCTGTGGAACAACGCCTGCACATATCCGCAAGGTCGGTGAAGTTGTGAAATCACTTCTCTAAAGAATGATTTATAAAGAGTACGTCTTCAGTTTTAACGAACTGACAATCGACAGGATGCACATTCATTCGGTTCTCGGTTTTCCGGATTCTCCGCTTCCTGATCCGTTTGATGCTTACCTGGAGGAGGCGTTGGATTTTGCATCATGTTTGAATGAAATCAGGGCTGCCTACCGGGTAATTGATGAAATTGACCTGAAACCGGCAAGCGGATGCGTCGAAGCCGGCGGTCAATCATTCCTGGTTGGGAAAACCCTTTGCAAAGAGCTCCGGGGTGCTGAAAAAATTCTCTTTTTTGTATGCACTGCCGGTAAATCGGTGAGTGAGAAGTCCTCCGCTTTATTGAAAGGGGATGATCCGGCCAAAGGTTATATTTATGATCAGATGGGCAGTTTTATTGCCGATGCTGCCGGGGAGAAGATGGTGCGGCATGTTCAGCAGGAATTGGAAAACAGCGGCCAGAAAATAACCAACCGTTACAGTCCTGGTTATTGCCAGTGGGATGTGGCCGACCAGCACAAACTGTTCGCTTTGTTTCCGGATGCCCCGTGCGGTGTAACGCTGACCGCTTCTGCGCTGATGCATCCAGTTAAATCTGTCAGCGGATTGATCGGAATCGGGAAAGCGGTTAAATACCGGGAATATCCATGTGAATTGTGTATAAGTCTGGATTGTATCTACCGGAAAATTCCTTGATTTGTTTACTTAATATTAATATTCAGCGTATTCAAATGTCAAAATGAATACATAACTTTGTGATCGTCAAATTAAAACATTTAATTATGAATAGAATAGCTGAGGTTGTAAAGCCGGGCGTGGTTACAGGAACCGACTTGCAATACATTTTTAAAGTTGCAAAAGCAAATAGTTTTGCCATTCCGGCTGTTAATGTTGTAGGATCATCATCTGTCAATGCCATTATGGAAGCAGCGGTTATCGCCAATGCACCGGTCATGATTCAATTCTCAAACGGCGGCGCAATTTTCAATGCAGGGAAAGGATTGAAAATGGAAGGCCTGCAAGCTGGTATTTTAGGTGCTATCGCTGGTGCCAAACACATTCATACATTGGCTGAGGCTTATGGTGTCCGGGTAGTACTTCATACCGACCATGCAGCCAAGAAATTACTTCCCTGGATTGACGGTCTGCTGGATGCTAGTGAAAAAAACTTTATTGAAACCGGAAAGCCACTTTTTAGTTCACACATGCTGGATCTTTCCGAAGAACCGATCGAAGAAAATATTGCCATTTGCAAACGTTACCTTGAGCGAATGAGCAAAATGGGTATGACACTGGAAATTGAACTCGGAATCACAGGAGGAGAGGAAGATGGCGTCGACAACAGCGGCATAGACAACAGTCTGCTTTATACCCAACCAGCCGATGTTTGCTATGCATACGAAGAGTTGAGCAAAATTTCTCCCAATTTCACCATTGCTGCTTCCTTCGGTAATGTTCATGGTGTATACAAACCGGGAAATGTTAAGCTCATGCCGGTTATCCTCAAAAATTCACAGGAATATATCAAGGCAAAATTGGGTATGGAGGATGCGCATCCTGTAAATTTCGTCTTCCATGGCGGTTCAGGTTCTTCGCACGAAGAGATCCGTGAGGCGATTGGTTACGGAGTCATTAAAATGAACATCGATACCGATACGCAGTGGGCTTATTGGGACGGTATCCGTCAGTTTGATGCCAAAAATCATGCGTATCTTCAAAGTCAGATCGGAAATCCGGAAGGTACCGACAAACCAAACAAGAAATACTATGATCCCCGTGTATGGATCAGAAAAGGGGAAGAGAGCCTGATCGCACGTTTGCAGGTCGCCTTCGACGACCTCAATGCCATCAATAGTTTGTAAGAAATATCTCAGAATAAAAAGAACCGTCCGGGAAACCGCGACGGTTTTTTTTATTATTTTTAGCCTCTGACAACTTTTGAATTTCTGATTATCAAGGCGGTCTCCGGCTTGTATCTCTTAGCCTGCAAAGGATCGGTTGGGTTAATAATTCATGCTAAGTTGCTTTGTTCCCTTTGTGAAATTTGTCCAGATTACCATGAAGTCGCTCCCAGCATTTGTATTTTTACTTTTAATCCCGTTAAATTTATTTGCGCAAAAACCGACTTCTTCACAAAAAAAAATCGAATTACTGTACAATGAAGCGCTGAACCTATCCAGGGACGGTAATTCAGCAAAGTCAGAACAGCTGCTTTATGAGATTCTTAAACTGGACTCTGCCTGGTACATGGCGCATTTTGCCTTGGCTGATCTGGCTCATGAAGCGGGTAAATCTAAGGCAGAGATTGAAAATCTTCAGAAAGGTCTGGCAATCTCTGGTGATTCATACATCGGCGGTTTTAAATTTCTGGCCGAAGCGCTTTTCAAAAACGGAGATTACTCAGAAGCCCTCAGTAGGATGGAACATTATGCCACACTGAAAAAATCGCTCAATTCCGCTGAACAACTTCTGCTGGCCTCCTGCCGGTTTTCTGTTGAAGCCGTCAGTCATCCGGTGCCCTTTCATCCGGTTAACCCCGGAGATTCAATTAATACAGATGCTGCAGAGTATTGGCCATCCCTAAATGCCGAAGCCAACAAGTTGGTCTTTACCCGACTCGAGACGAAAGAAAAGAACGGACAAAAAATTCCGAGGCCTCAGGAAGATTTTTATTATGCTATTTACGATACAATTAGCTGGCACAAAGCAAAACCTGTCGGACCGCCGGTAAATACCGATGAGAATGAAGGGGCGCAAACCCTTTCTGCTGACGGGAAACTGCTGATATTTACCGGATGCGGAAGGTCTGACGGAGTTGGAAGTTGCGATCTGTATATATCGGTGAATAAAAATGGCAAATGGACGGTTCCGGTTAACATGGGAGAGCCAGTCAACAGCGGTGCCTGGGAGTCTCAACCGGCACTTTCGGCCGATGGGGAAAACCTTTATTTCGTTAGCAGCCGGGCCGGCGGCAAAGGAAATATGGATATCTGGAAAGCGGAGAAAACAGGTGTTTCGACCTCCGGAGTACCACAGTATGGAAATGTGACCAATGTTACTGAAATTAATACCCCGGGCAATGATCTCTCTCCTTTTATCCATGCCGACAGCAATACATTCTACTTTTCCTCTGACGGGAGACCCGGCCTGGGTGGGACTGATATCTATATGACGCGGCTGAAAAACGGAAATTTATCAGAGCCGGTTAACCTTGGTTATCCGATTAACTCAAACCGGAATGAAGATGGTTTGTTTGTTGAAAGATCAGGCGAGCGGGCTTGGTTTTCCTCCAACCGTAACACTGACCACAGTTGGGATATCTTTTATTTTAATCTGCCTGACTGGTTAATGCCAGATCCGGTTTCGTACATGAAAGGAACTGTTGTCGATGCCGGTACATTTAAGAAATTAAGTGTTGACATAGTTCTTACGAATCTTTCAACTAAAAAAGTCGTAAGAAGAATCACCCCGGCGGAGAATGACGGTGAATTTTTGGTATGTCTGCCTTCAGGGATTAATTACGGATTAAACATCTCCCGGAAGGGATACCTTTTTGCTTCAGAAAACATTTCACTGGTAAATGGCAATTCACAAAAAAAACCACAGGAGGTAAAAATCCTTTTGATGCCTGTAAAGACAGGAGCATTCACTACACTTTCAAATATATTCTTTGAGACCAATTCTTTCCAGCTGACAGACGAATCACAAACCCAGTTAGACGAAATCACACAGTTCATGCTTCAGAATCCCGGTGTTGTTGTGGAGGTCGTTGGTCATACCGATCATGTAGGCACAAAAGAATACAACCTGGAACTATCCGCAAAGCGTGCTGAGGCAGTAGTACTTGAGCTGAAAAAACGCAACGTAGAGCCCTGGAGGCTCAAAAGCAGGGGAGCAGGATTCGCCTTCCCGGTAGGGGATAACGAAACCGAAGAGGGCAGGCGCGCCAATCGCCGGACAGAATTCCTGATCAAAGAGGTGAGAAGAGAATAATTTACCGAAAAAATTGTAATTTTGGGTAGAGACAAGGCATTGCCTTGTCTCTCATGTTTAATGTTGTTAATAAATTCAAAATGAACAAATTATGCAATATAGGTTATTGGTTATTCAAAGGTTGGGATTCCGAAGTTAAATATGGAGTTTTGATCCTGCTAATTGTGGCCCTCACTGCAGGCTGTTCGGTAGAGTCAAAACTGAACAGGAATTACAAAGGAAAATCTTTTACTGAGGTAATGGACCATATGGGAGCTCCGACAATTGTTGAAAATCTGGTGGGCGGAGGAACCCTCCGGAGTTATGAAAAAAAAATAATGCTCAGAGAAACACCCATCAACACAGGTCAGTTCCAATATGATACTTTTAACAGCCCCAAGGTTCTCAAGACAGAAATAACCAGGTTTCTGGTAGATCCTTCGGGATTGGTCAAAGAGATCAAATACAGTTGTGCGTACAGCAAATAATAAATTCCACTTTTCACCTGCTTAGACGGTGGTTTTTTATTTTTTTTTATACATTTGCACACGCAAAAAAGTTCTGCCCAGATGGTGAAATTGGTAGACACGCCAGCTTGAGGGGCTGGTGCCGGTTACGGTGTGCAAGTTCGAGTCTTGTTCTGGGCACCGAAAAAAAGGCAATTGATATACAGTCGGTTGCCTTTTGTGTTTTCTACGTAATACGGAACTTTCGGCCGACATCTTAAAAATTATTGTAATTTTGTATGCTTTTAATAGGTTGGCGAAAAGATGCCTGGGAAAGGTGAACTAACCTTTACAGGTGAAAGTTGCCCGGCTTGGCATGATTGTTGCAATTGGAGATTGTTTTATAGATTAACATAATTTATTATGGCAGGTACCGAACTATTCGGACAGGAAGAGCGCAAAGAAGTAATGGATGTCCTGGAAACAGGTGTGCTTTTCCGATACAATCACGATGCTCAGCGAAACGGCGTTTTTAAAGCCAGAACTTTCGAGCAGGAATTCAGTACTTATCTTGGAACAAAACACACGCATTTCTGTGCGAGCGGCACAGCGGCCGATTCAATATCGCTGGCATGCTGCGGCATTGGTTACGGGGATGAAGTGATTGTTCCTCCATACGGATTTATTGCCCCGATCGAGGCGGTTCTTTTGGCAGGTGCGATTCCTGTATTTGCAGAGATCGACGAAACATTGTGCTTAAGTCCCGAAGGTATTGAAAAGGCGATTACACCCCGAACGAAGGCAGTATTGCTGATTCAGGTATTCGGATCCATGGCCAAAATGGATGAGATTGTTGCCGTATGCGACAAACACAACCTGATTTTGGTTGAAGATGCCGCTCCTGCACTTGGCGGCAGCTACAAAGGGAAAATGCTTGGAAATTTCGGCAAGATGTCTGCCTTTTCTTTTGATTATTATAAAATTATCACAGCCGGTGAGGGTGGCGCAATTGCTACAAATGACGATGAGTTATACGACCGGGCACACAAATACGCTGACCATGGCCACGACCATACCGGCGATGCAAGGGGCGCGGAACAGCATCCTATTCTTGGCTACAATTACCGGGGTTCTGAACTGGGAGCGGCAGTAGTTTTGGCGCAGTTGCGCAAACTGCCCTACATGATCGAAAAGCAGAAAAAACATCAAAAGATATTAAAACAAGTCCTAATTGAGTTCCCTGAAATTAAACTGCGGCTTGTGCCGGATGAAAATGGTGATTCTGCTACCTTCCTCTCTTTCTTTTTGCCTGACAACGAGAAGGCAGTCAGGACATTTGAAGCGTTTCAAAAAGAGGGCTTGAGTGCCTCCTATTGGTACAGGAACAATTTCCATTACCATCGCCAATGGGGGCATTTGAAAGAGCTTAAGTCGATATTCAATCTTCCGGTGATGAAACTGAACAATGTTCCTGATTACAGGAAGTTGGAAGTTCCTCAGTCGGATGCCATTATGCAGCGGCTGATGATGACCCAGATCATGGTCAATTGGAGCGATGAAGATTTAAATACGCTGGTTTCCAAAATGAGGTCAGCGCTTAAAAAAGCACTTAAATAAAAGATATATGTTTAGAAATTATAAAGCAGTCGGCCGTGTCCTTTACGGAAGAAATAGTTTCGACCAGTTGGATGATGTACTTGCTGAATTAAGGGTTGATAAGGACGCTTATGTTCTTTTTCTGCTGGATGAATATTTTGACGGGAAGGATTTCATGAGGCGGATACCCGTTCATGCACAGGATATCCTGAAAATTATTGACATCAAAGAAGAACCCAAGACAAAAATAGTAGATCAAATCGTCGCCGAAATAAAAAGTCTCGGCAAAGGTAACCCGGTTTCTGTGGTTGGTATGGGTGGCGGCAGTGTTATGGATTATGCCAAAGCCATTCGTTTAATGTTTACCAACGAGGGATCGTCTGCGCAATATCAGGGACTTGACTTTATTAAGAAAAAAGGGGTACATTGTACTGTTATTCCGACTATTTCGGGTTGCGGTGCTGAAGTATCCATGACAACAGTTTTGACCGGTCCTGTAAAGAAATTGGGCATCAAGGGAAATTTCACCCCTGCCGACCAGTTGGTGCTTGATCCGGACCTGATTGCATCTGTTCCTGATCGCCAACGCTTTTATACCGCAATGGATTGTTATATTCATAATATTGAGGCGCTCAACGGCCATCGCAAAACAGTGATGGGAGACTCTTTGGGAATAGAATCACTTCGCTTGTGCAGGGAAATCTTCCTGAGCGAAGACAGCCGCACACCCGAAAATGATGAAAAGCTGATGATTGCCTCTTATTTGGGCGGCCTGTCATTGACCTATTCTGAAGTTGGCGCCTGCCATGCAATTTCTTACGGTCTTGCTAGTGTCACGGGTGTTCATCACGGCGAAGGCAATTGTATTGTATTCAACCAGTTGGATGAGTTTTATCCTGAAGGTGTTAAAGAGTTCAGGGAGATGATGAAAAAAAACAACATCGTTCTTCCGAAAGGATTCAATGCCAACCGCACACCGGAGGAGATTGAACAGATGATCGATGTTTCCCTCACCCTCATCTTTATGTGGGCACATGTATGCGGTCCGGATTGGCAAAAAATAATCACACGTGAGAAACTCCGCGGACTGCTCATGAAAATGTAATAAATTGGAAATGAAGAAAATAGTCAAGGTAGGTAACATTGATTGCGGAGCAGACAAGCTTTTTCTGATTGCAGGGCCCTGTGTCGTTGAAGATGAAAAGACAATGATGGATACGGCCGAATTTTTGGTAGGCTTGTCTCAGAAACTGGATCTTCCGTTGATCTTTAAATCCTCGTTTCAAAAGGATAACAGAAGTTCGGCAGACTTTTATACCGGTCCCGGGATGGAAAAGGGACTTGCCATGCTGCAAAAAATCAAGGAACAGTTTAATGTTCCGCTGATCACTGATATCCATTATCCGGATCAGATTGCTGCAGCAGCGCAAGTCGTCGACATTATCCAAATTCCGGCCTACCTGGTCATGCAGACCACATTGGTTGTGGAAGCAGCCAAAACAGGAAAGGTCATCAACCTGAAGCACGGACAATTCCTGGCGCCCGAGAACATGATCAAGCCGGTGAGAAAAGTCGAGCAGGCTGGCAACACCAATATCATGGTCACAGAAAGAGGCTATACTTTCGGTTACAACGACCTGATCGTTGATCCGCGAAGTTTCTACCATCTCCGTACTACAGGATATCCGGTTATCTTTGATGTGACCCATTCTATCCGAAAATACGGCATTCCAAGTTCTGATCCGGCCGGAGGTTCCAGAGAGTTTATACCAACATTGGCAAGGGCCGGCGTTGCAGCGGGAATTGACGGGTTATTCATTGAAGTCCATCCTGACCCGTCGCGTGCATTGTGCGATGCGGCAAGTCAGATGTGTATAGATGATGTAACTGAGTTCCTGAAGCCGTTGATTGAAATCCACAATGTAGAAGTCAAATACAGACCTAAATTTTAATAAATAATTTATATGGAATTTTTTCTTGACTCGGCCAACATGGCTGAAATTGAAGAAGCCCTCAAACTGGGGATCATTGATGGTGTTACCACAACACCAACCTTTATGCACAAGAATGGTATCACAGATATTGATGGTGCCATTGTGAAACTGTCAAAGATGGTGCCGGTTCTGATGATTGAAGCATTGGGCGAAACATCCCCTGAAATTGTTGCCGAAGCAGAACGCCTGCTTGCGCTGGGCCTTGACAAGAAAAAAACAGTTTTTAAAATACCAGTAAACCTGGAAGGTGTAAAGGCTTGTAAAATACTGCATGAAGAAGGATTTCTGGTAAATCTGCATTTGGTTTACAACATTCAGCAAGCCTACATGGCACTGACTGCCGGAGCAAATTACGTTTGCGTGCTGGTTGGCCGCATGCAGGACCAGGGTCACGATGCACTTGGATTGGTTAAACAGATTATAGAGGTAATCAACACCTACAAATATGATGCGAAGGTGATGTTCTCATCCGTGAGGTATCCTGAGCATATCAAGGATGCACTCCTCCTGGGGGCCCATAATATTACAATTCCCTGGAGCATCATGAAAAAACTGGGTGACAACCATCTTACAAAGCTGGGTACAGATCAGTTTTTCCAGCATACCCGTTTAATGACCATCCAGGTTAAAACCGTCATCTCTGATGTCAATCCGGTGGTAGACCTTGAATGTAAGGTGCTGGATGCACTCCTGAAAATGACTGATTCCGGCATGGGAGCAGTTTCTGTGGTGTCAAAAGATGGTGAACTTGCCGGTATTTTTACGGATGGAGACCTTCGCAGGCAAATGCGGAAGATGGGTGATCATATTCTTACGGCAACCGTTGCTGAGTGTATGACTGCCAATGCTATTTCTATAGACGGTTCGGCGATGCTGCAAAAAGCAACTGATATTTTTAATGCCAATCAGGTAGATAACATTATTGTTACTGAAAATGGTAAACCTATCGGTATGCTTGATATTCAGGATCTTGTCAAACTTGACCTGTTAAGCTGATTTTCACACACTACAATAAAAAAAGGCGTAGCTTTCGGGTTTCGCCTTTTTTTGTGTGACCGTTTTCCAATCGCGATGAATTCAGGCAAAGCCTGGTCTTTCATGTTTCATCTTTTTTAGATTTCAGCGTTGTCTGGACATACGGATCTGTCGAAGATGCAATCGGAAACAACAATATGCCTGATGTATTGCTGCCAGATTTTAACCTTCCCGGCATGAGCGAATTGGAGGCAATTCCCGTTTTAAAGAGAAGATGATCTGATTTGAAAAATGACCCCAATGGGCTATTTTATATGCTTTGATTTTTTTGCATTTTTGATGCTGTGAATACCAGACCTAAACTCCCTTGTAGGTCTGCAAAAAACCCAATATTACTAATTCTAAAAATTCAAAGAAATGAAAAGACAATTTCTGCGGATGATGTTGCTATGCTCGTTATTCACCTTTTTCGCATCATGTGATTTACTGAACAAGAAAGACTCGGAAGATACCTCTCAAACGGTACAGGATTTTAGTCTGCAGGTCTCCACCCTTCACGATGCGCTTGAGAATTTTGTAACAAAGGCACAAGCCTACGAAAGTGCAAATTTCACCACTTTAAAAGCTGCACAAACGAAACAAATAATGAATGATTATTTTGATGCAGGCACCAAATTTGTGGAGGCGATGCAGAAAATTCAAACAACCCAGAATCAGAATAAATCTCTACATTATAAAGCGGGTATACCACCAATCCCCTGTGGCCCAATGGATTTTATTCCGGATGCGGGCTCAGGAATTTCACCGGGTTTGATTAAAAATGTGGCTGACCTTATTGCAGAGACCAAGGGAGACAGAGATGCGATCCAGGCAAAATACGATAAAGGAGAAATAGACGATAATACCTATAATGCAGCTTGTGACAAACTAAAAATAACCAAAACTGTAAAAGCTGTCAATACAGGAATTGGTGCCGTGCTCGGTACCGGAGCTGCAATGGGGGCCGGACTGATCGTCGGGGCTACTACCTTGCCTGCAATTGCAACTGTTACTGTTGTTGGCGTGGTTGTGGGTACGAGTGTTACCTGGTTTGCCAACTGGTATATCGGAGTAAAGGCATCAACAGGAACAACCCAACAATATATTATAAGCGGAAAAACGACTGTGGGAGGCAAATTGCCTGTGCATTTGATCGGGCAGGGAGCAACGGTTACTTTAGCTGTTCAGGGATATGCTCCGGTTGTCATGCCAAACTTCGGACTTCCGGCAGCTGGTTACAACAAGAAAATAGATATTACCCCGGTGAAACTAGGTGATGCCACACTTGGTGGTACCTCTCAGGTTTGCATGATCGATGAAGCCATGGTTACGGGTAATTGCAGCGGGGTCGAATTTGTAACCGGAAGTCCTTCTCCTACCGATCCGGCACCAGGGCAGGGGGTTACCGTAACAGCGACCATTATTCCCAAAGTGGCCAACTGCAGTATCTCCTTCTCAATATCAGGCACTGACGGATATTCAAACTCTGCCACAAAAACTTCAAATTCAGAAGGACAGGCAACATTCTATATCCCCGGAGGTGCTTCCGGTGTCTTCGATAAGGTTAGTATAACAGCCAGTAACGGAAAGTCCTATACCGTTTCCTACACATTCTGACAATAAATATAAAGCCAAAAAATCTTTTCTGTGGATTCTCTTCAGTAGTTTTTTGCATTATTAGTATCTTGCAGCAACAATTAAATGTAATGCCTGGAGAATAGGATTCAATAGGCATTCTTGGTTGTTGAAATGAACTACTTTGCATTAACTGTTAAATGTCTGAGATATGAAGAGATTAATTTCCCCGGTAATTTTTTTGGGAATATTATTAGCCCTGAGCCTTCGGTCCGCGGCTGAGGTACGGCTGCCTGCTATCATTGGAAGCCATATGGTACTTCAGCAGAAAAGTGAAGTTAATCTATGGGGATGGTGCGCTCCTTCTGAGAAAATCAGTGTGAAAGTTTCGTGGGACACCACCAATTATGTCACCAAAGGCACACCGGGTGCCAAATGGGAAATGAAAATTAAAACACCGGCTGCCGGCGGACCCTATACCATTACCATCAACGACAAGACAGTTTTGGAAGATGTAATGACGGGTGAAGTATGGATCTGCAGTGGTCAGAGCAACATGGAATGGAGCGGAGATCAAAAGCTAAAACAATCGTTGGAGGAGGCCCCTAATGCCAATAATCGGAAAATCCGCTTCTTTTACGTTCCTAAAACAACTGCTGATTATCCGCAGGAAGATGTCCGGGCTGTATGGAAAGTGTGTACGCCTGAAGAAATGATTCATTTTAGTGCCATCGGATATTTTTTTGGCAAAAGCCTGCAGAAGAGTCTGAATGTTCCCATAGGCCTGATAAACAGCAACTGGGGAGGCACACCTGCTGAAGTTTGGACGCCTAAAGCTGAGATAGAGAAAGATCCGGTTTTAAAAGAAGCATCTTTGAAATTGAATCCTTCAGCCGGCTGGCCCATCACGCCTGGTTCAAATTATTGCGCCATGATTGCACCGCTGACCAAATTCAGGATAGCTGGGGCTATCTGGTACCAGGGTGAGAGCAACACCCAAAACTATGCCACCTATTCCCGGCTCATGGCCAAAATGATCGGTTCTTGGAGAGAAGCCTGGGGATATACTTTCCCGTTTTACTACGTTCAGATTGCTCCGTTTGCATATGGCAGTTACAATGTCGGTGCCCTTCTGCGTGAGCAGCAGACAGCCTGTCTCTCCATTCCTAAAACCGGCATGGCAATAGTGCATGATCTCGTAGATGACATAACCAATATTCATCCGGTAAAGAAAATTGAGGTTGCAGATCGCCTGGCCAACCTGGCTTTAGCCGAAACATACGGAATTAAAGGACTCACTTATAAGTACCCGATGTACCGCGGAATCATCATTGAAAAGAACAGAATCAGGATTCTGTTCGACAATGTTGAGAACGGATTGATGGCTACGGCTAAAGATTTGAATGAATTTTACATTGCCGGTGCAGATCAGAAATTTCTGTTTGCCAGTGCAAAAATCGAAGGCAGTACAGTGATAGTCTGGAATAAAGCAGTGAAAGAACCGGTAGCAGTAAGGTTTGGTTTTAGTAATACCTCTGTTCCTAATCTTTTCAACAAAGAAGGTATGCCGGTTAATATTTTTCGGACTGACAACTGGGAGGTAAAGACGGATGCGGTAATGAAATAGGTTGAATTAATTATTTGTAATCATTTACTTGCTATTTAACATCGCATTTAAAAATGTTATAGAAGATTCCACATCCAGTCTCTTGGCAACTATCTTTTTATTCTTGTCAAGGATGAAGATGATCGGGGTACTGGTTACGTCGTAAAGTTTCCTGAAGTTTGAAACGTAAGTGGGATCCCATACATTTGTCCATTCCTGTATTTTATATTCCTGGATAGCTTTCATCCATTTATCCTTGTTGTTCTGAGTTAGGACGGCAAATATTTGAACCCCCTTATTTTTGAACAGCTGATAGAGGTCTTTGTTGAGGGCAGGTGTGGTCTTTTGGCAATGGCTGCAATCGGGTTCCCAAAAATAGAGCAAAGTATATTTGGCATTGACCTGCCTGAGGCTGTAATAATTACCCTCCGAATCGGGCAGCTTTAATTCCGGGGCTATGTTGCCAATAAGGTTGGGTTTCAAAGCTTCCACCCTTTCCCTGATTTTACGCACGACGGCAGTATCCAGCCACGATTTAGGACCATTCAGTACATACTTTTCAGACAGCACGACAAATGCCTTGTCCATACCCATTATCGGAGACAGGTTGGTTTCATTCAGGAGATAAAGAAAGACATAATGATTTAACTCTTCGTTTTTTTTCGACATTTCAATTACCTTAATCATTGGATTAATCAATGAATCAGGTATTTGCAGGACCATTTTCTTAAAGTAGGTGTCCAGCTTTTCCTGGATCACAGGAGTGCGTATCAATCCGGCCCTTGCAAAATTGAAATTATCCCAGTAATGATCTTTCATGAAATTGTACCTGTAAACCCATCGAACTGAATCCATGTTCTTTGTGGAAGCCGGGATAACGGGCTCGTCAGGTGTAGGGGTCAGCATGGAACGAAATAAATCTGACAGGAGGGTTCCCTTGTATTTTTCGGACTTTTCCTTCCAGTAACTCTCCATGGTTTCGTTCAGAATAGTTAGCTCTTTTTGCAGGATTTTTACAGAGTCACTTTTTTCGGGTTGGGCGCTCAGTCTTGTTTGTATGACAGTCTGCTTTGCTTTTTGCCGGGCGAAAAAAATCTGGAATTCATGGAAGGCAACAGTTTCCTCTGCACCTGAAAATTTGTTTTTTGTGCCGTCACTGAAATCGGCTTCGACAGAAAGGTTCTGATTCTTCCCTATCATGAAATCAAAATAATTTTTTTCGTTCAGGTAAAAAAGATAAATCCCTTCATTTAATGCTTTTTCATGCGTGATAATTCCAATACCTTCATGGTTTAGCCTGACAGAGTCGACGCGCAGGATTTTATTTCCAAAATAGTTGGCCAGAAACACTGTTGTATCTCTTATTCCTTTCATTTTTAATTTAATACTGAACTGATCAACAGGCTTTTGTCCTGACAATATGATACCGGCCAAAAAAAGGATCAACAAACCAAATCTTCTAAACATATTCATTTTGTTGGTTACATTATCGGTTTGCTAAGGTATATTATATTTGGTTTTTTTCAAATGTTGCTTTAGGTGGCTTTGTCAACCGTTAGCCGTCAGTTAAAGCAAGCATACGGCAATGAAATAAAATTTCCCTTTCCGACAATTAGGGTATCAGGCTTACATTGCCGTAGCTGCTCTCAATATTTACAACTGCTTTGGGCGATACAGCGTCGCCAACAGTTCCGTGTACTTCATAGCTGGTATCTTCTTTCGACCTGTTGAGTTTCCCGGCCGGGTGTTTCAGGTTGCAGTACCTTACCATGCCATCCAGTTTATAGGAGGTTCCGGCGGCGATC
Source organism: Bacteroidales bacterium (assembly GCA_038323575.1). GTDB lineage: Bacteria > Bacteroidota > Bacteroidia > Bacteroidales > Prolixibacteraceae > CAINVV01. The sequence continues at coordinate 23,885 of JBBQHB010000025.1, read as the reverse complement.
CCAAGCCTGACGGAAGCATATTTACTGTTAACCTTGAGGCTCTTGAAGGTTGAAGGTATTGCGCCGATAGTAAAGTCACCGTAACCGTTGGAAAGAACCAGTGAAGAGAGCAGCTGATCAATCTTGTATCCGGTATACATTGAGTTGGCTGTCAGTCTATTGACTGTTTTGAATTTGAAATCATCATATTTTGAATCAAGGACCACATCTTTGCAATCTCCGAATATCAAACCTGAATATCTTGAATCTATCTTAAGGTTGTCTCCTTTACCAAGGTTTATTTTTGAATACCTGATGGTAAGATTGAGGTCTTTTGTGGCTTCGATGGTTGCTTTACTATAGGCAATATCGATACTGAGTGACGGAGAGAGAAGATTTTTTGCCCTGATCTCTCCATACTGAATATCAAAGACACCTTTCCCGGTAAGGTCATTCATATTGACGGTTCCGTATTTCTGATCAACGGCCAACTCGCGGTCGGCTGGTACGGAGACATGGTAATCGATGCTGAAATTCTGGTTGTTGTTGTTGAAGTTATTTCTAAATTCGGTTTTGGCTGAAACAGTACTTCCGGAAGTGTTGATATTTACTTCGATATTATCCAGTAATTTCTGGGCACGGTTGCCTGTACCCTCCACCCAGATCTCCACACTGATGACGACGGAGTCTTTCCGGTTGTCATCCATCTGAATATGGCCGTACTTATTGGAAAGTTCAAGTTTGGATACCTGTCTTACCGGAAAGCTTTTGTATATCTTTTTGACGGTTCTTTCTGCATTTGCCTGCACTGCAAACAGCATCAGAAAGATGAGGACTAAACTAAAGTTCTTTGTTTTCATGATTATTATTTTTAATAGTTTTAACATTTTCCAAATCTGTTTTGATGGTATTGATAATGTCGAGTTTTGTTTGGTAATACTCAATCATTGCATTGACAACCCTTTCATCGTTGGGATTCTGGCTGTACTCTTTCTTTAAATCCTGAAACAGCTTGTCCATTTCATCCATCTCCTTTTTTACCTGCATCAGTTCCTTTTCACTTCCAATGCCCTGATCGGCCATCAGTTTGAGCTGTGACATTCCACTGTTGATCCGGACTGTATAAAAATTTGCCGTTTCATTCATCTCACTGTTGGCAAACTGGCGCGGGTTAGTCTCTTTTTTACCCGGCATAACATAAATCAGAAGGTTAGCCGAGAGCAATACAATGATCAGTACCGAGGCGATTTTTAAAAATGGCCAGGCTATTAACGTCCGTTTTTTTACGGAGTGATACTGATCGAGCTTTGTTTCAAACCGGTCGAAATGACCGTCTGACGGTTCTTCCTCAAAAGCATCCCGGTTTTCGTTGAATAGTTTTTCCAGCTTATCCATAATAGGGTATTGTAAATTGTTTCTTTCTCTTTTCAATCAATAAATCTCTGAGATGTTGCTTTGCCCTGCTGAACTGTGTCCGGCTTGTGACATTGCTGATGTTCAGTATCTCGCTCACCTCTTCATGGTCGTATCCTTCCAGCAGTATCAGCGAAAGTATCGTCCGGTAACTGTCTGCGAGCTGAGATATGGCGGTTTTTACCTCTTCGACCGTGAATTGCGTTTCATCCTCTTTTTCTTCTTCATATACGGGAAGATCGGAACGTGCTTCCTCGAATTCTACCTTGCGTTTTCTTAAATAGTCCAGCGAACGGTTGACAACTACGCGCTTCAGCCAAACTCCGAAGCTTACCTCGCCTTTGTAGCTGCCCAGTTTATGAAACGCGGTCAGGAAAGCCTCCTGCATGATGTCTTCTGCCTCATCTGAGCGGTTGACGATCCGCAAAGAGGTGTTGTACATTGACTTGTAGTACAGCTTGTATATCCTGAATTGTGCCTCTTTGTCATTTTCAAGACACTTGTCAATCAGCGGCTGATGAATGTTGATGTACATTTTTCCGTTTTTCTCTTTTTACTACAATGACGCACCTGTTTCCGAAATGTTGCACCATGTCCGGGTATTTTTTTCAGATTTCGGTGAAATCACACCAATTTAACCAATTTTTGGATTTATTCAACCGAAAAAAGCCATTTGTCCGTTCTTTGGCCGGTGGCTGGTTCAATCTTATTGCCTAATTTTAGCAAAAACAGAACCGGAATAATAAATGAAGAGTTACGATCCGCAAATGCACTCTGCCGAACATATCCTGAACCAAACCACCAGATATTCTATCCGGATCATCTCGGTAGGTGATTATGACCACTGTCCCTGTATCGAACCACATGTCGGGAATACTTCTGACATCGGGCAGTTTCAGCTGGTTTCAACAAGTTTTGAGGAGGGAGTGCTGAGGATACGGTTTAAGTTAAACTAAATGGCAGAAATTGGCGGTTTAAATATTTTCAAGGCATCGGCCGGATCGGGCAAAACTTTCCAGCTGGTTGGGGAATATCTGAAAATGTTGTTTGCCAGACCAATGTCCTACCGGAATATTCTGGCTGTAACCTTTACCAACAAGGCTACGGCCGAGATGAAAGAGCGTATTTTGAAGGAACTGGCCAATCTTTCCGAAGGGAGGGAATCGAAGTACCTGGATTTCCTGAAGGAATACGGCAGTGAACAAAAAATAAGGGCAAAGGCTCCTTTCATTCTGAAACTGATCCTTCACGACTATTCCCGTTTTTCGGTGATGACTATCGACAGTTTCTTCCAAAAAATAATCCGTTCATTTGCAAGGGAGATCAGGCTGAATGCATCCTTCCGAACAGAAATAGACAGCCGTCAGGCACTGGAGGAGGCCGTGGACCTCCTTTTTCAGGAGATAGACAGTAATGAGTTGCTGATGAACTGGATGGTACTGTTTCTGGAAGAAAATCTCGAAGAGGGCAGGAGCTGGGATTTCAAAAAAGAGTTGCTTAAATTCGGTAAGGAGGTAGAGAAAGAGACATTCAAAGCTCATGGGGATGAATTTCCGGAGATACTGGAGGGTAAAGTCCAGCTTGGTGTGTACATCGCGAATTTGAAAAACTTGCTTCAGAATGCCGAAATACGGTTAAACAAGTTTGGACAAGAGGGATTGGATCTGATTGCCGGATCCGGTTTGACCTACGATCAGCTGAAAGGTGGAAAAGCCTCCTTCGCCAACCACTTCAACAAACTGGTAAACGGGAAATTTGAATCTCCGGCTAAATGCGTTTTTGATGCCCGGGATAACCTTGACAGCTGGTCAAAGAAAACAGATTCACCCGTCTTAAAAGCGCAGATAGAAACATTGTATCAAAATGGGTTAAACAGGATTCTCATAGATTCCGTTGAAGCATTGACGTCGGAAATACCAATGATCAACAGCGTACGGGCCATCTTAAAAAACATCTATCCATTTGGTCTTCTGGGTAACATTGCCCTGAAAATGAAGGAGGTACTGAGGGAGAACAACACTGTTTTGCTGAGTGATTCCGGTCGGATGATCGGAAAAATCATTGACGGCAATGATACCCCTTTTATTTATGAAAAAGTAGGGCTTATTTACCGCCATTTTATGCTGGATGAGTTTCAGGATACTTCGCGGCAGCAATGGACCAATTTTAAGCCATTGGTCGAAAATGCCCTGGCGTCCGGCAATACCTCAATGGTTGTTGGTGACGTCAAACAATCCATTTACCGGTGGCGAAACGGCGACTGGAACCTGCTGGCCAACCAGCTTGCATCTGACCTGGGTCATCAGCTGGTCCATACCGAGATGCTTGAGACCAACTGGCGAAGTAAAAAAAACATCGTTGATTTTAACAATACGCTATTTTGGAGTGCTTCGGAATACATGAACAATTGGTTGGAAACTGAAACAGCGGATCAGCAGTTTTCCGACCTGAAAGGTGTTATAGCAGATGCTTATGCCGGTCAGCGGCAACTTTGTGCCGATACAGGCACATCTGAAGGTTATGTAAAAATATCCTTTGTGAATCCGGAAGGAGCGACCAAAAAAAGTGAATTCAGGGAGAATGCCCTGGTGCTGTTGATCGGACAAATTGAAAACGTTCAGCAATCAGGTGTGAAAGCAGAGGATATTACAATTCTGGTTCGTGAAAATGCGGAAGCAGCGTTGGTAGCCAAAGCCCTGTGGGAAAAGAAAAAAACAGATGCGCTACCAGGTTGCAGCTACGATGTGATTACGAGCGATACCCTTAAAATCGGACTGTCGCCTGTGGTTCGCTTCGTGGTTAATTTTTTTAAGATTTATGCCCGCAAGGAACCGCAACTGGTTCGTGCTGAAATCTTGTTCGGGTATTACAGGATTTTGTTACCCATGATGAAAAGGGAGGATAACGAATTGGTCTTAGAGCTTCATGATCTTTTTGACTCCTCTGCGCCGCTTCCCGAACTGTTCAGGGAATGGCTGGACGCTGATGCCTCCCCGGAGTTTCTTGCAGGGCTTTTGGCTTTGCCGCTGTATGAATTGGCCGTTGCAGTTGCAGATCATTTTCACATGGGATCCATTACCGGAGAGAAAGTTTACCTGCAGGCATTTCTGGATATGGTGCTAGAATACGGCAGGGAAGATTGCGGAGGATTACCGGGATTCCTGGAGTGGTGGGAGTCAAGCGGCTGCAACAAAACCCTGAACCTGCCAAACCTCAAAGATTTTATCCGGATATCTTCGGTACATCAGTCCAAAGGATTAGAGTACAACACCGTTTTCGTTCCTTTCTGCAATTGGGAAATTGCCATCAACCCTCATAAAATACCCTATTTATGGTCAATCCCCGAAAGTGAACCTTTCAACCAGATGAAGATGGTGTTGTTAAAATGTGACAGCAGCCTTAAAAACTCTCTTTTTTCACACGACTATTACAGGGAGATGTTGCTCAGCATTATGGATAACCTCAATTTGCTTTATGTAGCGATGACCAGGGCAGTGAACAATCTGTTCATCATCATGCCCTACAAGGAAGTGATTAAGCAGGTTGGCAATGTTGCAGAACTGATACAAACGCTGATAGAAAATCCCCGGATGTCTGACAGCATTGAGCAGCAGCAGTTCATCGATTTTGGCAGGTTTTGGGATCCGGTAACTAAAGTTTTTGAATCGGGTACTTTGGAATCTGCATCGGACCAGCCAATTTTGCCTACGAAAGAACACCGGGATGATCCGTTGATACTGAATTCGAACAGTAACAGGATGGAAATCAGGCTTCACAGCAAGGATTATTTCCGGCTGACGGGCGACAGCAGGACTGAACGTATCAACAAAGGAACAGTCATGCACCAGATATTTGAAAATATTAAAACACATAAAGACGTCGGGAAGGCTGTAAACCAAATGGTTGTGGCCGGATTAGTCACTGCTGCCGAAGGGCTGGCGATCGGAGTTAAAATTGACCGGTTATTGGAAGAAGAGCCTTTTTCAGACTGGTTTGGCGGACAGTGGAAAGTGCTGAATGAAAGGGATATCCTCAGGGTAGGAGAGTCCAGGCACCGGCCCGACCGGGTGTTGCTGAAAGATGGTTCTGCCGTAGTAATTGATTACAAGACAGGAGAAAAAGCGGAGAAGGACCTGTGGCAAATGAAAGGTTACCTGACCGACTTGAAAAAAATGGGCTACACCAACTGCGAAGGAAATATCTGGTACCTGCAAAACAACGAAGTAGTAAAAATTGAATTATGATCAGAAAAATATCCAATCCTTACCTGAAATCAGGTAGAAAAGATTACAATTGTTTTGGCTGTTCGCCCAACAACGACAAAGGTTTGCAATTAGTATTCGAGTTAGACGGTGATGAAGTTGTCGGAAGATGGAATCCGCAGCGATGGGCAGAAGGATACCGGAATGTACTGCACGGCGGCATTCAGGCAGCACTTTTGGATGAGGTCTGCAGCTGGGTCGTTCAGTCATTGTGCAAAACGGTAGGGGTGACAACTTCGATGGAGATAAGCTACCGGAAGGCCGTTGTGATCAGCGATGGGGAGATTACCCTCAGGGCCAGGCTGACAGAACAAACCAGCAGGATGGCCTTCGTTGACGGCAAACTATTCAGCAACGACGGATCGGTATGTGCAACCGCGAAATGTAAGTTCTTCCTTTTTCCGCTCGACAAAGCCATGTCGGATTTTGATTACCCGGGCGGGGAGGCCTTCTTTCAGGAAGGATAAAGGATAAAGGATAAAGGATAAAGGATAAAGGATAAAGGTGAAGGGATAAAGGATAAAGGAGAAAGGATAAAGGATAAAGTGAAAACGCTACCCTCAGCCTTTATCTCATCTCCCATCATTTCAATTCTCATCTCTCATTTCTCATTTCTTTTTTGTGACGCTCAAATGCTGCCTACTTTATCCTTTATCCTTTCTCCTTTATCCTTTTTTACTTCCCGACTGTGAGAATGAAGGTTACAAGGAATGGTACCAGGATGGTGAGGACAATCCCGCTGAACACCGCGATGATGGCATATTCTTTTCCTGAATAGCGGCTGATAACCGGTAAAGTGGTATCCATCGCGGTAGCGCCTCCCGAAGCTATTCCGGCCAGTTTTCCGAAGTATCTTACCAGCAACGGGGTAATCAGCAGGGTTGCCACTTCCCTGAAGATATTCGACAGCAGTGCCACCACACCCAGGCTATGGCTGTGAAGCTGGGTGATAAAAACGCTTGAGAGGCTGTAATACCCAAAACCGGCGCCAACAGCAAGCGATTCCCGCAGGGTAAGCGTAGGTAATATGAGTGCAACAAGCGCAGCACCCGCCATCGTGCCGATGATAATGGTAACCGGCACCCAGATAATCTTGTAGTTGTGGGTTGCGAGTACTTTCCAGGAGTTACGGTCGCTTCCGATGCTGGCCCCGGCAAGGAACATCAGCAGGTAAAGCGCATAGCCGCCTATTTTGTCCCAGTCGAAACCGGCAGGGATCTTTCCTGAGAGTCCGGCTAAAGTGCCGGCAACAAAGAATGAGAAGATAATCAGGCTGCTTCTCATTTTTGTTTGAATAATAGCTTGAAAAGGAATCCAGACAAAAGCACACTTCCTGCAATGGAAGCAACAGCAATTGCGATTGCCTCGTACCCGATTTTACCCAGATTTTTGATTACCTCTTCATTGGTTCCAACAGATATCCCCAGCAGAAACAGCAAAAGGTAAATTGACCAGTTCAGCAGGTGGTTGTTGATCAGATGAAGTTTTGGTTTGCTGACAATCATCAAACCTGCCAGTATTCCTGCTGAAAGAACCAGTAAAATGGAAATCATAGTTGAATTATTGCAGGTTCAGAATTGATAGCGCACGGCAAACCCTACATTGAACCCGCTGCCATGGTTAATCAAACCGAGTTCAGGACGCGCATTCAAAGCCAGCTGGATTTTAACCGGGAAAATGTACTCGATCCCTATATCACCAGCAGCTGCGAGAAACAACCCGTTGTCGTAAAGGTGATTGTAGTTTTGGTTATGGCTCCATCCTCCGATTTTAGCTCCCGGACCGGCATACCAGTTCAGTCCCTGATCCAGTTTCCACACCCAGTGGTAGAGTCCGGTAAGGCCCCAGCTGTTGTAATAATTGTCTGGTTGATGATGATTGCTGAAACCCAGGTCAAGTTCCAACCGGTTGAAAGCAGTTAACCCATGCTGGTAGGAGATCTCGGTACCGAACGCGTCACCGGCACCGAACCGGAGTCCGATGGCATGATCAGCAGTTTGGGCACTGGTAATACAGGCAAAAACAAAAAGGACTATCAGCGTGAAAGAAATTCTTTTCATAAAAAGCAATTTTAGCGTGAATAAAATTATTAAAAGCCTATTTTGACGATCTTCCTGAACCTTTCCAGTTGTATCTTCCATATCTCAGGTTCCTTCGGTTCAAAGGTTTTGGTGTCGAAGGAGATTCCCACCATTTTGCGGATCTCTTCCAATGAGGCTACTGCATTCATTGTTTTGGCCTGGATCAGGATGTTCCCTATGGCTGTTGCTTCGGTCGGACCCGCCACAACCGGCACTCCAAGGGCGTTGGCGCTGTACTGGCAGAGCAGTTCGTTGTTGGCGCCCCCTCCGATAATATGCACCGTTTCGATTGGCCAGGAAATTACCGACAGAATCGAATCAAGGGTGAGCCGGTATTTCATGGCCAGGCTCTCAAAAATGCACCTTATAAATTCGCCGTGGTTCTCAGGAGGTGCTTGTCCGGTCTTGAGGCAATAATTGGTGATGGCCTTTGGCATATCTTCAGGATTAAGGAAACTTGTATCATCCGGATCAATCAGACATTTAAAGGGTTGAGCCAGGATACTTAATTCAACCATTTCACTCCATGAATAATTCACTTCATGTGACCAAACCCTTCTGCATTCCTGCAAAAGCCACATACCCATGATGTTTTTCAGGAAACGGGTAGTTCCTTCCACACCTCCTTCATTGGTGAAGTTGAGGTCAAGTATCTCTTTGGATATAAGTGGTTTGTCGGATTCAATTCCCATCAGCGACCAGGTGCCTGAACTGATGTAGGCCCAGTTTTTACCGGAAGCAGGTACAGAAACGATTGCGGAAGCTGTATCATGAGATGCGACTGCGATGACTGGTATGCCACGGCTGCCGGTCTCCTTCTGTACTTCCGGTCTGATCATTCCGAGCAGAGTCCCGGGCAGGACAATCTCCTGCATAATGGACGGATTGACTCCCATGGCATTGAAAAGCTTTTCTTCCCATGCCAATTTCCCCGGCTTCAACATTTGGGAGGTAGATGCTATAGAGAATTCATTCTTTTTTACACCGCAAAAAAGATAAGAAAGGGCATCCGGCATAAACAGCAAATCCCTGCCTGATTCATATTGGCTGGATTTGGTTTGGTGGTTGACGAAAAGCTGGAATAGGGAATTGAACTGCATCAGTTGGATACCTGTCATCAGGTAAAGCTCCTCTTTGGATATAAGCTTGTAAAAGTCTTCCATGGCAGTATCTGTACGATGATCCCGGTAGGCAAAAGGGAGCGATGCGATCATCCCGTCTTTGTCTACAAAGGCAAAATCGACCCCCCAGGTATCAATGGCAACCGAATCTGGCTGAATGCCAAAATCGCGTATACATTTTTTTAATCCCGTTTTCAGTTCATCAAAAATGGAGAAGATGTTCCAGTAGAAGTGGTTGTCGATTTCGACCATCCGGTTTTCGAACCGATGGACCTCAGTGAGCTTCAGTTTCCGGTCTGAAACAGAGCCCAGCATGGCCCTGCCCGATGAAGCACCTAAATCGAACGCCAAAAAATTACCGTCGGACATACAATTATGAGTTATGAGTTATGAGTTATGAGTTATGAGATAGAAATTAACACACAATCATTTTTTGAGATAAAAGTATTTTCCAGTTAAGAGTAAACCTGCGAAAACAAACAAGGCAAAAGCCAGGCTGCTGGCGGCCAGCTGCATCCCGCCAGAAATAATATGCCCTGAAGTACAACCCCCGGCCATACGGGCGCCGAAGATTAGGATAAATCCTCCGAAAAATGCCCAAAATGCCCGTTTCCCGAAGTTGTTGCCTTTGTATTTTTCCCAATTGTCATGGATCATCCTGATTTTGAAGTCTTTCCGCAAAAGCGACAGGACTAATCCCGAGAGCAGCCCGCCCGCCAGGAACAACACTTCCCAGTTGCCGGATTTGCTGATCTGCCTGAAATAATCGTTGTTTACAACTCCGAAAATATTGTCGGCAACATAAGGGAAGAAGGTAGAGGCCCCGATTGGACGATCCTCAAAATGGAAGATGACTGCAGCCAGGATAGCAATACCTGTCCCTGCGATAATCCAGCTTTTATCCTGACTTTTTTCCAGCCGGTGAATCAAAAAGGCGGTTACAATGAAGGCCAGTCCGCACAGGACCATAACCGCGTAAAAGAACACAGGGGAATCACCCAATGCCGTATAAAGAGATAAAGAACCGATATTCGGACCAAGTAGACTGCTTATCAACGGTAAAACTAGGGTATAGACGAGTCCGCCGGCCAAACCGCCGAGAATACCCACCATGGCATCCAGCGACCCTTCTCCTGCTGAGACCATCACCGTACCCGGACAATACCCCAATATGGCCATTCCTGTTCCGAAAATCAGTCCGCCCAATACGATTCCACCCAAAATGAGGGGTTTAACATGATAGGTGGCAAGTCCTAATCCAATTTCAATGTTCAGAAGGATCACTCCAACGCCTATGGCCAGTGCAATGGCCTTTGCGACTTTGTAATTTTCGAGGGTGGCCATGCCGCTGATGGTATCAAAGCGGTTCAGCCTGGCACTCTGTAGAAGAACGCCAAAAATAAATCCAAGGAAAATTGTGGTCATTTTTATGCTGTTTTAAGTTCATTGTTTATTGATTCAAAGATAGCAAAACAGCTTATTAATCGTTAGATTTGTCTGAAAATAACCAAGATTAAAACCTTTTAATTAAGATGAAAATGAGAAATCTGCTGCTTATTCCGGTATTTATGTTCTTCTCTGGCATAGCCTTAGCTCAGGGAGGCAAAGTGACCGAATCTTTGACGTTCACGTCGAAGTCCGGATCCAAAATGAATTATTCGGTTTATCTCCCTGTAGATTACGCCACTTCGCAACGCAGTTATCCGGTCGTCTACCTGCTGCACGGATACTCAGACGATGAAACAGGCTGGATCCAGTTTGGAGAAGCCGGCAGGATAGCGGACAAGGGGATAAGCGATGGAAAAGTACCTCCTTGTATCCTGATTATCCCGGATGGGAAAATAACCTGGTACTGCAACAGTTACGACAAAAAAAACCTCTGGGAAGATAATTTTATCAATGAATTCATACCGTTTATTGAGAAGGAGTACCGGATCCGTGCAAAGATAGCGTACAGGGCTGTAGCCGGCCTTTCGATGGGTGGTTACGGCGCCCTGAAACTGTCTATGCGGCACCCAGATCTCTTTTCCTGCTGCGTAGCCTTAAGTTCAGGTACTTTTACTGACAAGGAGATAACGGAGCAGAAAGATGCAGATTACGAAAGATATTTTGGGAATATTTATGGGAATGGACTTAAAGGAGAAGCCCGGCTGACCGAAGCCTGGAAAGCCAACAATCCGCTCGACCTGATTCACAGTGTGCCCATGGAAAAGCTGAAGAGTGTGCGTTATTGGATTGATTGCGGGGATGATGATTTTCTGTTTCTTGGTAACTCTTCACTGCACATAGAAATGCGAAAACTGGGATTGCCCCATGAATACCGCGTCAGGGACGGAGGCCACCAGTGGAGTTACTGGCGGAGCGGACTCGAGACTGGATTGGAGTATATCGGAATTGGATTTCATAGATAATTTTCGATTTCACCACAATAGGCACATAGGGCACAATAGACTCTATTGTGCCCTATGTGCCTATTGTGGTTAGTTATGAAGTTAAAAATTGAAGATTCTATTTATTGAAGAGTATTTTCTCCAAATCAGGTCGGTTGATTCTTCGAAGTTCCGTAATCAACTCCCTTCGGAATTCGTTTTTGTACCAGAAGAAGAATTTGCGTTGTGCAAGTTTCTGCTCAGAGGTTTTAGCGGTGTAGATTTTCTCCAGTGTATACGGATGATAGCCTGAGTAATAGATAACTGTAGCAAGCGTCATCGGGGTTGGGGTGAAGTCCTGGATTTGCTCAAGTTTAAAGTTCATCACCTTCGTTTTGGCTGCCAGATCGGCCATGGCTTCGACGGTACTTCCCGGGTGACTGGAAATGAAATAGGGGATCAGCTGCTGCTTCAATCCGTATTTTTCGTTGGCCTGGTCGAAAAATTTCCTGAGCTTTTCGAATTGGGAAAAGGAGGGTTTCCGCATCACTGAAAGCACCTCATCGGCGGTATGTTCAGGTGCAACTTTCAGCCTGCCGGAAACATGTTTCTCTATCACCTGATCCAGATAGGCCAGGTTGCCTTTGTTGACAGCTTCTTCTGCTACCCGGTGAAAGACCAGGTCGTAGCGGATGCCGCTTCCGATAAATGCCTTTTTAACTCCCGGGAATCCTGCTGCAAGGTTGTACAGTTTGCTCATCGGCCGGTGGTCGGTATTGAGGTTTTTACACACCGCCGGATAGATGCAGGAAGGTCGTTTGCAAAGACGGCAGACGGAAAGATCTTTCCCGGCCATTTTGTACATGTTGGCCGAAGGCCCTCCGATGTCTGAGATATATCCTTTGAAATCGGGCATTTCAGCCACTGCTTTTACCTCTTTCATCACCGAGGCTTCCGATCTGGAAGAGATGAATTTCCCCTGGTGTGCCGAGATGGTGCAGAAACCGCAGCCACCAAAACAACCCCGGTGTATGTTGATCGAATGCCGTATCATCTCGAAGGCCGGGATGGCGCCTTTGCCGTTGTATTTCGGATGTGGCAGACGGGTAAAGGGCAGGTCGCTGAAATTGTCGGCTTCTTCTGTGGTCAGGGGAGGCCAGGCCGGATTGATCACCACTTTTTTGTTTCCAATTGTTTGTGTCAGCCTGGTGTCCGGTACCATCCGGTTGGATTCCTCTTCGATGATCCTGAAATTTTTGGCATAATTGATTTTTTCTGCCTGACAGGCTTCGTGGCTGAACAGGTTTATCTCTTTCCAAAGGCCTTCCGGCTCACAGTTTTGATCTTTTGGTAGGATAAACGCTGTTTGCGGAATAGCGGTCAGCTCCTGTGCCTTTTGGCCGTTCCGGAGTTGTTTTACAAAGGAAATCAGGGATTTTTCGCCCATGCCGTAGAAGAGCATATCTGCCTGACTGTCAACCAGAATACTTGGTTTTAATTGATCTGACCAATAGTCGTAATGGGTTACACGGCGCAGGGAAGCTTCAATTCCGCCAATGATCAGAGGCACATCCGGGTAAAGCTTTTTGATGATTTTGGCATAGACCACTGTGGCATAATCCGGCCTGGCGCCGGCGCGATCACCCGGTGTATATGCATCGTTCGACCTTTTCCGCTTGTTGGCGGTATAATGGTTCACCATTGAATCCATGCACCCGGCAGTAATGGCAAAGAAAAGCCGGGGCGTTCCCATCTTTTTGAAATCCCTAAGGTCATCCTGCCAGTTGGGCTGGGGAACAATGGCGACTTTCAGTCCTTCCCGTTCAAGGATCCGGCCGATAACCGCTGCGCCAAACGAGGGATGGTCCACATAGGCATCCCCCGAGAAGAGGACAACATCCAACTCCTCCCATCCCAATGCCCGGACCTCTTTGATGGTAGTGGGCAGCCAATCATTTATCCTGTAATCGCTCAAAATCCCAAAAATTATTTTTCAATCCTGATCCTCGCATCCACCGCCACAATCTTATCCCCTTTGCCCATCAGCGGATTTAGATCCATTTCCTTGATTTCTGTAGCAAAACGCAGCATGGAAGATAACCGGACAATGATTTCGGCAAATTTCTTCCGGTTCACTCCGACATTTCCCCTGAAACCTTTGATGATGGGATAGGCTTTCAGGTTTCGGATCATTGAATCTGCCTCACAGAAGGTCAGCGGTGCCAAACCGGAAGTAGTATCTTTGAGTACTTCGACGAAAATGCCTCCGATTCCGCAAAGAATCACATGACCAAATGTTGGTTCATAGCTGGCACCCAGAAACAACTCAATACCTTCGGCCTGTTCGGCCAGAATAACAGCTGTGGTTTGTTTGATTTTCATCATGCGTTTGAATTCGACGCTTACCATCTCAGCCGAACGGACATTCAAGGTAACTCCTCCAACGTCAGTTTTGTGCAGCGGACCTACAACTTTCATCACCAGGGGGAATCCGATTTTGTTGGCCGCAGCGATGGCTTCTGCCTCTGTTTTAGCAATGATCTCCTTCACGAAGGGGATAGAGGCTGCCGCCAGCAGCTGTTCGGTGATATCGGGTGTGAGATAGCCATTCGGGCTTTTGTCAATAATCCTGCGGATAAGCGGAACGTCCACTCCTTCCAGGTAAATTTCCTGGTTGGATGGTTTTGGCGTAAGTTTAACCCTCGTCAGCGCCTTCCCTAACAACACTTCATCAGGGAAGTTCACATTGCCATGGGAAAGGAAATAGGCCACATCATTTTTCACGCTCATCACCGAAGGTAAGATGGGGTAAATCGGTTTTTTGCATGTCTTCATCTTGCGGTCAAGTACCTGATAAACATCTTTCACGGAGGTCAATCCCGTACTGCCAAAAATAACAGCCATGCCGTCAATGTCATCCATCTCATTTTCAACAGTGTCAATTATCAGGTACAGTTGTTCGGCAGTTCCTGTTGCCAGGAAGTCGATCGGATTTTCGACGGAAGATCCGGCAAAGAGCGCGTCCTTCAGTTTTTGTTTGACCGGGGAATCGGGTATCCCGGGGATATTGACGCCGCCGTTCTCAAGGGCATCTGTTAGCATAACGGCCGGTCCGCCGGCATGGGTGATGATGGCCATGTTTTTGCCTTTCATCTGTTTTGACATCAGCACGCAGGCAACCGTTGTCAATTCTTCGCGGCCGTAGCACCTCACGATACCTGCTTTACGGAAAAGTGCTTCGACTGCCGAATCTGAACTGGCCATTGCCCCGGTGTGGGAGGAGGCCGCACGGCTGCCTGCTTTTGAACTTCCCGCCTTGATGGCAGCCAGCCTGAATCCCTTTTTAACCAGCGAAGTGGCATGGTACAAGAATTTATCCGGATTGTGAATGGTTTCGATGTAGAGTAGTTTGACCCTGGCCTCCGATTCACTTTCAGCGTTCAGGTCCCAGTATTCCAATACCTCTTCAACGCCTAACTGTGCCGAATTTCCTACCGAGATGACTCTGGAGAAGGTAAGTCCTTTGGGAATGGCTGATTCCATAATAAAAACGGCAGTAGCGCCTGATCCGGACACAAAGTCAACACCTGATGGTTCGAGGCGTGGGATGGGCTCCGTAAATACCCCTGCATAAGCGGGGGTAAGCATCCCGATGCAGTTGGGACCGATCAGGCATCCTCCTGCCTGATTCACCAGTCCGACGATCTCTTTTTCCAGTTGTGCTCCATCATCTCCCATCTCACTGAATCCTCCGGAAATGATGATAAATGCCTTTGTGTTCTTCTCTTTTGCCAAAACCGCAATGGCCGCCGGACAACTTTTGGCAGGAATTGCCAGTATGGCCAGCTCGACTTCAGGCAAATCCGAAACAGATTTAAAGGTATTAACTCCCTGGACAGTTGCATCATTTGGATTGACAGCATAAAGCAACCCCTTGAATTCATGCTCAATCAGATTCTTCAGAATTTTGCCACCGGGTTTGGTGATATTGTTGGAAGCACCGATTACCACGATACTTTTTGGGGATAATAATTGACGGTTTAGCATGAAATCGTTTTATCTTTCAATCAAATATGGCTTTAGGTATTTGGTTCCACCATCATCAAGCAATATTTTCATGCAGTATATTTGAGGATTACCTTAATTTTTCAACTTTCTTTTATACCAGTCTTTAGGGTTTCTTTTATCATGAAATACGGCAAGAATATAGAGGGCATTATCCCTTTCAATATAATAAATACAAAATGGAAACTTGTTTATCACGAATTTCCGAATATCATATTTCGCAATTGGAAACGCTTCTGGATTGTTTAGAATTTCATTAAAAGAAGAATCAATTTGCTCTATAAAAACTTCCTCCAAACCATTGGTTTTTTCCTTAAAATAGGTTATGGATTCATTGATGTCTTTCTCAGCGTAAGGTAGAATAATCAACCTTTTCATTTACAGTCAATTAAATTCTTTTTTAAGATCTACCCATTCTTTTCCTTCACTATTCTTTTGGAATGCTTTGTACCTTTTATCTAGTTCTTTATCAATTTCAAGATCAGATTTTATTGCATGATCTTTTTCTATCTCAATGAAATCATAATCTTCCTGCAATGCTTTTAGCATATTTATTATACTTCTCGCTTTCAATGATTTGTCGTCAATTTTTATCGTATAAGTCATGGTAATAATTTTTTTATCAAAGATAATCATTTAAGAAGTTTACAGTGTACTTAATGTACAAAAAGTCCCAAGTCCCTAACTTTTGTCCCTTTGGTTCATTTACCTCACTTTAGTCACTCTCTCATGCTTGTATTTGAAGAGAAACGGGAAAATCAACCCCAGTACCAAGGCATACCCGGCAAAAACCATCCAGATATGCGGCCAGTCTTTCACCCCGTCTTTGGTAAAGAGATCAACCACATAACCGCTTGCCGTTCCGCCAAGAAATGCGCCAAAACCATTGGTCATAATCATAAACAATCCCTGTGCACTTGCCCGGATACCCGGTTCTGCTTCCATTTCAACAAACAGGGATCCGGATATATTGAAGAAATCAAATGCCATTCCGTAAATAATCATAGAAAGGATTAATAGTACCAATCCGTGTCCGGGATTTCCTAGGCCGAAGAGGCCGAACCTCAGTACCCATGCAAAGATACTGATGATCATTACCCGCTTGATCCCAAACCGTTTCAGAAAGAAGGGGATCGTAAGGATAAAGAGGGTTTCCGAGATTTGGGATATCGACAACAAAAGGTTGGGATGCTTCACCGCAAAAGAATCTTTGTACACATCGAATTTAGAGAAGTCATCCAAAAATGAACCTCCGAAAGTGTTGGTAATCTGCAGGGCAGCACCGATCAGCATGGCGAAAATAAAGAAAACTGCCATTTTCCTTTTTTTGAATAACACGAAAGCATTCAGTCCCAGCGCCGACAATATGGAACCGTCGCGTTTTGCTTTTGCCGGAGGGCATGCAGGAAGGGTGAACGCGTAAATTCCTAAAAATAATGCAGTTAATGAGCTGACATATAGCTGAATCGGACTTCTGGCCCAGCCCAGCAGATCGACAATCCACATGGCAAAGATAAAACCAACGGTACCCCAAACCCGGATAGGGGGGAAATCCTTGACCACATCATATCCTTTCTGCAAAAGTATATTGTAAGAAACAGCACTATTCAGGGCTATCGTCGGCATATAAGCCATGGCATTGAAAAGCATTACCCAGTACATGACGACCGGATCGGTGACCGTAGAGGCCCAGAAAAGCAGTATGGCGCCAACAAGATGGCACATGCCCAATACCTTTTCTGCATTGATCCAACGATCGGCCACAATTCCGAGCAATCCGGGCATAAACAGGGCGGCAATACCCATGGTGGCGTAGACTCCGCCAACCTGTCCGCCGGTAAATTTTAACGGGCCCATCATGTATCCGCCAAGGGAGATCAGCCACGAACCCCATACAAAAAACTGCAGGAAGTTCATCAGGGTTAACCTGGTTTTGATGTTCATAATTGATGAACTGTTTCCAGGTTGGCTTGACCTACCTCAATGGCTTTCAGGTTGAGCGGGATCAGCTTGTGGTGCCTTTCGGGAAGGGATTTTTCAAGCCCTTTTTTGACATTCTCCATTTTGATGACCGGTTTGGCCTTTAAAAAAGCGCCAAGTACAATCATGTTGAATGTCAGGGGATTTCCCATTTCAACTGCCAGCCTGGCGCCTTCCACTTTGTAAATGTTGATGTCTTTGCGCGACGGATGTTTGACCACTCCGTTGGGATCATACAACAAAGTACCTCCCGGTTTGACCATTTTTTCAAATTTGGTCATCGACTGCTGGTTGAGGATAATGGCTGTATCAAATTCGTGAAGAACAGGCGAACTGATCCGGTCGTCGCTCAGGATAACCGTGACATTGGCCGTTCCGCCCCTCATTTCCGGGCCGTAAGAAGGAAACCAGGCAACTTCCTGATCCTGCATCACACCTGAGTAGGCAAGGATCTTACCCATTGAGAGCACTCCCTGGCCACCGAAACCGGCTATAATGATCTCTTCTGTCATAGCTTTCTACAATATTTAATCTATAATTGAAAGTTGAACAAGAAAGAAGGATAAAGGATTGGGAAAGGATAAAGGATAAAGGATAAAGGATAAAGTGAAGACGCTACACTCAGCCTTTATCTCATCTCTCATCTCTTATTTCTTATTTCTCATCTCTCATCTCTCATTTCTCATTTCTTTTTTGTGACGCACAAATGCTGCCCACTTTATCCTTTATCCTTTATCCTTTATCCTTCTCAAAGCGTCCTTTATCCTTGTATTTTGTAACTGTCAGTGGCTTCTTTCCCGCCGTCTTTCAGGTCGCCCAGCGGGAAGAGCGGAAACATGTGTTTCACCATCCAGTCGTTTGATTCGACCGGATTTAATTTCCAGCCCGAATTGCAGGTGGAGACAACTTCCACAAAACAGGTGCCTATATTTTGCTGAGAGAGCTCGAATGCTTTCCTGATGGCTTTTCTCGTTCTTCTTACTGCTGCAGCCGTATGTACAGCTTGACGGGTTACATAAGCGGCACCGGGCAATTGGGCAATTAAATCAGTAATTTTCAGCGGATAACCATTCAAATCAACATTGCGACCATAAGGAGTTGTAGAAGTAACCTGACCAAGCAGGGTAGTGGGGGCCATCTGTCCGCCTGTCATTCCGTAAATAGCATTGTTGATGAAGATCATCACAATATTTTCACCACGATTGACGGCATGCAATGTTTCGGCAGTACCAATGGCCGCCAAATCCCCATCACCCTGGTAAGTGAAAACAGTTTTTTCGGGCATGATACGCTTGATTCCGGTTGCGACAGCCGGCGCCCGTCCATGGGCAGCTTCCGACCAGTCGATATCGATGTAGTTGTAGGCAAAAACGGCACATCCTACCGGGGATACTCCGATGGTTTTTTCCTGGATACCCAATTCATCAATCACTTCTGCAATAATTTTGTGCACCACGCCATGACTGCAACCCGGGCAATAGTGCATGGTTACATCATTCAGCAGGGGAGACTTGCCGTAGATAAGGTTCTCCGGCCTGATAATATTTTTGAATCTTTCAGCTACTTCAGTCATGATTTAACCTCCTATCAATTTTTGGTACAGCGCCTTCTCAACTTCATCCGGTGACGGGAGAATCCCTCCCATCCGGCCAAAATATTCGACCCTGGACTTGCCGTTTGCTGCCAGACGCACATCATAGACCATCTGTCCTGCATTGAATTCAACTGTCAGAAAGCCTTTTACGTGCGTTGCCATTTCGGCGATTACTTTTTCAGGGAACGGGAACAGTGTAATGGGTCTTAAAAGACCGACTTTGTGTCCTTTGGACCTGGCCAACTGGACAGTTTTCTGGCAAATGCGGGCGGCACAGCCAAAAGCTACCAATATATAATCTGCATCTTCACATTCGATGGTTTCGAATCGGACATCTTCTTCCTTCATCTGCCGGTATTTTGCCTGCAAACGAAGATTGTTGTTTTCCATGATATTGGAGTCCATCTCGAGGGAAGTAATCACATGTTTCTCCCGGTCTTTGTTTTTACCCAGTGTGGCCCAACTGCCCGTTATCTCTTTAACCTGCTGATTGGTCCACCTAGGTCGCTGATCCATCAGTTCCACCTTTTCCATCATTTGTCCGATCACGCCATCTGCCAGTATCATTACCGGATTCCGGTATTTAAAGGCCAGGTCGAAACCAAGTCCGACAAAATCGTTCATCTCCTGAACCGAAGCAGGTGCCAAAACCAACAAGGAGTAGTCGCCGTGACCGCCGCCTTTGGTGGCCTGGTTATAATCTGCCTGGGATGGCTGTATCGTGCCAAGTCCCGGGCCGCCGCGCTGAACATTGACAATCACGCAGGGAAGTTCGGAACCGGCGATGTAGGAGATACCTTCTGCCATCAGGCTGATGCCCGGGCTGGAAGAGGAGGTCATTACCCTTTTGCCGCAGCCTGCAGCCCCGTAAACCATGTGGATGGAGGCAATCTCACTCTCAGCCTGCAAAACAACCATGCCGGTAGTTTCCCAGGGACGGGCCGCCATTAGTGATTCCATCACTTCCGATTGAGGGGTGATCGGATAACCGAAGTATCCATCACAACCAAAACGAATGGCTGCTTCAGCGATCACTTCGTTACCTTTCATCAATCTTAACTCACCCATATTTTGGATTTTTTAATTGATTATTGCTATTCTACCTTTAACCTGTAAACAGCGATACAGCTGTCGGGACAAACTGAAGAACAGTTTGAACATCCGATACAATTTTCAGGATTTTCCATGTAGGAATAGTGGTATCCTTTGCTGTTGACATCGCGGTTGAGTCCCAAAGTCTGTGTTGGACAAGAGACGACGCAGAGGTTACATCCTTTGCAAACTTCCGAGTCAACAACTACTGCTCCTATGACTTTAGCCATTGTGTTCGTTATTTTTATTCAAATTTCGGAATAGGAAACGAAGCCATTCATGACTTTTGTCCTGTATCCGTTATCTTACATATTTTCTAAAAACAGCCTATTTAACTTTCAATTTATAAGTCGACCGGAAAATCCCGATGAAACTGATTCAATCTTGTTTTGAGATCTTCGAATTGATCACGATGTACATTTGACACACAAGCCCGCAAACCCTCTTTTGAGCTCCCGGTATTGCCCAACGAGATGGCACTGATGCCATAAAAAAGCAAATGGTACAACAATTTTGCCCCATCCATTCCCGGGTAGGAGATGGTAAAATAGAAACCATCCCCGATAGGTTGATCTATATCTGTTCCGTAGACAATTTCAAAGCCATTGGAGAGAAAAAGCTGTTTCATGATCTTTGCTTTTTCTCCGTATTCCTTTACCTCACCTATAAAATCATAATCTCCGTTGTTGGCATAACGGAACATGGCAGCCAATGCATATTGTGCAGAGTGGGAAGTACCTGAGGTCATGGCATAAAGGACCCGGTGTACAATGGCATTTCCGAAACCGTGTACCCGAAGCCTGTCGCTCAGGTTTTGTGAATGCCGGTGGTACAACTGATCAGAAATAACCAGAATTCCTATTCTTTGTCCGGCATAGGAGAATACTTTCGAACTTGAAATCATCATCACCCAGTTACCTGTATACCTTGCTACTGTTGGCTGATAAGGCGGAAATCCGGGTTTTGACAGATCCTGCCGGAAGTCCATGGCGAAATAGGCAAGATCCTCTATAACAACCACATCATATTTGGTTGCCAGTTCACCGATGATTTTCAACTCCTCGTCGGTCAGGCAGACCCACGAAGGATTGTTGGGATTGGAGTATATGATGTTGCAGATATTCCCTTTTGAAAGATAGGATTCCAGTTTTTCTCTCAATTTCTCTCCTCTGAAATCATAGACATCAAAAGAGAGGTATTTTTGGTTCATCACCAACATCTGCTGTTTCTGGACCGGAAAACCGGGATCGATGAAAAGCGCAGTATCACGTTCCTTTTCCCGGACCGCTGTAACCAGAAAAGCGGCATAGCTGCCTTCCATCGATCCAACCGTGGGAATGCACCCTTCCGGCTTTACATCGATGTCCATAAAAAGTTTTACAAAACGGGAAGCTTCTTTCTTTAACTCAGGAATACCGTCTATCTGCGGATAGACAGAGGCCACATTGCTGCGCAGGGCTTCAATTTCGGCCGCTACGCCAACTTTCGAGGCAGGAAGTCCTGGTATGCCCATCTCCATCCTGATATACCTGAGACCAGTCGCTGCTTCAATGCTGCTGACCAGTTGGACTATCTCCCTTATCGAGGCATATCCGATCTCTTCGACTTCGAGTGCCGCAATTTTCTCTTCAACAACGGATGGAGGAATTGGTGTATTTTCCATGGTCAAAATTCCTTCATCAGGGAATTTATCCAGGCTGAAACGCGTCCTTCTGTCAGTTCCGGCTCAAAATCTTCATCAACCGGCAGGCCAATAAACTGGCCTTCAACGATAGCATCAGAATCCTGAAAGGTATAACCTTCTGTATTCACTTTGCCATAGATCTCTCCGCCCTGACTTTTAACCGTTTTGCCTAAAAGACCGATTGAATCGACAAAGTGATAGGCATAGGTAATGTGGTCGCCCAATCCGAAGATGGCAACTTTTTTTCCCGTGAAATTGAATGCTGACACGATCGGAAAGAAGTGAGACCAGTCGGTGTTGTCAAATTTCTGCTGCCATGAATCTTTCCCAACTGTGGAAATGCCGAAAATGATCCGGTCATATTTTTCCAAATCAGCGGCCGAAGCTTCTGTGATGTGAATCAGATCAACCTTTTCCGGGCCTATTTTTGAAGCGACCAATTTGGCTATACGATGAACTGACCCGTTAAGGGGTCCGAAAAATATTCCAATTTTTTCCATAATATATTTATTTCAAGAGTTAATATCAGCTTTTTTATATTCGCCCAGGATCGCCAGGCTGGAAACATTTTTCAATACCTGGTGGATCGCCCTTTCGTAATCATCGACAGTATCAAATTCGATGTCAACATGGAAAGAATATTCATTTGGTTTTCCGAGTACAGGTATAGACTGGATCTTGGTAAGATTGATCTTTTGTTCGGCAAAAATTGTCAGTACTTTGGCCAAAGCACCGTAGTAATGGCCGCATTTGAAGGAGAGGGAGGCTTTGTTGGCTTCCAGGTTTGGCAATGACTGCTTGGCAAGAATCAGGAAACGGGTATAATTGCGTTTGTTGGTTTCAATGCCGCGGTCGATGATGTCCAAACCATAAATTTTTGCAGATCTTTCATTGCCGATGGTCGCCACATAATCGTGTTTTTCGAGCGAAAGTTGCCTGGCTGCACCTGCGGTATCCCAGTTGTCACGGAGTTCGATGGGGCCGAAGCGGCGGTCGATGTATTCGGCACATTGTTTCAGTGCAATCGGGTGGGAATGGATCTCCCGGATGTTGGACGGCTTCGTACCCGGATAAATCATCAGGTTCATTTCTATGTGCAGGTAGATCTCTCCGATAATCCGCAGATGGAAATCCCGGAGCAGGGCATAGTTTTCCAAAATACTTCCTGCGATGGAATTTTCTATGGCCATTACGGCAGAGTCAACCTCATCACGGTCGAGCATTTCGCAAACTTTGCGAAAAGTGCGGCACTCAACTATTTCAACATTATCTCCAAAATATTTTATTGCGGCATCTTCGTGAAAACATCCCCTGATTCCCTGAATTGAAATTTTTTTCATTCGATGAAAAGTTTCTTGTTAAAACCCTGACAGCAAATCCGGATCATCCGCTGTTCCTGCAAGGCCTGTTTTTACCAATTGTTACTGAAATTCGTTCTGTTTGTTACAAAGCGATTCAGGACAAACCGGACGTTTAAAAACACGAACGCAAGGTAAAAAAAAATCAACAAAGTTCAGCCCCTATTATATCCGGTAGAGATCACTTGCTTTGACCAACTCCATACTGTGTTCCGTCAGAACAGTAATACACTTCTCCAGATTATCGGGTTTGATCACAACATTGGCTGCTTCTCCGACTGAAAATGCATAGAGGTATTCAATCGATACTTCATTTTTAGAAAGTATTTCGAGTGCCGCTGCCAATGCCCCCGGCTGATTCGGACAATTCAGGCATACCACATCCGTCAGGCTGACAGAGAAATTGTTCTCTCTCAGTACCCTGAAAGCCTTTTCATGGTCAGATACGATGAGTCTCAGGATTCCAAATTCGGAAGTATCCGCTACTGAAAAGGCAGACATGTTTACTCCTGCATGCCCAAGAATGGCAGATACTTCATGTAACCTGCCTGACTTGTTTTCGAGAAAAACGGAAAGCTGCTTGATAATCATGATAACAAATTGTAAGTAATTAATCTTCAGTTATGAGTGATGAATTATGAGTAATGTTTGATTAGTTGCTTTATTATCAGAAAGTTATAATCCATAATTTATAACTTACTGAAAGTTGAACTATTTATCAATTATTTAAAATCAATGTTGTTCGGTGAAAATCAAAGATTCTTCGCTGCGCTCAGAATGACAGCAAGTTATGGTATTTGGGTGGGTGATGGGGTTGGGATCGGCGGGGCCGCGTAAAAAACCCAAACCAAAAAACCATATTTATAAGTCAAATTGGGCCGGAAGCA
>JBBQHB010000024.1:0-53495 GCA_038323575.1 Bacteroidales bacterium | reverse complement strand
CAACGGCTTCACGGTAGGAAAGTTTTTCCAGTCTGAAGGTCGATTCATATCTGTGCGGATCTGCATTCATGATACCAGGCACATCTTTCCAGATCGTCACGCTCTCAGCATCCATGACATTGGCGATAATGGCAGCTGAGTAATCCGACCCTTCCCTGCCCAGCGTGGTGGTAAGATTAAATGTGGTTGCTCCGATAAATCCCTGAGTCAGACAAACACTGTTTTCTTTGAACTGAAATGCCTGCGGCAAAAGTTTCCTGGTAAGTTCCCAGTCTATCTCACCCTCCCGCCAGGTATCGTTGGTCCGGATGTAATGGCCCGCATCTATCCACTTGGTGACCCGCCCTTTGTAATTCAGATATGCTGCCACAATTTCGGTAGAAACCATTTCCCCTGTTGATACAATCTGATCGTATTCAAAGTCATAGTTCAATGAGGGCGGTATGTTAACTCTTTTGATTAATGCATCAAATTCCTCAGTTATAGACCGGTGGAGTTTCTCATTCCCAGACTCAAAAAGATCATTGACAATATTAAGGTGATATTCTTTTAACAGGTTGATTCCATGAATGGCTTCTTCCACAATTCCTTCAAAATAATCCCTGGTCACCTTCACCAACGCATCAGTCGTTTTACCCATTGCAGATACAACCACGATCAAATGATCCGGATCAGCGCAGATGATTGCTGCCGTATTGACAACGCCTGCCGCATCCTTAACCGAAGCCCCTCCAAATTTAAATACCTTCATCTTCAATAAATTTCTGTGATAATAATTTGAAATTTTCCTCTCACAAGGTAACAAAAAACCTTTACATCCCTTTTCAGGGTTAGGCACAATCTCCAAAATTAGTAACTTCGCCCGATCAACTTAGTGAACACATTGGAATTACCTGATTTTCTGCATTTATATCGTTCCCACCCTTCGCTTATAGGGTTAAAAGAGTCGATGACAACCAAAACAGAGAAAAAATTCTCCGTTTCAGGCTTATCAGGGTCATCCTCAACAGTTGCATTTTCGGTGCTGAGAGAGATGATGTCTTACCAGGCTCTCTTTATTCTCAATGATCGTGAAGAGGCCGCATTTTTCTTTGATGACCTTCAGGTGCTCGGCCGGAAAGATGATCTGCTTTTTTTCCCTTCTTCTTATAAACGTAATATCTGGCACGACCATATCGACAATGAAAACATCATTTTGCGTACAGATGTTTTGAACAAATTGTCGGTTAAAGAGAAACAGTACCTGATCATCACCTACCCTGAGGCCATCATGGAAATGGTTGTTTCTGAAACCGGACTGCAGAAACATACACTCCTCCTAAAAACCGGAGAGAAACTTTCTATCAACTTCATCAATGAACTCCTTTTTGAGTATGGTTTTGAAAGGGTTGAGTTCGTTTTTGAACCCGGGCAATATTCCATCCGGGGATCTATCGTGGACATTTTCTCCTTTTCAAATGAAGATCCTTACCGCATCGATTTTTTTGGCGATGTAGTAGATTCTATCCGTTCGTTTGATATTGAAGACCAGATATCCAAGGTCCCGTACAACAAAATTTCCATCATTCCCAACATTCAGAATGGTCTTGAGGAGGAGAAAAAAGTCTCCTTCTTCGAATTTCTTGACAAACAGACCTGGCTCATTTCCAGGGATTTCGACAATCTTGGCAGTCATATAGGTGAATTGAGTTTTACTGCCGGTGAAGCCCACGGATACAATGAAGATGAGCTCAGCGGGAATTTCCTCTCTTCTGAACTTTTTAAAAGTTACCTCAAAAAATTCAGGCTGGTAGAATTAAAAGCGAACCGAAAGGGAGGAGC
Organism: Bacteroidales bacterium; assembly: GCA_038323575.1. Lineage (GTDB taxonomy): Bacteria > Bacteroidota > Bacteroidia > Bacteroidales > Prolixibacteraceae > CAINVV01. The sequence continues at coordinate 51,674 of JBBQHB010000024.1, read as the reverse complement.
GCTGAACACGGAATTTCATACTTTGCCGCAACCGGTCTTCAACAAAAATTTCGATCTTCTGGGTGCCAATCTCAAAGAAAACAGGCACAAAGGGTACCACAACCTGATTCTTTCCTCCAATTCCAAACAAATTGACCGGTTGCATGCTATTTTTGACGACAAAGGTGACCCCCAGAAATTAGATTCACTGCCCTTTGCCTTGCAGGAAGGATTCATTGATCATGACCTGAAAATCTGCTGTTACAACGACCACCAGATCTTTGAGCGCTACCACCGGTACAAACTCCGCACAAAGAAACCTTCCCGGCAGGCCATTACCCTGAAAGAACTAAGTAAACTCCAGGTTGGCGATTATGTTGTCCATACCGACCATGGTATAGGAAAATTTGCCGGACTGGTCAGGACGGAAGTGAACGGAAATGTCCAGGAAGCGGTCAGGCTTTCCTACCGGGATAATGACTCGCTGTTGGTGAGCATTCACTCCCTTCACCGTATATCAAAGTACAAAGGTAAAGAGGGCCAGGAACCTGCCATCCACAAATTGGGTACTGCTGCATGGCAGAACATGAAGAACAAGACCAAAAGCAAGGTCAAGGACATTGCGCGTGAGCTTATAGCCCTCTATGCAGCCAGAAAAATGGAAAAAGGTTATGCCTATATGCCGGACACCTACCTTCAGCAGGAATTGGAGGCAAGTTTTATCTACGAAGACACTCCCGATCAGCTCAGGGCAACAATCTCCGTAAAAGAGGATATGGAAAGGCTGATGCCTATGGACCGGCTGATTTGCGGCGATGTCGGGTTCGGAAAAACAGAGATCGCGGTAAGGGCGGCTTTCAAGGCAGTTACCGACAGCAAACAGGTGGCAATTCTTGTACCTACCACCATTCTGGCTTTACAACATTATAAAACTTTCAAAGAAAGACTGCGGGATTTTCCATGCAACGTGGAATATATCAGTAGATTGCGCCACTCAGCCGACGTAAAAAGGGTGATTCACGATCTTGGAACAGGTAAAGTTGATATTTTAATCGGAACCCACAAGTTGATCGGGAAAGATGTAAAATTCAAAGACCTCGGACTGCTTATCGTGGATGAAGAGCAGAGATTTGGCGTTTCCGTGAAAGAAAAGCTGAAACAACTGAAAATCAACGTTGATACTTTGACACTTACGGCTACTCCGATTCCCCGTACACTCCAGTTTTCGCTGATGGGTGCCAGGGACCTTTCAATTATCAGTACTCCCCCGCCCAACAGGTATCCTATCTCTACTGAAGTTCACTCTTTTGATGAAGAGGTAATCAGGGAAGCCATCACTTATGAAGTATCCAGAGGAGGTCAGGTTTTTTTCATCAACAACCGCATCAACAATATTTATGAACTGGAACGTCTGATTCATAAACTTTGTCCGGGAGTCAGAACAATTGTCGGACACGGACAAATGGAGGGTGACAAACTGGAAAAAGTGATGTTCGACTTTATCAATGGTGATTTTGATGTTTTGATTGCCACTACCATCATCGAATCCGGATTGGATATACCCAATACCAATACCATTCTGATCAACAATGCACAGAATTTCGGACTGAGCGAACTGCACCAGCTAAGAGGGCGTGTCGGAAGGTCCAACAAAAAGGCTTACTGTTATTTGCTGACTCCTCCGCTGGAAGCAATGACTCCGGACGCGAAAAGAAGATTACAGGCCATCGAGGAGTTTTCGGATATTGGCAGCGGCTTTAGTTTGGCCATGCAGGATCTGGATATAAGGGGCGCAGGTAATTTACTGGGAGGAGAACAGAGTGGTTTTATTGCCGATATTGGATTTGAGGCCTACCAGCGAATTCTCAATGAAGCCATGGAAGAGTTAAGAAATGACGAATTCCAGGGAGTATTTGAAGACAGGGAGATCAAAAACCAGCAAAATGGATTGCTTCAAACCTCCTTTATCAGGGACTGCAACATAGATACCGATCTGGAACTTTTAATTCCTGACGAATATGTTACAAGTATTTCAGAACGGGTATTGCTTTACCGTGAATTGGATGATCTTAAAAGTGAAGAGACATTGAAGCTTTTCGAAGTAACCCTTGCGGACCGTTTTGGTCAGCTACCAAAACAGGCAATGGAATTACTTAACGTAGTAAGATTGCGCTGGCAGGCCATTTCCTTAAACATGGAAAAACTTATCATCAAAGACAAAAAAATGATCTGTTATCTTCCTTCAGATCAAACTTCCAGATACTACCATTCCGGCGAATTCGCAGGTTTGATGCAATGGATTATGAAAAACCCGGCCCAATGCAGAGTAAGGGAAAACAAGGGCAAACTCTCAGTAATACTTGATCATGTGACGTCAATCCATGATGCACTCGCAATTTTGCATACGGTATCAGTTTTTCTGGAACATCAAAGAAATGAATAACTGTCATGAGAAGAAATATTCAAAAAAAATTGTTCATTAGCAGTTGGCCTTTGTTGTTCATCCTATTAGCTTTAGTCTCCCGGAATGATATTGTTTACGCACAATCATCCCTGTCAACTGTACCATCCGGACAAGAAACAAAAGCCAAAGATTCCGTCCAAATTGTTTTTGGATCAGCTGACACCCTGATTCATTTTAGTTTTCAACCCATTGTAATAGAGGGGGAATATCCCTTTAAAGACAAGCAGTTGGAAAGAAAATACCGCAATTTGTACTTAGATATCAAGCGCACTTACCCTCTTGCAAAAATTGTTTCCAGTGAGGTAATGATGGTTAATGCGCAACTTGATTCGGTTTACACAACCAAATCAAAGCAGAAGGCGTACATGAAATGGTACGAGAAACACATTTACCGCACTTACATAGACACACTTAAAGCATTAGATATCAGGCAGGTAAAATTATTTATTAAGCTTGTCGACAGGGAGACCGGAAGTACACCCTTCGATTTAATTAAAAAATACCGCGGTGGATTGGATGCTTTTATGTGGCAATTATCTGCCAATGTTTTACTGCTAAATCTCAAAAAAGATTATGATCCCGTTGAAGATGCTATGATTGATGATATTATCATGAAATTATACTGATTTCGTTTCTTTTTTTCTAATTTTGACGTACAAGGAGTGTTCTGATCTCATTCGGGAACCAGACCAAAAACATTTAGTAAGTCACACAAAACAGTTTTAAAAGTGATCAATCTCAACAACAAATTACTGAGTCAAAACCCTATTTTCGACCACTCACTCGATCATTTGCCGACCAATCTTACACATCGTGATGTGCTGACCAAATATGAAAAAATTCCTACTTTCATTTTTCAGGAAAGTTCGGAAGCCTCAGTTGAAGTTGCCAGGGAAATCTCCAATCTGGTCGTCAGCAAACAAAAAGATGGCAAATCTTGTGTATTAGGTCTTGTGACCGGTTCAACACAGTTAGGCATATATGCAGAATTGGTAAGGATGCACAAGGAGGAAGGATTAAGTTTTCGTAATGTGATAACTTTCAATCTGGATGAGTTTTATCCGATGTCCTCCCATTCGATTCACAGTTACCACCAGTACATGCGGTTCAATTTATTCAACTGTGTTGACATTTTGCCCGAGAATATTCATATCCCTGATGGGACTATATTATTGGATGAAGTCCATAATTTTTGCCGAGACTATGAGAAAAAGATCGAAAATGCCGGCGGTATCGATCTTATGATATTAGGGATCGGTCGCAGCGGTCACATTGGCTTCAATGAACCTGGCTCAGGACGGAATACAAAGACCCGCATCATCACCCTGGATCCGCTAACCCGTCAGGAGGAAGCCAAACAATTCAGGGGATTCATCAATGTTCCGCGAAGTGCCATCACGGTAGGTATCGCTACCATTCTGAATGCGAAGAAAATTATCCTCACGGCTTTTGGAGAAACCAAAGCCAAGGTAATCAAACAGACGGTTGAAGATGAACCAAACAACCAGGTTCCGGCATCCTATATTCAGTATCATTCCAATGCCAAAGTGATGATTGACAAAGGTGCTGCGCTACAGCTGATAAGGATGAAGACTCCCTGGCTTCTCGACAGCATGGACTGGAGTGAAGACCGGCTTATCAGGAAAGCTGTGCTATGGCTGTGCAGTAAAACCAAAAAACCACTTTTAAAGCTTACCGGCAAGGATTACAACGACTATGGATTGAGTGACCTGCTGGCAACGGTAGGATCTGCCTATAAGATCAACATCAAAGTTTTCAATGATCTGCAGCATACGATAACCGGATGGCCAGGAGGTAAACCAAATGTTGACGATACTTTCCGGCCTGAGAGAGCTAAACCGGATAAAAAGAGAGTGATTATATTCAGCCCTCATCCCGATGATGATGTTATCTCCATGGGTGGCACACTGTTACGCCTTATTGAGCAAGGGCACGATGTACATGTTGCCTACCAGGTATCCGGTAATTTCGCTGTTTCAGACGAATATGTAACACGTTTTCTGGATTTCCACCAGGAATATATTGACTTTTATGACAGCAATAATCTTGTGGCAAATGTTCAGCAGGATAAAATCCTGAGTTTCATCAAAAATAAAAAGGATAACGACGTCGATATTCCTGATCTGAGAAAAGTTAAAAGTCTGATTCGCAGAATGGAAGCAAGATCTGCACTCAGATATTTTGGTTTAAAAGATGAAAATATACATTTTCTCGACCTTCCTTTTTACGAGACCGGGCTAAAATCGAAAGCACCGATCGGGGTCGAAGATGTTCAGATTATCATGAATGTGGTTGAAATCATTCAACCCCATCAAATCTTTGCGGCAGGCGATCTGTCAGATCCGCACGGAACGCACCGGGTTTGCCTGGATGCCATTTTTGTAGCTCTTGAACACCTTAAGAATCAGAAATGGATGAAAGAATGCTGGGTATGGCTTTACAGGGGAGCCTGGGCAGAATGGGAAGCCGATGAAATTGAAATGGCAGTTCCCATAAGTCCGATTGAACTAGCCAGAAAAAGGGAGGCGATCCTTCGTCATCAATCTCAAAAAGAGGGTGCGATGTTTATGGGTGAAGATGAACGTGAATTCTGGCAAAGGGCAGAGGAACGAAACAGGTCCACCGCTATCCTCTATGATCAGCTTGGAATGGCGGAGTATGAAGCGATGGAAGCCTTTGTAAAATTCTATCCCTGATGCGCTGATTACCTTACTCCTCTGAATAACCACTCACATGGATGATGGGTTGTTCTTTCAATATTATTAAATCTGACTGATGAATCAACTGATTAAAACTGTGTTTCTGCTTTTCCTGCTATTTTGGTGTTCAACATCCATGGGTGAATGCAATGAGTCAAAGATTAATTCTTTCGAACCATCACAAGAAAATGACCGGACAAAACCATCAAAAAGTGAGTTTAGAGCAGTATGGATCGCAACTATCAACAACATCGACTGGCCATCAAAACCGGGTTTATCGGTCGATGATCAGAAAAAAGAATTTCTTCATCTGTTGGATAACTTTCAGAAATTTAACCTGAACGTTGTCATTTTGCAGGTAAGGGCGGCGTCTGATGCTTTTTATCAGTCGAAGACCGAACCATGGTCGCATTTTCTTACCGGAAAACAAGGCAGGGCCCCAAAACCGTTCTATGATCCGCTTGCATGGGCAATTGAAATGTGCCACCAAAGAGGAATGGAATTACATGCCTGGTTTAATCCGTTCAGAGTAAGAAACCTAGGATACTATCCACTTGATCCTAATAGTTTTGCAGCTAAAAATCCACAGTTTGTAAAAGAATTTGACAAGAAATTTTTTCTGGATCCCGGTTATCCACAGGTCAGGGCAAATGTTGTAGCCGCTATCGCTGAAGTCGCGCACAATTACGATGTCGACGCCATTTTGCTGGATGATTATTTTTACCCCTATCCCGTAAATGGGAAAAAATTCGGAGACGACAAAAGTTTTGCCAAATATGGCCACGAATATTATCCCAGGAAACTGAATGCCTGGAGAAGGGAAAATATCAACGGTTTTGTATCTGCGCTGCACGACTCAATACAACGTATCAATCCAAAGATCAAGTTAGGGATTAGCCCTTTCGGCATCTGGAGAAACAAATTGTCCGATCCTGATGGTTCTGTTGGTCTTCGGGGTATCAGTTCCTATGATGACCTTTATGCAGATGTTCGGAAATGGCTGAAGGAAGGATGGATTGACTATGTAATACCGCAATTATACTGGGAAAACGGCAATCATTTCGGCGACTTCTCTTCATTGGTCCAATGGTGGAGTGAAAACAGTTACGGTAAGCCTCTGTACATCGGCCAGGCATTGTACAAGTCGACAGCCGAAAAAAACGGATGGAAAAGGCCAGACGAATTAAATGAGCAGATCAATTACCTTAGGACGAATGAAAAAGTCAGGGGATTTGCATTTTACAGTGCCTCTAACATTGGGAAGCTATCACCGGCCCAGGTTAGAACTTTGACTGATAAACAGCTAAGTACCAGAGCCAACATTGATGATGACCGTCATGCACCAGTTATAACCAAACAGGAAGTTATCAAGCCATTAACCAGACCTGCCACTGTTGGCGAAATAAAAGAACTCTTCAAACGGGATTTTCTGCTATCCCTGGAAAGAAATCCTATAGCTATCAGGGAAAGCTGGAAATCATTGTCTGAAATCGCGCCGACAGTTAAAAGGACTAAAGGATTAAGGTTACTTAGCTGGAAAATCCAAAACGAATCCTCGCCGGTATGGATTGCATTGGTATCCTTTAAGAAAACCGGAAATGGGCGGTTACTGCAATCAGTAGTGGAATTCTCCGAAACTACTGACTTCGCTATTTCGGATCAGAAATGGAAAGAGCTGAAAGGGATGGATTTGCTCCTGGTCAGCAGGGATATCCGCAGCAAAAAAGAGAATAATTCAAATTTCTTTGAGTTAAAGAGAAGAAGAATCAAAATTGTAGCCAATCCTTTCAAACATTAAAAAAACGCCTTTGAGAGAACTCAAAGGCGTTTTAATTATGCCAGACAATCAAAATCTAGCGTGTAAATAACAACTCGCGGTATTTTGGTAATGGCCACAGTTCATTGTCGACGACCAGTTCAAGTTTATCTATGTGGTAACGTATATCTTCCAGATATGGTTTTACATCTTGTTCGTAAGCCAAAGCCTTTTCCCTGGAGTGTTCGATGACATTGGCAACTTTTCTTGCATCAACCATCTCCTTCGTTTTGGATTTGATGCTTGAGATATGGTTGGATATCTCCTTTATCACCTCTTTCCTTGCACCGGCAAGTTCATTGAATTCATCTTCCGAGAAGATCATCTTCAATCCTTTGACGTTCTCAATCAGCATGGTCTGATAAGTGATGGCTGTCGGTACAATGTGGTTGATAGCCAAATCACCCAAAACACGGGACTCAATCTGGATTTTCTTGATGTATTTCTCATATTCAACCTCAACACGGCCTTCCAACTCTTTTTCATTGAAGATTCCGAGTGACTCGAAAACTCTTCTTGAACTCTTGCTCAAATAGGCATCCAGTGCAACAGGGACACTCTTGATGTTGGTCAAACCGCGGCGTTCTGCTTCAATTGCCCACTCCGTGCTATAACCATTTCCATCAAAACGAACGGGCTTGCACTCGGTGATATACTTTTTAAGTACCTGAAAAATAGCCTCATCTTTCTTGACATTAGAGTCAATAAGCTTATCAACGTCATTTTTGAATTGAATCAATTGGGCAGCAACCACTGAGTTCAGGGCAATCATTGCGGAAGCGCAGTTGGCAGAAGAACCTACCGCTCTGAATTCAAACCTGTTACCGGTAAAAGCAAATGGTGAAGTACGGTTTCTGTCGGTATTGTCCAATAAAATTTCCGGAATACGCCCGATGTTAAGCTTAAGATCCGTTTTTTCGTCCGGTGTCATTTTCTTCTCACCTACCATTTCCTCAATTTGGTCAAGCATGGCACTTACTTCGGTGCCCAGGAAGGTAGAGATAATAGCAGGAGGAGCTTCGTTGGCTCCAAGCCGGTGAGAGTTGCTTGCCGAAACAATCGATGCACGAAGCAGATCCTGGTTGTCATAAACAGCCTTGATGGTATTGACAATGAAGGCGAGGAATTGTGTATTAGATTTCGGATTTTTTCCGGGAGAATAAAGATTTACACCGGTATTGGTCGAAAGTGACCAGTTGTTGTGCTTACCTGAACCATTGATACCTGAAAATGGTTTTTCGTGCAGCAATACCCTGAATCCGTGATGTCGGGAAATCTTGTTCATCAGGTCCATGATCATCTGGTTGTGGTCGTTGGCAAGATTGACCTCCTCAAAGATAGGAGCCAGTTCAAACTGGTTGGGGGCAACCTCGTTGTGACGGGTTTTGCATGGAATACCCAATTTGTAGGCTTCATTTTCGAGATCCATCATGAACATGGCAACACGCTCAGGAATAGATGCAAAATAGTGGTCCTCCAACTGCTGGTCTTTTGCAGAAGAGTGTCCCATCAGTGTGCGTCCGGTAAGCACCAGGTCAGGACGGGCGATGAAAAGCGCTTCATCTACCAGAAAATATTCCTGTTCCCAACCAAGGTTGGCAGTTACGTGGGTAACATTTTTATCCCAGTACTGACAAACATCGACAGCAGCTTTGTCAATCGCATTAATCACTTTCAACAATGGTGCCTTGTAGTCAAGCGCCTCACCGGTATAAGCAATGAATATGGTAGGGATACAAAGCGTTGTTCCGACAATGAAAGCAGGTGATGAAACATCCCACGCTGTGTAACCTCTTGCCTCAAAGGTATTTCTGATTCCACCGCTCGGGAAGGAAGAGGCATCCGGTTCCTGCTGTGCCAGCAATTTACCGGGAAAGCTTTCAACGACGCCACCCAATTCAGAATGATCAATAAATGCATCATGCTTTTCGGCAGTACCGTCAGTCAAAGGATGAAACCAGTGCGTATAGTGCGTAGCGCCATTTTCAATGGCCCATGCTTTCATTCCGATGGCTACCTGGTCTGCAATTTTTCGGTCGATGGTAGTTCCGTTGTCTATAGCATCGCAGATACCTTTGAAAGAATCTTTGGAAAGATATTTTTTCATTTTGGGCCGGTCAAAAACCAACATTCCATAATAATCGGATGTCAGATTCTCCTCTCTTTTGACCTCAACAGGTTTGCGCGTCATCAAAATTTCCAGCGCTTTAAATCTAAATGTTGCCATGTTTATAATTTTTAGAAATAATTAATTTCAAAATTTCGAGTAAAAGTATAGTTTTTTCCGCAATACCCCCAATATTTTTAACAAAATATCATAATTTCATATTTTTTTAACATTAAAACTGATTTTTTTACTACTATTTCAATATAAATATGCATTTTTTCAATTTCGAGTATTTTTTTTTGAAATGAAAACCGGATGGATGTCCCGGATTAATTAATTACAAAAAGAGACGCAAACATTGCGTCTCTAACATGTTCCCCTTTCGTCCCTCCTCCGGTTTCCTATTTCAGTTCTCCAACTTTAAGCTCCGTGCCCCATGCCACCTGCATAAAACCTGTAGAATTGTACAACACTCCTTATCCCGTTGAAGAAATTCTCCAGCAGAAAACTTTCATTTGGAGAGTGGATGGCATCAGATTCAAGACCAAAACCCATCAGAATTGTTTTTACCCCCAGTATTTTTTCGAAAGCGGATACAATGGGAATACTTCCACCACTCCGCACCGGAACCGGAAGTTTCCCATATACACTATAAAATGCTTTCTCGGCAGCAAGGTAAGCAGGATGGTCTATAGGGCAAAGGTATCCCTGTCCGCCATGGTGAACCTTCACTTCAACCCTGACAGATTCAGGCGCAAGCGATTCAAAATAATTTTTAAATAAAACCGCGATTTTTTCATGATTCTGGTTAGGTACCAGTCTTGAGCTGATTTTTGCAAATGCTTTGGATGGCAGAATCGTTTTAGAGCCCTCGCCGGTATATCCGCCCCAGATACCGCAAACATCAAAAGTTGGGCGCATTCCGGTACGTTCTGTGGTCGAATAACCCACTTCACCCTCCAGTTGTAAAACTCCTATCGCTGCCTTGTATTTACTTTCGACAAACGGACTTTGTGAGAGCCTTGTTTTTTCCTCCGGTGAAACTTCTTCCACATCATCATAAAATCCGGGAATGGTAATCTTGTTATCCGCATCCTTCATTCCTGCAATCAGTTTACATAATACGTTGATCGGATTGGCCACTGCACCACCGAACAAACCTGAATGGAGATCCCTGTTCGGCCCTGTCACCTCAACTTCCCAATAGGCAAGTCCTCTAAGACCGGTCGTTATAGAAGGAATGTCACTTGCTATCATGCCTGTATCGGAAACAAGGATTACATCGGATTTCAGCATTTCCTTGTGCTCTTCGCAAAACTTCCCAAGGTTGACCGATCCAATCTCCTCCTCGCCTTCTATTAAGAATTTGACATTGCAGGTGAGCGTTTTGCTTCGCACCAGCCATTCGAATGCCTTGGCATGAATGAAGGATTGACCTTTGTCATCGTCGGCACCCCTGGCCCATATTCGCCCTTCCCTGATAACCGGTTCGAAAGGATCAGAGTTCCATTTATCAATCGGATCGACTGGCATAACATCCATATGGGCATAAACCAAAACTGTGGGTTTAGACAGATCGAGGATCTTTTCGGCATACACAACGGGATTGCCGGGCGTAGGATAGATGGTTGCATGATCGGCGCCTGCCTCCAGCAAAATCATTTTCCAGTATTCAGCTGCTCTGAACATATCTGGTTTGTGCACTTCCAATGAACTAACTGATGGGATCCGGATCAGCCCGAAAAGTTCATTTAAAAACCTTTTTTCGTTTTGTTTGATGTATTCTTCCAATTTATCCATTTGCTTATTTTTTTCCGATGTTAAAACTCCAATATTAAAAAAAGATTAAAACTTTTTATTCAACATCAGGGTACGCTATTCTAACCTATTTTTGTTTAAATTTAGCGGTTTTAAAAGATATTTGGATCTATTATTCCAACAAAACATAATTTTATTTCATACCATGGCAAACAGTCGAAGAAATTTTATCCGTGACACCGGTTTAACAGCTTCCGGATTGGCAATTTTACCAAGTGCAATGAGCTCCTGTGCTCCCAGCGACAAAGTTGTTGTTGCCCTTATTGGTTGCAAAGGAATGGGCTTTAACGACCTGACCGCATTTTTAAAACAACCGGGTGTGGTCTGTGCGGCCATGTGTGATGTTGACAGCAACATTTTGAATGAACGAGCTGCTGAGGTTGAAAAATTGACAGGAAAACGTCCTGATTTATACGAAGATTTCCGGAAAATAATGGACAGGAAAGACATTGATGCCGTTATTGTCGGGACGCCTGATCACTGGCATTGTCTTCCGATGATCTACGCCTGCCAGACGGGCAAGGATGTTTATTGCGAAAAACCATTGGGAAGGACCATCGAAGAGTGCAACCTGATGGTCAAAGCAGCCCGAAAATACAACCGGGTGGTTCAGGTAGGGCAATGGCAACGGAGTGATCCTCACTGGAAAGATGCTGTTGATTATGTGCACAGCGGAAAATTGGGACGTGTCCGGTCAGCAAGAGCTTGGTCGTACGTAGGTTGGAAAAATTCAGTCCCGGTATTTCCTGACTCAGAGGTTCCCGCAGGTGTCAATTACGACATGTGGCTGGGGCCTGCGCCGAAACGGCCTTTCAATATCAACCGCTTCCACTTTACCTTCCGGTGGTACTGGGATTATGCCGGCGGTCTGATGACCGACTGGGGAGTTCACCTGCTCGATTATGCGCTTTTTGGGATGAATCAGTATGTTCCGAAATCAGTGATGGCTTCCGGCGGAAAATATGCTTTCCCGACAGATGCCATGCAGACTCCGGATACCATGATGGCCATTTATGATTTCGGCGATTTTAATGTAGTATGGGACCACACCATAGGCATCTACGGCCAGAATTACGGCAGGGGTCATGGTGTTGCCTTTATCGGAGAATATGCTACACTGGTCGTCGACAGGAATGGATGGGTAGTTATGCCTGAGACCAAAAGCACCTCGGCAAAAGCAGATTTTGTGCCTGTCCCTCCTCAGGGAAGCACCGGCAAAGGCCTCGATCTGCATGTCAAAAATTTCCTTGATTGTATCAAATCCAGGGAAAAACCAAATTGTGACATAGAAATAGGCGCACATATTGCCCGCATTTCCTCGTTGGGAAACATAGCCTACCGCCTCGGCAGGCAGGTTAACTGGGACGGCGACAAGCAATCTTTCAAGAATGACCCGGAAGCGGATCTTTTCATAAAAGCGAATTACAGGGCGCCATGGGAGCTGCCCAAGATATAAGTGAGCTAAAGTGAGCTAAAGTGACTAAAGTGACTAAAATTGAGGACTCCGAACAAATCTGGATTGCGGCGTAAGTACTTTAGTCACTTTAGTTCACTTTAGCTCACTTTAGTCACTTCTTATTTCTAATTCTTCACCTCTCTGTAATACAAATCTTTCGCCTCAATCTTCATCCCCGGATTGTGCCCCTGGATGGCAAAATGGCCTGTTTTGTACTCTTTGTCGTTGTAGGTCATCACCGGCTTTCCATTAATCCAGAACTGGATGTGTTCGCCAACCATTTTGATGTGGTATTCGAACCATTCGTTGTCTTTAGTCAGCAATTCGGTAGCTTTCCCGGTAGGTGTACCAGGTTTCCATAACCATCCGGTATAGGCATCCTGGTTGTGACAGATCTGTGCCTCGTATCCGCGCGGAAATCCGTCAATATTATCTGCGGGCGGATTACAGCGGAAATATAACCCGCTGTTGCTTTTAGAACCCGGATCAGAAGAGATTCGGAACATCCCTTTGGCCTCAAAATCGGTACATATTGCATCTGCATAAATGTGGCCCATTCCGCCAACACCAACCATCACACCGTTTTCCACGCTCCATTTTGCTTTCCCGTGAACGGTCCATCCCGTCAGATCTTTACCGTTAAACAAAGATTTCCACTTTTTCGCTTCAGTTTGCCCTGCAAAAAGAAGCACGAATACCATTAATAATTGTGTAAATTTAATTTTCATTTTGTAGTAATTAAGTTGATTGATAAATATTTGTTCTCAAAAAAATCATCTTTTCCGGATTGATTAAATATTTCTTTATCCGCTACGCGGAAGGTAGAATTTTCTATCTATCTTTTCTACAATACTTTATCTGCTACGCGGAAAAAAATATTTCTGTGCATTATTCAGGTAATTCCTTATCTCACATGCATTTGCTTCCGCGTAGCGGATAAAGTATTGTAGAAAATATACCACCAAATGTTCCCTTTACCCTGTAGGGGTTAAACAAAATGGTAAAATTGATCAGAAATCATTGCATACACAAATACCAATTAAATAATATCCTCTGAACTATTGGCAATCTTGCTTTCCCCACCTGCTGCCATCTTGATTGTATTCATATCCGATTGCAGACGCTGTGAGAACATGGCGAGGTCAGAACTGTGAATGACAAGGTTCACCCCTTCTTTCATCCATCTGATTTGTCTTTCAGGAGATTCTGAAAAATGAATACCAACGGCCAATCTGTTTTTCAGTGAAATCCTTATGATCCGCTTCACTGCCTCTTCGAAAACAGGATGATCGTATTGTTCGGGCAGTCCTAAGCTGATAGACAAATCATGAGGCCCGATAAATACAGCATCCAAACCTTTGATGGCCAATAGTTCTTCTAATCTGTCCAATGCAGGTACGCTCTCTATGTTGGCAATACAGACATTTCCGTCGTTCCATTTATCAAGATATTGTTTAAGTGAAGGGTCAATTCCATTCCGGTTTTCCAACAGATGATCCAGTAATTCTCCTTTTAAAGGCCTGTATTTCAACGCTCCGACCAATTCCTTAATCTGATCAATCCGTTCCAGATAGGGTGCCACCACTCCTTCAGCACCGGCATCCATCATCTGACAAGCCCTGTAGGGATCCGGGGAGGGAATCCGTACGATTGGGGCAATCCCCATTGCCCTGTATGTCTGACACATGCGGGCAATTTCCATCCGTTCGAGTGGTATATGCTCCGTATCCAGAAAAACAAAATCCAGACCTGCCCGCAAGGCTATTGCCGGCCAGGTAGGTGAAGTAGAGGTAATGCAGGTTCCAAAAACAACCCTCCCTGTCCTCATTTTTTTTAGTAAACTCTTTTCCATCATAGTGATGATTCAATAAAACGTTAATAGCATGATCTGGAATACGCTCTTTTGAATCCCGGGCAATTTACGCATAAGTTGTTTTCGTTCAAAATTTAAAATATTGTTCTTTTAAGTGTTGATGAAGGTAATTACTATCATCGTTTTTTCAGGTACCCTATTTTGTACTACCTTTGTCCCCCGAAACGGTGAAACGGGACTGGAAGACCGGACGAACACAAAACTTGACGACTGGGGGACTGGGAGACTGGGGGACTGGGAGACTGAGAAGTGGAGACTGGAACGCTGCCATTTCAACACTTTAAACAAGAAAATTGCAACAAACAATTGTCATAATAATCTGTGTAATTTGTGTAATCTGTGGTTGAAGGGTTTGATTTGTGTCAATTTGTGAAATTTGTGGTTGAGGGGTGTAATCTGTGGTTAATTCGTGTAATTCGTTTTAATTCGTGTAATTAGTTTTTTATGATATCGGTCGAAGAATTATATGTTGAATTTGGTGGTTTTGAGCTTTTCAAACAAGTAAGCTTTATTGTCAATCCCCGCGACCGCATTGGTCTCGCAGGCAGGAATGGCGCAGGAAAATCTACCCTGTTGAAGATCTTCGCCGGTAAACAGATCCCCACTTCAGGCAGGGTGGTTGCCCCCAAAGATGTCAAAATCGGTTACCTACCCCAACACATGGATACGACAGACTCCAGCTCTGTCATCGAAGAGGCCGCAAAGGCTTTTGAGGAGATACACCTGCTTGAAAAACGTATTAATTTCCTCAGCAATGAACTTTCCGTCCGGGAAGATTATGATTCAGCAGAATACCACCAGATCATGGAAGAACTTCACGAGGTCAATGATCGCTTTCACCTGCTTGGAGGTGGTAATTTTCATGCCAACATTGAACAAACCTTAAACGGCCTTGGATTTGACCGCAAAGATTTCGACCGGCCTACCTCCGAATTTTCGGGCGGATGGCGGATGCGGATAGAACTTGCTAAAATCCTGCTGCAGAAACCACATGTATTTTTATTGGATGAGCCCACCAATCACCTTGATATCGAATCTATCCAATGGCTGGAAAAATTCCTGAAAGAGTATGCGGGAGCAGTTGTGCTGGTTTCGCACGACAGGGCTTTTCTCGACAATGTAACCAACAGAACCGTGGAGATCAGCCTCGGAAAAATATACGACTACAAGGTAAATTACAGCAAATACCTGGAATTAAGGGTCGAACGGCGCGAACAGCAGATGGCATCATTCCGCAACCAGCAAAAGATGATTCAGGATACGGAAGATTTCATTGAACGGTTCCGTTACAAAGCAACAAAATCAGTCCAGGTGCAGTCGCGGATCAAACAACTCGACAAGGTCGACCGCATTGAAGTTGATGAGGAGGATACCCGATCCATGAACATCAGATTTCCTCCCTCTCCCAGATCCGGAACGGTGGTCTATAAAGCCGTCGGCGTATCCAAATCATACGGAGATCTGCAGGTTTTGAAAAACATTGATCTGACCATCGAAAGAGGTGAAAAAATCGCTTTTGTAGGAAAAAACGGAGAAGGAAAAACCACTATGGCTAAGGTCATGATGCAGCAGCTTGCGTGCACCGGAGAGCAGCAATTGGGTCACAATGTCAAAGTTGGTTACTTTGCACAGAACCAGGCATCCCTGCTCGACGAGGAGCTGACGGCGCTTGAAACCATCGATCAGATTGCTGTCGGTGATGTGCGGACCAAAATACGTGATATTCTCGGGGCATTCCTTTTTTCGGGAGAAGATGTGGACAAAAAGGTAAAAGTGCTGTCCGGCGGTGAAAGGGCAAGGCTCGCGATGATCCGTCTGCTGCTCGAACCTGTCAATTTTCTGGTTCTGGACGAGCCTACCAACCACCTCGATATCCACTCCAAGGGTATATTGAAAAAAGCGCTCCTGGACTTTGACGGCACTTTGGTGCTGGTTTCGCACGACCGGGAATTTCTGGATGGACTGGTCAATGTGGTTTATGAGTTTAAAAGCAAAAAGATTAAACAGCATTTGGGAGGCATTTATGAATTTCTGCAGAAAAAAGAGATGGACTCACTCCGGGAACTTGAAATAAATATACCGGTTAAACGTGACAAGAAAGAAGTTATAAAGGTGGTATCTTCCGTTTCTTTTGAAGAGCGGAAAGAGATCAACAAGATGATCGGCAAACTTGAAAAACAGATTTCAGATGTTGAGAAATACATTTCTAAATTAGAAAATGAAATAACCATTACCGATATTTACATGAGTGATCACCCCGAGAACGTGGACACTGACCTGCTCAGCAAATACGAGACCACCAAAAAACAGATGGATCTGGAATTAGGAAAGTGGGCAGACATGAACAGTGAACTGGAAGAATGGAACGCAAAAAAACCTGAATAACAGGAAATTATGGAAGATAAAAATTTTGTTTTTGGATTACACTCCACCATTGAAGCGATCAATGCAGGAAAAGAGATAGACCGAATTCTGCTCCGCAAAGGATTGCAGGGGGAACTATACCAGGAGCTGATGAGACTCGTCAGACGCTATGAGATTCCGTTTCAGCAGGTGCCTGTTGAAAAAATTGACCGGGTAACCCGCAAGAATCACCAGGGGGTCCTCACCTTTATTTCACCAATTGCTTACCAGCCGTTAACCGAGATCATCCCGATGCTTTTTGAACAAGGGAAAAATCCGCTGATTCTTTTGCTGGACAGGATAACCGATGTACGGAATTTCGGAGCCATCGCACGTTCTGCTGAAGTGGCAGGTGTTGATGCCATTTTGATTCCTGAGAAGGGAGCCGCACAAATCAATGCAGATGCGATCAAAACTTCTTCAGGTGCATTGCTGACTATTCCTGTTTGCAGGGAGAAGAACCTCATCAATGCAGTGCGCTTCCTTAAAAATTCGGGTCTAAAAGTAATTGCTGCTTCGGAAAAAGGAGAAGTGAACTATTTTAATTGTGAGATGACGCAGCCATTGGTCATTATGATGGGCTCTGAAGAAACAGGAATTGACATACAACTCTTAAAAATCGCCGATGAATGGACGAAAATACCCCAACTTGGAACCATTCAATCATTAAATGTCTCTGTAGCAGCCGGAATTTTGATGTTTGAAGCCGTCAGACAACGCATTTTGATCTGCTGACAAGTAAATTCTATGTTAAAAAAGGGATGAAAGCTGACTTTCATCCCTTTTTTTATTATTTTCTTACATACCCCCATAATTTCAACCATTATACACGAAAATAATATGTTTTATCTGAGAATACCCCCTATTTTTTAATGTTTGATTGTTATTTTATTATTAATTTGAGCATATACCCCCTATTATTATAGTTTTTGTATTAAAAAAACACCTAGGTTTGACCGGACAAGTAAAAAAACAGGGGGGTGTCTCTGAAATTTATTCTTTTTTCAACAAGGACCCCCAAAATTGAAAAATTCAGAAACAGAATATTAATCTTAATTATTAAAATCATCAAAAAGAATATTCTCCTTCTCGTTTTAACGCTTACATCAATTTCGACATTGTATGTTAATGCGCAGGAAAAAAGTCCATGGACTACAGGTTTTGACCTCTACAGTAGTTATGTATGGCGCGGCAACAAATTCGGATTCGGACCAGCCTTGCAACCGACGCTCAAATACAACAAAGGCGGATTCACCATTGGTGGCTGGGGTAACTACTGCTTTTCCGCCAACGAAGCCACTGAAGCGGATCTTTACACAAGTTATGCAGTCGCACTGGGAAAATCTTCATCTATAACCTTTAACCTGACAGACTACTATTTTCCAGGTGCTTCTGCTCCTTATTTTACAGGCACTTCTCATTTCCTGGAGCCGATGGTCAACCTGGGGTTAGGCAAACTGGCGCTGACAGGTGCCTACATGTTCAATGCTAAAGATGTGTACCTCGAAGCCGGCTATACGGCAGGTTCTGTTACCGTTTTTGCAGGCGCAGGCAATGGCCAGTACACGAAAGATGCCAGTTTCAATTTTTGCAACCTGGGCATCAAAACGGGTACAGCCATTAAAATTTCGGATACTTTTTCTATTCCCATCACTGGTGCACTCATTCTGAATCCTTCGACAGAGCAGTTCAATATCGTAGTAGGAATTACCCTGGCCAACCAATGATGCAAGTATCAATTCAAAATCTAAAATCTCTATAATTTGAAGTATCATGAAAAAAATTGAAGCCATTATTCGTAAAACCAAATTCGATGAAGTAAAAGAAACGCTCAACGAAGCTGGTATAGAATTCTTCTCATTCTGGGATGTACGTGGAATAGGACAGACCCGGGAAGGTCGGGTTTACAGGGGTGTTGTTTATGACACAAGTACCATTGAGCGTACTATTCTCTCCATTATAGTTCGGGATAAAAACGTTGAAAAGACAGTTATTGCTATTATGAAATCAGCAAGAACCGGAGAAATTGGCGATGGAAAGGTTTTCGTATCAAACATCGAGGAATCTTACCGTATTCGAACAGGGGAATTTGGTGATGAGTCACTGTTTATTAAAGGGAAAGAAGTTTAATTACACATCTGAAAAAATCATATCATGCAAGACGCAGTAACACTAAATACATTAGCCCAATCCGCAGCGGAAATGGCCAGATCAATAGATACCATATGGGTATTAATAACAGCAGCTTTGGTATTCTTTATGCAGGCTGGCTTTGCTTTTGTAGAAGCCGGTTTCACCCGGTCAAAAAATACAATAAATATTCTCTATAAAAACCTGATGGATTTCGCAGTGGGTTCAATTATTTTCTGGATTCTTGGTTTTGGATTGATGTTTGGAACTGATATTGGCGGAATAATTGGTACTCCTGACTTGTTCTTCAAAAATGGATGGACAGGTGCCATACCTGCTGAAGCATTTCTAATCTTTCAAACCGTATTTGCAGCAACTGCAGCAACTATCGTCTCAGGAGCGATGGCCGAACGTACCGAATTCAAATCCTATCTTCTTTATTCTTTAGTTATCTCAGCAGTAATTTATCCTGTTTCCGGTCACTGGATATGGGGTGGAGGATGGTTATCCCAATTGTCAACTCCATTTCATGATTTTGCAGGATCGACGGTTGTTCACATGGTTGGAGGGGTGATTGCATTAACCGGTGCAATCGTGTTGGGACCACGTTTAGGTAAATACAGCGGCAAGAAAGCAAATGCCATTCCCGGTCACAATATTCCTTACGGAACCCTTGGAGTATTCATCCTGTGGCTTGGTTGGTTCGGATTTAATCCCGGATCACAATTAGCAGCTGCAGGTTCGTCAAATGCAACAGCAATTTCGCATATCTTCATTACCACTAACATGGCAGGAGCAGCCGGAGCATTAGCAGGTCTGGGAATCAGTTGGATCCGATGGGGAAAACCAAGCTTAAGTTTTGCATTGAATGGCGCTTTAGCAGGACTGGTGGCGGTCACAGCCGGATGCGATGCAGTTTCAGCATCAGGGGCTATCCTTATTGGATTGATTGCAGGAACAGTATTGGTATATGCAGTAACCTTTATTGACAATACGCTCCACATTGATGATCCGGTCGGAGCTGTACCTGTTCATGGAATCTGTGGTGGCCTTGGAACAATCATGGTTGGATTATTCTCTCAAACTGGCGGCCTTTTTTACGGTTACGGTTCAGCATTGTTAGTGAGCCAGCTTATCGGAGTTGTGACGGTAGCTGCATGGGCACTCGTTACCGGATTCATTCTATTTAAACTATTAAAGGCAACAGTTGGGTTGAGGGTTCCAAAACGTATTGAAGAAGAAGGATTAGACATTTACGAACACGGAGAGTGTGCCTACAACTAAAAAACATCAGCAATTACCATCACTTCAAGAGTTATAATTTTGTTGTTAAATTGTTTACATTATTGCACAAAATATATTATCATCCTGATATAGAAACAATTAAATTGCACTCAAAAATGTTTCAGTAAAATTCAGATTCAACGCTTCTTCAATTTATGCGCAATATTCCGGGCAGCAGGGAAATACAAAAAAAGAAAGTATTTCTAATGTTGCCCGGATTTTGTTTTGGGGGGAGGGAAAAAGTTATTTCATATTAAAATATATATACCCCCATTAAATATAGTTCATATCTAAATTAATTATTAAATTTTCAATAATACCCCCTGTATTTTATATGACTTATCAGGATATATGTAATTATTTCTTAATATTGCACAAATTCGTTCTTTCTCATATTGACCCTTGGAATAGGATTACAATCCGTATTATTTTGATAATTCAAAATATCGGTACTTCTCTTTTAAACGTTTCTTCAAGGGAAATAAAAGTTTCGGTACTGGAGATACCCGGAATCTTCTGGATTTTGTCACTTAGTACAGATTTCAAATGTTCATTGTCCCTTGCATAAATTTTTGCAAAGATGGCATACTGACCGGTGATGTAATGACACTCGACAATCTCGGGGATTGAGCGAAGCTGTTCGGCAACTTCGGTGTACATACCACCTTTCTCCAGAAAAATTCCGATGTAAGAACAGGTTCTGTAGTCAATCTTTCTCGGATCAACATTGTACCCTGATCCGAGAATCACACCCATGTCGGTCATCCGGGTGACACGCTGGTGGACTGCTGCCCTGGAGATTCCGCATTCAGCTGCAACATCTTTGAAAGGGATACGGGCATTTTTGGTAACAATATCCAATATCTGAAGATCGGTATCATCCAACTGGTTTCTGAGTGTCATTTAGGAATTTTAAAATGTCTGAAATGTTTATTGAGTTTAAAACGAATATCCGAAATTAAGTTCAAATTCAAACCAACTCAATTTTTTTAAATATCAATTAGTGCAAAAATAACTCAAATAAGAACATTTGTAAACAATTAATCCATTTTTATGGACAATTGAATCATTTATTGCTTCTATTCTGGAAAAAAGTCAATAATAAAAGTAAAATTAAAGAGTTAAAACTTATCTATTAAAAACAAATGAAAAAATCCTGGCAAATATCGCTTGTACTCCTTTTGATCATCTCATTGGTTGGGGTGTTCTTATCCGGAAAAAATCCTTTTGAACTGGATCCCAATGTTGTCCCGGGCGATGTAGCCTGGATGCTGACCGCTACAGCACTTGTGCTTTTTATGACACCCGGACTGGCTTTTTTTTACGGAGGGATGATTCAGCCAAAAAACATCATCTCAACCATGCTCCAAAGTTTTGTGGCAATGGGAATTATCAGTATTATCTGGGTGATTTTCGGATTCAGTCTTGCTTTTGGGGATAGTATCGGTCCCGAAAAATATGGTTTTATCGGGAATCCATTCACTTTTTTTATGTTCAAAGGCGTTGGTGGAAACATTAATGTAGCCTTGGCTCCTACCATTCCGCTTGCTTTGTTTGCCATTTTCCAAATGAAATTTGCGATCATTACACCAGCCCTGATAACAGGGTCATTTGCCGGAAGAGTCAGATTTAGTGCCTACATTCTCTTTATTTCCCTCTTTACCATTTTCATATATGCTCCTTTGGCACACTGGACCTGGCATCCGAACGGTTTTTTACGCAATTGGGGTGTCCTTGATTTCGCCGGGGGAACTGTAGTTCACATGTCGGCCGGTTTTGCCGCCCTGGCAGGTGCAATGTTTCTGGGACCGCGCAGAGATTACCAGCAACAATTCCATCCCGCAAATATTCCATTTGTATTGCTCGGTGCCAGTATGCTTTGGTTTGGGTGGTTTGGTTTTAACGCAGGATCTGCGCTTGCTTCCAATGCGATAGCAACTATTTCACTGATGAATACCAATATTGCGTCAGCAGCTGCTATGATTGGTTTCATTTTGTTCGATGTGGCGATGGGCAGAAAACCTTCAGCGATGGGGGCAGCAATCGGACTGGTTGTCGGATTGGTTGCCATCACGCCGGCCGCAGGATATGTCAATCTGGGTGCAGCAATTTTTATCGGATTATTTGCCTCTTTTATCTGCAATATTGCCATTTCTTACCGTTCCAAGACTTCACTCGACGATACATTGGATGTATTCCCGGCTCACGGGATGGGTGGAATTATAGGCATGATACTAACTGCAGTTTTTGCCCAGGGAGTGGGGCTGATCTACGGAGAATATAAAACATTCCTGTTCCATCTTTTAACCCTTGTCATAGTGGGTGTTTATACTTTCGGCGGCTCATACCTGCTGTATGTATTGACAAACAAAATTCTCCCGATGAGAGTTTCACCCAAGGCAGAACGTCTTGGACTGGATATCGACCAACATGATGAATCTTATATAACGGAACATGTCAGGAATTAAATGAAGTTTGAATAGCGAAAAATGAACAGAGAACCTTCGGACGCTCTGCTCATTTTTCGTTATTTACTGCATCGTAACAGTTTCTGACAACCTTCTGCCAATCTATTTCCCTGTCAGTCAGCGCAGGACGATCTGCGGCTTTGTAGCCGATTCCCACAACTGAAAGTACTTCCAAATGATTGGGAATACGAAGTAATTCGCTGATAAATTCATTGGCAGTCTGATCGTCATCGTGATAACGGTGGTGAATCTGAACCCAGCAGGAGCCCATGCCAAGCGCCTCTGCAGCAAGTTGCAGAATAATTGATGCAATGGAACAATCTTCAATCCAGACGTCACTTTTTGTTTTGTCACCTGCAACCACTACTGCCAGTGGTGCATGTTTAAGCAGGCATGCTCCATGAGGTTTGGCCATGGAAAGCTGACTCAATAGTTCAGGTTCATCAACGACAATAAATTCCCAGGGCTGACTGTTTTTCGATGACGGTGAAAGCAATGCTGCTTTTAAAAGTTGATTAATTGCCTCCTCACCAACCTTTTTATCAATAAACTTTCGGGTACTTCTGCGGTTATAAAGGATCTCAAGCATGGCTAGGTTTTTTTGCAAAAATAGGAAGCAAATCGATTACCCAACATTCATTTATGATTTTATTTCAAAAACTTCACAAATTTTCACGCACCCAACGAAAAAATTCGGTCAAATTAAAACAAAACGCAATAATATTCTAAAAACAGAGGTTAACGTTCCGTAAACCTGGAATAAAGTTGATCGGCAAACAACAGCATTGCAACCGCAATCATCCCGGAAATAAATGACAGAGAGAGATCAGATAATATAGTTACTCAGTACATTTTTGGATGGCTCTGCGAATAGCATCCTGACAAACCGGACAGAAATTGTCCGGTTTGTTTGATTTCATACGGCAATCCTCCATGGGACTGTATATACCCTGTGGAACATACCCCCCCCCTTCAAATACCCCTGTTTTAGCGGAAAACTCTTCTGTCCTGGGCGTCGGAACCGGTGTACCCGGATCGATCATTGCACCCCATTTGGATTTAAAATCGACCATGGTTGTCAGATTTGGTTCCCAGGGCTCAATCTTCAGGTTATAATAATCCTGGTAAGCCACTTCAGAAGAGTAATACTCGTCCGCTAATCCTGCAAATTCGTGCCCGAATTCATGGATAAATACATTTGGAGCCAGTTGGTGATCAGCCGTGCATACTGATATGTAATTGTAAAATCCACCACCCCCGTATTCTGCGGAGTTAACCAAAACAATAAGGAAATCGTAGGGTACGGCAGCTGCCTGGTCATGCACGGTTTTCAAATCGGTAATGGTCAGGTACCGAGCCACATCAAAAGTGTAAAAACTACTGTTATAGAGCGTATTAACATAAATTCCTCTTCCCGGAATATCTGTGCCTGACTCCTCCGAGGGCGTTTCCAGCGCATAAACATTAAATTTTGACCGAAGAGAGGCAAAAGGCTCCACCTTGAAAAGTGAATCCGTCAAACGTCCCGCGTCTTTCAAAAACTTTTCCATCTCTTCTTTTTTATACCCTTCGGCCAAAATGGCCACATCAACTTTTTTGGCCGGTTCACCCGACTTTTTAAGCATGACAAAATCTGTTCTTAGCGGAAGCTCTTTGTGAATAAAATAGCTCAACGGATCTATGGTGGTGGAATAAATTGTCTCAAACCGGCCTTCCCGGTTACGACATTCCAGTTCGATCAGCACCTTTTTTTTGGGAAACGGGAAACGAAGTACCTGATAAAATGCCCTTTCCATGGTTTTAGCTTCGGCAGTTGATTGCCATTCCTGGAAAAGTGGTGAAAAACCGCGTTGATATATCAGGCTTTGGGTAACCTGGTCTTTAACATTGAAGCGATAATTGCCCAAAGTCTGCTCATTTGATGCAAGATGAACAGTTCCGCCCCAGGATGGTTCCTTCTTTTGCTGAATTTCAGTCACTTTAACAGAGTTACTCGTCCCGGACAGGAGATAATCAAACCTAAAAACGCCGGATGTAAAATAGTCATCAAATTTTTCCTGGGCCATGAGTGTTACAGGCACAAAAAAAAGGAAGAGGCAGATCAATTTTATTTTCATTTGAAAAAAAAATATTATATCATTGTTTATCTGTAAATTACATCTGCATTCAAATGACTTTTTTTCAGCCATCATTGTGAATTATGCCGCTTACTTTCATTATTTTTGCAGACAGTTCAAAAGTAATTATTTCTGAACAGTATAAAAGAAGTAGGCTATGCAAGTTTTTTATGATTATTTGAGGGAAATGTTGCTTAATGCACGGTTGCACCCCAATATTGCCATTTACCTGGCTGCAATCGGAACATTTCTGATACTCGCACTCATTTCACTGATCCTTTTTTTCCCTTTACGGAAATTGCTTATTACAATCATTGAAAGATTTACCAGACATACCGAAACGATCTGGGATGACGTATTGTTCGAACACAAAGTATTTCATGCGGTTGCCCACCTCATCCCCGCCATCTTCATTTATGCATCCGCCGGATTTGGTTCGGAAGATCTGGTTGCATTGCCTGAAGTCATAAGGGGTATCGCAAAAATATACATCACCTTTGCAGTGGTATTGAGCCTGGTCAGATTCCTGGATGCCTCGCAGGATATCTACAACACCTATCCCTTTGCCCAGGAACGTCCTATCAAGGGTTATCTGCAGCTGGTCAAGATTCTTGTTTACTCCGTAGCTGCCATCATACTGGTCTCCATTCTGGTCAACCAGGATCCCGGCAGACTTTTTGCCGGACTGGGTGCCATGGCTGCTGTTTTGATGTTTGTATTCAAAGATCCGATACTTGGATTTGTAGCGAGTATCCAACTGGCTGCCAACAAAATGGTTAAACCGGGTGACTGGATTACTGTTCCGAAATTCAACGTAGACGGTACTGTGGTGGATATTTCCCTTACTACCGTGAAAGTCCAGAACTGGGATAAAACCATCACCTCGATTCCTACCTATTCGCTGGTATCGGAATCTGTCACCAACTGGATCGGCATGCAGGAATCGGGAGGCAGGCGGATTCAGCGCTCAGTATTTATAGATATGGCCAGAATCAAATTCTGTGATGAAAAATTTGTTTCCCACATCGCACAGTTTCCGATCATTAAAAAATACATGGAACAGAAACGGGCAATCGATCCGGATTTTCCTGACTGGGCAGAACAAATGGGATCACAACCAACCAACCTGGCCGTTTTTAGGGCATACGTTGAAGCTTTCCTTTGGACCAATCCGAATACCCACACCGAAATGGCCCTTATTGTAAGGTTTTTACAATCAACAGAACGTGGTTTACCGTTGGAATACATCGTTTTCAGCAGGGAACAACAATCCGATCGTTTTGAATCGATCCAGGCAGAAATCGTAGATCATATCCTTGCCGTTATCAAAGAGTTCGATTTGCGTGTTTTCCAAAATCCGTCGGGAAGTGATTTCAGATACATTGCACAAAAAGGATAAAGGATAAAGTCGCTCAGAATCGGGGATACAGCAACAAGCAAAAGATAATATTTCAAAATTTATTTGCCGGAAGAACAAAAATGTTATAATTTTGGCAAAATGTAGTCAATTTACTAACAAATTGAAAGTGTCGTGAAGAAAAACAATATTGAAACAGAAGAAGATTTTAAAGAGCAGGCGGTTCAGATTGACGATTTGGACCGTAAAATACTAAAACTAATTACCAACAATGCGAGGGTACCCTTTCTTGAAGTTGCGCGGGAGTGCGGGGTTTCCGGGGCAGCTATTCACCAGCGGGTACAGCGTCTGATTGCCATGGGGGTCGTAACCGGTTCCGAGTTCATTGTAAGTCCGTCGAGGATGGGTTACAACACGACTGCATTCATGGGCATCTATCTCGAAAAAACCAGTTTTGACAGGAAAGTCCTGAAGCAGCTGAAAGACATTCCGGAAGTAGTGGAATGTCACCACACAACCGGTCAATATGCCATCTTCATTAAGATACAAACCAAGACCAACAAGCACCTGATGAAGATAATCGACACCGACCTGCAGGCCATCGACGGAATTGCACGTACCGAAACCTTTATCTCCCTCGAGCAGGACTTCAAGCGGCAGATCCCGATAAAATAGATTTCCCTTTCAGAAAGGCAGATCGTCGTTTTCGCCATCCTTTACAGGCGTGAAATCATCCTCGTTGTAAGGAGGTGGCGGTGGCTGATCACCTCCGGTTGATGAATTCCCTATCCGGTCAATTTTAAAGGCGTTGACGTTGTGGTACCACTTACCATTGTACTCACGACCTTCCAGACTGAAACTAACCTCCACCTCACGGTTTTTGTCACTTTCCTTTATCATTTCTGTTTTGTCGTTGAACAGGGTGAAACAGATTTTTTTCGGAAACTGATCGTCCGGAACTTCCAGGACAAAATCCAGTTTTTTCCACTCTCCCCTTGCACTGCTGCCGGTTTGCAGTGGCAAAATATCGACAACTCTTCCTTTTACTTTAAAGCTCATGGTTTTTTTTCTTTAAGAAAAGAAACCCGGAAGATGAGCTACATCCTTTCCGGGTTTCTTTCCAGGGATCAGTCCCTAATTATCAATTAATCGTTTTATTACCTGGTTGCAGGAGCCGCAGCAGGTGTAGGTTCAATGTCGATCAGTTCAACTTCGAAGATCAGTGTTGAATTCGGCTTAATTTTCGGACCTGCTGCCTGTTCGCCGTAACCCAGTTCAGATGGAATAAAAATTTTCCATTTTGAACCGACAGGCATCAGTTGCAGTGCTTCTGTCCAACCTTTAATGACCTGACCCAAACCGAATGTAACAGGTTCGCCGCGATCAACAGAACTATCGAATACATTCCCGTCTATGGTAGTCCCGTGGTAATGTACTTTTACAGTATTTTCAGCAGTCGGTTTTGGTCCTGTACCGGCTTTCAGCACTTCATACTGAAGACCTGATGCGGTGGTTGTAACACCGGCACGTTTTCCGTTGTCAGCCAAAAATTTTTGACCGGCTTCTTTATTTTTGCCACCTTCCATTGATTGTGCTTTCATGAAATAACCCTGCGTGATGGCACTGGCCTTAGCAGAAGCTATTAGTCCTGAATCACCTTTCATAATGGTCGCAAAAGCCTGCAAAATAATCTGCGGATTAAGTTCTTTACCGCCTGGAGCTTCAGGTAGGTTTTTCTTGATGTTGTTACCTAAATCAACGCCAATTGCATAAGCTGCAGAGTCGGCCATTGTGGTAAGTTTAATCTGTTGTGAGTTGGAAGTGTTGCAGGAAGCCAGTACAATTGAGCCGGCTACCAACGCCAGAAGTAAATTTTTAATTTGCATAACTGTTTTCTATAAAATATTGAATGAGTATTCTAAAAGGTGCGAAGATAACTATTTTTCAATATAATTGTATGGATTTAATTTAAATTAATAATATCTAACTACTTGTTTATAGGGTTATTAATTTTTCCTTAACAGACGGTCAAAACCATGGGTATAATAAACCGCAAACCCTCCTTTCTGGTCATCACTGATGAAATAGGCTTCAATTACAGCATGTTTCGCCAGAAATAATTTCGATTTTTCCAGTCCCATTACCATGAATGCAGTTGCATAAGCATCTGCTGTAATACAATCGTTCGCCAGGACAGAAACGCTCAGCAAACTGTGCTTAACAGGATAGCCGTCGGAAGGATCAATGGTGTGTGAATACCTGATTCCGTTTTCCTCATAATATTTTCGGTAACTTCCTGAAGTAGAAAGTGCCATATCTTTCAGCGGTAAAATTGCCTGGATTTTGCGCTCATCTTCTGCATTTTTCGCAGGCATCTCAATGCCTACACTCCAAATTTGCCCGTCGGGTTTGGTTCCTTTGCCCAAAACTTCTCCGCCTACATCGATCAGGTAATTATTAATACTCTTTGATTCAAAATACCGGCCCAGCCAATCAGAGGAATAACCCTGCGCAAGTGCATCGAAATCAATTCTTATCCGCGGATCAACTTTGATAAGTTTCCCGTTTATGAGCTGAACCTTACGGTATCCAACCAATGGAAGCAATGAATCGACCATAGCCTGATCTACGGTTGCTTTCTTTGAAAAGCCAAAACCCCATGCATTGACCAGTGGACCAACAGTTATATCAAATGCCCCGTCCGTATTGGAGGAAACTTCCATCGACTTCTTGAAAACTGTTTCAAAAATCACATCTGCGGTAGCTGTTGAATCGTTGTTATTCAGACGGGAGAGTACGGATGCCGGTACATAGGCCGAAACCGACAAGTCAAATTGCCTGAACAGGGAATCAACTGCTGGCTGCAAATTTTCATTATTGTCTGCACAATACGTTATCGCATAGTAAGTTCCCTGTGCAGTACCGGTCATCTTGTACAGTTTAAGCTCCTTTTTTTCTGTACAGGAGACAAAAAACAGCAAACATAATCCACCAAAAAAAACTAATCTCCAAAGTAACCTTTGCATCCTATTTCTTAAAATTTATATAACAAAATTCAATAACTAAAGGCGCCAAATAACCTCCTTATCCTTTCTCCTTTATCCTTTACTAGCCCTGAGCCTGCCGAAGGGTCCTTTATCCTTTTTTACCGCCCTTATCATCTCCCTTTTCCCCGGCGGGCCCGGAATCCGTTCAACCGTAAATCCGACCTCCTGAAGTGATCTTCTGACGTAACCCTTGGCACAATAGGTAACCAGGATACCATTGTCATTCATTTTTAAAAACAATTGCTCAAAAACAGCCTTTTCCCAAAGTTCAGGTTGCTTTTCCGGAGAAAAAGCATCAAAATAGACCAGATCAATTGAAGGCAAATCTATAAAATCCGATTGTAATAAATCACCTTTCATCTTATAAAGTAAAAACTGTTCACCTATCATTTCATTACTATTCCATGGGGCTGAATGAAGGCGGGTAAAAAACCCGGAGTCACGATCCTCTAAATGAGAAGAATAATTCAATCTTCCCCAGATTTCTTCCGGCAACGGATATTTTTCAATGGAATAATAGCTGATATGTCTATCTGAATTCAGACCGGCCAGCAATGTCAGGTAACAATTTAATCCCGTTCCAAATCCAATTTCCAAAACGCAGATATCTCTGGTCCGGCAAAGATCAAAACCTTCCCGTATAAAAATATGCCGCGATTCCTGAACAGCGCCGAAGGTTGAATGGTAATGTTCATCTATTTCAGCCAGATACAGTGTCTGAGATCCGTCCATGGTCTCCCTGATTTCAAACATCGTCATTTACTTCAGTTTTTGTATCAAATACATCCTGCCGTAGTCTTGTTGGCAGAAGCCTGATAAATTCGATTTTTCGCGTGACCGGAATGGCGTATTGCGGATGGTTTCTCATCCAGAAATAAAACCAGCTGAACAAAACAATTCCTTTCAACACAGAAGTAAGGGTGATGCTCCACCAAACCCCGGTTACGCCGAAAACATCTGGCTGGGAGAAATAGAGTGCAAGCGGAATCCTGGATCCGGTTAGCGTGATGCCTACCAGTGAAGGAGGAATCGTCCGGCCAATACCGTTGAAAACACCGCCGGTGGTTATTTCCACACACATGAAAAACTGGGAAATGGCTAAAATTGAAAGATACCGCACGCCCAATGCAATGGCCTCCTCTTCCCGTAAAAAGAGGGTATAGATCTCTCTTCCGAAAGCCAGGAAACAAATGGTGACGACAATTCCGATGGCTCCGCTGATGGAGATCGTGGTAAAGTACCCTTTAAAGATTCTGTCCCACCTGCCGGCGCCAAAATTCTGACCTGTAAAAACACCCAGGGCTGTCGAAAATCCTCCGGCAGTCATCCAGCTGAGCGCTTCAATCTGGGCTCCGACACTCTGAACGGCCATCGGCATCGGACCCCAGGGGGCAATGATACGGGCCAGTGCCACAGCAAAAGAGGCAAAGAGCAAACTGTGCAAAGCCACAGGCAAACCCAGTTTAAATATCTTCTTAAAGTATTCAATGTTTATTTGGAGCCGCAGCCTGATCTTTCCCAAGGCGCTTTTACCTTTGCCTACTGTGATTAAAAAGACCAACAGAACAATAGCCTGTGAAATTACTGTTGCAATTGCAGAACCATCAGAACCTAGTTTAGGAAATGGCCCCAACCCAAAAATCAGCACCGGGTTAAGTACAACATTGGCTATCAAACCTATGGCATTTATGCGGAATGGCAGCTTTGAGTTGCCTGTCCCGTTAATGATACCGGTGAAAGTCGGGTTGGCGTAATAGAGCAAAGCACCGACAGAAATGATGCGGATATAGGAGATCGCAGCAGTTTCCACGGAATGGTTTTCCATGTGAAAGAAAGAGACAAACTCCCCGGCAAAAAGAAAGGTAAATGTCCCGTAAATGGCAGAAAGAATCAAAACCAGCGTAACGGCATTGACGGCAAAAGTTTCAGCCTTTGATTTATCGCCGGCACCCAGCGACTGTGACACACCCACTTCAGCACCTATCCGGCCAATCAGCATCAGGGAAACACCCAGCCAGGTAAAATAGGAGGCAATACCGACTGCGGCCACAGCATTACTTCCCACCCGACCAAGCCAAAGCATGTCGGTGAGATTATAAGCCATCTGCACAAAGGAAGTCCCCAGGATAGGCATTGTCAATCTGACAATCTGGCTGGTAATGGGGCCTTCGGTAAGGTTCTTAACTTTCATTGATTAAAAGTATACCGAAAAAAGTTATTTTTACTATCTCAATGTTAAAAACCCAAAATTGTGCTTCATGCTTGTCAGGCTTTACAACGATAATCCAAACCAGAAAGAGATCGACAAAATTGTTGAAATGCTGAGGGACGGTGCGGTAATTATCTTTCCGACAGATACTATTTATGGTATTGGATGTGACATTACCAAATCCAAAGCCGTTGAGCGGATAGCCAGAATAAAGAATGTAAAACCCGGAACAGTGGATCTGTCCTTTATCTTGCACGATTTGAGCCAGATTTCCAATTACTGCAGACCTTTTCCTAACAACATCTTCAAGTTACTTAAAAAAAACCTGCCCGGACCTTTTACCTTTCTGCTGCAGGCGAATTCCAATGTGCCCAAGCTTTTTAAAAATTCGAAAAAAAATATCGGTATCCGGATTCCCGACAACAACATTCTCAGGATGATTGTCAAAGAGCTTGGAAACCCGGTTCTTTCAACTTCGGTGCATCATGATGATGTAGTTCTGGAATACATTACAGATCCTGAACTTATTGAGGAAAAGTACGGAAACCAGGTCGATCTGGTAATTGATGGCGGGTATGGAGACAATCATCCTTCCACCATAGTTGATTGCACGACCGGAGAGGCGGAGATCCTCAGACAGGGCAAAGGAATTTTACTGGAATAATTCCGTTAATCTGTCTGGTTAAAATAAGCACAAAAAATCATGTTCGTGCTTCCCGGCAGGGATTGGCGCATTTTCAGCTGAACAGATTTTCCCATGGAAAAGAACTTTTGCCTTGGGTACCTTCCCGGTAAAGAATCTGGTTTTTCTTTTGCACGGTAAAGAATAAACTTAGAAGCTGTAATCTCAGCAGAATTGTGCAATCCGGAGCTGTAACCGCCTAACCAAACCAGATCGGCAGCCGGAAACGGGTCCGGATTCTTTAGGTCCTTTTCCCCGGAAGGCTGCACAAACAGCCGCATCCCTTTAAAAAAAATAAAATTCCCGGTCAGATATAAATCGCGGTCATTTACATGCAAAGAATCCGACAACCGGTAAAATTCAACCTTTATGATCCCCCTCTCTCCCAAATACGCATTCATATAATACCGAAGTTTTTCTGCAGCATTCGTGCATTGATCGTATATTACGGTGACCGATCTCCCGTTTGTCAGCGCCATTGCCCTCGTACCCGGAATATTAAAAAAGAGGACCTCTGTTCTAACCTGCTGATAATAAGAGGAAATACCTGATGACAATGAAAGCAGGACAGCCAGAAATAAAACCGATTGCAGAAGTACTGCTTTTCTGATTACAGTATACCTGTAAATCAAATAAACCATCAGAGAAGCTATCAGCAACTGAAACCAGGTCGGGTACAAACCTCCGAATACGGCAAAAGGCAGTGATTCCACATTATTTACGGTAAAAAGTACCAGTTCGACCGACACCTTTAACACGACTGCGACGAGCGAAGCTAAAAAGCCGGATATCAGCGAGAGGAAAACCACCACAAATGAGAGATAAAGAATCAGCGTTACCAAAGGAATAACCACCATATTAGCCAGCAGGAAATAGACCGGAAACTGATGAAAGTAATGCAGGGTAAGCGGAATTGTTCCGATTTGTGCTGCCAGGGTGACTGAAACCATCAACCAGATTTTATCCGGCACCCAGTACTTGAAACTGAATTGTTTATAGATAAATGGCTGAATCACAACTATTGACAAAACTGCCGCATACGAAAGTTGAAATCCGACATCCCTGATAATTGCAGGATCCAGGGCAATCAGCAAAAAGGCAGATACAGCCAGTGAATTAAATATGTTGGCGCTTCGTTGAATGCCGGTTCCAATCAAAACAAAAGTGAACATCACAGCCGCCCTTAAAATTGAAGCAGACATTCCGGTAATCAGTGTATAACTCCAAATCCCAAGCAACATGATGATAAAATGGAGCAAATAACCAGCCCGGCGCAATTTCAGGAAACGGAAAAGGAAATCAAGGATGATGTACACGAAACCCACATTCATTCCTGAAACGGCAAGAACATGTATCACTCCCGTATTGGTAAAGGCCTGAATAGTCTCTTTGTCTACATCATCCCTGGCACCAAAAGCGATGGATGCAATTAAATGCACATTTTCATTTTCAATACCTGAATTGTGCAGACAATCAATCAGTTTTGACCTGATTATTAAAGCGGTGCGGAATACATTCAGCTGCGTCGACCCGTTTACAACCCGGAATTGGTTTTCCTTCAGGAATATCCGGTAGCCGATTCCCCTGTCGTTCAAATAGCGGCGATAGTCAAACTCATAAGGATTTCCGTCGTTTTCTACCAACTCAGGCAAACCTTCAAAACCAATAATATCACCTGGTTTTAAGTTCTTTACCTGGTTTGATTTGGGCAGATAGATTATAATTTTTGATTCCTGATTGACAAGCTGACCTAATAACCTGAAAGTTTTCTCTTTTTCTGCCGGATATTCATCCAATACAACAAAATATTGTTGCTTTGGAAGCAAAGGAAAGGCCATTTTATGCTGTCGTCCACGCTCCTGCCCAAAGATGAATACAGACAGAAAAAGCAAGGCGCCCCAGAAAGGCTGGCTATAAAAGGAGCCCTTCCTCAAAACGACCAAAATAATTAATGCTAAAATAAAAAGGATCAGTAACACCGGTGTGCAGAAGGTTGCACTACAGCGTGGAATACTTACCCCAAGACACAGCGGAATAAGTAAACGAAGAAAGGGAGCTTCGGCCAATACAGATCTCGGATTTGCCATGTGAAATTCATTTCACATTAAGTTACGGTAATCCCACGAGAAAATGAAATATGATTAGTTAAAAAGGTTAAAAGGAGTGAACTAAAGTGAGCTAAAGTGAACTAAGGTGACTAAAGTACTTCGCTATAATGAAGATATGTTCCGATCCATAACTTTAGTTCACTTTAGCTCACTCTAGTTCACTTTAGGCACTTTTATCCGGTAAGTAGCCGTGGTAATTCCCTTCGAAATATCTGTTAGCTTACGTTTCAGCAACCTTTTTTTCAAAGGTGAGCAGTGGTCTGTGAACATGATACCGTCGAGGTGATCGTATTCATGCTGCAGTACCCTGGCAGTATAACCTGAATATTCTTTCTCCTGTGGTGTACCATCAGGATCAAAGTATTGAATCCTGATGTAGTTTTTACGGTAGACCTCCTCGTGGATACCGGGAATGCTGAGACAGCCCTCCTCCATCAACTCCTCATCGCCGCTGCGTTCAAGAATTTTAGCATTGATAAATGCTTTTCTAAATCCTACAAGAGATGGTTCCTCCTTCCCCAAAGGAGATAAATCGACCACGAATAGTCTGATGGGAAGCCCAACCTGGGGAGCAGCAAGTCCTACTCCCTCAGCATTGTGCATAGTTTCAAACATGTTCTCAATCAATTCAGGAAGCCCTTCATAACCAAGATCAATATTTTCGGCAACCTTTCTCAGAACCGCATCTCCATAAACCGTGATAGGCAATATCATATTTTTATTTATACTTTTTTTGTTCCAAAAATGACTGGAGCAGGATTGTGGCACTTACACCGTCAATTGTTCCCTTGTCCTGTCGTTGTTTTTTACCCAAACCGGCATCAATCATCGACTGAAATGCCATTTTTGAACTGAACCTTTCATCAACCAACTTGATCTCTGTCGTATATTTTTGCTGAAATTTCTGAAGAAACGGATTGATGTACCTCAATGCTTCAGAGGGCTGATTGTTCAACTGTACCGGATACCCAACCAAGACCAAATCAACGGTTTCGCGGGAGAAATAGTCATCCAGAAACCGCCAGATAAGATCAGCATTCACTGTCTCTAGCCGGTTTGCAATGAGCTGAAGAGGATCTGTCACTGCCACTCCTACCCTTTTCTTCCCGTAATCGATCGCCATGATCCTTCCCATTTCTCCTGATTATTTCCGCTACAAAGATAATGGTTTACAAAATCTTAAAAAATAGTGTAATTGTCCGGTTAAAATCATACTAATTTAATGTAAATTAAGAAACAATTAACATACGGAAACGTTTAGAGTGTAAAATGTTTCCGTATGTTTGCATGCTCAAATTTTCAATTGGAATTAAGGAAAAATGGAAAAATCTGATGCACAAAATGAGCGATTTTTTAAATTGGTTGAACCAATCAAGGAGTTGTTCTATGCATATGGTTTAAAAAATCTCAGCATGGATGAGCTGAGCCGCAGACTTGGGATCTCAAAAAAAACACTCTATACTTTTGTGAAAAACAAAGAAGAATTGGTGGAGAAAGTTTTTTTGCTCGAGGAATCAATGGTCATAAAAATGAGTGAAAAACTCGACAACGAACCCATCAACGGCATAGAAAAATTATTGAAAATCAGTCAGATGGTGCATGCAGAGATGAAGCGCATCAATCCGATGATACGATTCGAGATGGAAAAGTATTACCACCTGACTTTCGAAAAATATGCCGAGAAAAAACGAAGTTTCGTCTTCGAGGGGATGAAGTCGAACATCCGGCAGGGTATTGAAGAAAAACTCTACAGGGATGACATCAACATCGACCTGGTCGCAACAATCTACCTCAACAGTTTTATTGAACTTCACAATTCTGATATCTGTAAAATGCTGGACATCAACTTTATTCAGCTTTTTGAGGTGATGTTCGAAAACCACATCCGTGCCATCTCCACGCCTGCAGGACTGGCCTATTTTGAGTCGAGAAAAAGCGAAATAATTGAATACATTAAGAACAACTAAAAAATAATAATTATGTCATTCTCAAGA
Source organism: Bacteroidales bacterium (assembly GCA_038323575.1). Taxonomy (GTDB): domain Bacteria; phylum Bacteroidota; class Bacteroidia; order Bacteroidales; family Prolixibacteraceae; genus CAINVV01. The sequence continues at coordinate 15,642 of JBBQHB010000024.1, read as the reverse complement.
CGTTATCTTGTTTTGATAACTACTTTTTTACTCCTTTGGGGTAACTATAAAAGTGATGCACAGGATTCGCTGCGTCTCTCCTTACAGGATGCCCGGCGTATTGCCCTGGAAAACAATGCGACTATCAGGAATTCAACCCTTGATATGGAGATAGCCAGAAAGAGAATATGGGAAACGACTGCCATTGGCCTGCCACATATTGATTCCAGGGCAGCCTATCAGTTTCTTCCAACCGTTCCTACTTTACCCGCAGGTAGTTTTGGGGAAGGTTCTCCGGCAGTAAACCTGGGCGTTAAAAATAATGTCACTTTTGACGTAACTGCCTCTCAGTTAATATTCAACGGATCATACCTGGTTGGTTTGAAGGCAATGAAAACCCTTTACCAGCAATCCACTGAAAGCAACGAAAAGATTGTTCAGGATGTGAATGAATCGGTCATCAATACCTATTTTATGATACTTGTAGCTGAAGAGAGTATTAAAAATCTCCAGCAAAACCTTGACAATGTTCAAAAAATTACCGTCGAGATCGGCGAGATGAACAAACAGGGGTTTGTTGAAAAGACAGACGTTGACCAGCTCGAACTTACAGCCAACAACCTTTTGTATGCCATGAACCAGGTTAAAGGTAATCTGGATATTGCGTACAGATTGCTGAAAATTATTATTGGTCTGGATAATACCTCAAAAGTAATTCTGACAGATCAGTTGGGCGCGAAATACTCATTGCCCGAAACAGTAGCAACCCTGTTCGGCGAAACGTTTAACATCGAAAAAAATATTGACTACCGTTTGATAACTACTGCCACAAGTATTTCAAAACTTGAATATCAAAACGCAATTGCCGCTTATATGCCGGTGATTTCCGGGTTTTACCAACATACTGATAAAACAAATAAACCTGCATTTGATTTTTCGGTGAAAGACATTCTAGGTGTCAACCTGAGTCTACCCATCTTCAGCAGCGGCCAAAGGATGGCGGTCGTTTCGCAGAAAAAACTATTTATAGCCAAGATGGAGAACAACAAAAAGCTGGCATACAACAACCTGATGATGCAGGCAGACCAGTACCAGACCGAATTGAAACTGAAGTATGAAAAATATGTGATTCAACAGAAAAGTCTGAAGTTATCTGACGAGATCTACCAGCGTACATTGGAAAAATACAGGAATGGAGTTTCAACCAGCACAGACCTGACAACCACACAAAATCAATATCTGGCAAGTCTGACCAATTATTATCAAAGTATCTACGACCTTGCTACCGCGAAAACAAAACTGGAAAAATTGTACAACATCAATCAGGAAATTAAATAAGAATTAACAATATGAAAAACGCATTACTTACAATGGTCATCCTTGCCACACTGGTCTCCTGCAATCAAAGCAGTGACAAAAAAGGAGAATTGGAAAAATTAAAAACTGAACGCGAAATTCTCAATACAAAAATTTCCAAGCTGGAAGCTGAAGTCAATCCGAACCAGAAAAAAGACGAAAAAGCAGTAACAGTAACGGCTAAAAAAATCGAAACTACCACATTTAACCATTACGTTGAAATTCAGGGAATTGTGGACGCAGATCAGAATGTGTCCGTTAGTCCTGAAATGGCAGGTATTGTAACGAATGTCTTTGTAAGGGAAGGTTCACAGGTAAAAAAAGGGGATATAATGGCAACGCTTGATGCCCAGGTACTGAAGCAATCAGTAGAAGAGGTCAGAACCCAACTCGATATGGCCACTATTATCTATGAAAAACAGAAAAATTTATGGGATAAGAAAATTGGCAGCGAAGTTCAGTTTCTTCAGGCTAAAAGCACCAAAGAGTCGCTCGAAAGACGAATCAAGACCTTACAGGAACAGATTTCTATGGCCAATGTTGTTTCCCCTATCAGTGGATCTGTAGAAAGTGTTCCGCTAAGGGTGGGTCAGATGGCTTCTCCGGGTTTACCGACTTCATCCATTCGTGTCATCAATATGTCATCAGCCAAGATCATGGCAGATATTTCGGAGAATTTTGCCTCACGGATCAGGAACGGCAACCAGGCATTTATCAGGTTCCCGGATCTTGGGAAAGAGATTGAGACCAAGCTGAGTTTCACCAGCCGTTTCATCGATCCTTCCAACCGTACTTTTAAAGTGGAGTGCAGGATTTCTACCAGCGAAATTGAACTTAGAGCCAACATGATTGCCTATGTAAAAATCAAAGATTACAGCAATGAGGCATCCCTGGTGCTTCCCGTAAATATTATCCAAAGCAACCAGGACGGCAAATATGTATATGTTATTTCGAAAGTAGGAGATAAAAATATAGCCGTGCGCAAGAAAGTGACAACCGGCATGGATTACAACGGTGAATCTGAAATAACTTCAGGGCTAAGTGCAGGTGATCAGGTCATTACGGCAGGATACCAAAGCCTCAAAGAGGGATTACCCGTCATTTTCTAACCGACAAATAAAGCAATTATGTCAAAAGATAAATTTTTTATCAAAGAATTTTTTGCAACCAGCTGGGCTGTAGATAACAAGACGAGTGTTTACGTACTTGCCTTTATTATCTCTGTGCTTGGAATGCTTAATTATTACCTTATTCCGAAGGAGCAATTCCCGGAGGTAATAATTCCATACATCATCGTTAATTCCCCCTATCCGGGTACTTCTCCCGTTGATATTGAAAACCTGATAACCAGGCCGATCGAAAAACAGTTGAAATCAATCGCGGATGTGAAGAAAATAACCAGCAACTCAGTTCAGGATTTTTCATCCATAGTTGTTGAATTTGATCCGAGTGTGGCTGTGGAATCGGCAAAGCAGAGGGTCAGGGATGCCGTCGACAAATCAAAAAGGGATTTACCCAGTGACCTGCCCGATCAGCCCCAGATTATGGATATCAACCTGGCCGAATTTCCGGTTATGTACATCAATATCTCGGGTAATTACGACCTTGATAAGCTGAAAAAATATGCCGAAGTCATACAGGATAAAGTAGAGGGTGTAAAAGAGATTACCAGGGTTGATATTGTTGGTGCGTTGGAACGTGAAATTCAGATCAACGCCGATATTTTTAAAATGCAGGCGGCCCGGGTTACTTTCGCCGATATCGAGAATGCGGTTGCCCGTGAAAATCTGACCATCTCAGGTGGTACCATTACCCTGAACGGCACAAAAAATTCTGTCCGCTTAAAAGGCCAGTTTGAAACTGTTCAGAATATCCGCGACATAGTTGTACATGCCTCTGGCGGAGCATACATGAAACTGAGTGATATTGCCGAAGTAAAAGACGATTTCAAAGAGCAGGAAAGCTTTTCGCGTCTCGATGGCAAAAACGTTATTACCCTGAATGTCATCAAAAAGGCAGGAACCAACCTGCTGGATGCCTCCGACCAGATCAAAGAAATCGTTGCCAGTGTCAAAGGCCATGAACTGCCTGAGGATATTACGCTGACTATTTCAGGGGATCAGAGCCGTATGACCCGAAACACCCTGGAAGAGCTGAACAATACGATCATCATCGGTTTTATTTTGGTGACCCTCGTTCTTATGTTCTTCATGGGCTTTACCAATGCCTTCTTCGTAGGACTTTCAGTACCGCTTTCCATGGCTATTGCCTACCTGATCATTCCGAATATCGGGTTTACCATGAATATGATTGTCATGTTTGCCTTCATCTTCGCATTGGGAATTGTGGTGGATGATGCCATCGTAGTCATTGAAAATACCCACCGGATGCACAAAAACCATCCGGATATAAAGGTTGCCGCTAAGCTGGCCGCCGGCGAAGTGTTCCTGCCAATTCTTTCGGGCACGCTGACTACACTGGCTCCCTTCTTTCCGCTGGCCTTTTGGCCGGGAATTGTGGGACAATTCATGCACTACCTTCCAGTCACGCTGATCATTACATTGTTCGCTTCATTGTTTGTTGCATACATTTTTAATCCTGTTTTTGCGGTCTCTTTCATGGTCCATGAATTTGATACTGACGACAAAGCAGATTGGAAAAAAACCAAAAAAATCTTAATGGGGATGTTTGGTTTAGCCGTCATTTTCTACCTTTTCAAATCTTTTGGAATAGGCAATTTCATTGTATTTGCCATCCTGATGGTTTTCCTTTATCACTATGTTATCCGTTTCTGGATCAAATCATTCCAGGAAAATTTCTGGCCCAAAATAATGGCCGTATACGAACGCCAGCTGCGTTGGGTACTGCAGGGCTACCGTCCTTTATGGATGCTTGTTGCAATGACATTGCTTTTCATTTTCACCATCGCTTTGACAGGAATTGTTAAACCTACTGTGCTGTTCTTCCCTAACAGTGATCCGGCCAGTGTGATGGTTTATGTCAAAATGCCGGGAGGTACCGACCAGAATGTAACCGACAGCGTAACGAGGATTGCAGAGCGCCGGGTTTACCAGGCAATCGGACAGCACAATCCGGATGTTGAATCGGTCATCTCCAACATCACCATCGGAGCTGAAGAAGAAGGTTTTGCCAGCGCCGGCAAACCTTTTAACAAGGGCAAAATTTCAGTCAATTTTGTTGAAAGCAAGTACAGGACAACCGGAATTTCGACGACAATATACATGGAGAAAATACGCGAATCCGTGGCAGATATTGCCGGAGCAGAAATAACGGTCGGCAAAACCAAAATGGGGCCACCAACGGGACAACCCATCAACATTGAAGTCACCAGCGAAAACATGGGCAGTCTGGTAACAGATGCATTTGCCTTCCGCAATTACCTTGATTCACTGGATATTCCCGGTATTGAAGAGTTGAAAACCGACTTTGAAATAAATTCCCCCGAGGTCATTATTGACATAGACCGCGACCGGGCCCAACGGGCCGGCTTATCTACCGGACAAATCGGAATGGAACTCAGGACAGCCCTCTTCGGCAAAGAGATTTCCAGGTTCAAAGTGGATGAAGACGAATATCCCATCACTTTGCGCTATTCCAAACTTACACGCGAGAATATCAATGCATTGATCAACCTCGTTATCACCTACCGGGATATGAACTCCGGTCAGATCAGGACCATACCGCTTTCCACCGTGGCAAAAATTAACTATTCAAGCTCCTATGCCGGGATCAAACGCCTGGATCAGAAACGGGTTATTACAATATATTCCAATGTTCTATCCGGCTATTCCCCAAATGACATTGTGCCTAAAATCAAGGCCCTGGCAAGGAATTATCCGCTACACGCAGGTACTTCCATCAAATTGACAGGTGAACAGGAAAAGCAGGCTGAAACCTCCGCTTTCCTGTTAAAGGCAATGATCATTGCGCTTGGAATGATCTTCTTTATCCTGATTACCCAGTTTAATTCCATCAGCAAAACAATCATCATCCTAAGCGAAGTCATCTTCAGTATTATAGGCGTTTTGCTTGGCGTTATCGTCTTCCGTATGGACCTGGTTATCATGATGACCGGTTTGGGAGTTGTTGCACTGGGTGGTATTGTCGTCCGAAACGGCATATTGATTGTAGAGTTCTGCGACGAAATGAAGAAACGCGGAATGAAAACAAGGGATGCCATTGTTCAGGCAGGAAAAACCAGGATCACTCCGGTAATTTTGACAGCCTCTGCTGCCATCCTTGGCCTGGTTCCGCTTGCAGTTGGCATGAATATCAACTTTGAAACCCTCTTCACCCACCTGAATCCCCATTTGTATTTCGGCGGTGACAACGGCGCCTTCTGGGGACCGCTTTCATGGACGATCATCTTTGGATTGAGCTTTGCTACTTTCCTTACGCTGCTCTTCGTTCCTGCCCTTTATTACATGGATTACATCATCCGTATCAAAAACCGCAGGAGAAAAAATCTGAAGAAAATCCGTAAAGCAAACGCGTAAACAATATATTTGATCAAATACCAAAAGAGGGTTTCCAACACGGAAACCCTCTTTTATTTATTGATAGATGATGCTCAAATCAGAACGTTCTAAACGCCTGTGCAAATTTGCCGGAACAAATCCTGCGATCCCGAGGGGTCGAACAGTCATTTCCCCCCGGATTTTCTGCAAACCTTTCCTCCTATTCGGGATGAAACAACACCACGCCGCATACGGCTTACCTGCAATCGAAATCAAACCGGACGCCCACTTTGCATAAATTTCCCCGGACGCCCACGTTGGGGCGCCCCTACGTGGGCGTCCGCTGTGTAAAATCAAAAGATGGTGATAAACGGCAAATCCGCGCCGGCCAAATATTTACCGCCCTAAAAAATTAAAGAATCCACCCTCTAAGAAGGTGGACTTGTAAAAGGCTCCTATAAGGAGCCAAAGTCGATGGACTGTTGTTCCCCCTGCTGGTGCGGATTTGCAATCCGCGCCCCGCAGACATTGGATTTGCAATCCAAAAGAGCGAAATTCTTTTACCGAAATTGACCCAAACATAAATAATTAGCTGGAAATTGTTGTGAGCAATATTTCAGTCAAGGAGATTACAAATCTCCGGCTTGCGGGGCGCGGATTGCAAATTCCGCGCCAGCGAGAGTCGCAAATTCCGCGCCAGCGAGAGTCGCAACAGGTTGATCATTTCTCATCCGCAAAATGTAGCTGTAGCACTCTTTTACATTAAAGAGTAACGTATTCAAACGGTTACAAATTGCCACGTTTTAAATTAGGTAAAATTCTTATTATCTGTATAATGTAAATTTTTGGCCAGATGGAAATCGGATAAGCAATTCTAAGGGTGACCATGACTACCACTTTATTACTCAGACTTACATTTTGATTGGATTTTCCGTAAATTTGTAGAAAATAGTCGATATGGAAAATTTAGTGATTGAAAATAAAGGGAATCAAATGATCCTTAAATTGAACAAGAAGGGGTTTGATGAGCGTTACTTGATTTCTCTCGTGAAGAGACTCCAAATTGAAGAACTTGCCCAAAAGTCCGGATTTGGTTCTGGCATCATGCATGTTGCCGATGAGGTTAACCAGAATTGGTGGGATCAAAATGGTGATGCGTTTCTTAAAGACGTTAAAAAATGATTTCCAATGCAGTAGTAGTCGATACCAACCTGGTATTCTCTGCGTTAATTCCCAAGTCATCGAAGATTCGGGAGATTTTTTTTGAGAGTAATTTGACATTCTACTCTCCCGACTTTCTGATAACAGAGATTAATACGCACAAAGACAAGCTACTTAAACATTCGAAACTTACCGAATCGGAGTTTTATCTCTATTTCAATGGCTTATTTGAACGCATAAAATTTATTCCAATAGACTTTATTGGTACTGAAAGCAGACAAAAAGCTTATGACTTATGCAAAGATGTTGACATCAAGGATACTCCATTCATCGCTTTAGCCATTGATCCGGACATTCCAATGTGGACCGGAGATAAAAAATTGAAAGAGGGACTTCGATTAAAAGGATATCAAAATTTTTACAACCAAATCTAACAATAGTTGTAACAATTTTGATCCGCTCCAACTGTTTAGAGTTCCCTACAGAATATTAAATCATGATCCGGACGCCCACGTAGGGGCGCCCCTACGTGGGCGTCCGCTGTGTAAAATCAAAAGATGCTGATAAACAGCAAATCCGCGCCGGCCAAATATTTACCGCCCTAAAAAATTAAGCGCAAAATTCCCAACCCATTTTGACCGGCTGTTAATATTATTTTGTAATATTGAATAGCTATTGTGCACCTGACAAAACCGGAATAGTATATAAAGTATCCTCTATCAGCTTATTTTGTTCGCCTTAAATGGGGAAAAGGGTGTATGGGTATATGAGCTACCGCCAAGTGTTAGTGCAACAGAAAGTGTAAATCTAAATTGAGAATTAAAACAATTATGATGAGTTTAAAAAATAAAAATGGACTGTTTCAACATAGAAACAGCCCACTTTTTTATCCAATTTTATTCCACTTTGTTCCGTGGCATTTTGGACAAGGAGGAAGAGTATCAGAATTGTCATCCAATCTGATTACTTCTCCACAATTTACGCATTTGTACAAACCCTTGCCGGGTTTTTCACCTGTTGTGTACATAATAGAAAAAATTAAAAGATTAATTACTCGTCCCTTCAACTGTCATGGCTTAACACAAACTAAGACAGTTTTTGGAACATTACTTCGAATGCTTTTTCGTCGGACCAACTTTAATTGTTTCAGTAACAGTTGTTCCTGGGCTTTTAATAGCCTCTTTTGCTGGAACAAATTTTCCAGAACCAGCGTCTCTAACTCTTTTTGATGTTTTGCTCATAAAATAAAATTTTAAATTCAACTATATGTATGAGAAACCGTGACAAACACAATGTCCAAAAAGTCACGGATTGTCATACTTAATAATGAAAGCACATATATGGCTAAAACAATAACTTTGCAACCGTTGACTAATGAAGCTTTGGCTGAGTTATTTCTTTCAATGGCAATGAAAGAAAACGACAGACCAGAGGCTGAAAGGGCTTTTTCTGTGTTTCATGGCCGTTATAAGAACTATGTATATACTATTGTAAAAAATGCTTGTAGGTCTTGGGAAATGTACGGAGATGAATTAATTGAAGCTGTGTTTGAAAATACGTTTTTGACTGTTTATGCAAAAGCTGAAAGTTTTATGGTGATAGATGGTATTCCTGTTGAACGTCAGGAAAAGAGGATGAAGTCTTGGCTTGGTAAAATTGCTAATAATGAAATGCTTCAATTATTACGACAATTTAAAATTGATAAGGACAAGATTGAATATACTGATGATTTGACTTTCCTTGAAAATATTAGTGAAGACAATGAGCCCAGAGCTACTTCTGATTATTTACTCGCAGAAAAAGCGTTGCAAACATTAAGTGAAAGAGATAGAAATATTCTGGTTACTTATTTAATGTTTGAGCATGATAATAAAAAGTTACCAAGTATTGAAATACAGCGGCTTTCTGATATGTGGAATATTCATCCAGATAACATGCGCCAAATTAAGAAAAGGTCATTAGCCAAAGTTGAATTGTATTTTAAAACTTATAAAAACAAATAACCATGACTGATATGAACGATACTTTAAAAAACAGTTTTGAAGATTCATTTGAGAAGTCCTTAAAATTTGTTGGTTATCTATTTCCAACTTCTGAAGCTGAGGTTGATTCATTTGAGGCAAAAAATAAATTAGAAGAACCCCCTGAAAATTATTGTAGCGCAATTGATTTATTATCAAAAGCAAAGCATACTTTAACCAACCCAAAATCTCATTTGGAGATGAACAAATCAATAGATAATCTTGCAAGGGCTGCTCGAAAAGGTGGAGATATTCCAGAGGATATTCTTAAAAAGATGAAAGCAGCTAGAGAAAAGGCAGAAAATGGCGAAAAATAAATATGACATATCGGAATATCGAAAGAAAGAACTTTCTGAATTAGCTGAATTTGTGGCCGATGAATATTTCATTGATACATTCGTCTGCCCTCATAAACTTGCCAAAATTTATGGAATATCATGCTCATTTGAGGATTATGGTAATGCTTTTGATGGTTTATTAGAACATCGATCCGGTAAATTTCATGTGTATCTGAATAGCAATAAGGTTAAACATATTTATGAGCCAAGATTACGTTTCACTTTAGCGCATGAATTGGGGCATTACTTAATCGATGAACATCGCAATCCATTAAAAATGGGATTGACTCCTTCTCACGCTTCTTTTACGAATTTTTCATCCGACAATGAAGTTGAATTAGAAGCCGATTTTTTTGCTTCGAGTCTATTAATTCCAACTTCTCGTTTGATGAAGGACGTTAATCGCAGAAAGTTTACTTTTAATTTAATTCAAGAACTTGCAACAAAATACCAAACAAGTATTACTACTACCTTAATAAAATTCGCATCGATAGGGAATCATCCATTAATGATTATATGCTCAATTGATAAGAAAATTAAATGGTTTAAGTACAGCGAAGATTTCCCCTTTAAGTACATTGACGCTCTACCTGATTTCAAAGTTCCGACAAATACTTCCGCAGGTCGTTTCTTTTATGAAAATGGAGTGAAATGCGAAGGTGAAGCCGATTTAGTTTATGCAGAGGACTGGTTTAAACTATATAATGATAGCGATTATGGAAGGCATTTTAATGAGTATTGTATATACTCTGACAAGAATAAATTTGTCTTGAGTGTCATATGGGAAAAATAGCTTAGTCTCTAAAGTAACTGACAATATTATTCAAAGACAGATAAAAGAGCACCCGGCGATAACAGCAAGCTACCCGACAAGTCGGGCAGCCTGCTTCGTTGACAGTGAATTAGAATTTTGAAATGCAGCACTTTATAGAAAATTTATCGGTAATATCCACCCTGGTGTGTAGCTGCAAAACATTACATGCAATTATATGTCACAGACAGTCCTTACTATAAGCAAATATATAAACCATCAAAATCGACAGATATTTGAGGAATTATCAAAGGTTTATAAAATTCAACTAATATTAGATACAAGTGTTACATCATGGCTCGTTGATAATGAAAAACCAATAATTAGAACTCCAAAAGATGATTTAAATATCGCTTCGTTTACTCACGAATTATTACACATCTACATAGTACATTTGGGGCTAACACCTCCGGATGATATTTACTTTAAAATAATTCATATTGATATTTTGATTTCGATTAATCGAGCATTCTTATTTGACCATATTATAAATGTGAATACTCACAAGAAGACATATCCAATTTTCAAAAAATTAGGATTTAAGGATGAAGATTTTGTTCAGAATAATGGATTGTTTTTTAAAAGGCGAGATTTTAGAAAAATACAGGTTTGTAAATGGTTAAATATCTTTTCTAAATTCTGGATTAGTGAATTTATTGGTCATGCCTTTGCAATGAAAAATGATGTAATAAAAGCGCATGAACCTATAAACAGGAAACATTTATACATGTTAAGTAAGCTCGACAAAGAATTATATCGAATTGTTTACGATTTTGATTCTGTATGGGCAAAACAAACAAATTTAGATTGTCGACACAATTACCTCGATTTATCGAATAATTTATATAACTGGTTGAAAAGAAATAACTTTAGTAAAAATAAAAGCAGGCAATAAATTGTAAAAACCATAGCTGAATTGATGAAGTTTCGATCGCAGCCAGCGTCGCAAAATCTGGATCAAAACGGACACCCATTCCGGGCGAAGGCGGACAATGATTATGTTTTAAAGTCAGCATCGGCCGACCCCGACGGTCCCGCAAACTGCAAAGGTTCTTACAAGTGGCGGTTACAAGCAAAAAAAAAAGTCCTGCACATGAACAGATTGACAAAATTATACGATATTGCCTGATGATAAAAAAGAATAAAATATGAGCCTTTATGAAAAACTGAAGCAAGCTTCGAGTGAAGAAGATGTTAAAGACGCTTATATAAAAGCTCTTGGGTTAAAAGAATACCAAAAGAACCTGATTGATATTCAGACCAGAGAAGTTTGGTTTGAGGCAAAAGATTCCGGTAAGAACTCCACATACGCCATGTTTACCCAATTAATGCACTACGTACAGGATGCATTAAACAGAGGTCATTATGTTCCGCCATTTTTAGCCGTAATTGATACCCAAAAAGCGGCCATCATGAAAAGCGCTGATGTGTTACCATTCCTTGAAAAGAAAACCATCAAATGGGGCAAATCGGCAAGTAGTTATACCCAGGAAGCCTTAGATGCAATTTCAGCTCACATAGGCACTCACTTTGTTTCTTTTAAAATTGAAACCCATGAGGCTGAATTTATTAGCACCGTAAAAAATGCGATAAAAACGGGTGATATTATCCGAACACCCATTACGCCCGACAACCTGAAACAGGTTTTCGACAAATGGGTTTTGATGATCGGGCGCGAAATTAAAGGAATAGCCGAAGAAGATTATGCGCTGCTGTTTTTTGCCGACATTATGCACGATGGCACAGTGTCAACGCATGAAAATTTGCCGGCAGAATTGATGCATAAAAACAACGCTCCGGTTTTTCTTTTAGCTGGCAAAGTGTATGAATTGGGCAATAAAGAAGGTTATCGTCGGTTTTGGGCTATTTACCACAAACCACCAAAAGCAGAATACCGCAATTATTTGCTTGAAAGGCGCGATAGCCTGATTCCGTTGGACGAACGGAGTTTTAAAGGAGCATTTTATACGCCTTTAAACGTGGTTGACAAGGCTTATGACAAGCTGACTGAAACGCTGGGCGACAACTGGCAAAAAGAATACATTGTTTGGGACATGTGCTGTGGCGTGGGCAATCTGGAAGTGAAACACAGTAACCCGCGCAATATTTATATGAGTACCCTCGACAGTGCCGATGTTGATGTAATGAAAGCCACCAAAACCTGTGTGGCCGCGCAACGATTTCAATACGATTACCTGAACGACGACATTACCGACGATGGCCGGATTGATTACAGCCTCACCAACAAAGTGCCGGAAGGCTTGCGCAAAGCCATCGCCGATGGGAAAAAGATTTTGGTTTTGATTAATCCGCCCTATGCAGAGGCGGCAAATCGAAATAATTTAGCAATAGATTCAACAGATATAAAAAATAAAGTTGGTATAGCAAAAACAAAGATTGCTGGTACTATGATCAATTATGGCAAAGCCAGTAATGAACTTTTCACTCAATTTATAGCACGGATTGCGATAGAAATACCAACTGCCACGCTTGCCATGTTTAGTACAATGAAATATGTCAATGCATCAAATTTTGAGAAATTCCGCGATACATGGAACGCTCAATTCTTGGGTGGCTTTGTTGTTCATAACAAGGCGTTTGACGGCATGAGTGGTAAATTCCCAATTGGTTTTCTTATTTGGAAAACCAATCAAAATGTAAAAAATACAATCACAGAAGTACGTGTTGAAGTCTTTGATAAAAACGTGCTGCCCATTGGTGAAAAATTGTTTTACAACTTGCCAAACAGTAGTTATTTGAATGTATGGATAAAACGACCTATGGCAAATAAAACCAAGGTCATTCCTCTTAAAAATACAATCTCGCCTTATGAAAAAATTAAGAGTTTGAACTTATGGTCTGATAATGCAATTGGATATATTTGGTGTCAAAACAACGACTTTCAGCATGCGGAGCAACAAACAGTTATTTTTTCATCTGTTTGGGGAGATGGGCATGGTTTTTACATTACAGAAAAAAATCTCTGGCAAGCTGCCATTATTTTTAGTGTTAGACGTTTGCTTGTTCCCACTTGGTTAAATGACCGTGATCAATTTTTAGAGCCAACAAAACCACTTACAGAAGAATTTAAGAACGATTGCTTGATTTGGATGTTATTTAACCGTTCTCAAAGAACCGCCAGCGCCAATGACCTGGAATGGAACGGCCAAAAATGGTCAATCGTCAATCATTTTATTCCTTTTACCGAAGAGGAAGTAAATGCGCCGGAGCGTTTTGAATCTGATTTTATGGTGCAATATATGTCAGATAAAACGTTTTCTGAGGAAGCGAATCAGGTGTTGCTCGCCGGTAAAGCCTTGTGGCAAGCTTATTTTATGGAAACAGATGCACGGACTGTACGCGATGAGTTGAAACTAAACCGTTCAGATGTGGGTTGGTATCAGATACGCAAAGCCTTACAAGCCCGAAATACCAGTGGTGATTTTCCACTTGTGAGTTTCAAGTCTTTTGAAACTGCTTATAAAATTTTAAGTGAAAAATTACAACCCCAGGTTTATGAGTTAGGATTTTTGAAAAATTAATAGATTGCAGGCTGAAGGGTAAAAGAAATTCCCTACCGATGTTCATTACTAAATGGTATCTTTTGTAAGTGACTTTGAACAAAACGCAATTTGAAGCATTATATTTGCGTCATGTACTACCGTCGCAAAATATTATTAGCCCTTTTAGAGGCATTCGACAACAGGCTCGATAAAATAAGCCTTCAAAAGTTATTGATGCTAGTATGCAAACAACAGCTTAAACCCGATTTCCATTTTGTACCTTATAAATTTGGTTGTTATTCGTTCCAGGCCAATGCCGACTTGCAAACCATGACTAAATACAGTCAGGTTATAGTAGCTTGCAACGATTGGGTTAAAACCGATACCGGGAAATACTTATTAAGTCTTAAAGACCGCGACCGTCAGGCAATTCGATACGTTAAGCAAATGTATGGTAACAAAACCAGCGATGAGCTTATTCGGATAACCTATGTTAAATATCCGCAATTGGCTATTAACAGTGTTGTTGCTAAAGATAAGTTAACAGCCGACGAATACCGTAAAGTAATCGAAGCCAAGCCACAATCCAATAAAACAATACTTTTTACAATCGGTTACGAAGGTGTAAGCCTCGAAGAGTATTTAAATAAATTAATTGTAAATGATGTGAAAGTATTGTGCGATGTACGCAAGAACTCCTATAGCATGAAGTTTGGCTTTAGAAAATCGCAACTGCAAGCTGCTTGTACAGGTGTTGGAATTGAATTTGTACACATTCCGCAATTAGGCATTGATTCCGATAAACGACAAGAATTAAATTCACAGGCAGATTACGATAAACTTTTTTCGCAATATCGTTCCGATGTGTTAACACAAACAAAGCCTTATCAGGACAAATTAATAGATTTATTGAGTAAAAATAAACGTATTGCGCTTACCTGTTTTGAGGCGAATATATGTCAATGCCACCGTAAACATTTAGCCGATGCCATCGTGAAACACCCATCGTTTGTTTATGAATTGAAACACATTTAGAAAATGGCAAAGACCAAAGTTCTTATAACCGTAAAAACCTATCCCGCAATTTCCAAAAAATACGAAGAACTTGTTTGTTCCGCTGGTTTTCTTGAAGATGGCACTTGGATTAGAATCCTTTTCTAATAATCGGCACATTTCATCCTAAAAAGATTGTGCAATTAAGCATGTTTTAGTCGTACAGGTTAATAGCCCGGATAATCCGGAAGATGCAGGAATATCCGGCAAATCAGCATCTTCGTGAATCCCTTTTAATAAAGACAAAACCCCGTTTTCACGGGGCTTTGTCTTTAAATCCTTGCCAGTTGAATATTCAACTTTGTCAGCTCGCCGTCTGAAACGGCAATAGTGGTAACCTGATCGGCAAACCCGTTTTTCTGAAGGGTTACGGCGTACATTCCGGCCGGTAAACGGTTAAGATTAAACCTGCCCTTTTCGCCGGTGCTTTTCACAACAACAGGTTTTCCGTCTGTTGCTTTGGCTTTTGCAGCGCCGCTGTCAAGAGAGAAAGAGACTGCAACGCCCTTTACCGGTAAGCCGGTTGAAGCATCCGTAACCAAACCTTTTACGGATATCGAGCCGGTTCCTGTAACGGTAACTTTACGGGCTTTCTGGTATCCGTTGTAAAAATTCACCTGTGTCAGCCTGACGATTTCAACCGCCGCGTCCATATTGGCCAGGGCGGCTTCGGCAGTCTTAAACAAGGCTTTCAGCTGTTGCGTGTTTTGTCCGCCTTCGATTTTGCTCACACCGGGTTTGCCTATGGTGGCGTTATAGGCAGCAATGGCATTTAACAGGGAGGTTTGGGTAGCTGCCGTAATTGCAAAATCTGGATCAAAACGGACACCCATTCCGGGCGAAGGCGGACAATGATTCCGTTTTAAAGCGGACACTCATTCCGGACGAAGGCGGACAGTGATTCCGGAGCAAGCCGGACACTTTTCTCGTGGTACATTTGGC
>JBBQHB010000023.1:0-54809 GCA_038323575.1 Bacteroidales bacterium | reverse complement strand
TAATGAGCGAATTTATCAAAGAGTTTAAAAAAAGTATTACAGATGAAGAGTTATCGGAACTTCCGCTTTCGTTTTTTGAAGGGAAGATCCATCTGATTGAAAAAGTAGAGCAGATGACTGCTGCGGTGAATTATCTGAAACAACAACCCATTCTGGGTTTTGATACAGAGACACGTCCAACTTTTAAAAAAGGACAGAATCACCAGGTGGCATTGCTGCAACTCTCTACAGCCGATGAGGCATTCCTGATCAGAACTCACCTGATCGGACTTTCACCGGGGCTTATCAGGGTACTTGCTTCTCCTTCCATCCTGAAAATTGGTGTGGCCATACGCGACGACATCAAAATCCTGCAGCGTCTCACTCCGTTTCGACCCGGAGGTTTTATCGAACTACAGGAGATGGTGAAGCTATACGGGATCGAAAACTTCAGTTTGAAAAAACTGGCGGCAATCGTTACCGGAGGCCGAATCTCAAAATCCCAGCGCCTTACCAACTGGGAAGCCCCTGTTTTGACCGAACAGCAGCAAATTTATGGGGCGACAGATGCATGGATTGCCTACATGATCTACATTGGTCTTACCCAACAATAATCCTATGCAACAGAAAGCGGATGTGATTTTAAAAAAGGGAAAAGAAGAGTCGTTGGAACGATTTCATCCCTGGGTATTTTCCGGTGCCATCGACCGGATTGAAGGGCCGCTGGAAGAAGGTGACCTGGTTTCTGTCAGGAAAAGTGACGGTAAAATCATAGGCTACGGTCATTGTGCCATTGGTTCGATCGCCGTTAGGGTTTTTTCTTTCGGAGAAACAGTTCCGGGTGATTCGTTCTGGAAAAACAGGATTGAACAGGCTTACCTCCTGCGTCAAAAGATCGGACTGACCGATGCTCCTGATACCAACGTTTACAGGCTGATCCATGGCGAAGGCGACGGTATGCCCGGCCTGATTGCCGATTATTACAACGGTACAGTTGTGCTTCAGGCACATACCGTCGGGATGTGGCTCGAGCGTTTTGCTATTGTTGAAGCGATCAAAGCAGTCTTGGGGGACAAACTGGTTGCTGTATATGATAAAAGCGCCAAAACAGTTCCTTTCAAAGCAAACATTGAAGCGAAAGACGGTTATCTGTATGGCAATGCCTCCGCCGGCGAGGTGACGGAATATGGCAACCATTTCAAAGTCGATTGGGAGGACGGTCAGAAAACCGGATTCTTTATCGACCAGCGGGAAAACCGCAGGCTTCTTGCCGGATATGCCAAAGACAAAGCGGTACTCAACATGTTTTGTTACACTGGCGGATTTTCCTTTGCCGCCATGCGGGGAGGTGCTAACCTGGTACATTCTGTCGATTCATCCGCGAAAGCGATTGAACAATCCAACCGGAATGTGGAACTCAATTTTCCGGGAGATACACGTCACGAGGCCTTTACGGCCGATTGTTTCGACTTTTTGCAGGATATCAAGGATAAATATGACTTAATCGTACTCGATCCTCCGGCATTTGCCAAACACCGCGGTGCCCTTTCACAGGCGCTTCAGGGTTACAAACGGCTAAATGCCAATGCTTTCCGGCAGATCAAACCGGGCGGTATCCTTTTTACCTTTTCCTGTTCACAGGTTGTGACCAGGAACAACTTCCGCGAAGCAGTCTTTTCGGCTGCCGCGATAGCCGGGAGGGAGGTGCGGATTCTGCACCAGTTGTCCCAACCGGCCGACCATCCGATCAATATCTATCATCCCGAAGGTGAATACCTGAAAGGACTGGTTTTATATGTAGCATAATATCGTTTATCTTAAGTTTATAAGAAATTGAATTTCAAAGATTTTGACTTTACACCCGATGTAATGGACGGCTTGTCCTCCATGGGTTTCGAAAATTGTACCCCGGTTCAGGAATTTGCCATACCGGTGATCCTGCAGGGAAAAGACCTGATCGCCTGTGCCCAGACCGGCACCGGCAAGACCGCAGCTTACCTGCTTCCCATCCTTAACAATATTTCCAGGGAAGGGCACACAGGAATGCATACGCTGATTATTGCCCCCACCAGGGAGCTCGTGTTGCAGATTGATCAGCAGATCGAAGGCTTCTCCTATTTTACCGGAGCATCTTCTCTGGCCGTTTACGGCGGTGGAGTCGGCGCTGCCTTCGACCAGCAAAAATCTGCCTTGGTGCAGGGAGCCGACATCATTGTCGCTACCCCGGGAAGATTGCTTTCCCACATTAACATGAAATACTCCGATTTCAGCACGATACAGACGCTGATCCTGGACGAGGCGGACCGCATGCTCGACATGGGCTTTTTCGATGACATCATGCGGATCGTTGGTGAACTGCCTGTTTTAAGACAGACGCTGCTGTTTTCAGCCACCATGCCGCCTAAGATCCGTCAGATGGCCAACATGATCCTGAAAGATCCGCAGCAGATCAATATTGCCATTTCCAAACCTGCCGAAAATATTATCCAGGCCGCTTACATGGTGTATGAAGGTCAGAAAGTGCAGCTGCTCAAAGAGTTGCTTAAAGGCAAAACAGATTACAAAAGTGTTCTGATTTTCACCTCCAGGAAGGCCAATGTGAACGGGCTGGTAAGGGAACTCAGGAGAATGGGCTTCTCATCCGACGGAATGTTATCGGATCTCGAACAAAAAGAGCGGGAAGAGGTGATGCTTCGTTTCAGGAACCGCGAAACACAAATATTGGTTGCGACAGATATTGTCTCCAGGGGGATCGATATCGACGGGATTGACCTGGTCATGAACTACGATGTACCCCGCGATCCGGAAGATTATGTCCACCGTATCGGCCGTACTGCCCGCGCACAGATGTCGGGCGTGGCGATTACGCTGATCTCCGACAACGACATGTACGATTTTAAGAAGATTGAGGAGCTGATCGAACGTGAAATTATCAAAATCCCGTTGCCGGCAGGCATGGGTGACGGACCTGCATACAATCCTTCGATCCGGAGAAAAAGTCCATTTAGAGCATCATCCGGCGGACGGGGAGGAGAGGGCAAGCGAGCCCCGGCCAAGAAAGAGTTCCGCCACCGCGACCGCGGTAACCACCAGGGACACCGGAAGCAGGGGGAATAGAAATTTTCGATTTTCGATTTTGGATTTTCGAAGTAAAGTCAAGCAAGTTATTATCCGCTGAGCAAGTCAAAAGGTTTGATTTCGGAATTCACCACAATAGGCACAATAGTTCACAATAGATTTCTATGTGTCCTAATGTGTCTATTGTGGTGAAATATGGGACTTTCCGGTATCATATTTACATAGATTCCAGTTTGCCTTCCGCAATTCCAAAATCGAAAATTGAAAATTGAAAATCGAAAATTCTTTTGGCTATTTGATTTTACTTACATCAACAACAATATGTTTGATCGATTGGCTTTTTGGTCCCGCATTGTAGGAGTAAGAAATATGGACCAGTCCGTCGGCAGTCTGGATCAGGCAGGGATAAGAGAAGCTGCATTTTCGGTCGGGGGACAATTCAATCACCTCTTTTTTGTACCAGCTGTTCCCTTCATCGTCGGAAAGGTAAAGCGATAACTGGTAACGACCGTCGGAGATATCATTCCCGAAATAGACCCATTTCCCGTTTTTCAATGCAAAGATTTCGACGCTGGCCTCGTTGGGAATAGCTGTCTTCTTGGCCAGTGACCAGGACTCGCCATTATCATTTGAAGTACTCATCCACACTCTAGCCGGTTCATCCCCGCTGTCGCGCATGTATGCGACCACTTCGCCGCTTTTTCGGACAGCCAGGGCAGGCTGGATCGGACCGCGGCCCACGATCGGAAGGCTTGGGCGCCAGGTTGAGCCGTTATCGTCTGAGATAGCTACCATTGACATGTTGAGGCCGTCGGAATAGAGTGGCAGCAGGATCCGGCCGCTCGCGAGTGTAACAGGCTGTATGCGCGTCATCCAGCCGAAGCTTCGCTTCATCTTGTCTTTGCTGGCCTCGATGATCTGATCGTCGTACTTTTTGGCATAAGCTGCCCATCCGGCATGCGATTCTCCCATTTCTTTGAATTTTTGGGCTACTTCAGTTGCAAAACTGTCATCCGGTTTCAGGAGGATATCGTCCTGCCAGTTCCATTTTGGAGCACCTTCTCCGAGGAAATCAACGGAAGTGCGGAAACGAAGGAGCGAGTACTCCCACTGGTTGGCCTGGACGGCAATCCAAAACAGGAAGAGTTTGTCCTCTTTGCTGATAAAAAGAACAGGATTGCAGTCTGGGATGTCCCTCGTGTCGGCCATCAAAAACGGTGCAGCCCATGTGGTGGTCCCTTTTTTCTGCCGTGAACCCATTACCCGGACATCATCGGCAGTTCGTTCACCGCTGCCCTGGAACCAGGCAGCCAGCAGGTCGCCGTTGGACAATTGGACAATGGAGCTGCCATGGGTGTGTTCTCCCTGGTAAGGAAACATAATTTCCTGCTGCACAATGGCCTTGGAAGTAATTGTTGTCTGTGCCTGCATGCCGCAAAAAGAGAACAGCAAGGCGCTGAAAAGCATTAATTTAATGATCATTTTTTAATTTATTTAGCGGCCTTTCGCTTTTTGTGTAAGCGGTTATATAATACGTAGACCAGTGAAATGAGCAGAAGGTATGGCCAAATCCCAATAATCCAAAGGATAAACGTAACGATGGAGGTCCACCCTTTGCTTAGTGAGTTTTTGATCCTTTCGGAGAATTTGTCCGGTTGCGGAGGTTTGTAAACAAATTCTTTGACTTTGAAAAGGTTGATGTCCAAAGTGCTGAAGGCAACCTGGCCGCTGAGGTATTTCAGTTGTTGTTCCCTGCTTTCAATTTCTTCCAGCAGTTTCCTTATATTTTCTTCTATTTCAAGTATGTCTTTGACGGTTAAGGCTTTAGCGAGTAGTTCTCTGTAGCGCTTGAGGTATTCCCTTTTGTTGCTTAACCGTGTTTCAATGTCGACATACTCCGCCGTAACATCCCTGGTATGAATGCTTTTGTTGGTGATTTCATCTTTCCCGTTTTCCAGGGCTGCGATCAGATTCTCAAAATTTTCGGCAGGAATCCTTAATTTCAGGTCGTAGGAAGTAGTCCTTTCGTCATTTTGCATCTCTTCATTGTCGTAATAGGCATTGAATTGCTTTGCCATTCCATCTATGGTTTTTTTCCCGGCAGCAATGTCATTGGTTTTGATGGAGATACGGCCATCTTTGATGATCTTCTTTGGACTGGCAGAGGTTGCGTTTTGAACAGGATCTGCGCCTGAGTCAGCGGATTTTAGCATGACTGTCTCATTCGCCACCATTGGCGCTGCAAATTTTACTGCACGTTGCAATGCCGGAGCTTCCTCGCGGAAAGACATTATTTCTTCTGATTTTTGCTTTGATTCAGAATTGCAGGAAAGCATTGAAATGAAGAGGAGCAGTCCGAAAATGGGGTTGAATTTTTTCATGTCAGTTGATTATTTTCTAATATCTCCATCAATTTATGATTCAGGTAAAGCTTTTCCTTACCTACTTTAACCGATTTTAAATACCCTTTATCTTCCAATGCAATCAGGTAATTGCCGACTGTTTTAGGCGAGCCCAATCCGGCATCAATCAGGAATTGTCTCTTGGTGTATGGAAGCCTGAAAATGACCTCTATCAGTTCCTTTGAATAAATTTTCGGGATTTCGGCTTTAATTTTTTCTGCGGTTTTCTCCATCAGCAAAATAACATCTTCCAGCCTTATTATACCTTTCTTTGCAGTAGTTTCGACCATGTCAAGCATGTACAGAATATAGTTTTCCCAATCGTTTTTTTCCGTTACATTCCTGAGTTTTTGGTAATATTCCGTTTTATTATTAATGATGTATTCGCTGAGATAGATAGCTGGTATATCAAGCAGTTTTTCCTTCTTCAAATACAAAAGCAGAAGAATTCTTCCGGTTCTTCCGTTTCCGTCAGCAAATGGGTGAATGGCTTCAAACTGGTAATGCATGAGGGCCATTTTGATTAACGGATCTAATGTGTCATCCTGGTTAACAAAATTCTCAAGATTGGCCAGTTTATCCCGGATTATTTTTTCACCAGTGGGAGGTGTATATACTTTGTCGCCTTTGCTGTTTAAAAGCGTTGTACCTGGCGTAGCCCTTATACCTGCAGTGTTTTGCTTGATACATTGAACAATTTCTATAAAAAGATTGGTTGTAATGAAAGGTCTTGAATCCAATCTGTCAAGACCTTTCCAAAGTGCTTCCTTGTAACTTAAAACCTCTTTCGTTGCCGGATTTTCGATTTTTTTTTCTGCTACCGCTGACAGATACAAATCGTCATTGGTGGTCAGAATATTTTCAATTTCGGAGCTGGCCTTTGCTTCCTGCAAGTGAATGGTATCGATGAACAGTGTTGGATTTGGCAGGTTTGTGAGTGCTCCGTTTAACTGGGCCAGAGCCCTGCTGGCAACAATCGTTTTGAGCAGGACTTTTTTTGTCTCTAATTCCACCATTGGCGGAAGAAAAGGCAAATCATTGAATGGTATTTCTCTGTTAAAGTTGATCATGACTCAAGGGTAATATTTACACTTGTTTTCAGAACAAGGGTAAAAATAGCAATTAATTACACTCGTTGTTCTATTGGCGGTAAATTTTATACCTGTTTCTTTTCGTTTTATGGTTTTGCCTTCCATATTTTGTCTGAAGCTTCCAGATAAGCCGGTAAAGCTGCTGAGCCATACCAGTTGAAGTATTCCGCATCAAATATTTTTTCCCTGATCGTGGGGTCTGCCTTCAGTAAGGAGTCCACTTCAGCGAATGTAACCGCATTCAGTATAAATATTCCCCTGTAACTCTTGTCATTCTTATCGAATGGTCCGGCAATGACCATTTTACCTATTGAAACCAGATGGTTGATATTTTTCATGTGACCGGCAAAACAGCTGTCGCGAAAGGCTTTGTCTGTACGCTTGTTGCTTCCGGTTTTTAGGATGACCATGATGTAACTTTTCATTCCGTAATCGTCGGCGCCGAATTTTTTCGCCAAAGAAGGATCGTAATTTGGATTGGCAGTTTGTCCGGTTACCGTCACGGTGAAGAAAACAAACAAGAAGAATGAGAAAATTTGTTTCATTTCGTGTTCTTTTTTAAGTGTTTGATTCGTTTTGATTTTGGCTTATTAAAAGGCTTAAAATTGTTGACATATACTTAAAAACAGTATTTATGGTTCCAAATCTGCTGCAAGTTTTTGCGGATCAGATTCTCTTCTTCCTTTCCGCGATTATTGAATTTTATAACCAGCCCTCCCTGTCCCGATCAAATTATTGACTGACACCCCATTGATGGTAATTACCACCGGCCCGGTATGCTTCAGGTTGTTGTATTTGATTTTCGCGGGTTCTTTGCCGTTAAAATAGACTTCGGGTTTCCATAAAATGGTGGCACGGCTTTGAAGGATAGGATAAACATCGATGTCCAGTTTGGTCGGGCTGTAAAATTCCACGGCCGGGCGATAGATTGGAATGGGCACGAGCATGTTCCCTTCCCTGTTTTTCAGACTCCATTTTGACTGAAACTCCATCTGTTTCTTTGGATCTTCAGCCCTTGTATTGATGAAAATCACTCCTCCCTGCGAACCGTCCCCGTATTTGGAATAGCCTCGCTGACCGCTCACGATAGTAAGAGAGGTAATTTCACTTACCGGGATCTCGCTCACCAATGCCCAACCGTTCTGGTAAACGGGCATACCGTCAAGTACAAAGAGGGCAGGTACGGGACCGGCTGTGAAAGATCTCGGGGCACGCAGGTAAATATTGTCTCCGGTCCATTTATACGGACTGACAAGTTTGCGGATTGCTGTTTCCAGGGAAGAGGATGATTCCAGCATTTCAGGTTCCAGACTTTTCACATTGGTATACTGGTACATCTCCCCGTATTTGTCCTGGTAAAGTTTCTTGTTTCCCGAATGTCCGACTACCGTAACCTCTTTAATTTCAATCGTTTTTTCTTCAAACGGAATGTTTTGGACTGGGGAAGTACTGCTGTAATTATCCGGCAGGAATATTGGCTGAGGGATCAGTAATTTGTCGCTGTTGAAGTATTTTTCGTTGTACGGTATACTCAGCATGGCTTCCAGGATCCTGTTCCTGTCTTTTAAGTCCGGCATCACGGAAACTGATCTTGTGGCATTCGGCAGAGAATCCAATGGCCATGATACTTCCCCTGAATCGTTGGTCACAAGATGCATGATGGTTGGCCCTTCCAGCGAGACAAGGTTCAGACCCTTCTCCGCCTTGCGGCTCTTTGCACTGCTCAGGATTTTAATGTTCAGCAAATCATAATTTTCAGGTTGTTTGTCTGCTGTTTTAAAATTTGAAATAGCAGGGTTGAATTTCTTCCAGCCGTAAACCATTAAAATCAGGTTGCGTTCTGCCTCTGTCATATGCTCAATTCCCTTTGCTAATACGCCCGGAGGCAGGCTGGCGGGAAAGTAATTGCGGTAATTCATCGCATATTCGATTCCCGGGGCAAACAAGCCGGCATCAATGCCTTTCAAAGCGTCTGTTACTGCAATGGAGAAAAATCCTTCAGCCGGATTACCGAATCCGTCGGTGACTGAGATTTCGATTTCTGTTTCCTGACCGGGATGGTAAATTTTATTTTCGGTTTGAATGTTAAACCGGAGGTGTTTGTCGCAGTTGATCGCATAAAGGCGTTCAGCCACCGGTTTCAGCTCTTTGTTGAAGAGGGTTATTTCAGCAATGCCTGAAGGCAAATCATCCGTCACTACAACGATACGCTGTTTTTTATTAAGGATCAAATCCTGCGAAAAAAACTGCATCAAATTCATAGAACCCATAACTGTTACAGATTCACTAAGGTAATAGTCTGATTGGATTTCAACTGCGAAGGAGCTGTTGTCTATCGGCTTAATACTCATGGAAATGCCTTCAGCAGCAGGAGCCGGTAAGAACCATTGTTTTTGGGATCCTGCGCCGCGGGTCAACTCAACATACAATCCGGGCAGCGCTGTACAGACAAAGGAACCGGGGCCGTAATGCCCTGATCGGATGGTGTCCAGCACAGTTTCATCCCTGTTTTTCAATAGCCCTTCTATGTAAACAGGTTCGCCTCTTGCGTTGGTCGCATTAAACCCTACCTTTTGCCTTAGTCCTTCGATATATGTACCTCCTTCAGGTAAAAATTTTAATTCAAAACAGGAATCAGCGGCTTTGGGTGAAATATCCTGGCTGTATTTTCCCTTCTCAAAGGTCGCTGCAGTATTCCCTGGAATATTTGCTGCTTCTTTCACATAGAGATCAAGTTGGAATGCATCGGCAGGATCATAATTTTGCATCAGGCTGGTAAAGGCAGTAAAATGGTATTTCCCGGTTTCAGCCTTCATGGGGATTGCCATCCAGCCTGAGGAGGTTGCATTGTCGATTCTGAACCGGGCACTGTCGGTTGTCGTTTTTTTCTCATTGTAAAGCAACGCATACAGTGAAACGCTTCCTGATTGGAAGTTTCCGGTAAATCTGTCTCTTACATAAGCCTGGAAATAGATGGTGTCACCGGGTCTGTAAATGTTTCGGTCAAGTTGAACGAAAAGTTGGTCCCTGCTTACAACGTTTTGTTGGGCGGTCAGGTATTTTTCAATCGGTGATGCCGGAATAACTGAATCCTGCTTCATGCTGATTTCTGTATATGGCTGAAAATCATCCGGGAGCATATCCGCGATCCTTTCGTCTGCCATGGTTCCGCCCCATGTAACGGAATAAGGATCCGTGACATGTCCGTTTTGAAATACCTTCAGTTTTCTGGATAACTGGATGGTACTTTCATACGCCCTGGGTTCAAAACCGATCAGTTCGGTAGAAAGCTCCGGCCTGTTGTCGTAATAATTTATCAGCAATGGTCTTACAGAAAACAAGGTCATGAAATCCGGTTCCCTGGTAACACGCAAACTATTTTCCTGAACGGGAATAATTTTCTGACTTAAGACTCCAGATTTGTTTTTGGTCAATTCAACATCAAAATTGGATACCTTAAAATTGTGGTTGGTCAGGGAATCCTGGTAGAGCGATCTCAGAAAATGCATCCTTGAACCGTAGTAGGTTCTTAATCTTTTCTGGAACCATTTTTTATTATCCTTTGCATTGCCTTGTAACTGTTGAAAATAGGGATTACCAGAAAATCGCAGAAAACCTGTTTTGGCATCGAAGGTAAAATCAGTAAGGTCATAGGTGATGTCGTATCCCAGTGACCGGTTTTCGATACGGAGCGGTTTTAGTGAGCGCCCTTTGATAATAGCTGTCTGGGCCTCTTTCCGGAGATACAGATCCTCCGTATTGAGAATCCTGCAGTTTTGAGCGTTTACTGACTGGCCAAGGAATAATGCAGTGAATTCAGTGTAGTTTTTTATGCGGTTTTTGTCTTTTGTCTGGACAGTGACTTCATCAACCTGGATCAGGTTCAGCGATAATTTTATATTGATGGTTTGATTCCTGCCTTCTGCATAAATGATTTTTGAGTAGGTTTTATATCCGATACAGGATGCAATCAGCTCATATTCTCCGTTCTGAGGGATGGTTAACAAATAGGCGCCATCCTTGTTCGTCATGTTACCGATGGTTGTTTTAGACAGGTAAACTGACGCAAACGGGACAGGCACATTCAGTGAGTCAGTAACAATTCCGGTAACGGTGGTTTGGGCACGAAGATCTTGACTTAGAAAGGTAAAAAAGGAAATTAGAATGAGGATAGGTCTCATTTTTAAAGCGTAATAAGTTTATTGCACCAAAAGTTATTTCCGGTTTTTTGATCCACTTGCCGATCAGTTTTGCTCCAGGAATTTGATTAGTCCGACCATGCTTGCCGGGTCATCGTAATCTACCTTGTTGTCCTTTACATATTTTTTGAATTGGGCAGCTTTGTTGTCAAATTGTTTGGAAAGCTGCCTCAGGTTTAGAAACTGTGTCAGTTCACCGTCCTTTTTTAACCAGTATTGCATGCTTGCCTGTGTCTCGGTCCCCTGCGGCAGTTCAAGTTCGTAAGCCTGTCCTCCGGAAAGTATGGATGAATAGGAGGTAGTTGAAGAGGTCTGGGATGTTCCGCCATAGGCCGCGGGTTTACCCGGATCAAGGATATTGGCCTGGTACAGTGCATATAAGTCCAGCTTGTTGTGGTATAGGAGTTCAACAAATTTATTTTGAAAAGGGAAAAATTTTCGGCCGTCAATGTAAACGGTGTCTATTTCCGATAAAAGACCCATAGCCAGCTTCTTGCCGTTTTTATCAAAAATCATCTCTTCTGTCAGCGCATTGTAATTGAGCATGGCCTCATTCTTCAGGCCAGATTTCATCAGAACGGTTCCTTTGACGAATTCAGGAAAAACATAATGGTAGATTTCCACTCTCTTTTTTTGAGCGTAACTATTGCTAAGCAAGAAACTTATTAACATTACCAGAAAAATCGTTTTCATTGTCTTTTTTATTTATTGTTTAGATTGATTGTTAGGCTTTTAGTAATTAGCCGTCAGCCTTTAACCTACTGCTCAATGCCCAGTTCTATTTTTTTTATTAGCTCTCTTGTTTCGGATTTGTGGTAGCCCTGACCTCAGTCTCCAAGTCCCTCCGTCCCAGTCCCCCAGTCCCCCAGTCCCCCAGTCGTCCCGTCGTCCAGTCCTCCCGTCCTCCCGTCCCCCAGTCCCCCAGTCGTCCCGTCGTCCCGTCCTCCAGTCCTCCCGTCCTCCTCACTTTTCCCACAAATCCGGCATCCCGCCGTGTCCTCTTGCTTTGACGGGTTTTTGTTCTGTTGGTTTAATGCTTCCAAGGTGAATATTGTACAATTGCCTTGATGTCTTGCTTATTGCCTCAACCATTTCCCGGTAGGGACGGTCGGTAACGTCGACGAGTCCGCAGTTGTAGTTTTCACCGTCGCGGCGTCCCGTCAGATCCTGGTCGCACCACTGGAACCAGGCAGTTCCGATCAAACCGGGGTGTGCATATGCCCGTTCGGTATAATAACTGTAGGCAACTCCCCGCTCTTTTTGTGAATTCACCTGCCACAGCGATTGTGCCATTCCCCTGTCGACGGTCCCGAAATGGTATTCCCCGATGATCATGGGCAGGCCTGTACCTTCCAGGATCTGATCCATGAAATCCGGTTTTGGGAAGAGATCGTAACAATTAAAGCTAAAGACATCGAATACATCTTTGCAGATATCCAGGATCTCTTTTCCCGGAACATGGCCAAAGCGCATGCCCAGATTCAAGTGGTTGGGGTCATATTTTTTAACCGTTTGATTTACTGTTTGCAGGAATGTCCGGAAGGTTTTGAAAATAAACTGTTTCCGCTTTTCCGGGGTATCCCCGTTGGTCAAGAAGCTTTTCAGCTCACTTTTAATAGGTTTATCCTTCCCGTCGAGGATCAATCCGCATAGCCGCTCTTCCTGTCCGAGCCAGGATGGTTCATTACCGGTGAAGTAGCCGATAACCCATGGATTTTCCCGGAAAGGCGAAACAAAATCCTTTATGGCTGCCTCCACTTTGGCATTAAAATCGGGAGTATATACGTCAGGCAGTCCCATTATACCGCTTTCTATCCCGACCCCGCGCAGTTGAAGCATAAAAGCCTTCCTGTTAAGTTGGGTCACTTCCGGACCGGACCAGTTGCAGATGGTGTTCATTCCCCATTTGTCCATTCTTTTGATAATCAAATTTTTTGATTTATCCGGATAACTTTCGCCATACCGTCTGAACAGGTTCCATGTGCCAAATGATACTGAATTAGGTCTTTCGGGATTGGAGCCGATACCGGCAGGAGGCAGCGCTTTGTATAGGTTTCTTCTTTTGTCAAGATTGATGGCATTACCGCCGCCGCCCGGATTGACGCAGTCCACCCCGTGAGACAGGAACAGACAGCCTTCAGGGTCCACAAACCACCACCGGCCATCGATTTTCTCTGTCCGGAAGAATCCTGTAGCTTTTACTTTGGAAGAGAGATAACCTCCGTATTTTGAATAGTTGTAATCTTTTGCTGAGACAATTTCTGCATCTTCTGTGTCCCACTCTTTTCTGAGCTGATCTGCTGACTTGATCTTTCCTTCCCAATCACCAAGGTTCCATTGGCCAAATTCATCAACAACCGGTTTATCGCCAAGGTATTGGTCCCCGGGATCCTCCGCTGACAGGGTAATGGATCTGATTTCGATTTCAGGATTGTTGATGGGCACATTCATCCGGATGCCTATGGAATCAATCCCCCTTAGCGGACCCCGTTTCCCGCCAAGGTTGATCCACCCTGTGTAACGTGCCTGGTTGTAGGTGGCAGCAAGATCTGATGCTGCATCAGGCAATGCCCTGTAAAAGCGCAACGGAATAGCCAGTTTATTCCAGCCGTTGGCACAATAGCTCATCACCCGGAGTTCGTTGTAGCCCGATTCCGTTGTGAATCCGACCTGAAACCTCTGCGGGGTGGAAATCCTGAATTCCAGCACTACAAAGTTGTACCCATCCCAGTTGGATGGAATTCCGGGAGAGATATCCCGGATGGCAAATTTCCGTCCTGAAACCTCTTTGTTGCTGTCAAACTGAATTCTGACAGGATTTTGTGACATGGATGTCCCGGGACTAAATATATCTGATGCAATAAAAAAAACCAGTACAGGCATTATTCTGATTATCATTCGTATGTAGTTTTTTAGGGTGTATATTGTATTGATAAGGCTAAGATAATCATTTTTGTAAGCAGATGAACCGGACGATGCATGCAGGCATTAAAAATCTTCGGTGAGGAGGTTGCCAGAACAAGCGCTGTATGAGTGATTTGAAAATAATTGTAACTGTCTGGATCATTTAAAGTATAATTGGATAATTTCGCCACGCAATTTTGTGGGCTAAAACATTTTTTTATGAAGCATTTTTATATTCTATTATCTTTTTTTGTTATCGGATCAGCTGCAGGTTTTGCGCAAACCGGAAGGATCACAGGTATTATTTCAGATCGGAATTCGAACGACAGGATTCCTTTTGCATCAATTAGTATCATGGCTGAAAAAAGCTCAGTTCCGACCGGGACTGTTTCGAATGGTGACGGATCCTTTACCCTGGATGACCTGAAGTTTGGAAGTTACAAAATGCTGGTGTATTTTATGGGCTACAAAACTGATACCATCAGCAACATAATTGTCAGTCAGCAGGCTTCTAAAGTAAATCTCGGGACAATATCGCTTCAGCCTTTTTCTATTGAAGTTCAGGAAGTTCAGGTTCAGGCCAACGCAAAAACGAGCCTGAACAAGATTGACAGGCAAACCTATCGTGCCTCAGATTTCCAAACTGCCAAAGGAGGAAATGCAACTGATCTGCTCAGCAAATTACCATCTGTATCCGTTGATCCTGACGGGAGCGTCTCAGTTCGCGGAACGACTGATTTTGTAGTCTACCTGAATGGCAAGCCGACACAAATGGATCCCTCCATTTTGCTTGGTCAGATTTCAGGAGCACAAATTGACAATGTTGAGGTGATATCCATACCGACAGCAAAATATGATTCCCAGGGGAAAGGCGGGATTATCAACATCAACACCAAAAAAACCGGAGCCACCGGATTGTCTGTTTCAGTAAGCGGGCTCGAAGGAGGTGCACCATGGAGTAATACAACAGATCCTTACAGCGGATTTAAACTGAACGACAACAGGTATGGCGGTGGTGCCAATTTTATCTATTTAAAGGACAAATTAACGCTCTCGGGCGGAATAAACTTCAACCACCGTAACGTGAACGGCAGCCGTGTCGGGGATGCAAGGATACTGGTAAAAGACAATACCTACCGTCACATGGTGGCCGGGGGCGAACGTCCTGAATGGTACGAATATCTGGCAGCCAACCTCGGAGTGGATTACCGGATTTCTGAAAACTCCACCTTGTCAGGGTCTTATTTTTACGGAAACAGGACGGAGGGACGGTCGGCCTATTATATCTATGATATTTTCTTTGCTGATAAAAACAAAGTTACCATTCCGGGTATTGCGCGGAATGAAGCGTGGATTTATAACCCGAATACCGATAACCGGTATGGTAAGTTCAACAATGTAAACATAGATTATTCGCACAGTTTCAGCAAAACCTCTGACCTGAAGGTTTCTGCCCTTTACGAGCATTCCTCCCTGACAAGGGAACTCAGTAACCGGAACTATCACTTTGACAAACCCTCAAACAAATTTGGCAGCAAAATATTGGAATACAGGCAATCTGATGATACTCCCCTGGACGGATACCGGTTGTCTGCAGATTATTCCACACAGTTTGATAACGGTTCCAAATTAGGCTTGGGTATTCAGCCTCAATTTATGAAGGTGGCCGGAGATTTTACCTATGATACCCTGGATGTTAAATCAGGCAGGTTTTATCCTTATGCTGACCTGGAAAACGGAATTGACCTTACCAGAGGTATTTATGCCGGTTATGCTGATTATTCCGGCAGTTACAAGAAAATAAAGTACATCGCCGGACTGAGGTTGGAGTACACCGACCAGGCAATTCGCCTGAAATCGTCTGATTATTTTTCTTTGTTTGAAGGTCAGAAGAAATCGGACTACACCTACCACCATCTTGATTTTTTCCCAAACCTGCACCTTGAATGGGAACTTACCGGCAAAGATAAACTGACAATGGCTTCCAGCCGTCGGATAAGCCGGCCGCCTGCAAAAAATATGGCGCCCTTTTTATACCGCCGGCACCTCGAGGTCTACGAAGTCGGAGATCCCCGGCTGCTGCCCGAATATCTTGTCAACGCTGAAATAACGTATGACAGGAAAATCGGCAAGAACAATTTCACACTTACTGGGTTCTACAGGGGAGTTGACAATGCCATTTTCAGGGTAAACACCGTAACCAACCAAAATCCGGAAGTATATGCCGTTGCAAAGGAGGATGTGTTAATCCGAAGTTATACCAATGCCGGTAATTCAACCTCTTTGGGCGCCGAACTGAATGCCAATATTGATGCAGGCAAATTTGCCAAATTCTTTGTGGGCGGGTCGTTGTATAACTATGCCGTTAAAGGAAATATCTTTGGTTATCAGGTTGATAACAGTAGTTTGAACTGGAGCCTCAAGTCGAATGTGAATTTGGTTTTCACCAAGGAGCTGAAAATGGCGTTTGATTTCAACCTGAAATCCGCCACAGTAACGGCTCAGGGCAAAAACGACCTGTTTTACCTGGTCAATTCTTCGGTCAGTTATTCGCCGGCGAAACTTAAAGGGTGGGATCTTTCCGTGCGCTTGCTCGACCTGATGAACTCCAACAGCGAAGGTTTGGATACCCAGGCATTCAACAAAGCAGGAGCGGAAATTTTTTACCAGGAAACGACTTATTACAGGAAAGGGTGTATCGTGGAATTGGGGCTGACTTATTCCTTCAACAAGAAAGGGAAAAGCACCCTAAAAACAGACAGTACTTTTGGCAAAGATCAGTTCTAAATGACCGAATTAACCAACTGACGTAACAAACTGACGGGGTGACTCCAAGTCACCCCGTCAGTTTGTTACGTCAGTTGGTTAATTTATCAGTAACGGTTTCACAAAATCTTCTTTCATATCATAAGGCAGCACCCATACCTTATCGCCCTTCTTATTCATAAAATACAACTTTGATTCTGAAAGCTTGTCTGCATTGCCATCGGCCCAAAAGGCGTAAAAATCGGGATGCGCCTGCAGCGGACGGCGCGCATAGGAGTGGTTTCGCTCACTATTTTGTGTGACATTACTTGTTTTTGCCCATGTTCTCCCTTCATCAGAGCTCTCCCAAATGGCCATTTCACCTCCGGTTCCCATTTTCTGGGGTCCGGTTTCGGTCGGGCCAACGATCCGCCACAAATGATCTTCAATATACAGCGACCCCATATCGTAATTGTGGGTTGAGGTGCAGACTTTATATGTATTCCACTTGCCGTTTTTCCAATGGAGGATGGTCCATTCACGGGGATCGCCTTTTGGTCCGGGTTTGAAATCGTTGCTGATGACGGCAAGGATGACCGGATTTCCCTCATGGTCGAAATTCAGATCGTTCAGGTAAACTAATTTTCCTTCGGATTCATAATCATGGATCAGTGCCGGAGAATGTATGTCGCCAAGCGGCGGCTGCAGTAATTTGCCGTTGATAGTCTTCCAGGTATGGCCTAGATCCTCCGTTTGAGCCAGGTAAATATTGGTTCGTTTGTCGACATTTCCACCCGGATGAAAGTTGAAAACAGAAACCAGTTTGTTGCCAACCATGTTGGTAATCTGATAATGGCCGCCCATTCCGGCCAATTTCTGGTCGGGTGCCCAGGTTATTCCGTCTTCGCTGGTCGACCAGTAAAGTTCGCGGCCTTTGGTATATTTGGTAAAAAGATATAAAAATCCTTTGCCGTTGATCCACCAGGGTTGGGGGTAGGTCATTTCGCCGGTTTTTATCTGTTCGAAAGCTTCTATGGAATAAGGCTTGGCGCTTTTAAAAATCAGTCCCGGACGGAGTTTCGCCCTGCCGCTGACAAATACCCAGATAAAACCCTTCGCGTCGATCGAAACGGAAGCATTGTCATGCGGATCGGTCACATCTACTTTGTCATAAACAATCACCGGCTTGGGAACCACCTTTTTTTTGTGGTCGAAATAAGAAATCATGATCAGCA
Organism: Bacteroidales bacterium; assembly: GCA_038323575.1. Classification (GTDB taxonomy): domain Bacteria; phylum Bacteroidota; class Bacteroidia; order Bacteroidales; family Prolixibacteraceae; genus CAINVV01. The sequence continues at coordinate 37,176 of JBBQHB010000023.1, read as the reverse complement.
GGTGCCTTTCATCTTTGGCGGTTGTGCCGCCAAAAGTAAAGAATGTCTTATCAACCTCGGGAGCGTAAATGGCTATCGGGATGTGGTTGGCGGTGTAAGTGCCCAAACCGCCTGAATATTTGTCGCCGAATTCGGAAAACTGGCCGAGCGTGAACCAGATGCCTTTGTAGCCGTCGGCTTTGGGGTTTTGGGCTGTCAGGTTTCCGGTAAAATAAATAGCTATAGTACAGGCAATCAGGTGAATATAATTTTGGTTTTTCATGTTAATTAAGTAATTTGGTTACAATATTTTATTACTCTTTAAATCCGGACATTCTATTTCTCCCTCGGACGTTTTCTGAAATAGATTTTAAAACAATATTGTCTCGGGTAAATAGCAATCAGTTTAATAAGATTCTTCGCTACACTTCGTTCCGCTCAGAATGACAATTACTTAATTGTTAATGGTGATGGGGTTGGTGGCGGCGAAGCCGCTTCCAACCCCATCACCTGCCCAAATACCATAACTTGCTGTCATTCTGAGCGCAGCGAAGAATCTTTGATTTTTCGCCGGACAACATTGATTTATAAATAATTCTATTTCAATACTTTATCCGCAAAATCCATAAAGAAATTCCAGTCCTGCAGCAACAGGTTGTGCTTACCTTCCCGGACGTGGTAGGCCACTTTTCCGCTGGTGACAGGTGTATTGAGCGTCGGCATTGCTTCAGGTAACCCGGATTTTGCACCCAGCAGGTTGTAAGCCGGAACTGCATGATACAATGCCAGGTATTGTCCCTGCGGATCACCCCAGAGATCTTTGTCGGCGCTTGCGACGTAGAGGGCACGTGGCGCAATCAGTGCCATCAGCATGTGGAAATCAACAGGCAGGGCATCTTCATTGTTGTTATATTTTCTGAAGTTGGTGCAAAACCAATGCGGAAAACTCCTGTTGATCTGGTAAATGGTTTCGCCAAATCGTCTTCGGCTTATAGATGAGCCGCCACAGCCGGCTTCGTTGCAGACCACCATGGCAAAACGCCGGTCGGTAGCGCCTGCCCATAAAGCGGTCTTGGCGCCGCGTGAATGGCCAACAACCGCTATTTTATCAGATGCGACAGCTTTGTCAGTAACCAGGTAATCGAGGCACCGGCTTGCGCCCCAGGCCCATGCGGCAATGGTACCCCAGGATTCGTTTGTCCTTTTTGTATCCAGTAAGCCGTGTATCCCATTTTTAAAACCGTCATCTTTATCCGGATCGACATCTGCATTGTCGAAAGCGGCTACTGCAAAGCCACGGGCAATCACTTCCTCGGCAGGCCAGAATTCGCTTTTGTCCGTCCTTGTAAAATCGATATTCTTCGGATCACGGTTGCAGATCAAAAGAAAGGCAGGGACCGGTTTTACTGCTTTATTTGGGGTAAATAGTCCCAAATGGATCGTTAGTGATTTTGACTGTGCGGTGATGGTGATATCGACCAGCTTCAGTGTGGCTGCACCGTTCATCGCCTTAGGATCGACCTTTACTACTTTGATACTCTTTTGATAAGGCGTTGTTGGTACCCGGCCGTACACCTGTGTGGTAAACAGTTCAAGTAACTCAGGCCTGCGAAGGTTTATCCAATCCTTTTTGGTGGTGATCTTTTCGCCCCGGGAGCCTGTTAGAAGATCCGGCAAAGTGTAGGCAGGAATTTTGTCTTCGTAATAGTTGATCGGGGTTTCAACTTTTGACTGTTGAGCTGAAGTATCCAGCAGTTTCGGTGGATTTCCGATTGTCTGTGCAAAAGGAGACAAAGGCAAAAAAAGCAGCAATGAAACAATGAATTTCATAATAGGAATTTGTTTGGGTTTTATTTAAATAATTGTTTTGTTGAATGTGCTATTCATCCTATTTATTGTCACTGATTTTTTTCTGATGTTTACTTATTGCAGGTACTTCTACACCGAATAGTTGTGCAATTGATTTTTGAGGCAACAAAAATGTCTCATCCAAATAAGTAACCTTGATCGTAACTTTACCCTCAGTGTTATTATAAAGGATTATTTGGTTTTCCATAATCTAAATGCTTGCTTTTCGTTTTCTCTTGCTTCCCACTTTTCAGCCAAAATCAAATGTTTCTGATTAGGTCGGGTTTAATTCAACATGATCAAACCATTTGTTACCGTTGGTACTTCAATAACGATCTGATTTCCTGAATAGCTAAATTTCAGTTCTGAAATCCTGTCATTGACCTGGAGGGTGATTTTTTTCTCGATTTTCACAGGGATTCTCACTTCAACTGTCTGGTTAGAAGTTATTTTAAACGATTTGTCAGACAGGGTCAGATTTGCTGTACCATCCGGCGTCGAAGATTTCAGGGAATATCCGCTGTTGCTGATTTCTTTCCCGTTGCCAAGGTACAACGAACACAGTTTCCCGTTTTCGAAACCTGCAACGCCAAAATAGCCTGTCAGCGTGCCGTTTTTGGCGGAATACATTTTTACAGGATCGACCGATTGGTAGATTTCCTGGTAAGATTTGCCTTTCCCTAAGACGGTTAATGCAGTAAAATTTCCGGGGTCTGCAGTTTTCTCAACTGAAATTTTTTCTACCGTGAAGGCATCCTTCCCCTTGTAAGGTTCGAAAACAGTTACAAAAGGTTTGGTGCGTGCTTCGGCATTGGTATGGATGGTGAAAAGCGGCAGGGTACTGTCATGGTAATGCCTGCCGGATGTCTTCGTTTTGAGTGACTTGGCCCGGTAGTAACTTCGTCCTTCGCTGCCCTGGATCAGCACCTGCAGGAACAGGTCATCAGATGTATCGTCTTTGATGGAGAAAAGCGCAGTCAGGTTGTCTATATAGCCATCCAGCTTCTCTACATCCATGAAAAAGCGAAAGCCCGGATAATCTTTTTCTGTACTCGGATAATTGGCTGCCACTGTTTTTAAGGGCTGACGCTTGGTGTCGACGAAATTGACCTCATCACCGATGTTGTGGTAGACGTAGTCGTTGCTGGTTGCATTATCCGACCTGAAAATATCGACGTAATAGCCGCTTGTTGCGGAAGTGCGGATTAGCGCCAGTGTGCGCGACTGGTTGGTATTGGTCGATTTGTCGAGGTAACGGGTATCGGTAAATGAATAATCGGGCGAAACGGCAGCCTGGTCGGGGAGCGGTTCCATGGCAGCGAGTTCAATCTGTCCGATGTTTTTGGTGCCGGCTGCTCCGCTGAACGGGATGGAACTGGATGATCCGGCGGCAACGACCGTATTGTGCGCGGCCCACTGGCTGTAATAATTCCGGTGCAGCGGATGTTCGTAGTTGGGACCGGTTCCGGCATCAATTCCCAGAACTTCGCCCAAACCATAAAGTTCAATGGCCATACCGTTGCAGTGGTTGTGGTTGTAAGTTGCGCCCTGCACCCCGATCATCAGGCCGGTTTTCGGATCTGTGCCATTGCGCTGAAGAAAATAGCGGGCAAATTCGAGGGTACCGGTCCGCGGCCACCGGTAGTTTGCCGTCGTTGCAGGAAGGTCGGGCAGGTAGCAAAGCAGACCTATGAAGCCCGATTTATCGCGTTTGTAAATACCTCCGTCAACAAGTTTATTCATTGATGCCAGCATATCCGGCAGGATGGGATCGTTGTATTTAACGGCACCCAGGATTCCGATTTCAAGCGATTCAGCGCTTTGTGAGGCCCTTCCGGTGTCACCGAAACCGGCAGCTGTCAGGTTCGGGAAAGAATATTTAAGCATGGCGTAGGATGCCTTGAAGAGGGCCGGAAATTTGCGGAATATAGCATAACCGTTTTTTTCGAGCGCCAAAGCAGAGATCAGGAGGTTGCCGACCGGGTAGTTGTGGTAGCCTCCCGGTTCTTTCCAATGACCATCTGGTGTCAGCCATTTCTCAACCGTTGAGGGCAATGCCAGCTGTCCGCAGGCACCGTTGATGGTATCTTTTGAAAGAATAAACTGCAGGTAATAATCCTTTTTTTGTTTGTTTTCGAGGTTAAGGGTCGCAAAAACCATGGTTGAACTTTCGGCAGCGTACCAGTTGTTGTTCCAGAATCCCCTGTAGGCTAAGGTTGAGGCGAATTTTTCGAAAACCGTTTCGTACCAATGGAGGTCGTAACCGTTTTGCCGCATGTAGGGTTTTACAAAATCGTATGCAAGAATTATGGAACGGTAGCTTGCATCGCTGATGGTTTGCATGTCAAGAAATCCCGTACGGCAAGGTCCCACGATAGGTTCCTGGTAGAAAGCCCCTTTGGCCCACTGGTCGAGCAAGTCGGCGGCAAAACGGGCATATTTTGTCTCCCCGTTCAACCAATATAAAATAGCGGCATCCAGGGCCAGATCGTTGATCTCTCCATTGATGCCGGAAATGAATGCCTGAGGATCGATCCAATCTTTCTTCCCGGTTTCCGGGTTGTACAGCTCCATTACCCTGGAGGTGTCGTTGGGAACGAGTTCATCGATATTTGGTTTTCGGTAAGGAGTCCCTTTTTCGGTGATCGGTGTACGGAGGTAGGTCGAGACCCGGACAGTGGGGACCGGGGCATTTCCGGTCCAGTTGATCAGCCGCGCACCTGAATCGTCTGCAAAGACACGGGTGTAATGCTTACCAGGAATCCGGTTCATCAGGTAACGGCTCAGGATCCACTGCGGATCGGTGGCATGACGCTCGGCATAGGGAGTGACGGTTTTCGCCATTTCATCGAAGATAGATTTGGCCCAGGCCTGATCCTTTATTTTTGTCAATACCGATTGCTTATCTCCGTCGCTGACAAGGATGTGGGGATTTTGTGCGAATGAGATTGATTTGATGCAGATTAGGAGGGTCAATGTAAAAAAGATCGAAATTGTCAGGTTCGTTTTCATTAGTTTAAGATAAATCCTATGAATCAGTAATAATAGTTTCTGATCGTTTATTCGTATTACGGGCATAAAACAAAATTCTATTTGAATTATCCAATTAAAAATCACCACAATAGACACATAGGTCACAATAGGTCACATTAGGACCTATTGTGACCTATGTGTCTATTGTGGTAAAAAAAATGAGTTGATATGCGGTATTGCATCGAAGTTGAATTTGAATTATAGCATTTATTGCTTTTTCAGCCAAATCACCGGGTGCCTGACCGGCAGATTCCGGATAACCTCCGGATGGGTCGGACTGGACGGAAGTCGAAGGAATGTCTGGATATATGCCTCTTTGTTGTACGCGATTCCGGCAAACAGCAGGCAAGATTGGCGAACCGGCCACTCTTCCCAGATGTAAATATCTTTGGCAAAGGGCCAGGTTGTCTTGTCAGCAATATACGGGTAGATATATTCCATCCCTTTTTTTAGGGATTTCCCGTCGGGTGTGGTAAATTCCCAGAGGTTATCCTGCGGAGTAGAAAGTATTTCTGCAACATTGCAGAAGGCATCGATATTAAAAAGAGAGTATCCGTATGGTTTGGTGCGCTTGATTTCCAGCGGGAAACTGCCGTCGGCAGCCATCTGCGAAGACAAAAGGATATTTTTGAAACGATCGGCACACATTTTTTTAACCGTTTCGTCGCCAACAAGTGATGCCATGGCGGATGCAGTTGCTACCCAACAGGTTCCATGGTTGTTTTTGGCATTCATTTCATCGATGCCGTAAGGATGGGTGGTCATCCAGGTTAGAAACCGGCTGAACCAGGCTTTGATTTCAGCACCATCCTTGGCCGGAATGTCCTTTCCGTCAATCAGTAATTTTGCGGATTGTGCTACTTCGACCAGGTGGTAGGCATCAATCAGGCCGATTCCCCTACCGGTGAAGCGTCCCCAGATCGCCTGGGCGTACAACATATCAGGATTCATCCTGGAAGTGGTATCAACGAACCAGGCCAGGAGGTGTTCTGTTGCTTTGGCTGCATATTGCTTCTTTCCCGTGAGCAGCCATGCTGAGGTCAGGGTGGCTGTGATGTCGCTCAGGCGGATCATTGCCATCCGGTGATCCGAGAAATTCTCAGGATTGCTCTGGCCGTCTTTTTGGATGTAAGGTCCGTCTGGTTTGGCCGGATCAGGCCACCAGTAATCACCTTCCGAATAGAAGTCATGGGTGCCCCCTGCACTGCGTTCGCAATGGGAGGCTGTTACGGTAATCGGTTTTTCGGACATCATTCTGTCTGCCCGTTCCAGCGTTTCATTCCGGACATTATCAATGACCTGCTGAGTAAGACCGGTTTTCTGAGGCGGATTCCCGGAAATAACTGCTGATGCCGGATTTCCGATCAGATTCATAAGTAGGCAAGTAATAATAAGAGACTGTTTTTTTGCCATTTTGTATTTGTAAACACCTGTCAGGTTTTCAAAACCTGACAGGTGTATGCGAAATCAGAGTTTGTAGTACTGCTCCCAACCTTTACGCGGCGGAGCGCCTACCAACAATTCATTCGCGATTTTGTTGTTGGTGATCTGTTTGGTATCGCGGTCAAACGCCAATTTTGTGTTCAGTTGCTGCGCCAATACGCCCAGATTGAAAACCTGGCTCAATGGTCCTGCTATCTCAAACCGTGAGCGGCATAGTTCTTCACCTTTGCAACCCTTCAGGAAGTTGGCATAGTGGTTGGAAGGGCTCTTTGGCACCACGGGTAACCTGGATTCCATCTCTTTTGCCTTTGCTTCAGGGATGATAGACAAGGTGCTACCGTGAGAACCACCTTTAAAGGTCAGTTCTTTGCTGTAAATAATCTTGCCCGGATTCAATTTAGACGGTTGGATTTTACCAACACTGGTTGGCGGGATATTCGGATCAAGTTTAGAAACGCCGTATCCTTCGGGAACCTGTGGGACGTTGTTCACGCCATCATACCATGTGATATCGAGCGCAGGCATCTCGCCGCGTTTCGGGAATTTGAACAAAAGGGTAGTGGATTGCGGGAAGTAATAGGTATTGTAGCCTTCGCTCTTCAAACAATCAATTTCATTTGGAAGACCCAGTTGCAGAAATTCATGGGCCGTATCGATAATGTGTGCACCCCAGTCGCCCAAAGCGCCCATGCCGAAATCGTACCAGCAGCGCCATTGACCGTTGATGTAATCCTTGTTGTAATCGTGGTGCAGCTTGGTCGTCATGTGCCATGTTTCCCAATCCAGGGACTCAGGTTTTGGCTCCAGCGGCGGATATTTGGCATTTTTGAAATCCCACCCATGCCATCTCCGTGCAGAATTCATGTGGGCAGTAATAGCAGTCACATCTTTGATGATACCGGCTTCCTGCCAGGCTTTGAACTGAAAATAGTTGGCTTCTGAATGTCCCTGGTTACCCATTTGGGTGGCTACTTTGTATTTTTTTGCGGCCTTGATCATCAGTTCCACCTCGTTGAAAGTACGGCCCATCGGTTTCTCGGAGAAAATATGTTTGCCCATGCTCATGGCAAGCATCGCGATAGGGAAATGGGCAAAGTCAGGAACACCGGCGGTGACCGCTTCGATCTGGTTTCCCATTTTGTCCATCATCACCCTGAAATCCTGGAAGCGCGGTACATCGGGGAACTTTTCCAACACTTTCTTGGTATGCGGAGCGCCCATGTCAACATCGCAGAGTGCAACAATGTTGCATAAGCCGGTGTTGTACATCGAAAAAACATCCGATCCTCCCTGGTTTCCAATACCGCAACAAGCCAGGTTAACCTTTTCGCCAGCACTTGCCATTTTTTCGGCCGGCAGTTCTTTGCCTGAAGCCGTGTTTGTCAGGATGGTGGGAAGGGCTACCGCAGCAGAGAGTGCGGCGGCGTTCTTGAGAAATAATCGCCTCGATTCGTTTGATTTCATAGATTTTTGATTTTAATAATTTAACAACAAGAAATTTAATCTGTATTTTTATTATTCATTTAGTTGTTATTTCGATTTTCTTTTGATCTCAATTTTGTTGGTTCCGGATTTCAAGCCGATAACCTTTGCCGACGGATCAATTTTTTTACCATTCAGAAATAGTACTTCACCAGATGCAAGTACTACCGTGAATTCGCCGGTCATATTCTTTGGAATTTCAATGGAATAGGTTTTCAGTTTATTACTTACCCATCTGTATTCCCCTTTTATCTGTCCAAGAAGGGTAGGAGTTTTGATGGTGCTGAATTTCAAATCACCCATTTGCGGATGGATTCCTGCCACCTTGTACCCTGGGGTATTAGGCCGGATTCCCCAAAGGCAGCGCGGAATGATATTGGCAGGAGCCGCACCCCATGCATGGTTCCAGTCGGAATTGGGCTTGTACTTCATGTCCCAGGCTTCCATGGTAATGGTAGAACCGGATCTGATCATGTTCCACCAGCTGCGGTCGGAAGTGGCCCGCATCAGGTCGAGCGCATATTGTCCTTCATTGTAGCGGTATAGTCCTTCGAGCAGGTATTGCGAGCTATAGACACTACAGGCCATTCCGCGGGATTTAACGAAATCGGAAACAGACTTGATGTTTTCGGGCGGAACGATTCCAAAAGCCAGCGCCATCATGTTCGCGTGAAGCGAGGAGTGTGCCGATCCTTCTCCATCCACATAAATTCCTTTTTCGGTATTAAAGAGTTTTTGGTTGATGGTCGTTTTTACCTTCGCAGCCATTTGCTCAAAACGGACTTTGTCTCCGGATTTGCCAAGTAAACCGGCTATTTCGGCCATGAGTTTCATGTTCTCGTAAAAGAAACAGTTCACCATGGTATTAACCGGCAGCATTTCGTACCCGTCACGTTCGCCGGCCGGATTGACCAGTTTCCATCCCGTGTCTTTTTGTCCCGGCGGCCAGTCAACAATATCCCTGAGCCGTTGTTTGGTATCGGCAAAACCAAGTTGCCGCATAAACTCATCTGTTACCTTTCCGGTGGTTGTACTGATAAGTCCGTCTTCGCGCGCCAGGTCAATAAGCGTCTTGTATTTGAGTTGTTCGTAATATTTTTTCAGTAAATCAGTGTTGCCCGAATAGTAATAATCCTGGTAAGCCATCAGGACAACATGAAGCTGCCATTCCGTTGGCCAGGTCGGGTGGCTCATGAAATACTCAATGGTCCGTTCCGCCATACCGTATTCACGATCGGTACAGTAATGACCGAGCTGATTGAGGTAAGCATCTGCCTCATAGGGAATGCGTTCACGGTCACCGTCAATATAGAGTCCGGTGAAGGAGGTGGCTTTCATGCTGTATTTGCATATCTTCCAAACCTGGTTCAAAATGGTATCGGAGCTGTTGAAATCACTTTGGGACTCATCGAATGAATGGAAATAAGCTTTTTGACGTACATCCGCGGCGGTGACCGGCTGAACGGCATTTTTAATCTCAGCGTACCGGAAAGGCATAATTACACCAAATGAGTCTGGAAGCAAAACTGCTGCTCCTGAGGTATTCCTTTTATCTGCATTCAGACTGAGTGTATATTTTATCTTATCAGGCGAAACCGGAAGATTTACCTCCGCATAACGGATAGAACCGCCGGGATTTGGATCGATCCTCCCGTTCAGGAGTTTTTCGCCCAAACAAATGACCAATGTACCGGGTTCTTTTGCTTTGTAAGTCAACTCCAGGGTACCAAAGGCATCTTTGCCAAAATCGACAAAGTAGGTTCCATCCGGTGTTTTGGTAAAAGAAGACGGAGCAATATGCTCAATCCGAAAAGCATTCTTTGGTGTAACCGGATTGGCGGATTGACCAGCTAATGACAGGCTTACAAAAACCGCTGCTACAAAAAATAACCTATTCATACTCTTTCTATTCATTATTAGTTATGACTCGTTCTGAATTTTGCTTACAATTTTTTATTATTCTTCATCTAACCCATTTTCCCGCATACTGGTCGTTCCGTCCGAAAAGATTTTATTGTCTTCTTTCGATACACTACCGCGGACGGTAATCATTCATCATTCTCTTACCCCGGGTACCGCTTCGCTTTACCCGGGGCTATTGATATTGAACCCTTTCAGGGTAAGATTTTTTGCACCTTGTCTTTAGTGGTCAAATCTTCACCTTCCTTTGCTTTTTGTCTTTCCTTGCCTCCTGTACTATTCTTAATTCACTCTCCACTCTCAATTCTCCACTCTCAACTTTTTATTCTGTCATCATCTTCCAGGCAACATTTCCGATGTTATCCGGTTTTCCTTTTTCGACCTGCGAAATTGATCGTGCTAATTTACCTTTTTTGTCTATTGCAACCATTATTTTTCGCCAGGAATATACGCCTTTTTCATAGTCAAAAGTTTCGCCGTCATCGTCATACAATTCGTAATTACCCGGGGTTTTCCCGTACCACCGTATTTCGAGATCAAATTTCTGTCCGGGGCCCGGTGCATGCAGGGTTGGAGGCATCATCGGAATGATTCCGCCGTCTTTGACAAATACCGGAATATGGTCCAAACCGGCGGAAATTTTGATTACTTCACCATCTCCGGCCAGTTTGCCTGTGTAGAAGTCATACCATTTTCCCCGCGGCAGGACAACTTTTCGTTCTGTTTGTCCTTTGAAAAGCGGGGCAATCAAGAGATACTCCCCGGCCATGTACTGGTCTTTGATCTCTTTGGTGACCGCTTCGGCATAAGGATTTTCGCTCAGGTTGGCATTTTTCAGTTCTGACACTACCGTGACGCCAAAGCCGGGTTCGAGGTTCATTGCCCTGAACGGTGGTGTTCCTTCGAAATGGTACTTTGCAAATTCGGAATAGAAATAGGGCATCAGCTGCATGCGCAGCAGCGCAATCTCCTTCACCTCCTTTTCCACTTCCGGGAAGGACCACGGTTTGGTACCGTCGGACCAGGCGTTGATCATGGCCATGGGCGAAAAGCAGACAGTCTGCATGCGGCGAACCCATTCCTCACCGGTTTTGGAGCCGCGTACTTCAGGTGTCCAGAGAACGCCGGCAAAAGAGCTGTTGATCAAAGCGGTGATAAAATCTTCGTGGCTGTAATAATCGTTGTAAATGACATATGGGAATGATGATCCTCCGCCATTGGATGCCCTTACCAGTCCGAAAGTACGGCTGTTTTGGGTCCTGTAGAGATCGGTCGTCATTTTTTGCAACATCAGTCCGTAGGTCTGGCGTTGTTGTTCTGCACTGTTTCCGGAGGGAAATTTAGCCACATCCGGCCACAGCCAGCGGTCGTAACCGTCACACTCATCAATTTTGTACCCGCTGATGCCGATGCTGATCTGGTCTTTCACCAACTGACCGGAGATGATATTTCGGGCTTCGGGCATAGTAAGGTCAGCAACCACTCCGCCCCAGACAGTATGGGTGCCGGTGAAGGGCTTCAGTTTGCCGTAAATCGGTGAATCAGGAGATACATAGGGATTTGTCCAGAGATTGAGCCGGATACCCATCTCTTTCATGGTTTTCACGAAGCCGGCCGGATCGGGAAACCGGGTTTTGTCCCACTCAAAGGTACACGGGTAAGATTTGCTTTGCCAGCCCGGTTCCAAACCGATGAAATCGAGCGGATATCCCTTTTCTGCAAACGTCTTGGCTTCTTCAATTACCTGGTCTGCCGTGTACAGTGATTTTACACGTTGGGTGAAGCCCAGTCCCCAGCGGGGCGGGAGACAACCTCCGCCATTGAAGAGGTTAAACCGGCGAACGGCATCCAGGGTAGTAGGTCCGGCGAAAAGATAAATTTCGGTACCGGCGGCAGGAACTACCATCTCTACCGCATCTGAATAAGGAGATGAACTCCATTTTTTATCTGTATTCCTGTCACGGGGTTCCGGTGCATCAGGACTGTCTTTCCTGACTGCTGTTCCGGCATAAACTGTGATGTACCTGGCACTGTTGACAAAGACGCCATAGCCAAGACTGGAAACATAAAACGGTACCGGAGCGTGGGTTCTGCCATTGTCGGTTCCACCGTAATGGTCAACATGCAACTGTAAGATTTTGCCGCGCTGCTGTACAGTCTTGAAATTGAGGCCAAAACCATAAATCTGTTCTGCTTTTAGCAGCGGGAAACGCAAAAATGTTTTTCCGTCCCGGGTTTCGCCAACTATTTCTGCCGAAGGCAACGGGAAAGTTGTTTTTTCCAATTTAGACAATCCTTCGGCATAGGGTTTCGCTCCCGATGCCTTTAACAGGTCAAAATTGTCGGGTACCCCGATGGTGGTTTTCCAGACACCGGGGGCAACTTCGGTCCAGACGGGGTTTTGGGCTTTGAGTGATGAAGATAGTAGTAATAAAACTATCGTAAGCAGTTGTATTGTTCTGTTTACCATTATTTTGTGTTTTTCAATTAATTTTTAATAGCCGTTTGAGTTTATTTTAAAATTTATTTCAATTTTCTAAGATCTTGGTTGTTTATCAACGATTTCATTTGGGTGATGGCTATTTTGTTGAGTTGGCTAATCCGTTCACTTTGTATCAATTGTTGCTGAATTAGAACGGCGTTGATACTTTCCATATTCGAAAGCACTACCAATTGCTCGATGGTTGCATGATCGCGAAGTCGGTCGTTTTCGTCATCTTTAAGACGTTGGAATTCTTTGATTAGAAACAATTTGAAAACAGGACTTATTGCTGAACAGAACTCAAAAGCAATATCCTTGTGTGCATATGTGCCGCCATATTTACCGAGTTTAACATAAATGCCAATTGCATTGGTTTTTTCAACCCATTGTCCGGGACTAAGCACAAAACTGGGTAGTCCTGCCTGCATTTTAAAGTGGTCGAATTCGACCACTTTAAAATGCAGATTATACATTTGCTCCCATGTTCCTAAAAACTCAAGTGTTGTTCGGCTTCTAACCCAGTTTTTAATAATATCTGCTGCACGGGATTCTCCAACTTTAGATTTTGCAATATCTGTAATGCAGATATAGTCATTCCCATTAGATGTAACCACAGAAATATCAATATTCTGTACCTTAATTATTTTGATTTTTCCACTCATAATAAATCAGTTGTAAGGTTTTTAGATTAGAATATATACTTTTAAACCCGTCGAATTCGACGGGTTTAAAATTCGGATTATGCAATTGTTCCCAGAAACCTGATAATTCAATGGCATTTCTAATTCTAAGACAATTTTTATTATCAATGAGGTTTTGCATATAAATTGTAAATGAAAGCCGCAATTTTTTCTGCAAAATCGTCATAGAACTTGACGGGCGTATGTTCCCCGCCTTCCAGGGTAACCAATTCGTGTTTGACATGGTTTGTTTCCAGTTGCTTTGCCAGTTGGACAGAGTTGTCATAACTGACCAGTTTGTCAGCTGTGCCATGGACGATGATGGTTGGCGGGTCAAGCTTGTCGATGGTTGAAAACATATAGGATTGATCCGGGCTTCCCCACAAATCAACCAGGGCAATGATTCCTTTTTTATCCCATTTTTCGGAAGAAGTCTGGTCTTTGTAGCAAAAATTAACTGCCAGCATGCCGCCGGCTGAACCGCCGCCGACAATGATCTTATTCAGGTCAACTTTCAGCTCTTTGTGATTGGACCTAATCCAGTTCAATCCTGACATGGCATCCGCCAGGGCATCCGTCATTGTTCCCTTCGGGTCGTCTTTAGGGGCAATTCTGACACGGTAATTGACCGAAACACAAACATATCCCCGTTTGGCAAAATCAGTGGCCAACCTGACAATGTAGCTCTGGGTTTTATCATTCCCGGGTCTGAAACCGCCTCCGTGAAACAGTAACATGACGGGCCTGTTAACCTCCGTGTCTCCCTGGGGAGAATAAATATCCAACAGCAGTTTCTCGGGTTTTCCATCGAAATTGGTTACCTGGCCAAATTCAATGTTTTTTTGCAGATCTATCTGTTCGAAGACCGGATTAAGGTATCGGACAGGTTTGCTGTTTTGTGGGTTATTGGCTGTTGCGTGCTGCAATAGGTTGAAAATAAGACAGAAACACAGCAGGGTATTGAAATGAATTCTTCCCATGGTATTTAAGTAAAATTAAATTTGCAAATTTTAAATGCGCAACATTCAGCTCTTTGCAGAAATACAAATTGGTTAGTCGTAATCCCGACAACACATAGACATCAATTTACTGCAAACGTTTAATCCTCCCGCCCAGAATTAATACAGACATGGTTGCAACCGGACCAAGGATGCCGCCTATAACCAAAACCGGCAAATTAGAGAAATGATCAATGAACAGATAATCCATTTCTAGCAACTTCTTTTTCCGTCAATGTCTTTAAAATCGATTTCGTATTTTTCGTTGTTGTACAAGGTAATTACTGCGCCTAGCGCAGATTGGGAAGGTGTGACATCCATGATCTTAAGTTCTTTAACCGGAGATAATTCTTCCTCAGTCCATTCACTGTCATCCATTTTGTGCAGCATAACGGTAACCATCAATTCCATTGGAGGATTTTTCGCCGTTCGTTTCTTCCGCGAATAGATCACCGTACTCTCATCCGCTTCGGCATTCCGGTTGGCGTGCACCATGCTTTCAAGTTTGTCCCAGCCATGGTAAGTAATCAAAGCAATCCGTCTGCCGGGAATGGATGCTGTTATAACCATCTTGTCGGCCTCTTCAAACTGATGAATGACTGCCTTCTGACCATTCAAGTGCGGCATCCCGAAATGACCCAGGGTTAGTTCATATTCAAAGGCAAGCCGGGTGCGGTCGACCCTGATAACTCCACCGGGAATGGTTATTTCTGCAAGATCAATGATGTAACCTACGCCGTTGTTCGGCGGTTTCCGCATGATGGCCTGCCGGTACAAAACATCTTTCCTCACTCCGTTGTAGAGCATACTATGCGAGGTTGTAAAGGATCTGTTTTTATCGGAGTCGTTTGTGAAAGCCTGACCAGTGAGATAGAAATTTACGTCATCGCCTCTCACATCCCTTGGGTCCAGGCTTCGGAAACTGTATTCCATCGATGTACCCCCTCCCGGATTATGGTCTTCCCAGGGGAAGTGAGTGTTGTAAACAAGTTTGGAATAGTTTGGATCGTCGTAGTATACTTTCCCCGGGATGATTTCAGATGTACCCGTCTTTCCGTGATTCACCAGAACCAGGCCTGGACTTTCCAGGATAATTTTTTTGGAATTGTTGCCCAGCTTTTCCCAATCACCTTCATTTTCCTTTGCTGTCCAGAACGGTGAATCGTCCGGTAAAGCCAGGCATATAAATGGCAGAAACATCAGGAAAGGGCTTCCCGAGCAACTGTAATTCTGGACCATGTATTCCTTCTGTCCGTAAAATCCCAGGCTGGGGATATCGTTGTCGAAAAACGCTGCCTTCGTGACAAATTGCAGCAAGGATCCGGAACAAAGCCGCCTGGCCCAGCCGGCATCCAGTCCGGTTTTTTCCTTCAGCATAAAAGCTACCGGGAAGGCGCCTGAAACCCAGGTTCGGTAGCAGATACTCCTGGACCACATGTTGATGTATCCGTCGCGCGCAAAAAAGCCGGTGACGGATTCCATCAGTTTTTTGGCTGAATTTTCTATGATTTCGGCTATCTCAGGATAGTATTCATCGCCGAACGTCCTGTTCCAGATGGTCGTGTAAACGATGAAAAGACTGATGGAATAGTAGTTGTAGGTTTGTTCGAGGTACCAGCCATCTCCCGAATGGTACGAAACAACCCATAACAGATGGCTTTTTAATAAATCGTCATCAATTTCGTAGCCGTGCTTTTTAAGAAATGAAAGGGCACATATGTTGAAAATCCTCCAGTTGTTCTGGGTGGTTCTGTGATGGGCCCATTTTGATATGGTAACGACCATTTCGTCCTTCTGTACTTCTGTAAATTGGGGCCAGATTGTGTCAGGCAGGAGAAGCAGCGTTTTAAACAATCCGCCAAATTCACAGGTGAACTGGTAATTTGAATCAGGTAAATCTTCCGGCAGTGGCAGTGAATTGGCATGACCGGGTGTCAGGGCATTGTAGAGATGCAGACAGTAATAGTCCCGCAAATTAATGTGATTGATAGTCGTCCCGGGATCAATATGGATCAGCGGACCCGCCAGGGTAAAGGTTCTCTCCAACGCTTCAAAATCAGCTGAACGATAGCGCCAATCCGGGGCACCTGGCTGAGGATAAGTTTTGCCGGGAACAACCGGAAATGTTAAGATAGTATTTATGGAATCAACATGTTTGAAAGCCCTTTCCAGTAAATATTTGGCAAGATCGATGTAATGGCTTTTCGACATACCGGTATAAGGACTCAGGTTAAAGTCCGGATTTTTTATTTCAAAAGCATTTTTCATTGTTTTTTGTATTGCTCAAACTGTTCCGCAATTTTCGCCTCAGCAACTGTTCCTCCGTGCACCAAAACCCGGTACCGAAGATGCAGGGTATCTCCTTTTTTGATGAATGTCTCCTCGCCTTTTTCGGGCCAGTACATCGGGGTTGGCGACATGAACCCGTAATCACGCGTAAACCAGGGGGATGGATACCAGGGATTTGAAGGGTGCTGCAGAATGGCCAGTCCTTCAACCGCGTCACCCCGCTTGCCGTAAAAATCTATCCATGGCGAAGGTTTGCCGAAGGTTTCCTTCTCTGCCGATGCGCCCTCCGCATTGACCATGGTTCCGCCGTTCTTCACTGAAAGATCGGCGGCCATGCGGGCGCTGAAAAGAGAGTGGTTGGTCTTGCGGATATGAACATCCAGCATTTCCATGGTTATATCGAAATCTATCTGATTCATCGTTTTGGAAGGAGCCGTGATGGTGATTTTGCGTATATCCTTAACCGGGGAAACTGCTCCCGGACGGCTCCAGATGCACTCATCGGAGATAATTACGGTGTCGCCGCCCTCTTTGAGGATTTCGGCATTAACCGAGATAATCCGTCCGCGTTCGAGTCCTTCCTGCCAGTAATTTCCACCATTGACCTGATCGCAGCCGAAAAACAGGGAGCTGTGGTGCGGATATTCGCCATTTCGCATGGAAGTAACAGAACCTCCTGAAATTGGTCCGTTCACAGGATAGAAAAACGGGTATTTCTCATCGGAAGAGAAGATGTAGCTGGTGAAATATTTGCCATCAATTGTGACATTGATTTTGGAGCCAACTTTTACCGCGTTGATTTTTGCGGCATTGCCCTGTTTTATTGTGATTGCGAGCGCAAAAATTATCAGTAATAATTTTAACGTATTCATATTTAATAGTCTAATTTTTTTCACCACATAGGCACAATAGCACACAATAGGACACATCAGGTCTATTGTGTCCTATTGTGCCTATGTGGTGAATTATTTATCCCTTTATATTGGTTGTGCCATAAGGAAACCGCTGAGACCTTGAAAGCATCTTGTTGGCTTCATCGTCTTTGACAAACATTTCCTTGGCCGGATCCCAATCCAGCTTGCGGCCTAATTTCATCGAGATATGGGTGATCAGGCAAATCGAACAGGCGCGATGTCCAATTTCGACATTGGAGATAGGGGCTTTGCGCGATTTGATGCAATCCAGCCAGTTGCCGTGCTGATTATCAATTTTATACAGATGGATCTCATTCTCTTTGATCACTGAGGTAAGGATTTTTGGATTGCTGGCATCCAGCGCCTTGCTGCTTCTGTCTTTGGCTACCGGATCGCTGGCTGAAGCTGTATAATTACCGCGGGTTACAAAAATCCAGCCTTCACTGCCTTCATACCTGATGCCGTTTGGATAGCCTCCGCTTGAAATCATGGTGATACCGTTCTTGTATTCGGCTACGGAAAGAAACTCCCCGTGAACATTCCAAAGTCCTGATTTAGGAAATTCCGCATGGGCATTGATCGAAATCGGACCGGTATACTCGGTGTCCATTCCCCAGGCGGCTGAATCGTAATGGTGTTGTCCCCATCCCGTAATCATGCCGGCTCCAAACTGCTCGCAACGGAGCCATCCGGGACGGTCGGTCATGCTGTTTTGAGGATGTACCCGCATTTCGGTATAGTAAATTTCCGGAGTAGAGCCCAACCACATTTCGTAGTTCAAATTTTTAGGAACCGGCATTTCCGGGGCTTCCGGTCCGGCGGGATCCCCCGGTAAACCGATCTTTACCGTATGTAGTTTCCCGATCCGGCCGTTCCTGACCAGTTCGGCGGCAATCCGGAACTGCGGCATCGCCCGCTGCTGTGTTCCAACCTGAAGGATGGTCCCTTTGCGCTTAACCACATCGACCAGCATACGGCCTTCGGCAATGGTGAGGGAGGTTGGTTTCTGCAGGTAGACATCTTTTCCTGCCAGGGCAGCCTCGATGGCCGGTTGTGAATGCCAATGGTCAGGGGTCGAGATCATCACTGCATCAATATCTTTGTTCAGGAGCATCTCGCGGTAGTCGCCGTATGTTTTTACGCTGACTGCATCCTTGCTCCCTGTTTTTTTGGCATAGAAGCCTTCGATGAAAGCTTTTCCTTTGGCAACCCTGTTGGAATCAAGGTCACAAACGGCTATTATGCGGGCCGTGTCAAATTGCAGCGTCTCAGCCAGGTCATGTGTCATGGCAATCCGCCCGAAGCCGATTTGAGCAATGTTGATTTTGTTGCTTGGGGCATTTTTCCCGAAAACGGAGGATGGGACAATTGTTGGCAGAATAATCGTTCCCGCTATTGCGGATGATGAATTCTTAAGAAAATTTCTTCGTTCCATTTTATTGTAGTTTTTTGGTTTATAATCAATTATTACTTAACGGGCGAATCATCGCATTTCAGATCACCTAACACATATTGCGTTCCGTCAAGAAAGTATTTAAGCAGCCGGGCATCTTCAAAACTCTGCGCATTGTGTGAAGGAGAAACATAAAATACTCTTCCTTTTCCGTACTTTTTGATCCAGGAAACGTATTTGATTTTCTCATCGATCTCTTTGGTTTTTTTGGTCAGCTTCGATGTGTCCATAAAAAGCAGCGGCCGGAAATTCTTTTTGGCATAAGCATTATTGAATATATATGGCTCATCAATGTGAACAAACGGTTTGCCTTCGAACGCTTTTACTAGCGGGTGATTTGGATCAACCAATTCAAGGGTAATTTCCTGCTGAACCGGATGATAGTCAAAACTTCCGCCCACCATTTCGCTGAATTCCTTTGAATTGTTTTGCATCACGATTGCACCATGAACGACCATCAATCCACCGCCGTTATGGACATAGTTAATCAGACTCGTTTCAAGTTCGGCAGCTTTCTGTTTCTTTTGTTCCTCCGACAGGGATTGATCTTTGTCAAGAACGTCCAGGATCAGATCCCGGCGGGGGCCAACAGAACAGGTACTGTTTAAAACCACAGCATCGTATTCTTGTAAGCTTTTCTTGTCGAACTTGTAAATATCAGTGCTTACTTCCACCTCAAAAGCTCCGGTTTTTTCGCCTAAAACCTTCATTACTGCATTTGTATGCGGTATTACCCAGTGGTTAAATCCTGTAAAAAGACTAAAAACCAGTATTTTACGATGTTTTAGTGGTTTAACCTCTGCCTTAGCCGGCGCTAATTGCTCAATTTTCTTAATCCACTCATCGGTAAGGTTAAATTCTTTCAGTTGAGCCTTAACTCCCAGCATTGAAAGTACAATTAGAAGGGTGATAATGAATTTTTTATGCATCGTTTTTTAATTTAGGAATGTAAACTTACTAAAATCAATTGCTACCCCGAAAAGAATCAAGGCAAAGTTGACATTAATTAGTCGCACATCAATTTTTATTTTTTGCGGATATTGATACTATTTTTGCAATAATAGTAAAAAGATGGTCAAAATATCTTGTTTTTGAAGTTTATGGTTGGCTTTTGACAGATTCACCATGAGTTTAAATGTGATTGGGGTCCAGATTTTCCGCACCGAAAAGAACACCGGCTCCTAAAAATACTTGGCCGTGTCTGCAAGATCCAATCAATGGATTTGATAATCATCAAGTTGTATATTTCCAAAGAAACATCTTTGCCAACTGGCAGAGCAACTAATAAGTCATTGACGGAGGTACATCATTTGGTTCACTTCCCCAGCTTTTGTTGGCCTGCGGGCCCATTTGAAGCACCAGTTTTCCTCCTGAAATCAGGTCGGCGTGCGAAAACCAGGGTTTATCCCATGTTTTTCCGTTCAACATAGCCGACTGAATATATTTATTATCGTCCGAATTGTTGATGGCTTCAATTTCAAAGAATTTACCGTTGCCCAGAGCCATTTTCACCTGATCGAATTTCGGGCTGCCAATGTTGTACACCGGCATTCCTGGAGTTACGGGATAAAATCCCATGTACGAAAATACCACGAACGAAGTCATGCCGCCGCCATCCTCGTCGCCAGGAACCCCCATCAGGTCGTTTCTGAACCATTGGTCGAGCAGCGTGCGAATGCGTTTCTGGGTTTTCCAGGGTTGCCCTGCATAATTGTATAAATACGGAATATGCAAAGAAGGTTCGTTGGCCATCGAAAACTGACCAACGTTTCCGGTATGGTCGGGCAGTTTGGCGTAAAACTCATATTTGCCGCGTCCCAGCGGTTGTGCGAACATCGCATCCAGATTGGTTGTGAAATTTTTGCGGCCTCCCATGAGGTTGATCAAATCAGCAATGTTGTGTTGAACATCCCATCGGTAAATCCAACCATTGTTTTCACCATAAAATTCACGTGCACCCATTCCTCCGGAGAAAACATAGTCGAATGGCTCAATAAATTTTCCGTCGCTGTCTTTTGGGTGGAAAAATCCAGTTTTGGCATTGTACAAATTACGGTAATTGAGTGCGCATTTCATAAAATATTGGTAATCATCGGTTTTCCCGAGTTCTTTGGCTATTTGTGACAGGCACCACTCATCGTATGATATTCCGAGTGTAACTGCCACGGGTTGGCGTTTTTCAAACGAATGAACTTCAGAGATTGTCTCCTTTTCGCTATCTTTCAGTGCCGGTATATAACCATGGTCTTTGTAAAACTGATCAAGTTTACCCGCTGGCTTGCCCGACCAGGGTGCAAGTGTTTTCTCTGTGATGGCGCCTTTGCATGCTGTATACGCTTTCTCAAGATCGAAGCCGCGAAGGCCTTTGCGGTAGGCATCTATGACCGAAGCTACGCCATGGTTGGAATTCATCCGTCGGCTGTCGCCTGTGATTTCAGGAAAGGTTGGCCACCAGTTGTTTTTCATTTGTGCAGCCATTTCGGTAAAAGAATGGAGAATATTTTCTTCCTTTTTCGGATCAAGCAAAATGCGTAAGGGGTGATGGGCCCGGTAAGCATCCCAAATCCAGTCGTCGGTGAAAAATGGAGTGCCTTCGTCGTTGTGCACTTTCCCATCGAAGGCACTGTAGTAGCGGCTACCTTCCGATATGCAGACAGGACGTTCGAAGGTTCGGTACAACGAAGTGTAGAAAATGGTTTTGCCATTCTCTGTATTTCCGCTGACAGCAATCTTGCCCAACGATTCGTTCCAGATTTTTCGACCATTTTCCTGCAAACTATGCAGGTCGGTGTTTGCCACTTCGCGCTCCATGTTTTTGCGGGCCTGAACCTCGTCAATAAACGAAACGCCGTAGCGTAGCCGAATAGATTTTTCGCCTTTGTTATATTTGAGCACGATGCAGGCATTTTGTCCAACTGCCTCTTTTTCACTTGCTAATCCTGATGGTTTCAGGACAGAAACAGTTTCCGGAGTCTGTTCGGGCTTCAGGTAAAGATAAACGCGGGTGTTGTTTTCAATCGACTGAAAACCTGATACAGCTTGTCCATCCCATTTCAACGCTCCGTTGCGTGAGTTCAGAATCAAATAAGCCGGATTATCATGGTTGAAAGCGATTTCGTACATGGCCGACTGATGCGAAAGACCAAAGCGAATTTCGGTTTGTTGCTCATCGAGATAAACAGAATAAGAATACGGCGTAAGCTTTTCTTGATCATAACTGAAAGAAATAACAGGCTTGATATCTTTCTCGTTGCCCTGAAAAGGACTAAGATTGAAAGCTGAACTTCCGCGGTGACTGGTTACAACCAAAGGCAATCCTTTGATCAAATCGCCTGTAAAGTCGCCACGTTCGGGATAAACGCGCAACATGCTGTTTGGTAAATGGATCGTAGGAAATGTCGGAACCAGCAAATGGCTGATGTTTCCCATGTATGGATTGACGTAGTCGACCGGTTGATTTTGTGCGAAAGTACCACCTGTAAACCCAAGCAGCATTAAGGCAAGCCCTGAAATACGGACTGAAAGGAAAATTCTCATGTTCATAAAATTAGTTGTTTGTTATGTCAACACTTGTTGTAGATCCATAAGGTATTCTGTCAACGATATCCTTGTTTTTTTATTTCCGTTCCGGAATTTTTATACTTAATGGTTTCTCTTTCCGCAGCATTTTGCCGGCTTCGCCTGTCAACCACAGATAATGGTCAGACGGCTTGCCATCCATGTTAATGAACCTGGCAATATCGCTCACAGGGGGGTTATCGGTGCATTTAAATATGGCGGTTCCTTCGTTTACCTCGTCAAACATGGCCACATACAGCATGGAAGCGCCGGCATTAATGGCTGTTGAAATTTGCTGCCAGTAAAATCGTCCGCCCTGACGAGGAATTGAACCCGATGGTTTTACATCATCCGGAAATTCGAAACGGCTTAGGTTGTGCCAGCTAAAACCAGGGGATACGCATGGTACATAATCTATTTTATTCTCCCGGCACCATTTGATGTCGCCTAAAATCACATCACGGTAACGGTCCATGTCGTTGTGAAGCAGTGGCGAAAAGCGTTGAACCATCCATGGCAAAACGATATCAGCCTGTTTAATAAGTTCGTGCAGATACGGATCCGGATTGCAATCGGCATTCAGATCGCGCCAGAAAGTCGGAACACCCAACATCACTGAACAGCCGCCGTATTCGGGGTCATTCTTCAGGAAATCGATCAGGCGGCTGAGCCCAATGTTGCGAATGTT
The DNA here is from genome assembly GCA_038323575.1 of Bacteroidales bacterium. Lineage (GTDB taxonomy): Bacteria > Bacteroidota > Bacteroidia > Bacteroidales > Prolixibacteraceae > CAINVV01. The sequence goes on along the minus strand of JBBQHB010000023.1, from coordinate 14,409 downwards.
GTAGGGGCGGTCGGGAAATCCAACTCCCCAGATGGTTACCAGGGGTTTGTCCTTGTGGTAAAGGTATGTTTTTGCACCATCCTGGTTGGTAATTTTTAGTGAATCGACCAGGTATTTCCAATCATCGATGATGGATGAGCAATCTTCGCCGGAACCGCGAAGTCCTGAGAGATCATACATCACAGCAATGGCCCGTTCGTATTTGGCGGAGGCAGCGAAAGCATTCTTCAGAACGGTGGTAGTAGCGTTTCGGGGGCCGTTGGGCTTGGTTGAATTGAAGAAACGTTGCATAAATACACCGTCGATGCCATATTGCTTCATCCATTTGAAATGAAGATCCACTGTACTTTTATCGGTTGAACTAAAAAAGCGTGCTGTACTGCCATCGGCAAGTTTCAGTCCGGTCGGATAGGTTTCTTCGTATTCGCTTACATCGGGCCACATGTCGATGCGGATTTGTTTTTCATCAGGATAGAGCATTCCGTTTTTGGGCGCACGAAACCAACCCTGATAGCCGCACATGACGAGTCCGTTGTAGGATGGAAACCGCGAGGTTTTACTGTGTTTATTGACTGCCTGAACGGAGCAGAATGTGAAAACAGACAGAATAAGGACTATGCCTTTTCTGTAATACTTGCCCAGACGAGCTCCTTTTACCTGATGAATCCTGACCATTTTTGAAGATTTTATTGTTATACAACTTGATTCAATTGTCAAACTACCGTGATGGTTTCGATATACCATAATTACTGCCACCATGAAACCAATCTGTTGCTTTTCCGGCAAGCCACAAATAATAATCTGTTCCCAGTTCCTGTTCAATTCCGACAAACTTTCCGGTTCCATTCAGCGGAAGATTTCCCTCTTTCAGATATTTGAAGATGGCAGTTCCTTCATCAATTTCATCGAACATGGCTATGTACAACGATTCAGCGCCCGACATTTTTGCACCGGCCACCTGCTGCCAGAAAAAGTCGCCCTTATTCCGGGGAATCTGATTATAAATAGTTGGATCATTTCTGAGGTTTCCCCAGCTAAATCCCGGAAAAACAAGCGGAACATAATCGACCTTATTGGTCTTGCACCATGAAATATCGGGTGAAAGCGTCATTGCATTACTGGCATAACTTGTCGAATTATACCGACCAACTGCCCAGGGCATAATAATGTCACACTGTTTAATTAAGGTATGCAGCAAAGGATTGCTTTCGGTATCCCGATCCAGCGTACGCCACCCATAAGGTACTCCCAGCATAATGGATACTTTCTTTTCGGGTCCTTTCAATGTTGATACCATAGACTGAACATCGCTGGTAGCGTATTTGCGGCCATCATTGAACCCAACACCCCAAATTACAAGTAAAGGTTTTTTGTTGTGCCGCAGGTAAGTTGGATTCTTTACATTGTCGAAAAGCGAAAATATTGTTTGAAGTTCGTTCCAGTCGTTGATTAGAATCTGCATGTCAGACGACGAACAGCCGCTCAGATCGTACATCACACAAATTGCCCGCTTGTATTTATTGGCTGCTTTAAGCGCGTTTTCGAGAACTTTGTTAAAATGCCGTTTCCCCTTGTCACTTTTTATTTCACTCACAAATCGTTGCATAAAAACACCATCCAGCCCGTATTCCTTCATCCATTTGAAGTGCAGGTCAACGCTTTCTTCGTCGTAAGGACTGTAAACATAAGCATCTGTTCCATTGGCATATTTAAAAGCCGTTTTATACGTTTTGGCATATTCAGTAACATCGGGCCAGAAGTCAATTGTATTCATTCCCGGTTCAAATTTTCCGCTTCTTTCATAATGGTGCCAGCCTCTTTCCGCGCCATCGCCTTCTGTAGTAAACCATCCCTGGTACCCGGCCATTGCCAATCCCTTATAAGAGGTATACAGGCAACCTGTTTCGTCATATACTTTCTCTGCTGGCTTTATAACAGGCTCATCCACTGGTTTTTGTTCAACTTCATTTGAGCAGCTAAGACTCAATAATATTGCTGAAACAATAATAAACATTAGGCTTTTGTATATCTTCATTACTGGTTCTTTTGGAAAAAAATTATCCCGCTGTACAGTATGTTCACCGGGATAATTTAATTAAGTATTAGACAAAATGTTCAATATATGTACACTATCCTTGATTACGGTACGACAACCTTCACAATTGGTGAATAGTTATATCTCCTGCTCAATGCATTTACATTAGCCCCTATACGTACATAATAGGTATAACCTGATTTCACAGGCAGAGGGCCAATGGTTATGACGGGAGTCGTGTCGCTACCGCCAGGCACGTAACTTGCCCAACTTTTATTGGGGGTTATCCTCAAATTATTATAGTCACCTATATTAATATAATTGGAGTTTCCGCAAAATGTAGTCAGACTTAAGAAAGGCTTAATCTCATAAAGATTGGGGAGTCCCACGGTAACGGGAGCCTTTATACGGCAGGTAAGCGTCAAAGCTGTTCCGTTCAATGTTGCGGCGAAATCCAGAACCTGCAGGTAAGGTTTTACCGTGAAATCCTGTTGGGTCTCACTTTTCAGTACTACTCCTTTTATAGTATCAACAGGCCAGAAAGGGCCATCGTATGGAAGCATGTCATAAGTTCCCGAAAACAGCTTCGAATTATTATACACGCCGTCTTTTTGAACCGCCAGGCTTTGATATTGGGCTTTAGTTCCTATTTTCATTTGTTCCCAAGTCCTGTCAATTATTCGAATTTGCCAGTCGTTTTGGTCCATCAGTAAATTCTTTCCAGTATATGAATCGATCACGTTTCCATATAACCGCGAAGCAGGTTCATCCCAGTTATCGATTTTCTGGCATGAAGCTAACAACAACAATGTTGCGCCTAACATTAAATACAATATTTTTTTCATATTTATTTCTTATTAATATAAATAAATTAATAAAGCGGATTCTGAGGCAGGAGATTCGTATTCTTGTTAATTTCTCCCTGAGGAATCGGTTCATACGCCGCACGCTTTTGAGCTGTAATGGAACGGTTATCCCTGTTAACCTCATCAAGGTATATATACTTGCCTTCATCGAAAAGATAATAACATGTCAGCGCATGCGGATAATACTGGTATAAAGCCTGGTCAGCGATTCGCCAAAGACGGATGTCCCACCAATATTGGTTCTCCACGTAAAGTTCGCGGGCACGTTCATCACGGATAAATTGCAAACTTTTTTCGATCGGGTAACCGTAGGTCGAACTCACGGCCTGGTCCAGAACCGGGCGTGTTTCCAGGCAACCGGCACGTACACGGATCTTTTCGATGTAATCCAATGCTACGCTCCTTTGACCCAGTTCATAAGCCGCTTCCGCCGAATTCAAATAGATTTCACCTAACCGGAACACAATCCAAGGCTGGCCCGACTTGTTCACTGTTGCCTGGGCAGCAGTTAAAGTTGGATCAATGTATTTACGTATAAAAGCGCCCATGAAGGCATTGTTTTCAGCGCCCCTGCCACTGAACATCCCATGAACGCCGGTAATAGTAACACCTTGATATTTATCGCCATTGTTACCTAAAATACGGTTTGACGTAGCATTAACAGGAGCAGCATTACTGCCGAATTGCGCATCTGATGCCGGCCCGGCAAACTTAACATAAATGCCCCGCTGGATACTGAAAGTTTTTCCGCGAACCACATCGCCATCAAAATAGCAGGTACCCTTCAAACGAGGTTCCATCGCATTTTTAATGTCGCTGCGGTTGTTGAAACGAACTGGTTTTCCCAGTGCGTCCGTGAGTGCGGGGAAGTCAAACATCTGCATTACATTCAGCGTAGGACCAGCTTCGCAGCCAACAAAAGACGAGAAATCAGGGTTAGGTAACATCAGCGCATCATAACAATGGCCATAAGTCTGCCCGTCATAATCTTTGAGGAAGATAGTCTCGGGAGACGAAAGGTCGAGAAACAGGTTTGCAAAATTGGTCGCTTTATCCGGGTAATTCTTTGTATACAGGGAGTAAGGCCCCTGTTCTACCACCTTGCCAGCATCGTAAGCATACTGGAAGAATTCATTCGCCTTGGAAGGGTCTATACCTGCTAAACCTTTTTGCACTGAAGCTTCTGTACCAAAACCCAGGTACTGGGTATATTTGGCAACCCTGCCTGCATAAAGCATGGAACGAGACATTAAAGCGGCAGCCACGTATTTGTTGGCGCGCCCGGATTCGCTGCTTGCCGCCATATTATCAATGGAAAACTTAAGGTCAGCATAAATAAATTTCCAGGTATCATACTCTTTAGCACGCGGTACATTCAACACCGCCGGATCGCCGTTCACCGGATCCTGCACTTCTGTAACAATCGGTACGCCCCCGTAACGTTTGGCCATCCCCTCGTAAAAGAAAGCGCGGAGGAAACGTGCTTCTCCCAATAAAGCGTTATAAGTTGCAACATCATACTTGTCCTTGTAATTGGGGAAATTATTAATAAATACATTCACAAGACGAATGTTGTCGTATGGCCAGTAACCAAATCCATTATTCATCGCTACGTTCCACCCAAAAGTTTGACCGCACATGTTGTCCAGGCTATTTTTATAGGCCTGCCAGGAGTTGTTGTTGCCCGGTTGATAACCATTGAGCGGACTACCGGTACCATTTGCGTAATAAATAAAATCTTCTATCGGGAGTTTAAAATAGATCCCCGTAAAATATTTTTTAACGCCAAATGCGGTACCGAATAGTTCGGGCTCACCTAAGATCCCTTTGGGTTCTAACTGCAAGTCATTGCATGATGAAATGACAAACCCAAAAAATGCTGCAAATAATATAAGTTTAAATTTCATAATTCTCTTTTTTTTAGAATTTAATGACTGCACCTAGCGAATAGGTCTTATTGACCGGGTAGCTATAGTAATCCACATAGGGAGTTTTATCAATATCCGGATTATTACCCGCACGTTCCGGATCTACATTAGCCAGGCCGGTAAACGTTAAAAGGTTATAGCCACTCAGGTAAACTCTTAAATCCTTTATTCCCGATTTTGACAGCAAGCGCTTTGGTAAGGTGTAACCTATTTCCATGGTCTTCAAACGCACGTAGGAAGCATTCTGGACAAGGTTTGTTCCCGTGTTACGCCCGTCATGTCCCGTAACAGGGTAATAACCAGGGGTCCATTTGGTTGCGGCGCTAAAATAGTCTGCACTGGGGTCTGTAGGGCGCCACCTGTCCAAAAAGTAGGATAAGGTATTTTGTCCGCCAAAAGACAAAGGAGAGGCAAGTAACTCACCGTATTGGGCGTAAATCCCGTATGCTCCCTGGAAATTCGCTGCCAAATCAAAGTTCTTCCAGGAGGCCCCCATATTAATACCAAAGTTAAAGAGGGGCATACCGGACGTTGCGATCGGGTGGGCATCATTTCCGTCAACTACACCATCCTGGTTCCAGTCATTAAGGATCCAGTCGCCCGGTGTTGAGCCCTGTCCCATAGGACGCCCATAGTTCCGGATTTCCTCCATGCTTGTAAACATGTGGTCTGATTCATTGCCCCACCAGATATTGTTATAACGTCCGCTGGTACGGTTGCGCCAATAGTCGTACTGGTTGTTGGCAACACCTTCAAGCCAATCGGTACGCATACTCCTTGTTCCGGATATTTGGCCGCCTAAAAAATAAGAGAAATCTCTGAATTTATTGCGGTAATCAAGGGATAATTCCCAACCGAAGTTGCGGTCGGCGTTCAGGTTTTCCTGAGGCAGATTAGCTCCCACGGTACCGGGGACTACTGCGGCGCTGGTAGCAAGCAAACCTGTGCGGTCGCGTTTGTAAAGTTCAAAAGTACCGCTCAGCTTATTTTTCAATATGCCAAAATCCAAAGCTACGTTGTACATCTTGATATGGTACCAGGTCAGGTTTGGGTTGGGAATAGCCTGTGATTGAACGCCCCCGCTCATTACATTGTTAAATACCCAACTGACATTATTAGATAAGCCGTAGCCCAAGGTTGGAGGATAGTTGCTTGCCGAAGCGTCGTCGCCCATTTCCCCGAAAGAAGCCCTCAGTTTCAAATTGCTGATAAATGCAAAATTGTCCTTTATGAAACTTTCCTCGCTCATTCGCCACCCTGCTGAAACTGACGGGAAGAAACCCCATTGGCTTCCTTTCGGGAACCGGGAAGAACCATCGTAACGGAATTTGAAATCAAACAGGTATTTTCCGCTGAAATCGTAAGTAAACGAACCAATCAAAGACTTGCTCAGGCGGTCGCCAGGGAGGCCACCTTGAGCTCTTTGGTTTAGGTCTTCACCGGCAAACAGGTACTCGGAAGCAATCAGTAACTCGCGGTAAGCGCTAAAACTGTCCCAGTTACTGTATGCCTCTTCGTAGATAAGAAAGCTGTTTACATTATGTTTGCCAAACTTGTTGGTATAGTACAATCCCAATTGCATATCGGTATCGAAGTTGAAGTTAGCGCTTCTCTGTACGTAGGAAGGCGAGTTTTTAGTGGTGGGTGTATAAACATCCGTACCAGCGTTATATACATAGAGCGGATAAGTGCTTCTAAACGTTGTATTATCGGGCAGGCTCATGGCATAGTCGTAAGACCCTTTTGCCGACAAGCCTTTTATTCCCGGTATGTCGTAGGTTAATTGCATTGTGCCGTTAAGCCGGCGCGTCTTGCTCTTGGTATAACCAACTTTGGCTGTCGTGACTTCTGCAACCATATTATGTCCGTCGTACAATACCGAGGCATCGCCGTTCAGATAAAGCGGATTGTCGTTTGCATAGATCGGGGCATCGGGGCGCATCAGCCATGCTGCCTTATAGGTCGACCAGCCGGTTCCGGTTGGAGACGTTTGGGTGTCCAGGATGGCTCCTAATGAAATTTTTGCTTTCAAACGGTTGGTAATCTGGGCGTCAACAGTCGAACGGAAATTATATTTGTCGTCATTAAAACCACCGCCCTTGTATGAACCTTCCTGTTGAGCGTTAGAAAGGCTCATGAAATAACGTAACTTATCGTTTCCTCCATTTATGCTGATGTTATGCTGTTGCTGCGGCGTAGTCTTGTTGAATACGGCGTCCATCCAGTTGTAGGACGGTTTTCCGTCAATATAGGGCTGCATTTGAGCCTGCGTGAACATCGGGTTTTGGCGCGCTAAATAGTTATTGGCGAAGTTCTGGAAGGTCGACTCATTGCGCAAGGTCATATAATCCTGGGCATTCGTCCCCTGTGGCACATTCAGAAACTGTTGCGCGGAATAGCTGCCGGAATAGGTAATATCTACTTTCCCGTTTTGGGAGGTACCGCTCTTCGTTGTGACCAGAATGACCCCATTCGCAGCACGCAAACCATAGATGGCCGCTGAACCGTCTTTCAATACGGATACGCTCTCGATTTCCTGCGGGTCCATCCGGGCAAAATAACCCTGGTCGCGAGTAACCCCGTCAACAACAAACAACGGGGTACCCATACCACGGATGTCAATCACGGTATTGTAATCACCCGGTGCACTACTCTTTTGAACAACCCGTACTCCTGGCAATTTACCAGTTAAGGAATTTAACACATTCTCGTTTTTAGTAACAGAAAGTTCTTCACTCCGTATCGAAGAAATGGCTCCGGTGATGGTCAATTTCTTCTGGGTTGCGTAACCTACCGCCACTACCTCATCAATATCGATCGATTCATCAGCCAAAACTGCGTCTATGACATTTTGGGTTCCAACCTTGGCTTCAAAGGTCTTCATTCCAACGAATGAAAATAAGATCACAGAATTGGGTGACACATTACTTATGGAATAATTTCCATTCGAATCTGTGATAGCTCCGTTCGTAGTACCTTTTACAATTACGGTTGCCCCGGGGACGGTTTTCCCGGTATTGTCTTTTACAGTGCCGCTAATCTTTTTCTGCTGCGACGTTTCAGTCTGACTTTGTACGCTAGTTTCTGAGGCGTAGGCAAAAACCTGCACACTCATCAGAATGAGCAAAAAAGTACAGGCTCGTCGAAAACAAAGCCTTCTTTTTAATAAAGGGTTCTTTTTCATAGTTTTTTTAATCGGTTTACATTAATATTTGAATATTTCAGATGAAATGGTTCCAGACAATCTAACTGCTTTTTTTCAATACATGGGCGTAAAGTTTTACTGGTTTGAAAAGCGGATTTTACATTTTAGTTTCTACCGGCAAATTACGCAACTGCCTATTAATAGCCCGGTTAAAATGGACTAAACGTCGGCATAATAAATTATTAATTTTTTATTAATGCCATATATTAATGAATAACAAAGACATAGTAGATGATAAAAGTGAATTATGCCACGGGTGGTCGGGGAATTGACGCAAAAGAGATTAAAAACCGGGAAAAGAACCACCCAATCAATTGATGGGTTTATTTGATGGTTTCGTTGAACGAAACATTATACTCGATTCCCAGGACTTGTTTGTATTCTTTATTGTAGGAATCATACAGACTTTTTGCCATCCCTTTTTTACCGAGATGGTACAATATCGAACATTTCATCGTGAAGGCTTCATCATTCAGCGGGTCATATACAAGAATACATTCGGCCACGTGATAGCGAAGGCTGAAATTGGCTGTCACTACATTTCCGTTGAACAGTGCGCTGAGTCCGTCAATGATCTCATTGGCAAACCACGATCTGAATCCGTCCATCCAATCGTTTTGTATGGCGGGAAGAAATTCTCCCCACGACAGCAGTCCGATCAGCCGGTCAATTTCATTTTCGCCCGGAGTGGTTAATTTTGACTTTTGGAGTAACTTCAGAATTTCGCAACAATCGCAGTAAATAGAGTCATCTATTTTAACTTTCCAATATGAATTCTCGTTGACCAATTCCAATCCATTCACTTCTTCGAGGGCTGAACGGAGTTTACTGATGTTGACATTCCGGTTATTTCTTGCGCTTTCTCCCATTTTGTTGAACCACAATATTTCGTCGAGCTTTGCGGATGAAATACCTTTTTCGTTTTTGAGGGTATACAATAAGATGAAAAGAAACAGGTGTTTCATGGTAGGCGAGAATGCAGCGGTCACTTCCCGTCCTTTGCTGCTGTAAATCTGGAATCCACCCATCAACAGCACTGAGGAAACAGTCTTGCGGTCGATTGTCTGAACGGGCAAAATGCTCGGGTGTTCCACCTGTTCGTATAAGCCTTTCTTGGTGACCCGGATCTTCCTTTTCCTGAACAGCAGATGTGTGGCCAAAGCTACAACTCCGATCAGCAAGACTCCGATCAGTATGAGATACCACCTGCTTTCTGCCGGATCATTCTGGTAAACATCGCCGGGCATCAGTGGCGGGTAAGCGATGGAATAGAGTTCGACCGCATTGTCAAGTGTGGTAATGGCAATTAATTGCGAAGATTTTTTGTCAAGCAGCAAAGTACTCCAGGATTTGGTATCAAGAAAACTGTATGGGATTGAATCATTGTACAGTTGGTATTCTGGTATTTCTGTTTTGAACCTGGCAAGGTGTAAATAGGTTGAAAAAATTGTCCGGTTGTACAGCAAGGTATAGAACTGGCCGTTTTGTTCATCTGCAATAAGCGATTCGCAAGGAACGAAAGGCAAAGCGGGCGCATCGAGCGTCCAGATTTTCCGGAAGGAAAAATCCTTCAGGTTTTGGATGTACAAATCATAATAAAATTCGGGCGACAACTCCTGCTTCCCGGTTTTGCTGCCATAACCGCCAAAAACCAGGGCTTCTTTCTGGTTAACCAATCCAAATGCACTCAGATACCGGGGCGGAACCTGTTGGCTGATATCGGTTTGTTCCCAGCTTTTGGTTGTTTCGTTGTACCTGTTTATACTTCCTTTGTAAGTATAAAATCCGTAACCGAACAAAGTCACCAATGAGAAATCAATTGGTGAAAAGAACTTGTTATGATGCCAGTAATCAGGCTCCGGTGATTTAGCTTCATTGTAAGACCAAGACCTGGTCTTGAAATTGAATTTACTGATTTCGCATGTTTGCCCCTTAAAAAAATCGTACGACCACAATTCATTGGTGAATTGATTGTAGATTATTTGATTTCCCCGGGTTGGGTAGGGCATTCCGACCGAATAATGAAGGGTATCGATGATGCGGGTTTGTACAGACAAAACATAAACAGCCTTCTTATCGACAAAAAATATCCTTCCGTTCTGATCATCATAAGCCACTCCCCGAACACTGTCGAGGGTGAAATTTTTCAACTTACTCCATTTCAGGTGTTTGTCGATATTCCAGTTGGGGTTGTCAACGTGAGCACGGGTATGTTTTATTTCATCATAAACAACCGTTTGGCTGTGTTTTGAGAGTTTCCAGTTGAATACAAGCCTGTTCTTTTGGTCGAATATCAGAACGTTTTTCAACGACATGGGGGAAACATCGGTGTTGAAAAACGAGTTATACCGGCAGGCGCCAAATACCATACTGAAGTCTTTTAAACCAGTGATATCAGCTATTTTCGTCTCTGTCTTCCTGCCATTCATAGAAATAGCCAACATCGAATTTCGAACATCTACATCAAGTCTTATTTTTATCCAGCAGTCGTAACCACCATTGGGGATATTGGCCCATTCGTATGAGCACAAAACTTTGTCTTTCAACACCAGCGAGAAATTGGAAGAAGTTGAAGCGAGGTTTGAAACCAGGTCGATATTGGTGTGCCCATTGCCAATTAGGCGGAAGATATAACCGTAAAAACCGTCACCACGACGGAAATTAGCCTCCATTTCGAGCGAAAACCCATCGGGAAATTTGAAAGGACTCTCCGGCGTTAAATTTAATGAGGTTCGCTTATCTTGTATAACTTCATGTGAAGAAAAGTAAAGTCCGGATAAATACTCATCTTGACTAAACGAACTAAGACCGTTTATTAGGATTATAATAAAAATTAAAAGACCCCTCACTTTTATGATATTTTATAACATCCCCAAATTCAAATCAGCAATTCAAATGATAGGATAAAGAATGCCGGATTAAAGTATAAAAGTAGTGAAATAATTTCCATTTCATATATTTAAGAATTCTCCCCGCCACCAGTGATTTAGCCTATTTTGGCTTTTTCACATCCTGATTCTTTCAGTTGTCGGATCCATCTGTCAGCTACTTCCGGCGGAACTGTTTCTAAATGGGTAAGCGTTTCGTCAAAACCTATGCTGGTTCGTTTGCTGTTACCCATTGTATGGTATGGCAAAATTTCGATTCCTTTTAGATTCGGATACTTCGCATGGAGGGCGCATATAGCCTTAAAATGTGGTTCGTTATCATTGATGCCGGGAATAATCGGACACCGGAGTATTATCGGGACACCCTGATGGTAAGCCATATCCATATTTTCAAGTATGCGTTTGTTTGCGACTCCTGTATATTTCTTATAGTCATTGGAACCGGTAACTTTGTAATCGTAAAGCAGCAAATCCACATAGGGCAGAATCTGTTTAAACTGCAAGGCAGGTATAAACCCGGACGTTTCGACGCATGTGTTCACCCCCATCTCCCTGCATCGTTTCAGGAGTTCCATTGAAAAAGAAAAATGCAACAATGGCTCTCCTCCGCTAAGCGTCATTCCACCTCCCGAATTTGTGTAGAAATCATGGTCTGCCATTATTTCAAGCATAACCTTATCGACACTCATTTCTACACCTATAATCTTCAGCGCATTGAAATTACAGGTTTCAACACATTTACCGCAAAGCGTACATTTATTGTAATCAATCGTATGCCTGCCATCGGCAAAGTGGTGCACATCTTCTTCACATACCTTTTCACAATCACCGCAATTTGTACACTTATCGTTGTGAAAAAAGAGCTGTTGAGCCGAAGCAATTGCTTCGGGGTTATGACACCAAAGACATTGCAGCGGGCATCCTTTTAAGAATATTGTTGTCCTGATACCGGGTCCATCGTGCAGGGATGCGCGCTGAATGTCAAAGATGATCGCTTTTTTGCTCATTATTTTCTGCCTAATACGTAACGCGGCTCAGGATTTCCAACTGGACATCCCTGGGTAAATCAATATATCTTGAACTGAACCCGCCGATCCTTACAAACAAGTCCTGGTGTTTTTCGGGTTCTACCAAGGCCTTTTCCAAATCTCCTCGATTTATCACGGTAATCATTGCCTGAGCTCCACCTTTTTGGAAGTAGGTGCCGAGTATAATTTCGAATTTTTCACGATCATTGGTAAAGAAATCTCTCCCAAAACGCATATTCTGAACTGTGCCGGCATGTATGGCATGACTTGGTTTTACAATAGAATTGATAAGTGCCGTTACTCCTTTCTTGTCGTTGCCGCCGGCAGGCGTATTGGCATTGGCCATTTCCCGCCCTGCTTTGCGCCCATCTGCAGAAGCGCCAACCCATCGGCCAAGAATTGTATTTTGTTTGTTGTTGATGAGCACATTCAGGTACCAATCGAGGTTAGTCCGTTCCCGCTGGTCGCGAATGTTGTTGCACATAAAGTCGTGCAGTTCAACCATAATATCATCAGCATAATTATCGTCATTTCCATATTTGGGACACTCTTTCAGCAACTTGTGTTCTTTTTCGTATCCGACAAAATTGTTATCCAAAGCGGCTATCAACCTTTCTGCCGAAATCAGTTTCCGGTCGAAAACCATTTTTTTGATAGCCGTTAAACTATCGGCTGTATTAACACTGCCAAACGATTCCAATGAGCCTCCCAGGTAACATATCCCGCCTGAAAAGATTGCCTTACCGCGTGCAATGCAATCATCATACAACATACTCAGGTAAAGGTAAGGAGCTTGTTTTCCTGACTCAACATATTCCAATTCTTCATGATCGGCAAGAATTTCGATGAAGAAGGTTAACTGCTTTTTAAAAGCGGAGAAGAATTCATCGAAAGTCTTAAAGTCTTTTAAATCGCCGGTAGGCAATCCCAATCGTTTGCCTGATATATGGTCTACGCCATCCCGCAGGGTGACATCCAGTGCTTTTAATACATTGAGTGACCCGCTTGGCGTACCAAATCCCATGTGGTCAATTACAATTTCCCCACATCCAAGCGGCATATATTGTTCTGCAACTTCGGTTGGAACATCGTGCGCCTGCGCAACACCGGGTACCAGGACATCATCATTGTAGAGCAACGGGAAAGTATGCCCGTCGCCAATCAGTGAGATGGATTTTTCCATTAATTCCGGGTTCATCCCTTCATAGAAGCGAAGTGTGGTTTGGGGGAGAATAGCTTTCCCGTAAGTGCGCATGGTTTCAAGAACCAATAAGGCAAACCTGTCGGCATTGGCTTCATTTCTGCGTCCACGACCTCCGATAATAACCCTACCGTCCACATCGCGGAAGAGTTCATTGATCAGTCGCCAGAAAGAATGCATCAACGACAAAGCTTCTGCTTCTGTGATGATGCCATTGTCAATATCATGGACATAGAAATCACCCAAATAGACATCAACGCGGCCTGATTCCAGGGAACCGCAAATCAACGTGTAAAGCCATGATAACTGCAGGGCTTCGTAAAATGATCCGGGTTTGGAGACTGCATTTTTATTCAGAACTTCTGCCAGTTTGTGTAACTCTTCTGCCCGTTTAGGATCGGCAGCAGCCTTGGCTTTTTCAAGCGCTTGTTTTTCGTAATGACGGCATGAATCAACGAACACTTCCAAAGCCATAAGCATGCCTTCAAACAGTTTGTAATCACCGCCTGAAGCTTTTGATTTATCTCGCTGCTCAGTAATTTCTTTACTCAAGCCAGGAATCCCGAGTTTCAATAATTTTTCGTAATCGACAAAAACTCCGGCCATACGGTAAATAGGATTCGCAATCAGAGGTTTAAAATTGTATGGTAAGGATACAATTTCGTCGCGGAACAGCACCGGAAGCATTTTTGCTGTAAAAGCTGCTTCTACTTTTGCCTTTGAATTTTCTCTTTTCCAGAAATGGAGCATTTCGTGCACACCATCTCTTTGTTCTATTGGAATGTTTCCTCTTTCAATCGCTTCAATGATTTTTTGTTCGTGGCAAAAATATCCGTATGCAGCTCCACCTGGTGCATTATGAGGGCTGAAACCAACCCAGCCCCAAAAGGTACGACCGGCTAACCTGTCGTTTTGCTGTATTTCGGTTAGCACAGCCGGAAACTGAGCCTGCAAACATTCGGCTTCACGTGTAGCTATATGTTCGTTTTTATTTTTTCTGTAAGCTTCGGTGAAATTCAATTCCATCGAAAAATCGTCTATCTTTTGCATGTTGGATGTTTTAATGTTTTGTAAAGTCCTTTAATATATTGATTATCATTGTCGTCCGGCAATCTTTTTCATTCTGTTTATTGCTGAGATGTCTCACTTCGTTCGACATGACAATCAGTCATTTATGTTCTTGAATGGGGTTGGTGGGGGGGGGGGGCCCCCCCCCAACCCCAAAAACCCGCAATAAAATTTAAAAAAAATAAAAAAT
>JBBQHB010000022.1:0-56029 GCA_038323575.1 Bacteroidales bacterium | reverse complement strand
TTGGTATTCTCTCCAAGGTCTCGACGGCTTCCAATATCTTGAAGATCTTGTTCTGCACTTTTATCGGGAGTTTTAACAAGAAATCTTCAAAATAGTTTTTATAAGCAACAATTTCCCGAATTTTCTCCATAATATATTCATCAATATGCGAAGGTAACTTAAAAGTTACTATTTTCCAAATATTTGTTTCATCAGCGCACTTTTCATTTAATGCACCATAACGTTTATATATACGTAACTTGCACAAAGCCAGCCAAAGTAGCTGCAAATGCGCCATAATCATCAATTTCAATAGAGAAATTGCTCCATTTCAGATAAATAATATTTGAAGTTGTCTGGTTTTTGTAGGTATATATTTAAGACCGGCTTTCTCTTTTCTGTCAGGCAGTTAAACAAAAAGTTTGAAGCGGACAAGGAATGAGCGGAAATATTGAGGGAGAAGGGAGGACGGAGAGACGGAGGACGGGGAAACGGAGAAACGGAGAGACAGAGAAACGGAGGAAGGAGAGACTCAAAAAGAAGTTATATCTTCTACGATCCTTACCGCGTCGGCAATGCATTTTTCGCATATTTTTTCGAAGAGCTTGTTTTCAACGGCATAGGCATGACCATCATCTGAACTTAAATCACATTGGAGGAGGTCCAGGCAGTTGGTTGTCCGGTGTATGAATTTGAATCGTTGGTCAAACTCCCGGACCATCTGGTAAGTTGCATTCTTCAGGGCTAAGTTATCCGAATATTTTGCGGTATTATACATGCCAAGCACCATAAAAGCGCCTGTTACGGCACCGCAGGTTTCCTGCATCCTGCCCATCCCGCCGCCAAATCCGACGGATGTGCCCAGCACCAGGTTTTTATCATAGCCAAATTGGTCGCTGAAAGCAACCACTACAGACTGGGCGCAGTTGTATCCGGATTTGAAGGAGGTAATTGCTTTTTCTTTTTTGGTATCCATGATTCAAATTTACAAAATTCATGCAATAATCAAAAAGAGGGGACGACGGGGAGACTGGACGACTGGACGGGTCAGGGCCTTGATTAATTTTTTAAGATCCGTACTTCCGTACGGCGGTTTTTGTTGCGGCCCTCTTCTGCATGGTTGTCAGCAATAGGCTCATTGGCGCCGTAGCCTTTGGCGGCAACCCGGTCGGCAGGCACTTTTTTAGCAATCAGATAGTTGCGCACGGATTCTGCCCGTTTCTGGGATAAGATCAGATTGGATGCATCGTCGCCGACATTGTCTGTATGACCCGCGATTTCCACAAAAGTGGAAGGACTGTCGATCAAAGCGCTGGCAAGTTTGTTCAGGGAGGTATTGGACTCCGCGCGGATGGTTGCCTTGGCGAAATCAAAATAAACGTTTTCGAGGGTATAGACGTTGTTGACCGGAGGATAGATCGTCAGGGTCAAATCTACAAGCAGTGAATCCTTTTCATCAGGGATTTCAATGATGGAATTGGAAGCTTCGTAGGTGAGTGTTTGATTCTTAATCAGATATTTGCTGTTCTTGGGCAAATCAATGACAAACCTTCCGGTCGAATCTGTCTTGCCGCCAACCTGTACCTTGGTTTGCTGGTTTTCAAACAGTATTTTCTGGTTGGCAAGGGGAGTTCCTTTGTCATTTTCACACAGTACCCTGACTTCGGCAGTTTTGATCACTTTGGTCTGCGCGAATGCAGAAATAGATACCAGGAAAGAAATTGCCAGAATTAAATTTTTCATCGTAAGTCGTATTATTAATGTCCGTTTTGCAGGTGAAAGAAACGGTGTGCTGCAAATTTAGGCACAAGCGTTTAATCTCTATGGAAACAACGGCTAAAGTTACCATTTTGTTCATACGATTCCTGTAATCCCCTACCCTTCCGGGAATTACTCCCAGCTGACAGTCGCCCGGGCTGATCCGGTTTTTACGGTTCAATTGTTGCTGCAATTGGTATACCTGTCGGGAGCAGGATACCTGCTGTTCCGTATCATCAAACAAACAAAAACTGTGCTTGGAGTTATCCGGAAATCAAGTGTAGAACCTTTCAGGTCGGTCAAATTGATCCGTACCCCTAAATATCCTGTTTCGTTTTCATTTTTCACTTTCGTTTTTGTCCATCCTTCCATCAACGACAACGAAGCGATTGAGATTGTGAACCACGAACGGGAACATATCAGGCAGAGGCACTGGATTGATTTGGCGCTGTTTGAAGTTTTATGCGTATTACAATGGTTCAATCCGGCATGCTGGCTTTACGGCCGGTTTATCAGGCAAAACCACGAGTATCTGGCCGATGAGCGGGCGCTGCAGCACTCCGCGAGCCCGGCACTCTACCGTGCAGCATTGCTTAAACAAATGTTTGGAGGTCCGGTTATTGCGATGGCCCACTCCTTTAATTATTCACTAAACACAAAAAGATTCAACATGATGAAAAATAAAATGTATTCGCCCATGCGCAAACTTAAATTGTTGCTGGCGCTTCCTTTGATGGCAATCGTATTTTATGCTTTTGCCACGCCTGAATATGTATTCACAGAACTTATAGCTGAAGGATCTCTTGCGGCCATCAATCCTCAGGAGAAAGAAAAGGCAGCAAATGATACGAGTGAGGTAACTATTAAGTTTACACCAACGGGAAATGCTTCCAAAACAGCACCAGTTGTTGCAGAAGACAAAGACCAAGGGGATAAAAAGAGCAGAACCGGTTTAAAAAAGGAGACCATTAGCTTCCAATCGCCCAACGACCATCCATTGTATGTGGTAGACGGGGTAATCCGTGAAAACGGAAATATTGATGACCTTGCAGCCGGTGACATTCATTCCATGAACGTTTTAAAAGGTGAAAAGGCCATTGAAAAGTATGGCAACAAAGGTAAAAACGGAGTGGTGGTTGTTGTTGGCTATGGAATTCAAAAAAACGAAATGAAACTTGATACCTCAGCTTTCAAACATCGTTACATCAAAATGAGTGATAATGGTGTAATCACATACGAAACAAAAACTGACAGTTCCGGACAAAAGCAACAGGTCCGCATTCATGCTATCGGGGAAAAACCGTTGGTCATAGTGAATGGTGAGGTTCAGAAAAGCCAGAAAATAAATGACATAGATCCATCAACCATTCAATCGATTTCAATATTGAAAGATGAGTCTGCCACGGTGATTTACGGAGACAAAGGAAAAAATGGCGTGGTTATCGTCACTTTAAAGGGAAGCAAAAGTTCCGGTATATCAACCAATAGCGGGAAATATATGTTGAGTAGTTCGGGCAGTTCTTCAGGCAATTCGAATGGCACCGGGCATAGCTATTCGGTTATTTCCGGATCTGCCGGTCCGGATCCTGCAGTGTGGATAGCTAAAGATAGCTCTTCATGGATCAATTCCGCCGCAATTGTCAACAGTAATTCAAATTCAAATAATAACGCAGATCTTAATTTCAACGGTAAGCATCCGTTGCTCATTCTTAATGGAAAGATAGCAGAAAACCAAGATATAGGAGGCATTCCCGCCGAAGACATCATTTCTGTATCTATTTACAAAAAAGGCCAGGTCGTTGAAAAATATGGCGAGAAAGCCAAGGACGGAGTAGTTGAAGTTAAAACCAAGAAAAAATATCAATATCTGAAGTCCCGCACAGTCTCAAACATCGCCACAATGTTTTCCGGCGGAACGTCTGAAAGAATATTGTGGACTGTATTGAAAATGAAGCCGCCGCCAGGGGAAAAGTCTTCAAGGTTTTCCCTGACATGGATTTTCACTTCGGCCGGAGTGGCGCGGTTCAGCACACTCTGGGTGTTGATGCCACCACCCCAGAAAGTCAGATCTTTCCCAAATTCGAGTTTTAATCTTTTGGGTTCCATGTTGATGGCGTTGATCTGCACGGGGTTTAGTATTTCAAAACCGGCTTCGATCAGATCGGGGATCAATTCATAGATTCCACCACAACAGTGAAGCATGGTGTGGGCTGATGAATTGGCTTTGACAAAATCACACATTTGTTTGTGCCGGGGCAGGAAAAACTCCCGGTAGGTTTCGTTGGGTATAAACGGGCCGGTGTTGGTGCCGAGGTCGTCACCAAATTTCAGGATGTCGACAATGTCGCCGACCGCCTCGCACACTTTGCCCAGAAACTCCATGTGGCGCTCCATCAGGGCATCCATCAACCTGTGAACGTTTTCGGGCTCGAGGTAGAGGTCCGTCAGGAAATTGTCGAGGCGGCGAAGGAAAGTGCCCCATTCAAAGAGGTTGCAACCTACACCCAAAAGCAGCGCTTTGTCGGTTTTGAGCCGCAGGTCGATGGTTTTATCACGGAGCATCTGCCAGAAACCGGGTTCGTCGATCCAATCGTAAGGGGTAAATCCGAAACCTCCCCAGATGGCACGCGACATCTGGTTGCCCAAATCATCAAAGCTGTCCGGATAGCCATCCCGGTAGGGAAAAATCAATTGGTCGAAGAAGGTTGCGCCCACCGGCATTTTGCCGATAAATTCACCACTCTTGCCGGGCGCGAGCCACGAGCCGTCAGGCTGCCTGACGGGGTTGAACCATTTGGGATAAAGGGCGGGGGTCCCGGCAATCAGTTCCAGCGGCTGCCAGTAATCGTCGGCGGTATTGAATTCGCGGCCAATATCGAGGACATCGACGCCGAAATGGTCGAGCAGTTCCATCTCCGGTTGTGTAACCTCCTGGATCACATCATAGACCTTGTTTTTCAGGTGGCCCATGCCGAGATGGTTGATCAGGCTTTGATAGGCTACCACCGAAATGCCGCTGCTGGGCGTTGCGCCGAGGTCGACCGGGATGCGGTCGGGCTGCCGGTGGTTGATGGCAGCAAGAATTCGTTCTCTTGAGTTCATGGCAATCGAAGGATTAGATTCAAAAACCAAGTTCGATAAATTTCACCTCAAACGGATTGAAGTGGAGGGAGTTAGTGGCTGCTCCCACTTTCTTACCCATGGCGTTGACGATTGAAACAGTTTTGACAGGACGGCCCGTCACAGCGCCGGAAAGTGAAATATCAGCTGCTTTTCCGTCAAGTTCCCTGAAGTGCAGCAGAACGGCATTGTTTCCGCTCTGTGCAGGCCGGCTGTTTACCAGCATTACATTTTCTGATCCCTCAATTTTCAAGCTGGCTGTCACCGGCTCCTTCAGTTCAGGTTTACCTGCCGGGAAGGTTCTGGTGGGGAAGATATTCCTTTCACCCCATCCGAATTTGGCGGCAAAGGTGTTGGTAGTGTCTTTGGATGATGTCAGCTGGTAACTCCAGCTGAAACCGGCTTCCTGGTAAGCTCTGAAATTGGTGAACCAGTAATTGTTCATCACCCAGGAGTAGAGCCATGTTTTGCCTGGTTTAGGGTACCGTTCGAATTTACCCATGTTGAAATCGCAGAATTGCCAGAGCGGAATTTCGTTGCTGGTGATGACGATCTGTCCGGTTTTGCCCCTGACTGCCACGAAATTCTGTGCCACATTCCAGTCGGAAGAAGAGCCGGGAAGCTGTTCACCTTGCGAGAGCGTACCGCCGATGGTTTCAAAGACAATCCTGGAATCGGGCAATGCGAAAGGAAAGGCAACATACAGCGCCTCCGGATCAGTGAGAATCTGTTTGTGGGCTGTATATTTCAGTTCAATTTTCTTCGCATTTTTATATAGCCTGATCTCCATGTCCAGCCCTTTCGGGGATTTGTCGGTACCTTTGTCCATGCCGGCCAGATCGGCGGTAATTTTGATACTCTCCCAAACATTTCCATTGGTACCGGTTTCGATTTTTACATTAAAAACGGAGGTGTGCGACGGTTTGTAGGTGTTCCTGTCGGGCATGGTTTCATGGATGGCCTGACCTATCTTCCATGGATTTTGCGGATCGATCAGTTCGCGCTGCAACGCTTTATCGTACCAACTACTGATTGCGCCGGTTGCCTTGTCAACTACCAATTTATAATATTGGTTCTGCAGCTCTTCTGTCTCCTTTGCTTCACTATTTTGGGCCGGCGCCTCACCGGCTACCTCAATTTTCAGCGTTTTTACGCCCAAAGCCGGAATATCTTTTACATCGATATCCCAATATGCTCCTTCTGTCCTTTTGCGGATTATTTGTGCAGGAACTTCCTGTCCTGTGGAGAGATCAATGATTTTTACTTTTTTGTCGACCGGCAGCACTTCAAAATCGACAAAAAGGTTGACTGTACCGGATCGTTTCCAACCAAGGGAGTTGATAACATGGATGACAGGAAAATCCGCTTTTTTCAGAAAAGGCTGGTACCTTGCCAGGGCCTCTTCGTGAAGCAGTGTCTGCATTTTGAGCGCTTCCCATGCGTAGGCACCTTTCTGCAGCCACTGGCGGGCAGTATTTTCAGAATAGGGATGACTGATACTCTCATCTGCACCAAAGGTATGTTCATCGTAAAAAATCGCATTCTCGGCGATATGGTCAGTTTTAGCCTGCAGATCAGGACTGAGTTCACCGCCGTTCAGGGCAGTCATGGCAAAGAGTCCTTCGTCGACCTGCTTCAGGTTTTGTGTCTTCCTTACTTCTGCCGTTTCGCGGGAGGCAGATCCGGCTCCATCCGTCCACCAATCCAGCCAGGCATTTTGGTATACAGGCAGTTTGTCTGCGTAATTTTCTTCAACATACTCGAGGAATTCACTTGCTACAGAGAGTTTGAGTTTGGGGGTTTCATATTTTTCGTTCCACTCTTTTACCAACCTGCAGGCGGCGGTTGAAGGCGGAGCATTGTCGGTGCGGTACCCCGAAAACTGGATGGATATTTTATCGAAAGGATATTTTTTTGCATCAAGGTCAGCCAGAAGCCCCAAAAAGCGATCTGTTTTTATTGCATCGGTTTCGATTCCGAAAAAATTACCGGTGTGGTAATGTTCTGCCCTGAAAGCAAGGAGTCTCTCACCAGACGGCGCTTTCCACCAGAAACAGGTGGGCAGGTCAAACGGGAGAATGGACCTGGTCTGGTTGATTCCCATGTCGAGGTATTTCACCCCGGTATTCTTGAAGTAGTCGGGCATGCACCAGGCAATCCCGTTCACATCGTTCTGCATGGCTGTTTTAACCGGAATACCTGCCTCATGGATGGCCTGCAGCGGACGGAGGAAATCAGTCATCAGGTTTTCGTCCGAAGTCTCGGCCATGTTGCAAAACATCCCCATTACTTCGATGCGTCCCTCGGCTATCCGCTTTTTGAACCGTTCTATTTGCGCAGCAGGACGTGTTTTCAGGTACTCTTTTACCACCCAGGCAGATTCGCAGGTCCACCTGAATTTTGCATCATCGGGCATATTGTCTGTTAAATCACAATAATCCAATGCAGTATCGATGTAACGTTGGTGTTCGGCAAGGATTTCAGACTGGGGTCTGGTATACCCGATATCTGTATGGGAGTGCTGCACCAGAAAAACTTCCCATTTTTTTGGCGGAATTACAACCAAAGAGGTCGAAACAGGTTTGCCTCCGCTGACAGTGGTCGAGAAAACAGTTTTTTTATTTCTGGTGACGGCAGGTATGGTGATCAGAAAGCTGTTATTGCCCTTTTTCAGGTTGGCTTTCAAAACTTCTTTTCCGGCTTCCCTTACCAGGATGGCGCCCGGCTGATCAGCTTTGCAACTTACAATGACTTGCTGGAAAGAGGCATTGTTCTGTTTGAAAAGTACAGGTGCGTTTTTGAAATCAATAGCGCTTTCAGTTCTATTTTGTGCGTGGAGAAAAAGCACAGTTTGCAAAAGGCAGGTTGCAAAGAATAGTTTTAGAATTGGCAGTTTCATTAATTGTTGTTTTTAGTTGATGGTTATATTGGGACTAATGGGACATTGGGGACTTTTGGGGTAATTGGTTGAAAATGTTATTTAATAGTTTTTCTTACGCTGGTTGAATTTTGATTTCCCGAACGGGCTGCCTGCACCATTTGGTCAATTGTCCGGTCATACTTTTGGAAAAACCTTTTACAAAAATACACGGTACCATCGTAAACGATTTCAGATTTTTTGTAGGATATCAAATTCCGATATCCTCCGTGAGGCGGGATAAATCCTTCGTTGACGGTGGTGGGTGCCATTTGGGGGAGAATAGGAATTAACTTTCTTGTGACTCTTGGGACTAATGAGATCAGCACATTTGTCACAAGAGTCCCAAGAGTCACAAGATGGTAAGAGAATTTTATTTATACTGTATGCCTTTAAAACTTGCTACTTCTGTTACACAAATTTACGGGTTTCTGTTGACAAATTACTCAATTTCAACCGCTTTTTGCCAACTTAAGGCAATGAATCTGGTGTGCGTGTCTTTGAGTCTGCAGGAACAGTTCCGAAGCGGGTGAAGGAAAATAATCTTCAAAGCAAATTAATAATCACCTGTGGCAGGAATCCCAGCACAATCATCAGGATACTCAAAAGCAGGATGTTGATTTTGAAATTGATGCTTGATTCTATTTTGTGTTGGGGTTCACCTTCCGAAAAATAACTGGCCATGATGGGTTTGAAATAGAAGTAGATGCTGATCATTGAGCCGATTATGGCCACAACAACCAGCCAGATGTAACCGCCTTCGGCTGTCAGTACAAAAAGGTTGTATTTGGCCATAAAGCCGGCCAGCGGCGGAATCCCTGCCAGCGACATCATGGCAATGGCCATGGCAAAAGCCTCCACCGGGTTGTTTTTTGCCAAACCCCTGAAAGCAGGAATAAAAAAGGTACCCCGCTCTTCCCTGATCAGCATCAAAACTGCAAAAGCAGTGATGGTCGCAATCACGTAAGAGAGCACGAAAAAGAGCAGTATGCCGGCCGACTTAGGCCCCAAAACAATCAGTGCCATCAGCAGGTAGCCCGATTGCGCCACACCGGAATAGGCAAACATCCTTTTCAGGTTATCCTGGTAAACAGCTGAAAGGTTGCCTATAATGATCGTAGCTACCGCGATTACGGTAAGCATCGTTGTTATCTCAGAATGCAGGGAAATGAAGGCAATGGTAATCAGCCGGTAGAAGGCAGCAATACTGGCAACTTTCCCGGCAGTAGTCATGAAAGCGGTAATAAGTGTCGGAGATCCGGTGTATACGTCAGGTGACCAGAAATGGAAAGGTACGGCGGCAATTTTAAACGACATACCGATAAAGATCAGCAGCATTCCTGCGATAAAGATCATCGGAACTTTCCCATTGCCTGAAACAACGTAAGCATTGATGGCCTCCAGGTTGAAGGAGCCGGAAACACCGTAAACCAGGGCAATGCCGAAAAGTAAAAATCCGGTGGCAAAGGATCCTGTCAGGAAATATTTCATCGCTGCCTCGTTGGAAGCAATATCGAATTTCTTGCTTCCTGCAAGAACATAAAAAGAGATGGAAAGTGTCTCCAATCCCACAAAAAAGAGGATCAGGTTGCCGAAGGAGGCCATCACTATCCCGCCGATCAGTGCGAAGAGGATCAGCGCGTAAATATCTTCCAGTGGTCGCTCAACCCCTTTGTAATAGATATTGGCAAACATGAAAATCAGGATGCCGATCAGGATCAGGACAGAACTAAAAGCAATGCTGAAATTGTCGGCGATAAACATCTCATTGAAATAGTGCACTGAAGTGCCCCATTCCCTGATGTTCAGTATCATGGTAATGATCAGACCAACGAATATCAGCGGCAGCAACACTTTTTTCATCTTTCGGACGCCGAAAAACATGTTTAAAACTGCCAGTATGGAAAGCGCTACAATTGCCTTCATGAGAAATATTTTGTTGTATTATGACTACGAACAGATAAATTTAAATTGTTTGAAAAGTATAAAATGTTTGAAGGGTTTCGGGTTTCAACTATTTTCACTTTTTCAAATATGCTTTTTTTATTTTATCGATCAATGAACTCCTAAAATGCTTTTTACCGCAGGCTCGGCAATACCCAAAAACAGATGGGGGTAGATACCAATCCATAAAATAACAAGGACAATAGGGACTAATACGACTAATTCCTGTTTTGTTAAATCTTTAAAACCAATAGTTGCTGCTTTCGCTTCGCCGTACATAGTTTTTTGGTACATCCAAAGCATGTAAACTGCGCTGAGGATGATGGTTAATCCTGCAATGGCTGCCAAATACCCGTTGTATTCAAACAGGCCCAACAACAGCAGGAACTCTCCGATAAAACTGTTGGTCAGCGGCAAAGAGATACTTCCCAGCATGATGATCATAAAAAATGCTGCAAATACCGGTGCTTTGGCGGCAATACCACCCAAGGAACTGATCTCCCCCGTTTTGGTGCGGCGAACGATTATTTCATAACAGAAAAAGAGTCCGACAATATTTACCCCGTGCGAAATCATTTGGATCATAGCTCCTTCCAAACCGCTGAAGGTATTGGAAAAAACGCCGGCCGCGATTAAGCCCACATGAGCAATTGAAGAATAGGCAATCAACCTTTTCAGTTCGTTTTGCCGGATGGCAATCACAGAAGCATAAACAATTCCTGTAACAGAGAGTAAAATGGCATATAATTTTAAATCACTCAGGGCATCCGGAAAGATGGGCAGGACGAAACGGAGCAATCCGTAAACACCCATTTTGAGCATGATTCCGGCCAGCAGCATAGTCCCTTGTGTTGGAGCTGTAAAATAGAGATCGGGCTGCCAGGTGTGGAAAGGGAAAATGGGAATTTTAATGGCAAAAGCCAGAAAGAAGGCGAGAAAGAGCCATTTCTGCGCATGCGGATCCAGTACTATTTTGTAAAAATCGTGAAAGGCAAATGTGTGGGTTGCAGGTGTCTGTACATACAGAAAAACGATGGCCACCAGCATCAGCAGCCCTCCGACGAGGGTATACATAAAGAATTTAAAGGTAATTGCCCGGGCATTCTGTCCTCCCCAGAGAATGGCAACAAAAAAGATCGGGATAAGGGCTATTTCCCAGAAGATGTAAAACAAAAGGATATCAGTCGTGGTGAAAACACCGATTAAAGCCATCTCCATCAGAAGGATCAAACCATAAAATGAATTTCTCCGTTCCGTTCCCCCGAAACCTGAGTAGATAATTATTGGGAAAAGAAAAGTGGTCAGCAATACCAGTAGCATGCTTAAACCGTCGAGCCCAAGTTTGAATTCTATTCCGAGTGAGCGCATCAGATTAGGATGATAAACGGGGTATCCGGTCGGGTCAGCCAAATATTTGAATAAGATTACCGCCGAAATCACAAAGGTGAGCAGTGATGCGGACAGTGCAATTTTTTTATTCAGTACGGTATTATCTTTCATGGCAAACAGCAGCAATGAAAAGATAAACGGTAAGGATATGAGCATTCCCATTAACATCGGCAATTATTTAAACAGGTTTAAAACTAAGATCAGAATGATGCTGATGACCATGTAAAACAGATATGCCCCCACATTTCCTGTTTGGACGTAACGGATATTTTTTCCGATCCAGACAACGAAATTACCAGTCTGGTTGACAAATCGGTCAATTACCTTTAATTCAACAACATCATGAAAGAAGGTGGATAATCCCGCCACAGGTTTCTGTATGGCAATTTCATATAACTCATCCACATAGAACTTTCTGAAAATCACATTCCTGATAAAAGAGCGTTCAGGCTCGGCCTGTCCGATAGCCCTGTTTTTGACATAAAGCGACCAGGCAAGTCCAATAACGGCAAGGATGAGCAGCAATGGAACAAGCATCAGCCAGATCTCTGTTGATTCTCCTGCATTGGCTCCGTTTTTGAAAATTCCTTCGGAAGAAGCAAACAACGGTGCCAGAAATGTCTGAATCCTATCATTTCCGCCAAGCAAAGCGGGTACGCCCACCAAACCGCCAATAACTGAAAGAACAGCCAGTACAGACATCGGAACGGTCATGCTTTTGGGGGATTCATGAACCGGGTGTTTCGGATCAGCCGGAATAGCGGCTTTGCCCCAGAATACAATAAACAACAGGCGGAACATGTAAAAAGCGGTCATCAACGCAGCCACAACCGACAATGCCCATAAAACATAGCCGGAGTGAAAGGCACCAAGCAGGATCATATCTTTGGAAAAGAACCCTGCAAAAGGCGGAATTCCTGAAATGGCCAGTGATCCGATCACGAAAAGCCAGAATGTGACAGGAATTTTATCTTTTAATCCGCCCATTTTGCGGATATCCTGCTCCCCGTGCAGGGCATGTATCACGCTGCCGGCTGCAAGGAAGAGGAGTGCTTTGAAAAAAGCGTGTGTGGTCAGATGGAACATGGCTCCGGTAAAGGCACCCGAACCCAACGCAACAAACATGAATCCTAACTGGCTCACTGTCGAATAGGCCAGGATTTTTTTAATGTCGTTCTGGAACAGGGCTATGCTGCCTGCAAGAAGGGCCGTGGCTATTCCAATCACGGAGATAGTCATCAGCGTAACGGGCGCCAGTACAAAAAGCAGATTAGATCTGGCCACCATATAGACTCCTGCCGTTACCATGGTTGCTGCGTGGATCAATGCAGAAACCGGAGTAGGTCCGGCCATGGCATCCGGAAGCCAAGTAAACAAAGGTATTTGTGCACTTTTCCCCACTGCACCGGCAAACAACAATAGTGTGATCAATGTGATGGAAAGCGTCCCTATCGGGATGGCTGAACTTTTAGCGAATATCTCCGCAAAGTTTAGCGTACCAAACTGGTTGATCAGCATGAAAAGCGCCAACAGGAAGCCAAGGTCGCCGATACGGTTCATGATAAATGCTTTCTTGGCAGCATTGTTGAACTCCTGGTTTTTGAACCAGAAGCCGATCAGCAGGTAGGAACAGAGGCCAACCCCCTCCCACCCGATAAACATGACCAAGTAGTTGGAACCCAGCACCAGCAGCAGCATAAAGAAAACGAACAGGTTCATGTAGGAGAAGAACCGGTTAAAACCGGCATCTTCCTTCATATATCCAATTGAATAGACATGTATCAGGAAGCCAACTCCCGTGATTATAAGAAGCATCAGGACTGAAAGCCTGTCAACAAGGAATGAAAAAGGTATGGAAAGTTTGTCGAAACTTATCCAGCTAAATAATTCGACTGTCTTTGCCTCGGCGCCGTTAAGTAAACCGAAGAAAATAAACAGGGAAACGAAAAAAGGGATCATTACCATGCCAGATGCCAGTACACCTGCCGTAATGCCTTTAAATCTCCTGAAATTAAAGGCGATAAGCAGAAACCCGATCAGCGGGAATAGGGGTACCAGCCAGATATATTCAAACATAACTTATATTCTTTGGATTTACCATTTCAGTTTATTGAGTACGTTGATGTCGATGGTGTGTGTCGACCGATAAATCATTACCAGCAGCGCCAGTCCGATCGCCACTTCAGCAGCAGCCACAACCATGATGAAAAAGACGAAAATCTGTCCTGCCGGGTCGTTCCGGTAGGCCGAGAAAGCCGCCAGCAAAAGGTTGGCCGAGTTCAGCATCAGCTCGATCGACATAAAGATGACCAGCGCGTTCCGTTTGACCAATACCCCAACCACTCCGATGGCAAAAAGTGCCGAACAGAAGAATATGTAGTAATCGAGCGGTATAATTTGCATGTTTTGCAGTGTTCCGGACATGGAATTTATTTTATTAAGTTGTTGTCATCTCTGAATTCGGCAAGAAAGGGTTGAGCGTTTTCCAGGTCTGACTGCTGAATATAGAGGTCGACACAGGAAGCGTACCCGCCAATTCCTGCAGATAATCCTGACTGAAATTCATTTTGAATGAGTGAACCGATGCCAATTTCCTCCAATGACTCTTTTAGCAGCGTTACCATAATTTCGGTTCCTGAAAAAACGCGGACCAATTCGTTAGCTTCTTGCATTGTTTCATTTTTTAATAGATGTCTTTTTTTCCCAGCATAACCGCCCCGACCATCGCGGCCAGAAACAGGATGGAAGAGAGTTCAAAGGGCAGATAATATTCCTGAAACAGAATTTTTCCCAGGTTTTTCACCAATCCAATCTGGTTCACCGACGGATCGGCCAGTACCTTCAGGTCGTAAGACCGAAAAACGGCTATCAGTGTAAACAAAAGTATGCCTCCGGCAATTGCCGAGGCAAATTTTGCCAGCCGTGACTTCGGAAATTCCCCCTGGATATTAAGGTTCAGCAGCATCACTGTATAAATGAACAAAACCATGATAGCTCCGGCATAGACAATGATATGAACCACAGCCAGAAACTGCGCATTGAGTAGGATGTAGTGACCTGCAATGGCAAAAAATGCCAGAGTCAGGTACAATACGCTGTGCATCGGCTTCTTGGATATCAACACCATCAAAGCCGCGTAAATGGCGATGAAAGAGAGGATGAAAAATAAGTACTTTGAAAACATCATATTATAAAGAGATGAGATAAAAGAGATGAGACATGAGATTAATGATCAGATAATGATTAAAACGTATGTACTTTAGGCAATTTAGTCACTTTAGTTCACTTTAGTTCACTTTAGTTCACTTTAGTCACTTGCTGTTAAATGTTATGTGATTGATTTCTATCTTTTTTAAACTCCAATACTTCCGGTGTCTGGCGGTGGCTGATATCCACTCTATTATCGACAGGTTCAACCAAAACGTCTTTACCGTAGATAAAGTCACCCCGGTGCAAATCGGAAGGGACAATCCTGTTGGTCAGAAAAATGGCCTCTTTTGGGCAGGCTTCCTCGCACAATCCGCAGAAAATGCAGCGAAGCATGTTGATTTCATAAATGGAGGCATACTTCTCTTCGCGGTAAAGGTGCATTTCGTCCTCTTTCCTTTCGTCAGCAATCATGGTAATAGCTTCTGCCGGACAGGCCAATGCACACAAACCGCAGGCGGTGCAGCGTTCCCTGCCTTCATCGTCTCTTTTCAGGACGTGCAAACCGCGGTAGATCTCTGCCATTGGTCTTTTCTCTTCAGGGTACTGAATGGTTGCCTTTTTCCTGAAGAAGTGGCTCATTGTGATGCCGAATCCTCCGATAATTGCCGGCAGATATATCTTCTCCCAAAAAGTCATCTTTTTGTTGGAGACCACCTTGCTGCGGCCGGATAGGGAACCTGTATCTGGTTTGTCTGACATAACTACAAATGATGTTTGATCATGATAACGAAACCGGTGATGATCATGTTGACGATCGCAAGGGGCAACAAGGTTTTCCAACCCAGGCGCATCAACTGGTCATAGCGGAAACGTGGCAGCGTCCAACGCACCCACATGAAAAAGAAGATGAAAAACGAAATCTTAACGAAAAACACCAGGGACCCGATGATGGTCAGGGCGTTGTGCGAAAGATTCAGGTCATCCATAAACGGGAAATTGTATCCGCCGAAGAAAAGGGTTGCAATCATCGCCGATGAAATAAACATATTGATGTATTCGGCGAAGAGGTAGAAACCCAGCTTCATGCTGCTGTATTCGGTATGGTAACCGCCGATCAGCTCTGTTTCACACTCCGGAAGATCGAACGGCGAACGGTTGCATTCGGCAAAAGCACAGATGATAAAGATCAGGAAGCCCAGCGGCTGATACCAGATATTCCAGTTCATGCCATGCTGCTGTTCGACCATATCTTTCAGGCTCAGTGTACCGCTCATCATGACAATGGCAATAATGGACATACTCATGGCCAGTTCATAGCTGATCATCTGGGAGGCAGCACGCACCGCACCGATCAGTGCATATTTGTTGTTGGAAGCCCAACCTCCGATCATGATGCCGTAAACGCCGATGGAGAGTATGGCAAAGACATAAAGCACACCTACGTTCACATCCGCAACCTGTAGACTATACTCGGCACCTCCGATGACCAGACTGTCACCCCAGGGTATAACGGCACTTGTAAGCAAAGCAATCATCATAGTGAGTGAAGGACCCAGGATGTATAGAAATTTATCAGCATCGCCCGGCATAAATTCCTCTTTGAAAAAGAGTTTCAGCCCGTCGGCCAATGGTTGGAATACACCGAAAATACCGGCCCTGTTTGGTCCGAGCCGATCCTGGAAAAAAGCTGCAACTTTCCTTTCGACCAAGGTAGAATACATGGCCACCAAAAGGCTGACCATCAGAATGGCAGAAGCCAGAATCACTTTATACAGGATGTAATTGCCATCCATAGGTTATAATTGAATTTCGTTGTTACTATCTTTTTCAAACTCATCCATACTTATTGTCCTGTTTTCCAGCGTTAGTATGACTGATGGTTCTTTGGCATTCAGGTAATGGTTCTGACTGATCACGGATGCCCTTTTGATGTTCCTCGGGCCTTCGATGGTCCAGTCTGAGCGTTCTTTTCTATCAAACCTGCATTCGTTGCAGATAAATTCCTCCACTTCGCCGAACTGGTCTTTCCGGCCGGTAACGCGGTAAACTTCTTCTCCTCTCAGCCAGGCAGTTACCTTTCCGGAGCATTTCGTACAGGAACGGCTGGCATTCATCGGATTGAGAAACCAGACCCGGTTTTTGAACCGGAAGGTTTTGTCTGTCAGAGCGCCAACCGGGCAAACGTCAATGATATTGCCCGAAAAATCGTTGGTAATGTCATTTTGAATGTAGGTGGATATTTCGGCCACATCGCCGCGGTAAAGAATCCCGTGCGATCTTTTATCTGTCAGCTGATCGGCAGTATAAACACAGCGGTAACAAAGGATGCAGCGGTTCATGTGCAGCTGGATTTTGTCGCCGATATCCACAACCTTGAAGGTTCTTTTGGCTTCTTCGAAGCGCGATTCTTCCCTGCCGTTGTCGTAGCTCAGGTCTTGAAGGTCGCATTCGCCAGCCTGGTCGCAGACCGGACAATCCAGCGGGTGGTTGATCAATAAAAATTCGACAATTGCTTTGCGGGTATCGGTAACCTCCTGTGAGGTGATGTTTTGAACCACCATTCCATCGGCTACAGGCGTACTGCAGGAGGCTACAAGTTTTGGTATGGGCCGTGGGTCCCTGGCTGAGCCCCGGGCTACTTTCACCAGGCAGGTACGGCATTTGCCGCCGGAATCCTTCAGTTTGGAGTAGTAGCACATTGCCGGCGGGACAACGGCTCCGCCGATCAGCCGTGCTGCCTGCAGGATGGTTGTCCCCTCTTCAACTTCAATCGTATGATTATCAATCGTAACCGTCAGCATCTTGTTCAGAAGTATAATATTCTATTCTTAATCAGCAATTTTTGATTTTGGATTTTCGATTTTCGAAAACGCCAAACAATCATTTTTACTTTTTTCAATTATCCTATTTAACCACAATCCCGAATATGCAGGACAAAGTCCTGAAATATTGACCATTGCACTCATCTTGTCATCCAGTCGTCCAGTCATCCAGTCATCCAGTCGTCCAGTCATCCAGTCGTCCAGTCATCCAGTCATCCAGTCGTCCAGTCATCCAGCCGTCCAGTCATCCAGTCATCCAGTCGTCCAATCCTGCATTCATGTTACCACATTATCTAACTGCCGAATCGCCGAATGGATGCATTTTTCCGGATTCATTACATGTTCCTCAAATTCATGCCTGAAATGGCGGATAGCGCTTGCAACTGGCCAGGCTGCGGCATCCCCCAGCGGACAGATGGTGTTTCCCTCGATTTTGGCTGCAATGCTGACCAGCAGGTCGATGTCTTTTTGCCTTCCCTGACCGTTTTCGATGCGGTGCAGTACGCTTTCCATCCATCCGGTACCTTCCCGGCAGGGAGAACACTGTCCGCAGGACTCGTGGTGGTAAAACCGGGCCAGATTCCAGGTATTCCTGACAATGCAGGCATCCTCGTCGTAAACGATGAAACCGCCCGAGCCGAGCATTGTTCCGCTCACAAATCCGCCTTCGGCGAGTGATTCGTAAGTCATCAGCCGTTCTTCGCCGGCCGCAGTCTGCAAAATCAGTTCTTTCGGCAGAATCGGGACGGATGAACCGCCTGCAATTACCGCCTTAAGTTCTTTGCCTTTTTTGATTCCTCCGCAATATTTTTCGCTGTAAATGAATTCCCTGACACTCAAACCGAGCTCTATTTCATAAACCCCTGGATTGTTGATATTTCCGCAGGCAGAGATCAGTTTGGTACCGGTACTTTTGCCTATACCATATTTGGCATATTCACTCCCTCCGAAGTTCACAATAAAACCAACATTGGCCAAAGTTTCCACATTGTTCACAACAGTCGGACAGCCGTAAAGACCTACAACCGCCGGAAAAGGAGGTTTGATACGCGGATTTCCGCGTTTGCCTTCGAGCGATTCGATCATTGCGGTCTCTTCGCCGCAAATGTAAGCACCGGCACCTGAATGGACATGTAATTCCATACTGAATGCCGTTCCCAGGATGTTTTTACCAAGAAAGCCGTTTTGATAAGCTTCCCGGATGGCTTCGTTCAAAATGCCGATGATGTATTTGTATTCGCCCCTGACGTAGATGTATCCTGTGTTGGCACCCAGTGCATAACAGGAACAGATCATCCCTTCGATCAGTAGATGGGGGATTTTCTCCATCAGGTAGCGGTCTTTGAATGTACCGGGTTCACTCTCATCTGCATTGCAGATCAAATACCTTGGATTCCCCGACTTTTTATCGAGGAAACTCCATTTCATACCGGTCGGAAATCCGGCCCCGCCGCGGCCACGCAATCCTGACACTTTGACCTCTTCTGTTACCTCGTCAGGTGTCATTTTTTTCAATGCCTTCTCCACCGACCGGTAACCACCTGTCGAACGATACACCTCAAAAGAACGTATATCCGGAACGTCTATGTTATTTAAAAGAATTTTTCTTTCCATCTTGATTTTTCGGGCTTTTCTTCTTTTGCTTTGAGTGTCAGCTCTTCAAGTATCCTGTCTATTTTCTCTTCTGTCAAAAACTCGTAAAACTCGGTGTTTACCTGCATAACCGGTGCTGAACCGCATGCGCCAAGACATTCGACAGCTTTGAGCGAAAAGAGTCCGTCGGGTGTTGTTTCACCGGTTTTGATGGACAGTTTCTTCTCGAGGTAGGACCGAATTTTTTCACTTCCGCAGATAGCACATGGTCCTGTCCGGCATACTTCGATTACATTTTTCCCGACAGGGTCCAGGTAATATTGCGAATAAAAGGTAGCAACTTCGTAAATTTCAATCGGTTGAATATTCAGCAGGCCGGCAATGTAATCCATCACATCCACGCTCAGATACCCTTCAAATTCCTCCTGGGCAATGTGCAGCAAAGGCAAAAGGGAAGATTTCTCTTTCCCGGCAGGATAGCGCGCTATAATTTTTCGCACCTTTTCAAGTGTCGGCGCTGAAAACTGCACCGGTTGATTCGTTTTTTCGTGCAGTGGATGGTTTATTTTCTTATCCAGCATTGTTTGATTTTTATGCATCCAATTCTCCGGCAATGACATTCATGCTGCTCATGGTAAGGATCGCATCCGACAAGAAAGATCCTTTTACCATTTCAGGAAATGCCTGGTAATAAACAAAGCAAGGCCTTCTGAAATGAAGCCTGTAGGGCGTTCTTCCGCCATCGCTTACCAGGTAAAATCCCAATTCGCCGTTTCCGCCCTCCACCGAATGGTACACCTCCCCTACCGGGACATCCACTTCGCCCATTACAATCTTAAAATGCCAGATCAGCGACTCCATTTTACTGTACACTTCCTCTTTGTCGGGCAGATAAAATTCGGGCACATCCATATGGTAACTGCCTTCCGGCAGGTTTTCAAGGGCATTTTTCACCAGTATGATACTTTGCCAGATTTCTTCCTGTCTGACACAAAAACGATCGTAGGTATCACCGTTGATCCCTACCGGGATGGTGAACTCAAAATCGTTGTATGATGAATATGGATTCATGACCCTCACATCGTAGTCGACACCGGCTGCACGAAGACATGGTCCGGTAAAGCCGTAATTAAGTGCACGTTCCGAAGAAATTCCCCCGACATTGATGGTTCGGTCCATAAAGATCCGGTTACGAAGCAACAGGCTTTCGAACTGTTTAATCGCCTTGGGAAGATTGGCAATAAACTCCCTGATTTTATGGATCACAGAAGGAGTAAAATCCCGCTCAAATCCACCGATCCGTCCCAGGTTGGTAGTAAGCCGCGCACCGCAGATCTCCTCGTAAATTTCGTAAATTTTCTCCCTTTCCTGAAAAAGGTAGACAAAACCTGTCAATGCTCCGCTATCCACGCCAATAACACTGTTGCAGATCAGGTGGTCCGAAATCCTTGCAAGTTCCATCAGGATGATCCGCATATAATCAATGCGTTTCGAAGTTTCAACACCCAAAAGTTTCTCGACAGTCATTTGCCAACCGATGTTATTGATGGGTGAAGAACAATAGTTCATTCGGTCTGTCAGCGTCGTGATTTGGTAAAATGCCCGGCGTTCGGCCAGTTTCTCGAAAGCGCGGTGGATATAGCCGATCGTTTGTTCGGTATCTACGATCGTTTCGCCGTTCATGGTCAGGATATTTTGGAAAATACCATGCGTTGCAGGGTGCGTCGGACCTAAGTTCAACGTGCTGAAGTTTTTATCGTAATCTTCAGGTCTGACTAATATGTGTTCTTTTCCTAAATGTTCCATAAAACTATCTTCCAAAAAAGCGGTCGTCTTTATCCGACCGGGTTTGATCTTCCAACGGATATTCCTTGCGCATCGGGAAGTAATCCAGGTATTCTACATTCAAAATCCTGATCAGGTTGGGATGATTGACAAAAATGACCCCATAAAAATCATAGGTCTCGCGCTCCATCCAGTTGGCAGCTGAGAAAATTTCAGTCAGTGTATTAATTTCGGGTTCAGCCACAGAGGTAAAAGTCTTTATCCTGATCCTGGAGTTTTTCAAAAGATTGTGAAGATGGTAAACAACACCAAGCTGCAGTTCCTGATCCGGATAGTGAATTCCACATAAGGTGGTAAGAAACCGGTAACCGGCAACTTCCTTCAGAAATTGGATTATTTCAACAATTGCTCCTTTATTTACTGTAACAGTCAACATATCAGAGTTTTCGTCGAACAAAACAATCTTGTCCGCGAATTTTTCCTGTAAGCTGTTTTGAATCAGTTGTTGCTCCATGTTCTATTTAATTCCGTATTTTTCCAGCAGTTCACGGTATTCCGGTGAATATCTCCTTCTGAGCGATTCGTTCCCGACAAGCTCCTGGATTTTCATAAAGCCATCGAGTATTTGTTCGGGACGGGGAGGACAACCGGGAACATATACATCAACAGGCACTACTTTGTCTATTCCCTGAAGTACACTGTAGGTATCAAAAATGCCGCCGCTCGAAGCACAGGCACCAACTGCCAGCACCCAGCGGGGTTCAGCCATTTGTTCATAAACCTGGTTGACAATGGGCCCCATTTTCTTTGCAATTGTCCCCATCACCATCAGCAAATCGGCCTGCCGGGGTGAAAAGCTAAGTCTTTCAGAACCGAATCGCGCCAGGTCATAATTGGCACCCATGGTGGCCATAAATTCAATTCCGCAGCAGGAAGTGGCAAAAGGCAGCGGCCAGATTGAATTTTTTCTGGCCAGACCAACCACCCTGTCCAGTGTGGTTGCAAAAAAGCCGGGAGCCGAATAGCCATCCGGCGGATCAACTCTGGTATATTGTGACATAATAGATTCTGTTAAAAAAAAATTACTCGTCGTTGTTCCACTCCAGGGCGCCTTTTTCGTAGATGTAATAAAAACCAAAGAGAAGCAACGCTACAAAGAGCAGCATCGCAAAAAATTCCCTCCACTCCATCTGCAGAAAATTGATTGCCCAGGGATAAAAAAAGATGATTTCCACATCAAAAAGGACAAATAAAATGGCAACCAGGAAATATTTGACAGAAAATGGAAATCTGGCATTGCCCTGAACGTCAATTCCGCACTCGAAATTTTCATCCTTTCGCAACGTTCTGATCCGCTTTCTTTTGCTCGTGATAAAGTGCGTTCCAAACATGGTAAGCGCAACGAAACCAAGAGCTACCAGAGATTGAATCAAGACTGGCAAATAATCTGCCGGTACATATATTTTATCTGTCATTAAAAGTATTTTATTATCAGGCACATGGTTAAATTATGCTAAACAAATGAAATTTTCCATACGTTTAGGACCATGCCGCAGTCTTCATTTTCGTACGATAATAAAGTAAAATGGTTTTAATTTTCTGAAGTTAATCTTTTTAATTGCTGCTTCGGATACTCTTCGTCAGGTTTGAGTGAAATAGCCCTTTGAAAGTAAAACCGGGCTATGGCATAATTCTTTAGCGTCACAGCCTCATCAGCCTTTTTGATGGCTTCAAAATACTGCGCATCGATTCCGCTATAGTCTGTTGAAGCTATTACTTTCTCAACTACTTTCAACTGGTCTTTCGGATAATTTTCCCAAGGAAGTATTTCACTCGCTTTACCGTAATAAAAACGGGCCGAACTGTATTGTTTTACCTTCATGTCTTCGTCGGCCTGCCGGATATTGTTGTTGTAATCCTGCATTTTTTCTGCAGTTATATTACTGTCAATCATCTTATTGCAATCTTCGATTTTTGCAATGGCATTTTTATCTGAAGCTTTGTATTTCAATGCTGCCTGGTAATAGAAGATGGCAACCGTCCACAAAGACTTGGCAAAATTGGCATCACCGGTCTGCATATTTTTCAGGTAACTATCTTCTCCCTGAAGTTTACGCTGTGCAACAGCCTGTTGTTGTGCCAATAGTTTGTCACTTGCAATCTTGGCAAGAATAGCGTCAATTTCATCTATACGATCCTTCGGATATTTTTCACTATCGGATATTCTGATGGCTTCACGGTACTGACCCTTCGATTCAGACCATGATTTGGCATCATACAACTGGTCAGCCCTTGCAATGGTTTCCTTGTACTTTTTCTCTTTGTCGGCCAACAGCTTCAATTCAGCCTCTTTTCTTTGTTTTTCAGCATTGAATTGGGCAAGCAACCGTTCTGCATCCGACAGTTTTCTCGTGGCAATAAGATCAGCCGGTTTAAGTTTGAGGGCATCTTTAAAATCAGCAATCCCTTCCGAATATTTTTGCCCCGCAACATTGGCATCTCCCGAAGCCAGCAGGCGGTTGAATTCTTCCTCAAGTTTCGCCTTATCAGCATTTGTTTTGGCCAAAAGCTGTTGCGCATTGGCCAGTTTATCGGTGGCTGTTTTGTCTCCCGGCTTAATTTGCAGCGCAAGGTTGAAATTATTGATCGCATCCTCGTATTTCTGCTTTATTACGTTGCCGTCTCCCAATGCCAGCATATTATTGAATTCAGCATCCAATCTGGTTTTTTCGGCAATTTGTCTTGCCAGAAGCTGTTCGGCATCAGACAATTTTCTTGCTGCCACCGGATCTCCGGGTTTTAGTTTCAAGGCTCCTGTAAAATCCGTAACCCCTTCAGGATATTTTTTTGCCGTTACATTGGCATCTCCCGAAGCCAGCAAACGGTTAAACTCCTCTCCAAGTTTCGCCCTTTCGGCATTGGCTTTGGCTAAAAGCTGTTCAGCATTGGCAAGTTTGTCAGCAGCAATTTTGTCACCCACTTTGATTACCAAAGCACTTTTGAAATTTCCGACCGCATCTTCAAACCTTTGTTTCGTAACATTATCGTCACCGGCTGCAAGCAACCTGTTAAACTCAGCCTCCTGTTTTGCCTTGTCGGCATTCAGTGCAGCCAAAAGTCTTTCAGCATTGGCTAATTTCGAAGATGCTATTTGATTGCCTGTTTTTATTTTCAGCGCTCCCTTGAAATTATCAATTGCTTCAGGGTATTTTTGATCAGACACGTTCTGATCACCTGCAGCCACTAACCGGGCAAATTCAGCCTCTTGTTTTGCATTGTCAGCATTAAGAGCAGCGAGAAGCTGTTCTGCATTCGCTAATTTGGTTGTTGCCGTCGGATCGCCCGCTTTTAACGTGAGTGCACCTTTAAAGTCTAGAATGGCTTCAGGGTATTTCTTCCCGGAAACATTCTCATCGCCTGCAGCAAGCAACCGTCTGAATTCAGCATCGCGTTTAGCTATGTCGGCGTTAAAAGCATCTAAAAGACGTTCTGCATTGTCCAGTTTGGACGATGCAGTTTTATCTCCTGTTTTGATGCTTAGTGCTCCTTTGAAGTTGTCAATCGCTTCAGGGTACTTCTGATCTGACACATTCCTGTCACCGGTTGCAATCAGGCGGACAAATTCAGCATCCTGTTTTGCCTTGTCTGCATTCAGTGCTGCCAACAGCTGCTCCGCATTTGCCAGTTTGCCGGTCGCAGTCGGATCGCCCGCTTTTATTGTGAGTGCACCTTTAAAGTTTAGAATGGCTTCAGGGTATTTCTTCCCTGAAACATTCTCATCACCAGATGCCAGCAAACGGTAAAATTCGGCATCCAATTTTGCTTTGGTAGCATTTTCGCCTGCTAAGAGTTGTTCTGCGTTGGCAAGTTTGCCTGAAGCAATTTTGTCATTGGCTTTAATAACCAGTGCGCTTTTGAAATTATCAATAGCTTCAGGATATTTCTTTCCGGTCACATTGGCATCGCCGAGAGCCAGCAGGCGGTTGAATTCAGCATCCAGTTTTGATTTATCGGCATTCAGCGCCGCCAGTAGCTGCTCAGCATTGCTCAGTTTAGCTGAAGCGGCCTGATCGCCAGGTTTCATGGATAGCGCGGCTTTGAAATTGTCGATGGCTTCAGGGTACTTCTGCTTCGATACATTGTCATCACCGGCTGCAAGCAGCTTTATGAATTCGGCTTCGTTCAACTGGTCCTTTTCAAGGTTTTTCAGATCAGAATTCAGTTCCTTTATTTTAGGTTTGATGAATTGGTCGTTCTTGCGCATGGCCAGTGCTTCTTCGTAAGCTTTCAATGCCTCCCTGATTTGATTTTTCTTTTCAAATTCAATGGCTTCGGCCATTTTCTGGTTAAAAACGGCATCGTCCTTTTCTTTCAGCGCCTGGTCAATCTCCCGCCTGATATCCTTGTCACTGATGAAAATGTCAGCATCAAAATTGTCCAGTTTCCCGTTAGGAGAATAACATATTTTGCCAACGGTTTTGCCTTCAAAACTCAGGGTTACATCCGGAACTTTCTTATAAATCGTAACAACGATCGGATAAGGAGGAAAAAGGCTGTCTTTTGCCCAAACCTGCGAAGGTATAATCGTTGAAATATCAATCTCTTTGGGATAGTGTCCCTCTTTGACTACCACCATCCTGTATTCTGTAAAATATTTAAGGATAAATTCAAATTTTCCTGTCGCATCGAGTTGAATAGGTGCCTCAGAAGTTTTTGCCGATAAATTACTCAGGTTGATAACCGCTCCGGCAGGATCACCATTGTCAACCCTAATTCTGCCTAAAATATGAAAAGCACCCGTATTTTTCTGGGCAGATGCACCTGGAACAAGGGTAACCAGGAACAGTATAAAAAGTAATTTTCCCATGCGGATTCTATTGAAAATTATATTTTGCAGATTCATCCAAAGTTTTATCAATCATGCACAATATTACAAAATTGATTCAATTTTAACTGTAAAGATTCAGTTGAAATGTAAAATTCAACCTCCACCAGTTAATTATCTGGCGGAAATTTCGGAGGAATCTGATAATTTGGAGTGGAAAATCCCGTAACTAAAATAGAGCATCAGGCCTATTACCAGCCATATGCCAAATCTCGACCAGTTGGTAATCCCCAATTCGCTCATCAGGTAAAAATTTGTCAGCAGTCCAAGTACCGGGATAAATGACCATTCTTTTACCAATGCTAGTAAGGTAATTACAACGGTTGTCAGCCCGAACAACAAATAAGGAAGCGAATGGATGGAAAAGCCCGACATGTATTTGCTTAAATCGGGAAATCCGTTGTTTGAGGCATAAATCAACCATGCCACAACAAAGAAAACAGGCGGGATAAAGTATCTGCTATTCAGGTAAGGCACAACGAATCCTTTGTCGTTCAACACCTTATTTCCTTTTGGATTGACAATCAGAATGCCTCCTGAAACCAGAATAAAGGCAAATAAAGTTCCGATACTTGTCAGGTCTGTCACCTCCGTCAGGTTCATAAAAAGCGATGGCAACGCAACGAGGATTCCTGCCACAATGGTAGAAAAACCGGGGGTTCTGTATTTTGGGTGCAGCTTTGAAAAGATGGAAGGCAGTAAGCCGTCACGGCTCATGCTCATCCATATCCGGGGTTGGCCCAATTGAAATACCAGCAGGACACTGGCCATCGCGATCACGGCGCTTACTGCAATGATTCCTGAGAGTTTTGCAAGGTGCAGTTTGGTAAAAACAAAGGACAGCGGATCAGCAACACCAAGCTGATCGTAGGGCACCATTCCGGTAAGCACCAAACTAACAAGCACATACAATACGGTTGTTATCAGGAGCGCATAAAACATCGATCGGGGAAGATCCTTTTTGGGATTTTTGCACTCTTCCGCAGTAGTAGATATTGCATCGAAACCGATATAGGCAAAGAAAACCCCTGAAATTCCTTTTAACACACCGGGCAAACCATTCGGGGCAAATGGCGTCCAGTTGGCCGGATCTACGTAAAATGCACCGGCCGCAATAACGAGGATCAACACGCCGATTTTGAGTAAAACCATCATGTTGTTGGCCCTTTTCGACTCCCTTATCCCGATGTAACATACCCAGGTGATGAGGACAACAATCATAAAGGCAGGAATATCGGCTATTAACCTGAAATTGAAAATTTGCGGGGCTGTGGTCCAGGCACGGTAAGCTTCATTCAACAAAGGATTCAAATCTGTCAGAACAGACCCTTTTTGAATCAGCAGAATTGCTTCATGGTATCCCCTGAGAGCAGTAAGGTAATCGGTTGTAAGGAAAGATGGGATGTGCAGGCCAAACCCGGCAAGCAGCCCAGTAAAATAGCCTGACCATGAAATGGCTACCGCGATGTTACCTATGGCATATTCCATAATGAGGTCCCAACCGATAATCCAGGCCACCAGTTCACCGAAACTGGCGTAAGCGTAGGTATAAGCACTGCCGCTGATAGGTATGGATGAAGCAAATTCAGCATAACACATGGCAGACAGACCGCAGGCCACTGCCGTGAACACAAAAAGGAGTGATACTGCAGGTCCGCCTGTTGCTGCGGCATTTCCTATCGTACTGAATATGCCGGCACCGACAATCGCCGCAACTCCCAGTGCAGTCAGGTCATACACTCCCAGCGTCCGCTTCATTCCGGTTCCGTGAATGGCAAGATCGGAAGAATCATGCATGATCAGCGAAATCGATTTTTTTCTGAAGAGGTTGCCGGTTCTCATTAAGGAAAGTGACTAGAGTGAACTAGAGTGAACTAAAGTGCCTAAAGTTAGAAGAAAAAGCTTTATTTGTTCGTTTTCTGTTCAATCAGTTTTCCGCTCAGACGGAGTAGTTCGGTCTCCGATTTTTTTGCCTGAAACAGTGCCACCAACAGGCTGTTTTCGGCTTCAAGTTCTGCCAGCTGGATATCACGCAGTTCATAGTCACTCAAGGCCCCTACCCTGAATTTTTCAAATGAAATTTTTGCAGTGGTCTTGGCCACTTCCAGATTTGCGGTTTCGAGAATGACCAGTTTTAAATTGGTTCTGTATTCATTGTAGATCTGCCAAAGTGATTCTTCTGTATTCTTCAGTGTCTGTTCGTATTTCAGTTTTGTGGATTCAGCATCGATTTTTGCATTGGCAGCAACCCTTTTTTATTAAATCCGTCAAAAACCGGCAACGACAGATTAATCCCAACAACCGGGCCGTTATTTATGACCTGTGATGAGTTACCGTAGTTATATTTTGTACGGGTCAGGTTATAGTCTGTAAAAAAAGCAATTTGCGGGTATTGGGGAGCATGGGTAAGCCTGTAATCAAGCAATGCAATATCAACCGACTGTTTGGCCAAACTGATCTGGCTGTTCGCAGCAACCAAAACTTCCTTTAAATTGTTGTAATCCAGAATTTTGTCAAATTTTATCGGAGAAATAACATCATAATCCTTTCCGGTCTCCAAAACCAACAATGTATTCAGTTTTGATTTGGCGGTTGTCATTGCAACCTGTTGCCGCAGGAAAGCAGCACTGTCGGCATTGAGGTCTGTGGATGATTTCAAAAATGCCAGCTCGGAGGTAGTTCCGATCTGAAGTTTTTTCCTGGTAAGGTCGTAGCGGCGGTTTGAAAAGTTTATTGCATTCTGTAAAACCTGAATGCTGTTTTTCAACTGTACAACAACAAAGTAGGCAGTAATAATCTCAGACACCTTGTTTTCGACCGAAGCCCGAAGTGAAGTCTCCTGCAGCGTCTGCAAAGATCCCAGTTTATCTTTCTTGATAAACATGCCCATCCCGTTGAACAGTGTCCAGTCAAGGGTAGCCCCGAGACTTGCTGTATTGCTGCGAAGGTTGTCGTTTTGGGTACTTTTCGCGCTCTGGTCTGTTGTGTTCTGGGAAAAAATGTTTTCTCTGATTCCGCTGTTTACGCTAATACCGGGAAGAAAGCCTGCATTCCCGAGTGTATTGTTGTTGACGGCAATCTTGGTGTCATTGGTAGCTATCTGAATGGAGAAGTTATTTTTCAGGCCGATAGAGATGGCATCATCCAGGTTCAGCCCGGTTGACTGACCTTTTACCAGTCCGCTCAAGCCAAGGAGAAGAAATATATACAACGAAATTTTTTTCATTTTTCCTTTTGAACATAAATTAATCCTCAATGTCGGCCTGCAAATCTGCTGTTTCTTCCTCGCTTTTCCGGCGACCGGATATTAACGTATAAAGGGCAGGTACGATGTAGAGTGTTAAAACGAGAGAGAAAAGCAATCCTCCGATAATCGCTATACCCATAGGGACCCGGCTTTTGGCTGCAGCTCCGAGCGCCAGTGCAATTGGCAGGGCACCCAGTGTTGTCGCCAGACTTGTCATCAAAATCGGACGCAGCCGCAATGTAGCAGCCTCGAGAACGGCCTCCTTCAGTTTTAACCCGGCACTTTTCTTTTGGTTCG
The DNA here is from genome assembly GCA_038323575.1 of Bacteroidales bacterium. Lineage (GTDB taxonomy): Bacteria > Bacteroidota > Bacteroidia > Bacteroidales > Prolixibacteraceae > CAINVV01. Next base: position 27,143 of record JBBQHB010000022.1, on the reverse strand, counting down.
CAAATTCGACAATCAGGATCCCGTTTTTGGTAACAATACCAATCAGAATAATGATTCCGATTTCACTGAAGATATTGAGCGTCTGCCTGAACAAATACAGTGATATCAAAGCACCTGCAATTGCAAGCGGAACTGTCAGCATCACGATCAATGGATCGCGGTAGCTTTCAAACTGTGCAGCCAACACAAGAAAAATAAGCACGAGCGCAAAGAAGAAAGCGTAAATCAGGCTGCTGGCGCTCTCATCAAGGTCGCGTGACGAACCTGCCAGCGTAGTCGAATAATTTTCGGGCAGTATCTCTTTTGCTATTTTTTTCATCTCAGCAATTCCTTCCCCTAAAGTGATCCCGGTTGACGGCTGAGCTGAAACCGTTGCAGAAACATACCTGTTAAAACGATAAATATTCGGCGGATTGCTCTGATTGGATATCTTCAGGACATTATCCAACTGAATCAGTTTCCCTGCTGCATTTCTAACATAGATAGAGGAAAGATCCATCGGATTATCCCTGTTGGAGCGTGATGCCTCGCCAATAACCTGGTATTGTCTGTCGCGGAGGACAAAGTAACCATAGCGTTGCTGGCTGAAATAAAGTTGAAGGTTTTCGGCAATATCCCTGACAGTGACACCAAGTGTTTTGGCCCGGTCGCGGTCGATTTCTACTCTCAGTTCAGGTTTATTGAACTTCAAATCAACATCAACCACTTGAAATGCCTTGTCCTCCATCGCTTTATCCAGAAATTTCGGCAACGTTGTTTTGAGACTTGCAAAATCAGGGGCAAGCAGGACGAACTGAACAGGTAAACCGGCTCCTCTCCGTGTAGTGGCGATGGTCTGTTCCTGTGTAGCATAACCTCTTGCAAAATTATTTTTTCGCATTAAGGCGTTTAACCAGTCTGCTATCTCCTGTTGAGAACGGTCCCGCTTGTCGGGCGCAACCAATCCAATCCTTGCCATCCCTTCATTTGACCCGCGCATTCCTGACATCACCATCAAAGTCTCCTTTTCGGGCAAAGTGTCAAGCGCCTCAGTCAGTTTCAGCATATAGCTGTCCAACGATTCATAGGCTGTCCCTTCAGGCGCAATGGCAGTAATGCGTATCCTGCTTTTATCTTCCATGGGGGCCAGTTCCTGAGGGATCATCCTGCCTATAATAATTATGATAGCGAACGATGCCAACATAATTACGACAGCAATCCACCGATGATCGATAAAGGATTTCAATGAACTGTGATAGTTCTCCGTCATTTTTTCAAAAAACCGTTCACTGCTTTTGTATAGTTTTGATTCAGAAGTGCTTTTTTTGAGCATTCTGGCACACATCATGGGCGTAAGTGTGAGGGATACAAAAGCGGAAATTAAAACAGAACCTGCCACTGTAACGGCAAACTCCCTGAAAAGCCGGCCGGTAATTCCGCTCAGGAACATAATGGGTAAAAAGACAGCTGCGAGTGTGATGGTCGTAGAGATAATTGCGAATATTATTTCGGCTGATCCCTTGTGACCTGCCACCAGTGGTTTTTCCCCATTTTCAATCTTTTTGTAGATATTTTCGAGCACTACTATGGCATCATCCACAACCAATCCGGTAGCCAGGACAATTCCAAGCAGGGTTAACAGATTGATGGTAAATCCGGCAAAATACATGATGGCAAAGGTCCCGATCAGCGATATAGGAATAGCCAGAACAGGGATCAAAGTGGTTCTCCAATGTCTGAGGAAAACAAATATGACCAGTACAACCAAGGCAAAAGAGAAGAAAATGGTCTCTTCAACTTCTTTAATACCTTTCCGGATATTAACAGTAATATCGGAAAGCACTGTCAGTTTCAAATCCTGTGGTATCTCTTGCTTTAAGCGCTCGACCCGCTTGTAAAATTCATCAGCAATGGCAATATGGTTGGAACCGGGCTGCGGCTGAATTGCCAGGGCAATCATTTGGACGCCCCCATTTCCCCGAAAACTGCTTTTTAGTGACTCGGATGAAAGCACAGCTATCCCGACGTCTTTTAACCTGATCAGTACACCATTCTGCTCCTTGATCAGGAGATTGTTAAATTCTTCTTCGGTAGAGAGCCTGCCTAGCGTACGAATGGTCAATTCCCTTTCATAACCTTCGATCCTTCCGGAAGGCAATTCCACATTTTCCCGCTGGAGGGCAGTACGGATATCCATCGGGGAAATCTGAAATGCAGTCAACCTCGCAGGATCCAGTTCGAGCCGCATGGCATACCGTTTCTCTCCATAGATCCTGATATCACTCACTCCGGGTATGGTCTGCAACCTCTCCTTGAAAACGTTGATACCGTAATCTGTCAGTTCGAGGAGATTCCGGCTTTCACTTTGGATGGCCAATATCAGGATAGCATCCGCATCAGCATCAGTCTTAACAACCACGGGCGGATCACAATCCGGGGGCAAACGGCTGATAACACGGGAAACCCTGTCACGCACATCATTTGCTGCTGCTTCCAAATCAGCATCTATATTGAACTCAACGGTGATACGGCTGTCACCGTCACTACTGGAGGAAGTTAATGTCCGTATTCCATCAATTCCGTTGATGGATTCTTCCAATGGCTGTGTGATTTGTGTGGACATCACATCAGAATTGGCTCCCCTGTAGTTGGTTGAAACAGTTATTGTAGGCGGATCGACGCTTGGAAATTCGCGTAACCCGAGCAATTTAAAACCTACAACACCAAGAAGCAGCAAAATAATAGAAAGTACTGAGGATAGTACAGGTCTTTTGATGCATATTGAGGCGATATTCATATCGTTAATTTCAAGATTTTGGTTACCTGTTCTGAATTTTCACCTTGACAGGCATTCCGTCTTTTATCTGCAGGAGACCAGTTGTAATTAACGTATCGTTGGCAGCCAATCCTTTCGTTATCTCTATCTCACGCTCAGTCCTGTATCCTGTTTTGATATCGATTGCTTTGGCTTTTCCGTTTTTAAGGATAAAAACCTGTTCTCCTTCCAAAATAGGCATGGTCGATTTTGCCGGAATCATCAAAGATTCTTTATCCGGGAAAAGTTTAAGGTTGATTTTGGCGAAAGATCCCGGATACAAAATTCTTTTGGGATTGGGACACAATGCACGAACCCTGATGGATCCGGTCAAGGCATCTATCTTTGATTCCAGCGCATATATCTTGCCGATAAAAAGCTCATCTTTTCCATCGATGGTAAATTCTATCTCTTTACCATTGTTGACATTGGCAATAAATTTTTCGGGAACCGAAAAATCAATTTTAATCGGATCAACCTGTTGAAGAGAGGTAATAATGGTTGAATTGGAGACAAAAGAACCTTCACTGACATTCCTTAATCCAACCACACCGGTAAACGGGGCATGAATTTCCGTTTTCGAGATTTGTGCTTTGATTAAATCCTGGGAAGCCTTCAGGGTACTGAAATTATTTTCTGAAATGTCAAGTTCTTCCTTACTGATCCCTTTGAACTGGTAAAGCTCATTCTTGCGGTCCAGCTCTTTCTGAGCCAGTTCTACCTGCAATTGGTTTGACTTCAGCTGAGCCTGCAAATCAGCGTCAAACATTTTGACCAGCAATTCCCCTTTGGAGACAATACTCCCCTCCTTGAAATAAATACCGGTTACCTTGGCAGATATCTCAGGCCGGATATCAATCTCTTCATTGGCAAGCAATTTTCCAGGATAGGAATAAATAAAATCCAGGGTCTTTAATGTCAATACCTGACCATCCACAGTCAGAATTGATCTGGCTTCATTGGGGTTGCTTCCCTTTTTAACAGCTTCCTTACAGGAAGAAAACAGCGTCAGGACAAAGACAAATAACAACATAACCCGAAAGTTGTTGCTCATATTTTTAAATTTATTTTCAGTTAGTTAAGGCACAATAGGCCGGGGCTCTATTTTTTTACCAGTGCATAAAAGCAGCGCTGAGGAGAATCTACTTTACCATCAGCCATCAGTTTCCTGATCAGTTTGTCAACCTCTTTTTTGTCCACACCCGAGGCATCGGCTATTTCCCCGCCTTTCAACGGTTTTCCGGCCACTTCTAAAGCCTTGATAATTGCATCTTTTGATTCCATCGTTAGTGATTTTATAATTTTGAAACCCTGTTTAGCAAATAATGGTCAGCCAGCACCAACGCGGCCATCGCCTCTACGATGGGCACGGCACGGGGTAAAACGCACGGATCGTGTCTTCCCTGCACATTCACAACCGCCTCTTTGCCATGCACATCGACGGTATTTTGCTCTTTCAGTAGGGTTGCGATAGGTTTGAAAGCAACCTTCCAGTAAATATCTTCACCGTTCGAAATTCCGCCCTGGACGCCGCCTGAATTGTTGGTAAGTGTCCTTACGCCATCACCGGACGGGACGAAAATATCATTGTGCTGCGATCCTGAAAGCTTTGTTCCTTCAAAACCGGAACCATACTCAAATCCTTTCACTGCATTTATTCCTAGCATAGCGAATCCCAGATCAGCATGCAGTTTGTTAAAAACGGGCTCGCCCCAACCGGCAGGTACGCCGGTGATGACACCAGTGATGACACCGCCGACAGTATCGTGGTTTCTGCCTGCTTCTTCGATCCGCTGAATCATGCGGTTTGCGGTATCCTGATCCGGACACCTTACAATATTTTCTTCCGTCTGACTGAGGTCTAACGCTATGTATGATTTTTCCAGTTCAATTTCCCCTACGCTCGAAACAAAAGCCTGTATTTTGATTCCCAACCCGGCCAGCAACTGTTTGGCCAGCGAACCGGCAACCACCCGGGCGATGGTCTCCCTGGCCGAGGAACGGCCGCCTCCGCGGTAATCCCTGACGCCATATTTCTGATCGTAGGTAAAATCGGCATGCGAAGGACGGTACAAATCTTTGATGGTGGAATAATCACCCGATTGTTGGTCTTTGTTCCTTACCAGGAAACCTATGGGCGTGCCTGTAGTGGTTCCGTCAAAAATGCCGGAAAGAAACTCCACCTGGTCAGACTCCTGACGTGATGTTGTAATATGCGATTGACCGGGCTTTCTGCGGTCCAGATCAGACTGGATCAGTCCGATGTCAATTTTCAGCCCTGCCGGACAGCCATCAATTACTCCACCGATAGCTGCGCCATGAGACTCGCCGAATGAGGTGAGTGTAAATATTCTTCCGAAGCTGTTCAAGTTGATTGTATTTAATTCAGGCTAAAATTATTCAACTTTTTCGTTTTATCCTCATTTGATCTCTAACGAATGAGAAGGTTTAATCTAAAAACAAAAAAAACCGGATGATATCATCCGGTTTTTCCGTATTTTGTAATATTTCAGGAAGTAATATCAGTTAGTTGCATCCGCAACCGCTTCCGCAACCGGATCCTTCTTCTTTGTCACCACAGCCACCATCACCGCAACCGCTGTCACCGCTTCCGCAGCCGCCGCTTCCGCAACCGCAGCCGCCGGTGCTGTAAGCTGCGCTCAGCTCTTCGGGAGAGGCCTCACGAACTTCCATAACAGTTCCTGAAAAATGCAGATCCTCACCTGCCAACGGGTGGTTAAAATCCATTGTTACTGTCTCACCCTCAACAGATACAACAATACCGTCCATACGCTGACCGTGTGCCGACATCATCGGAATGCTGTTTCCAACTGTGAGCAGCGTATCATCAACTTTTCCGTCTACCTTGAAAATATCAAGCGGCAGTTCCACAACCGCCTCCTCGTTAATTTCGCCGTATCCGCTAACTGCCGGAATTGAAATCTCAAAATTCTCTCCTGATTTTTTTCCAACCAGCTGCTCTTCAAATGCAGGGATCATCAGACCGGCACCATGAAGGAAAACCAGCGGATTTTCTTCCGTTGCCGACTCAAATATATCACCTGTTTTACCATCCAACCTCAAATCGTAGGTCAGGGTAACCATACTATCTTTTGCTACTGCAACCATTATCATGTGTTTTTAAAATTAATTTGCAAAGAAACATCATATTTCTTTAGCTGCATAAATAAATACGGAATTTTGTAAAAAAAGTTATGAGTTATGAGTTATGAGTTATATTTACAGATTAATAAATCAACAAAATAAGAAATGGCAAACAATACATTTAATATTATAGTCGAGCAGGGACAAGACGGTTACTTGATTTCATCAGTTATTGAATTGCCAGGTTGTCATTCTCAAGCTAAGACTTATGACGAGCTTAATGAAAGGACAAAAGAGGCTATAAGTCTTTATATTGACGGAAAAAAGCGATTTAAGCCGATGAGTAAATTTTTAAGTTTACAGCAATTATCGCTTTGATTATGTCAAAATTACCTTTACTAACGGCAAGGGAACTTATAAAGATCCTTACAATACTTAATTTTGAATGTAAGCGGCAGAAAGGGAGCCATAAGTTTTTTCAGCATGCAGATGGGAGAACCACAGTAATTCCGGATCATGCCGGTGAACAAATAGACAGAGGTCTTCTAAACAAAATAATTAAACAAGACCTTCAAATGAAGATTGAAGATTTTATCAAAATCAAATAACTGCATTATAAGGGATACGCTTATCGAGATTTTTCCTTTTGACAGGGTGTGAATTTATTCCGTTACATACTTAATTTTATCCAAACAAACATATGTAGGGGTATTGATTCCAAAACTTCCGTTATCTGTCGAGGAAAAAACAAAAGTAAGCTTGTGCACTTTCCCCAGCGAAGAAAGGTCAAACGTTGTCCATTTACTGATAATATAGTCTTTGGCCGGGTCGGCAGCACTGAAATCGGCCAGGTATACCTCCAGACTGCTGACTTTTACTCCACTTTTATTGTAACCGTTAATTTTAACTTTAAACCAGTCGGGATCCGTCCCGGTCTTTCCGCCGAATTTTTTGCAGTAGGCATCCCCGTTTTTCATGGAGAGGGCGGCATAGGTATTGTTGCATAAATCTGCTGACAGTATCGTATGCTCTTCAATGCCTGGAAATGAAACGAAAATATCGCCGCCGAAATCAGGGTAAAAAACGACAAATTTATTTTTTTGGTTAGCCGGATCGAATACGCTGAGTTCGTTGGTGAAACCCGGTGTCGCCACATCATTTTTCTGTGAATAAGCAAAGCCGGCCCATGTTTTCCACAAAGGCTCGTACTTGTTCTCAAATTTAAGTATATCTGCCGTAAATGATCCGGAAAGGTCAGATCCGTTCCAGTATCCGGCAGCAGGAACCGGCAGCGACTCAAAATCTATAATTTGGGTCTGCGGACCATTGTCTTTTTTTTGACATGATGTGAAAAATAAACCGGCATACAGCAACAAAGAGACCAATAAAAATGAGCTTTTCATAATTGAATTAATTAACTTGCTAAATATTAAATACTTGAAAATTATTGCACAAACAATTCTGCCGTTTTTCCCGATGGCAAAAAATAAAGCTGAAATTGGCAGGTCTTCTGGCTCGCCCGGTTTTCTGAGCCTTCCCGTCCCGACTTGTCGGGACAGTGGCATAGATTCAGAAACCTTTTTAAGTGGGCATACAGCTGCGGGTACAACTCCGGAATTTCACCGGATTCCCTTTTTGATTCACCCTTACAGAAATGAAAAGGATGAAACCTAATTTCAAAGCAAAATTATCGTTTTTATTTTCCCCTGCATGTCCTGCAGCAAATAATTATCAAAAAGATTTCAACCGTCAGCAACAGGCACAGTTACAGATTCGATCATTTTTTGTATTTTTAAAGCATTACACAGCGTATCACCTATGTCGACGGAAGAAGTAAAAAAAAGGATCGCAAAACTCCGCAGGGAAGTTGAGCAGCACAATTATAACTATTACAATCTCAGTCAGCCAACCATCTCAGATTTTGAATTTGACCTGATGATGAATGACCTGACGGCGCTTGAAAACAAATATCCGGAGTATATTGACCTTAATTCGCCCACCCAAAGGGTCGGAAGTGACATTTCCCGTGAATTCCAACAGGTTACCCATCAATACCCGATGCTTTCGCTTGGCAACAGTTACTCCGAACAGGAAGTTGTTGATTTTATGCAGCGGGTGGAGAAATTTTCAGGCGAGCAACCCGACTACGTTTGTGAACTCAAACTGGACGGTACCTCCATCAGTCTTACCTACCGGGATGGTGAACTGCAGCGGGCAGTTACCAGAGGTGACGGCGAAAAGGGAGATGATGTAACAGCGAATGTCCGCACCATAAGATCTGTTCCGTTGAAACTTCATGGAAATTTTCCTGCTTCTTTCGAGATCCGGGGCGAAATTGTGATGCCGTTCTCAGTTTTTGATGCACTCAACGTGGAACGGTCTGAACAAGGGGAACTCCTTTTCGCCAATCCGCGGAATGCAGCATCGGGTACACTGAAAATGCAAAACTCTTCAGTTGTTGCCTCCCGAAAGCTGGATGCCTACTTTTACTACATCCTTGGTGAAAACTTACCGGAGGACGGACACTTCGGGCTTTTACGGCTTGCTGCAGGCTGGGGCTTTCAAATTTCCCCGCATATGCGGAAATGCAAAGGCATTCAAGAGGTCCTGCTTTTTCTGTCTGAATGGGATAAAAAAAGAGAAAGCCTTCCGTTTGCGACAGACGGTGTTGTAATTAAAGTTAACTCAAAAAGGGTCCAGGAGGAACTGGGCTTTACGGCCAAGAGTCCACGATGGGCCATTGCCTATAAATTTAAAGCGGAAAGGGTGTCCACAAGGCTGCTAAGCGTTACTTTTCAGGTAGGAAGGACTGGTGCGGTTACACCGGTTGCCAACCTGGAAGCTGTTCAGCTGGGCGGAACTGTGGTCAAAAGAGCCTCACTGCACAATGCCGACATCATTCAAAATCTTGATCTCCATGCCGGCGACCTTGTTTATGTAGAAAAAGGCGGAGAAATTATACCGAAGATTGTCGGGGTTGATGTCACCCAAAGAGACCCGGGCAGTCCGGCCATTCATTTTATTGAACATTGTCCGGAATGTGGCACACTTCTGGTAAGAGAGGAGGGAGAGGCAGCCTGGTACTGCCCCAATGAAGATGAATGCCCGCCGCTGATCAAGGGCAAAATCGAACATTTTATCAGCCGCAAGGCAATGGATGTCGATGGCCTTGGCAGCGAAACCATTGATCTTTTGTTTCAGCAGGGATTGATACGCAATGTTGCCGACCTTTACAATTTAAAGAAAGAACAGTTGGTCTCCCTTGACAGGATGGGGGAAAAATCGGCTGAAAGAATTCTCTACGGTCTGAAGAACACAACATCCGTACCCTTCGAAAGGGTGTTGTTTGCGCTGGGAATCAGGTATGTCGGTGAAACAGTGGCCAAAAAACTTGCCAAAGAAATCAGGTCGGTCGATCTCCTGATGCGGGCTGACCTTGAGTCGCTTAAGTCTGTGGATGAGATCGGGATTAAAATTGCTGAAAGTATTGTTGCCTGGTTTTCAAAGGCACAACACCTTGAGCTCATTGACCGGCTCAGGAATTACCAACTGAAATTTGAGGCTGAAAACACCACTGCAGAGGGATCTACCGAGAAGCTGAAGGGCTTATCCTTTATTATTTCAGGTACTTTCAAAAATTTTTCACGTGACGGATTGAAAGCAGACATTGAACTCCACGGAGGAAAAAATGTATCCGCTATCTCTGCAAAAACCAGCTATCTTATTGCAGGAGAAAATATTGGACCATCAAAACTTGAAAAGGCAACACAACTAAAAATCCCCGTTATTACGGAGGAAACCTACCGTCAACTTACAGATTGAAAGTTGGTGTAAGTCGGCTGACATACAAAACAGGATAGTTTATTATTACGAATACATAACTTTGCAAAATGTGCAGAAGATTAATCAATTCATACATTAAGAAGAGGTTGTTTCAGACTTACAAACGACAGACCAGGGAAGTAAGTATCGTTAACCTTAAAAGTGCCAAATCAGTGGGTATCCTATGGAATCCCTCTGACTTGGAGAGTATGGAGACGTATGAATTACTTCGGAAAAATTTAAATGAGAAAGGGATCAAATCTTTCGGCATGGCCTATATCAGCACCAGGCGGGGAAAAGAAACCCTTTCGACTGTAACAAACTCCTGGATTATTGACAACAGAAGCGTCAGTTTCTTCGGCAGGCCAAAAAGCGGGGACGGGATTCATTTTGTCCAGGAGGTGTTTGATATCCTGATTGATTTATCCATGATTAAAACAGTTGCACTGCAATATATGCTGATTCACTCTGCTGCAAAATTCAAAGTAGGCTGGAAAGCAGACGATCCGAACCTCTACGATCTGGAGATCGACGTGAATGCGAATCCGCAGTGCAGGTTCCTGATGGAACAAATCATCTTTTATCTTGAAAAGTTGAACGAGAAAGAAAAATAACATGCAAAAAACATTTCACGGTGCCGGTGTAGCACTGATCACGCCTTTCGGATCAGATTTACAAATAGATTTCAGCAGCCTGGGTCGGATAGTGGATGCCCAGATAGAAAACGGAATGGATTTCCTCGTTGTGCTTGGCACAACAGGCGAGCCGGCCACCTTGACCAACGATGAGAAACAATCACTTATTGACTTTGTTACTTCGCGGACTGACCGTCGTATTCCGGTTATGGTAGGTGTCGGAGGCAACAGTACGGCTGAAGTAACCGAAAAGTTGCATTCATTAAACCTGAGCAACGCCGATGGAATTCTGTCAGTCGTACCGTATTACACCAAACCGACACAGGAAGGAATCTATCAACATTTCATGGCTATTGCTGCCGCTTCCCCCCTACCCGTCATGGTTTACAATGTTCCGTCCCGTACAGGCGTCAGCATGACCGCCGAGACTACGCTCAGGCTGGCACATGCCACAAATAAAATAGTCGGCACGAAGGAAGCATCCGGAAATTTCGGGGAAATAATCAAAATATTAAAGGGGAAACCCGACCATTTCAGTGTGATCACGGGCGATGACAGCCTGGTTGTACCAACAACCTCCCTTGGCGGCGAAGGAGTTATCTCGGTAGCTGCCAACCTGGCCCCAAAATTGATTTCTGCTATGACGCACTATGCCATGAACGGAGATTTCAGCAATGCGGCCTCCCTTCAGCAGGATTTACAGTTACTAATTGAGGACTTGTTTGCGGAGGGAAGTCCTTCGGGCGTAAAAGCGGCCATGCATTCAGCCGGCATGGTGGAGAACCTGGTTCGTTTACCGCTTGTTCCGGTTAGTGAGAGCCTCTACAAACTGATTGCTGAAAAAACCAGTAAACTTCTTTGATTTAATTACTTGCTTCCGGCCTGGGGATGGTAATATTTTAGCGCTTCGGGCAGTTTATCGTTGATCCTGGCTATCCTGTTTTCATCCAGCGGGTGGGTACTCAAAAATTCAGGAGTCGTGGATGTGCTGTTTTTGGCCATGGTTTTCCAAAAATCAATACTCTGGTTTGGATCGTAACCGGCCATTGCCATGAAATACAATCCCATTTCATCAGCTTCATATTCATGTATTCTTGAAAACGGCAACGCGTAACCCAACTGCGATCCCAGGCCAAAAGCCGCCATTGCCAGTTGCTGCGTTTGCTGCGGTTTTTCCGACACAGCAACTGAAAGTGCTGTACCGAAACCCTGGGCCACCAACTGTTCACTCATCCTTTCACTGCCATGGCGTGCCACAGCATGTGCAATTTCGTGGCTCATAACGGTTGCCAATTGTGCATCATTTTTCATCAACGGAAGAATTCCGGTGAAGACCACAACTTTCCCTCCCGGCATACACCACGCATTGATACTTTTGTCCTCTATCAGGTTAAATTCCCATTTGTAACCGTTCAGGTAGGAAGATAATCCCTTGCCTTTGAAATATTTTTCAACTGCAACGGCAATTCTGCCTCCAACCCTTCTTACACGGTCGGTTTCTGCTTTATTGCCCGAAATCTTGTTGGATTTGATAAACTGATCGTACTGACTTAAACTTAAGGCCATTACTTCAGATTCATTAACGAGGCTTAGTTGTTTACGACCTGTCAGGGGCACTGTAGCACAGGAAGATAAGAACAACAAAGAAAGCAAAATAGTTTTGCTGTATAAAGAAAAGGTAATGGTTTTCATCTCAGATAATATAATAAATTATTTTAATGTAAAGATGGTTTTGTTTGTGCTGAAAGAGTTACAAAATTTTAAAAATAAATTACATCATTCACACATTTACTTGTGCGGCTTTGTAACCCAACTTGAATTTTTTTTTCAGAATCAAAAAATCTTTTGACGATATCGCGTAAATTTTGGGATAAAACACGATATCGCACTTTAAACTAATATTATTTGTAAATTTTATGTTGATTTGACAAAAGCGTATTGTAAAGCAGCGATGCAATGGTCATGGGTCCGACACCACCGGGTACCGGCGTAATGAAAGAACATTTCGGGGCCACCTCATCAAATTTAACGTCGCCTTTCAGTTTAAATCCTGACTTTGTCTGATCAGAAGGAACACGGGTTGTTCCGACGTCGATGACAACTGCCCCTTCCCTGACCATCTCGCCGGTCAAAAACTCAGGCAAGCCAAGTGCGGCAACGATGATATCGGCCTGCAGGCAGACTTCTTTCAGATTTTTGGTTCTGCTGTGACAAAGCGTTACGGTGCAATCAACACCTTTCTGAGACAGCAAAATGCTCATAGGACGGCCTACGATATTGCTCCGGCCAATCACAACACATTTTTTGCCGGATGTTTCAATTTTGTACCTGCGAAGCAACTCCATGATGCCGAAAGGCGTGGCTGAAACGAACGCAGGCAAACCGGCAACTACCCTGCCAACATTCAAAGGATGAAAACCATCCACATCTTTTTTCGGATCGATGCATTCGATCACTTTCTCTTCGGAAAAATGTTTCGGTAACGGAAGCTGAACGATAAAACCGTCAATTTCAGGATCGTTGTTCAACTGATCTATACACCGAAGTAACTCCTCCTCACTTACATTCTCCTCAAAACGTATCAGTGTCGATTCAAATCCTACCGCTTCACACGCTTTGACTTTGGCAGCGACATAGGTTTCACTTCCGCCGTCATGACCGACCAGAATGGCAGCCAGGTGCGGTGCTCTCTTCCCTGCTGCCTTTATCTGTGCAACCTCGGTTCCTATTTCATCTTTTATGATCGCCGATATTTCCTTCCCATCAATTAAAACCATCTTTTCTTTTATTTATTATCTCCTTTGTCCTTTCCCCTGGGTCATCATTTTTTTCATGTTGGAGCCTGAAGAGACCATCTTCATCATTTTGCGGGTGTCGGCGAACTGTTTCAGCAGCCGGTTTACCTCCTGAACCGAGGTTCCTGATCCGATAGCAATTCTTTTGCGCCGGGATCCGTCAATCAGTGCAGCATCAGCCCGTTCTTCCTTCGTCATGGAATAGATGATGGCTTCGACATGCTTGAATGCATCATCTTCAATATCAACATCTTTAAGAACCTTCCCCATTCCGGGGATCATGCCGGCGAGTTCTTTCAGGTTTCCCATCTTCTTGATCTGCTGAATCTGCTTGAGGAAATCATCAAAATTAAACTGGTCTTTGGCCAGTTTTTTCTGTAGTTTCCGGGCTTCTTCCTCGTCATATTGTTCCTGGGCCCGTTCGACCAGCGAAACGATGTCACCCATTCCAAGGATACGGTCTGCCATCCTGCTGGGGTGGAAAGCATCAATGGCGTCCATCTTCTCGCCCATCCCCACGAATTTGATTGGCTTGGTGACAACGGCACGAATGGAAAGCGCTGCTCCACCGCGGGTATCACCATCCAGTTTTGTCAGGATAACCCCGTCGAAATTCAACCGGTCGTTGAACTCTTTGGCTGTATTGACTGCATCCTGTCCTGTCATGGAATCAACGACAAAAAGGATCTCACCCGGATTGACCGCATTTTTAATGGCTTCGATCTCTTTCATCATCATCTCATCGATGGCCAACCGGCCGGCGGTATCGATGATGACAACATCGTTGCCCTTCAGTTTTGCCTCTTTTACCGCATCTTTCGCAATCTTAACCGGATCTTTGGTGGTTTCATCCGTATAAACAGCGACATTGATGGCTGATCCAAGCACCCTTAACTGTTCGACAGCTGCCGGACGGTAAACATCACAGGCAACCAACAGCGGGTTTTTACCTTGTTTGGTTTTAAGGCGGTTGGCCAGTTTACCCGAAAAAGTTGTTTTACCGGATCCCTGCAAGCCTGACATAAGAATGATCGCCGGCGAACCTTTCAGGTTGATGTCGACTGCCTGTCCGCCCATCAGTTCCACCAGTTCATCGTGAACAATCTTCACCATCAGCTGCCCAGGATTAAGGGAAGTTATAACCTGCTGACCGATGGCCTTTTCTTTGATCCGTGAGGTAAAATCCTTTGCTATCTTGAAATTCACATCCGCGTCCAGCAAAGCGCGCCTCACCTCTTTCAGTGTTTCGGCAACATTGATTTCAGTTATTTTACCCTGGCCCTTCAGTAATTTGAACGACCGCTCCAGTTTATCCGTTAGATTTTCAAACATAATATGATATCTTTTTAAAAAGCGTACAAACTTACATGAAAAATAAAAAAGTTCAGACCCGGATTCTGTTTTTTTTGACCAACATGATAAAAATTGGCACTTTCATTGTAACGTTTGCTTTTATTTGCCGTCCTATTTGCAAACTTTGATAAATTCTCCTCCCTTTATGAACAAACTTTTCTACGCTATATGCCTGCTGCACCTGGTTTGCTTCTCCTTATTTTCCCAGGATATACCAAAAAAAATGTACCTGGCCGAAAAATGCAACAACCCGATTGTCATTGACGGTAACCAATCCGAGGAACGAGCGCTATGCCAACCGTTTCCGCATTTATGATTCTCAGCAACTGTCTGTGCCCAACGCCGACAATTACTACCTGGTGGATGAAAACAGGGACGGAAAACCTGATTATCCATTTGAAAATCCGAACTTTAATTTTAATGAATTTTTATCCAACCTGGTGCTCAGGTGGGAATACCTGCCGGGATCCGCACTCTACCTGGTATGGTCGCAGAACCGCCGTTATACCACCACAACCGGCGAATTTGACCTTTCTCATAATCCCGACGGATTATACGGCCATGAAAAACCAAACAACAGTCTGATGATAAAGCTCTCCTACCGGATTGCTGTACACTAAAAATCTGGTTCTCAAATAGGTGCATTCTTCAAAATAAAGTGACACCTCCCAATCTGAAAACAGTGAATTTGCAGAATTCTATTTCTTATTTAACTGATAATATGAACATTAAATGAAAAATAAAAAAAAATGCAAATATCTTTTTGAATTAAAATATAACTACCTTTACGTCGGATTATTTACCATTAAATAAGTTTTTAAGATTATGAACATTTTCGTAGGTAGCCTTCCATTTAGCTTGGAGGAGGCAGAATTAAAAGGATTTTTCGAGGAGTACGGAGAAGTAACTTCAGCAAGAATTATCACAGACAAATTCTCCGGAAGGAGTAAAGGTTTCGGCTTTATTGAAATGCCGAATGCAGAAGAGGCTCAAAAAGCCATTGAAGAATTGAACGGTGCAGAAGTTGACGGACGTACAATCGTTGTAAACGAGTCTATCGAAAAACCTAAAGACGGCACAAGACGTCCAGGCGGTAGCGGCGGCGGCGGTTTCAACCGTGGCGGTGGCGGCGGTGGTTTCAATCGTGGCGGCGGTGGCGATCGTGGTGGTTTCAATCGCGGCGGAGATCGTGGCGGTTACAACCGTGGCGGCGGCGACAGAGGCGGCCGGTCTTAGTTCCAGTTATTAAGCAGTCGGACGTGTAGTAGCTTCAGGCTACAGTTTGAACTATTTTTGTGCTGGGTTCGTGTATGAAAACTTATCGGGATTTAACAATCCGATAATTAATCGGAATTGAAGCAGACCACTGAGATAAGCCAAACCTAATTAGAATCGTTCCAAAGCTTTTTATAGCATTTAAGAGGGCTCCTAACTGGAACCCTCTTTTTGTTTTTAATCTGATTGACAACAAAAAATAATAATTTTGGATTTTCAATTTTAGATTTTCGTTTGCATACGAATAATATTCTGAGGCATACTTCCAAAATCGAAAATCGAAAATTAATATTGACATCACAAAACTTTATGCTTCCAACTCTATCGGCAGGTGTAGCAAATGCCGTCAAAAATCTGGGTTTCGATTCGCTGAACCCTATGCAGCTTGAAATGTTAACTGTCTGCAAAAAAGCGAGACAGGTTCAACTTTTTTCCCCTACAGGCTCAGGAAAAACAGCAGCATTCCTTTTGCCACTGCTGGAAAAAGCGGATATTCAGAAACCTGGCATCCGGGCATTGGTGCTGGTACCCTCCAGAGAGCTTGCACTCCAGATAGAGCAAGTCTTCAAGTCGATGGCAACCGGACTGAAGGTATCTGCCTGTTACGGAGGACACAAGGTCAAAACAGAACTGAACAACCTGACCGAAGCGCCTACCCTGCTGATCGGAACCCCCGGACGGATCAAATACCACCTCGAAAAAGGAAACATCCAGCCAGACACTATTTCCGTGTTGATCATGGATGAGTACGACAAGTCGCTGGAATTTGGTTTCGAGGGTGAAATTTCGGCGATTTTAAAGCTTATTTCCAATCCTGAGCAGCTTGTATTAACTTCAGCTACAAAGTCCGTCTCATTGCCTGATTTTATCAAAATTCAGAATCCGGTAGTCCTGGACTACAGCAGTGATGCCAAACCGGCTGGATTGGAAATAAAACTTGTCAGGGCCGAGGAAAAAGACAAGCTGAGTTTGCTGCTAAAATTACTGATGAACCTCAGAGAGGGACTTACCCTTGTGTTTTGCAACCACCGCGAGGCAGTTGAGCGAATCAGTCTATTACTCAATGAAAACGGCATCTTCCACGATACCTACCATGGCGGGCACGAACAGCCTCAGCGGGAAAGGGCCTTGATTAAATTCAGGAACGGAACCACACCGGTTCTTGTTACGACCGATCTTGCGTCCCGGGGACTTGACATTGCAGGAGTAAAAAATATTATCCATTACCAGGCTGCCGGCAGCGAAACTATATTTTTGCACCGGAACGGGCGCACTGCCAGGATGGACAACGAAGGAACTGTATGGATATTGCTCTCCTCAGAAGAAAAAATCCCGGTTTATATGCCGGATTACAGTATTGAAATGTTACTCCCCGATAACAAAAGCAGCATCAACACACCCTACTTTTCGACCATCTATTTTGGCGCCGGCAAGAAAGACAAAATCAGCAAAGTAGATATTGTAGGACTTTTGATTCAAAAAGGCGGTTTACAAAAAGAGGAGATAGGATTAATTAATATACTTGATTTTGAATCATTTGCAGCTGTGCCTGAATCCAGAATAAGGCAGGTAGTTAAACAACTCGGGCCGGAAAAACTAAAAAATAAGAAAATAAAAATTGAAATAGCCAATTAGCCTTATCACATCCGGAGCACCATCTTCGGATTTTGAGGCAGTGCACGGTAAATGATGGTTGCATCAGCTTTAGGAATTGTGATGACAATCTGCGGGGTAATCGGCTCCCGTTTGAAAGTGGTAAGTGATTTTACCGATCTGTTGATCTCCCTTTTACTAATACTCGATTTCAGGCTGTCCACTTTTAATTTCCCCTCTCCCTCGCTCTTCTCTTCCTGTTGAATTATAAGCTGAAGGTTTCGCTCAAAGTTCATGACAATGTGAACATCTTCTCTCTTTGGGGCCATTGGTAATGCCTCTTTCATGTTTGCTTCAATGGTGTCTTTGGGCGCATTTACCACTGCAATCGGAACTCTGGCAATGGTAGCTGTTGCGCTTTTTAATACAAAGGGCTGAGCGATCCACCGAAGAAGAGCCTCAGTATGAAACAACCTGATCGAGTTGCTTACAGAAAAATCATGGATCTTACTTTCATACAATGAAACACCTTTTAATTCAAGGTAAGCTGCTTTGTTAATCAGGTCAAGAACCAGATACACTGAATCTTCACCTGAAAGGTTATAGCGAGATCGTAAGAGAGCCTCAGTCTTCCTTAATTCAAACAGCTTATAAAGATCTTCTTTGCTATTGATTATCACATCTTCCTCAACCATTTTATTTTGAACCTTTGCTTCCGGTTTCTTTCCACCTTTAGCGCCCTTTTCAGCCTTTTTTGATGCATTTTCCGCCGCATTTGGCTTTTTCGTATTTTTCTCTGCTTTCTCTTCCACTTTGGGCATTACTGCTTCAGGCAGCGGATTTCTGGTCACAACAGGCATGATAACGGTCGCTGTCATTACGTAAGCAACGATTAAAACCAACAAGGTAGTAATTGACCAGAAAAGTGTTTTCTTTGCCATATTGACTGTTTAAAATATGAAAACTTTAGACCCTTTGTCAAGAGTATTAAAGATAACTTCAAGGTCCTTATCGCCTATTCGGACACAACCATGTGTAACCGGTAAACCAAGAAATCTTTGATATAGAGTACCATGCAGCATGTAATTGTCTCCGATAGATATTTGGTATTCACCTAATGACCCCTCTTCAATGCGGTCAGATGAGCGAGCAGACGGGGGCTTCATTCCTTCTTCAATATAAGCCCAATCCGGTTTGATCCAGGGAGCATTTTTTCTTTTGAGTAACACCGAAAACATTCCTTTTGGTGTCTTGAAAAGCCATTTTTTGCCGTTGGTTCCAATCAGTAACTGATCTTTTCCTGTTGAACACACCCCAGTCCGTATGGTATCTTTGGAATTGCGGAGTTCAAAACGGTTAATTGTTGTATTAACAATAATATAAGGTTTATCAGGTATTAAATCAGATAATTTGTCCTGAAGAGCGGCAATATTTGCTTTGCTTGTCTGAATTTGCATAGCTGCTCCTTTGGCACCCGAACCACTTGTGAGACTAATGGAAGTGAACCAGGATTTAACCAGATAGGCAGCATTCTGAAATTGAGCAGTAAATAAAATACTTGCCGCTATCAGAAAGCATAGCAGGAAAGGAACAACCCAGGGTGCATATTTTCTAAACCAACTTTTATCCTCAGTTTCCATCGTGTTCAAAGATAATTAATTTAACAGATCAGATAGTGAAACAGTCGAGCCAACGATTGTGACAGGTGAGCCAACAGAAAGTTTGTTGTACAATTCATCAATTTTGTCGTCAGAAAGGGCAACGCAACCTCTGGTCCAGTCAACACCTTTACCGCCGTTTCCGTGAATTTCAATCAATCCCCCGATTCCCCTGCTCCTGGGAATCTGGCCGCTTCTCCTGCGTGCGGCAAATTCTGCCCGATCTTCCTCATTCGGGTAGTTTAACATCATGGCTTTATAATAGCCTGAATCTTTTGAGTTTTTCTTTCTGGTTACCATGTATCTTCCTTCCGGTGTAGCATTATCACCCGAATAAAGTTTATCCCCGATCCAATTTTTGCCAAACTCCACATCGTATTCCTTGCTCAGCTTTCCATTGTAATAAAGAAATCCTTTGTGTTTGATCTTGTCAATCACGAGGGCATAGGATTTTGTATTGGCTGATGCGGCTATGGTATTTTTCACCCAGATCTGCCATTTAGGAAAGCGCGCAAAATACTCTTTAAGGTGCGCATTTACTTCGGCATCTGCGTAACTGATCCGGGCTTTCCCCTCGTTCAATTTCTGATTTGCTTTGTTGATATCACCTTTCTCGAATGCATTAAGACTTTCTTCTACCGAAAGTTTACCGAATTCGTAATCTTTTCTGGTCTGGATTTGCAATGGAAGTTTGATAAAGAAATCGTGGTAACTGTCCAGCTTTTTTCTCAGCAACTCCGTTTCTTTCAGAAACCTCGCTTTTTGTGTGTCTTTGTTTGTACCTGATGCATTTTGGGCCAGTTCTGCCTTAAGGATGGCATTAATAATCAACTCCCTGGCTTTAGAAAAATTCCGCTGGAAAAATAATTTTTCATTTTGCCGTTTCAGTTCGATGAATGCATATTTATAATTGGTTTCTGCCGCCTGATAATATTCAGGAGCATAAACATCGGCATTGATTTTTTTTGCTCTGGACATGATTTCATTGCACTTTCTGAAATCTTCCATAGGTGGACTATCCATGAAAAGAATCAGAAGTACCAAAACAATCAGGGAAGCAAGAGAAAGAATTCCGAACGAAACAAATATTTTTTTATAAATACCGGATTTCACGCTGTTTTTTTTGGGGGTGTAAACATCCAAATATGATTTTCTGGACGGATTTGTATGCATTTTTAGCTATCGGGCCTTTTAATGCTCATTGGATGAAACCTAAACTTTCCAAATGTTATCAAGGTATCTAAAAAAACCCCCGGAAATTCTCCGAGGGTTATTTCTTTATAAGAATTTTAAAAATTCTTATTTCTTTTTTCCGCCTTTAGCTTTTGCAATAACATCAGTTAACTCAGTATTGATAGCTTTTGCTTTCTCAACAGCTGGTTTAACTTTCTCAGAAAGAGTCAGAATGTCTTCGTTGTTGGCCAAACCTGCAGAAACCTCAGTTAAAACAGTTTCAACAACACCGATTTCTTGACCGATAGCTTCAACAGCAGCTTTGCCTTCTTTGCCTTTAGGGGCTTTTTTCAGCAATTCTTTGTCATCAGCGATTGTTGTAGTCAATTCAGCAACAGCAGCAGTAACTTCAGCTTTCAAAGCTTCTTTTCTTGCGGCGGTTTCTTCTACTGCTTTGTTAGAAAGCGTAGTAACAGATGTTAAAGTAACTTTGGCAGCATCATAATTTCTGAACAATGCAAATTTTGCATTTTGCTCTTCAACCTGAGCAAGACCAGATTTCTGTGCATCAACAGCAGCTTGGAAAGAAGCGGCAACATAACGATCAGCACCTGCTTTTTTAGCAGCTTCGATAGCGACGTTTGCAGCATCGATGTCAGCTTGAGGAACTTTAGCACAACTTGCTAATGAAACAACGAGAATACTAAGTGTAACCAGTTTTAATAATCCTTTTTTCATAACTTTGAAAAATAAATGTAATTAATGTAAATCAATGTTTTTGTTCAAACAATTTTAACTTTTAGACGCAAAGGTTTCTTAAAGTCACCGCAAATTTATATTTTTTTTTTCATTTAGACAAATTATCTTTACAAATCATTAGCTAAGAATACTTTACGAATATTAAGAAATGATTAACAAACTTTCTGTTAACGATCTTCCGGACGTTGAGATCATAAAAAAGATCAAACACGAACATGATACAAATCTGTTTGGAATTCTTTATATCAGGTATTCAACCAAGGTTTTCGAGAAATGCAACTCACTTTTAAAGGATCCATTGTTGGCCCAGGAGTTTGTGCAGGATATTTTCTGCAAAGTTTTTGAGAAATTGAATGATTTCAGGGGTGAATCTAATTTCTCGACCTGGCTCTATTCCATTACCTATAATCATTGTATAGAATATCTGCGTGTAAAGAAGAAAATGAACTATCCTGACTGGAACAGTTCAAATGAATTGCCGGATGTCATTGATGAAATTGATGACAAAGAAATCAGTAGTGACAGATTGATGAAGATTTTGGATCAGATTCACCCCGAGGAAAAAGCGCTTCTTACCATGCATTACATCGACAATTTCCCGATTGCCTATATTCAGACAGCTTTAAAAATAAGTGAAAGCGCAACGAAAATGCGCTTGAAAAGAGCACGCGAACGGGTTGCTTACCTGTATTCCCAAAAGTACAAGTAACAATTTTTAATTCAATACCTTGTGACTTTTCCCGGTTTATTCGTCAAAAAGGAGTGAATTATAAACGGGCAATTTCAAGTCTGACAAACTTTCACACATAGAGATGTTACGCAATTTATGAAAGAACTTATTCAAAAATATATTTTCCGTATCGACAGTCATTCGCCTGGCAGCAAGGTCTTGCATTGCTTCAGATCACATTTCCCTGATGCTACAAACATTGAATGGTCTTTTGGTAAGGACGGTATTTTTGAGGCAATATTCAGAGTGAATGGCATAGAACACATTGCCTGGTTCGAAAAATCAGGCTCCTGGCTTAAAACTGAAACCAACTTTACACTGAGTATGCTGGATGGAAACATACGCCAGAGGTTGGAGGTATATGGCCAGATCATGAGTTCAATTCTTATTGAGCGGGCTAACGGTGACACTGAGTATGAATTTATCATCCGGGATAATTTTCAGGTTCGCCATGTTTTTATTACCGATAGTCTTGGAAAATTACTGAACCGGCAGAATTTTGACGAGAAAGAATTGAGATAACTCATAACTCATATCTCTAATTTGCTATTTTTGTCTGATTAATCCATCGATCAGATAAATAATGAAACGTATATTCCTGGCATTCATACTTCTTTTTTCACTTCTGCCCTCCTATTCCCAACTCAATACAGATCATTTTTTTTACATAGCCCGCAGCCGGATCTATTTTGGAAACTACGTGAGCGCCATCGAAAATTTCAATATTGTCATCAAATTGAAGCCTTACCTTCCTGAACCCTACTTTTACCGTGGTATGGCTAAACTTTATATCGACGATTTCCGCGGAGCCAAAGCCGATTTTGACAAAGCAATAGAAATAAAGCCTTATTATCCGGAAGCATACATGTACAGGGGCATGGCCAATTACGAGATGAAAAATTTCAAGGAATCCCTTGTTGATTATTCCAACGCCCTTGAGTATAACCAGGATGATCCCAATATCTTCAACAACAGGGGAATCACCAAGATTGCCATGGAAGATTTTGACGGCGCCATTGCTGATTACACCAAATCAATTGAATTGAAACCCGGGACGGCCAATACCTACCTGAACCGTAGTTCTGCCAAGCAGATGAAAGGTGATCTTGAAGGTGCAATAAAGGATTGTGATGCGGCTATCAGGATCAGACCTCACTTTTCAAGCGCTTATCTCGTCAGGGGGATTGCGAAATTTGAGAAAAAAGACTATGCCGGAGCTTTGAAAGATTATGATTTATGTATCCGTTTGGACCCAAAGACATCGTCAGCCTATGTGAACAGGGGAATTGTCAAACATCAGCTCAATGATTTAAAGGGAGCAATCCGGGATTATGACATGGCCCTCCAACTGGATCCCAATATTGCTGCAGCCTATCTGAACAGGGGTATTGCCAAAGAAACACTTAAAATTTCCGGGTTTGAAAAAGACATGGCCTTGGCTGCAGAACTTGATCCTAAATTCGCTGCTTTTAAAAAGCGGCTCGATGTAGAGGAGGAAAAAGAGAAACAACGCCGTCAATATGGATTTGTGTTGCCTAATCCTGGCCAAAACCCGAACCAGGCACAAAATAGTCAAACCGGAAGTAACCAGTCCCAGCAGACTGCTGCCGCAAACCCGCCAATCACACCACCGAACAATCCGGCTGCAGCCCAGGTCGGCAGTTCCGCCGCAGCACCTGACACAACCGCATTCAAACAGGAGAATAAAAGCGGACCGGTTACCCAAAACAGGAAAAGGAGAAATATTGTGGTTGCCGAAGATGGTAAGATATCTGAGACTGACATAAAAGACGGCATGGTTCAAAACCGGAATGTTAAAATTGTGATGCAGCCTGACTTTATAGTCTCTGTGTTTAACAAAGATTCCGTCGATTTCAACCGCCTGCAGTATTACAACATGGAGATTGAAGCGCTCAACAACAAAAACAACAACGATCCGTTTTTGATTATCTCGAACAAGCCCTATGCCTATCTTACCATTCACAAAGATGTTTTTAAATCGTTGCTGGAAAATTGGAGCAATCAGATTTCTGCCGACAAGAAAAATTCTATCGCCTATTTGAACAGCGGCATCATCCTTGAACAATCTGAAAATTTCAACGAAGCAAACCGGGATTTCACCAGGGCCATCGGAGCGGACGACAGGAATATGTTAGCCTACTTCTGCCGGGCCAATTCCAGGGCTAAGATGGTGGATATTATCCGTTCCCAGGGATCACTTCCTGAACCGGAAATACTTAATATGACCGGGAACAAAACAACCATTGAAAACAGGAAAAATGAAGTAAAGATCCTTGATTATGAAGATATTATCAAGGATTACGAGGCAATAATTGACATGAATCCCAATTTTATTTTTTCCTGGTTTAACATGGCCAATACCAAAGTCAAGAAACGGGATTATCTGGAAGCGATCAAGGATTACTCGAAGGCAATCCAGTTAGAACCCGATTTCGCGGAGGCCTATTTCAACAGGGGACTTACCCGGATTTACCTGAACGACCTGGAAGGCGGCGCGCTGGATCTCAGCAGGGCCGGCGAACTTGGGCTTACCGAAGCGTACAATGTGATAAAAAGATACTGCAACTGATCGAACATGTCAAACCAACCTTTAGCAGAAAGATTAAGGCCCGTTACGCTCGACGATTTCATCGGGCAGAAACATCTTGTCGGTGAAGAGGCTGTTATTCGTAAAATGATCGCCTCGGGAAGGCTCTCCTCCTTTATTTTATGGGGACCTCCGGGAGTTGGCAAAACTACCCTGGCAAAGATAATTGCCAACTCCCTGAACCGCCCGTTTTACATCCTAAGCGCTATCAATTCAGGGGTTAAAGATATCCGTGATGTCATTGACAAAGCCAAAAACAACCGTTTTTTCAGCGCCCAAAATCCTATTCTGTTCATTGATGAAATCCACAGGTTCAGCAAAGCACAACAGGATTCACTTTTAGGTGCCGTAGAACAGGGAGTTATTACCCTGATAGGCGCTACTACTGAGAATCCATCCTTTGAAGTGATCTCTCCCCTACTCTCCCGCTGCCAGGTTTATGTGCTGAAATCCCTTGAAAAAGAAGACCTTTTGCTATTACTGAACAGGGCCATTCACCAGGACACAGACCTTTCCAAAATAAATATTGTGGTTGAAGAGGAAGAAGCATTGCTCCGCTTTTCGGGAGGCGATGCCCGGAAACTGCTGAATGTACTGGAATTGGTTGTCAATGCCGTAGATGGTGATAAAGTAGTGATCACCAATGAACTTGTTACTGAAAAATTACAGGAGAACCTGGCCCTCTACGACAAAAACGGTGAGATGCATTACGATATCATCTCCGCTTTTATCAAAAGCATCCGCGGCGGTGACCCTGATGCCGCCGTTTATTACCTTGCCAGGATGCTGGAGGGAGGCGAAGATGTCAAGTTTATTGCCCGCCGTCTGCTTATTTTATCCGCCGAAGATGTGGGACTGGCCAATCCCAACGCTTTGCTCTTTGCGCAAAGCACCTTCGATGCAGTCCACAAAATCGGCATGCCCGAATCCAGGATCATACTTTCTGAGTGTGCCATCTATCTGGCTACGTCCCCCAAAAGTAATTCAGCCTATTCGGCCATCGATGAAGCGCTGGCAGAAGTAAAACTTTCTGGCCACCTGCCGGTGCCGCTGCACCTGCGAAATGCCCCGACCAAACTGATGAAACAGTTGGGCTACGGCAAAGAGTACAAATACGCCCACTCCTTTGAAGGCAATTTTGTAGACCAGGATTTCCTGCCGGAGAAAATTAAGGAGAAACGATTTTACAAACCACAGCAAAATCCGACAGAGGAGAAGATACTGGAAAGACTGCGGATGTGGTGGAAGACAAGGTTTAGCTGATTGTAAGTTTCCAGTCTCCAGGCTTCAGTCCCCGATCTGCATTCTACATGCTCCTGGTCCTTTGACTTATGCCTGAAATTTGTTTAACAAAGTTTAACTAACATCTTAGTACTATAACTAATAAATTAGTTTATATTTGTTTTGTTATTAACCGTTTTGCGCAAACCACTAAAAATTCAAAAAATGAAAGCTTTTAAATTATTCCTCAAGACCCATGACCTGAGAATTTAGTGTTTTTTTAACTTTTAAAACTAATTTTTTAGTTTTTTAACGAAAGAAGTAGTTGTAAAACTTTGAATCACCATTCCCATTGTTTAATTTTGATTGAAGATATCTTCACAGCAAATTTGAGTGCTAATTATCAGGAAAATAGTTCATTCAATCAAGCAAGCCAAATACGATGAAAGAGTTGACCCGTGCCGAAGAGCAGTTGATGCAGCTACTCTGGAAAATCAAAAAAGGTTTTATCAAAGACCTGATTGACAAGATTCCCGAGCCAAAACCTGCTTATAATACGGTTTCTACCTTTATTCGGATCATGGAAAGAAAAGGATTTGTCGGACATACAGCCTATGGCAAAACACATGAATATTATCCCCTGATTTCGAAAAAAGAGTACACCAAACTGTATATGAAGGGTTTTATCAAAAATTACTTCAGTAATTCTTTGCAGGAAATGGTCTCTTTCTTTGCAAAAGAGGATAAAATGAGTATTTCGGAGCTTGAAGCGCTGTTACAGGAGGTTAAGAAAGATCTGGAAAAAGAAAAAAAGTAGAGCCATGAACACAACAGTTGTAAATTTTCTGGTAGAATCGGGCCTCAGCCTGACAATCTTCACTTTAATTTATTTGTTGTTCCTCCGCAGGGAGACCTTCTTTCTGCTCAACCGGATCTATTTAATGGCATCGGTAGTTTTTTCCATTTTGCTTCCTTTCCTTCATTTTCATGAGAGCAGCCAAATGCCCTCCGTTATGTTAGGCGAAGTCACGGTAACGGCCATAAGGTTTCAGAACCTATTGCAAACTGTAACGGTTTACGGAACAAATTTTACCGTAAGAATCGAACAATTCGTTCAGTCTGTCGGGCTGATAAAGTTCATTTACCTTTCCGGAACAACCATTTTTATCCTTCTGTTCTTCTTTAGGCTAATCCAGATCACTGCTTTAATTCTTATGAATGAAAGTGAAGTGAAAAACGGGATCAGAATTGTTAAGATCGGGCGGGATGTAACCCCGTTTTCATTCTTCAATTATGTCTTTATCAACAGGAACAATGCTGATAGTCCGGAAATGAAAGTGATGTTGGCACATGAAATGGAGCATGTCAGGCAAAGGCACTCTTTGGATGTGGTGATTTTAGAGTTGGTAACTATTTCTCAGTGGTTCAATCCGTTTATATGGCTTTTAAAAAGGTCGATCCGGGAGAACCATGAATTTCTTGCCGATCACGGCGTATTAAAACCTGGGGTAAGCTCAGCCGCCTACCGATTGTTATTACTAGGCAGCTCTTTTGAGCAGCAACCAGTTATCGCTAATAATTTCAATTACTCATTAGTCAAAATCCGTATCAAAATGATCACA
>JBBQHB010000021.1:0-58679 GCA_038323575.1 Bacteroidales bacterium | reverse complement strand
AACAATCAGAAAACAGGGCTATAATACACTCGAAGCTTTACAAATGGCCATCGATGGGAATCCTATCTTATTCAATCAAGGATAAATGAACTATAGTCAGAAATTTCCCTGTTATATAATTTTACACCTGAACAGTAACTACATTTTTATGAATAATCCCAGCTCTGCTTTGCGGAAACGATTCAGTAGTCAGCAGAAATTTTGGGTAATTATCTTTCACAGATTCTAATGGGGTAAATTCGCGTGCAGCAGTATCAACGTCTGAAATTTCCCACGCAACTTGATAATATTCAATTTCGCCATTACTATTTTTCACTGTAAAATCAATTTCGCCGTTACGAAGTGCGCCTGTCCAAACTTTGTAACCTCGTCTAAAAAGTTCAAGATATACAACATTTTCAAGGATATGCCCCCTGTCGGCAGTTCTTTCCCTGCCAACCAGCACATTCAATAAACCCAAGTCAACAAGATAATATTTTTCTTGTGTGGCAAGCTGTTTTTTTACCCTTTATATCGAAACGATTCACGCGGTAAAACACAAAACTTTCGACCAGGTAATCAATAAATTTTTCCACAGTTGAGTGGTGAACACTCTGATTATCTAATCTCAATGTTTTTGAGATGCTACTCGGCGACATTTGGCTACCGATATTGGCTCCAACAAATTTTGCAACATTACCGAATGCACGTTTATCATTGATTTTGTGCCGTTGTGTTATGTCCTTTTCGATAATCGTTGCATACAAGGCTTCGAGATATTCGTAAACTTTATCAAACCCTTCTTCGCGCAATTCAACGCCCTTTGGCAATGAAGTTTCGTTCACATAATCGTAAAATAGCGCTTCATAATTCAGGTACTTGTTACTCACGTCAATGTCCCTGGTTTTCAAATATTCGGCAAAGGAAAACGGCAAGATAGAAATTTCTATATACCTACCGCTCAACAAGGTAGTCAATTCGCCCGACAATAAATTTGCATTTGAACCTGTGATATAAATATCTGTGTTTTCGGTTGCATAAAGACCGTCAACCAATTTTTCAAAATCAGCAATATTTTGAATCTCATCGAGAAAAATGTAATTCAATTTGTCCGTTTGCAATCTTGATTTTATCTCAAAATAAAGCCTGTCCCATGACTTATTAAGAAAATTTTCGGGCAGTTCAAAATTGTAAAACTGTATTTGTTCCGGAATTACGCCTTCTTTCATTAAACGATTTTTAAATAACTCCAAGAGTGTGGATTTCCCCGAACGACGTAACCCAGTTACCACTTTGATAATATCTTTGTCTTTGTAGGACAATAATTTATTTATATATTCCTTTCTTTCAATCAAATTTCTCATAGAGCGAAGTTATTATAAATTATCAAAACATGCATTTTATGCGAGTTTTGATAATTGGATGATCATTAATGCTGAACGGTGTCGTTTTTAGAGTGACGCACAACTTGTTACTATCACCTGACTTTGTATATACTGTATGCTTAGTATATGCCTTAACCGTTGGGCCAAAATCAGTGCCAATTTGGCTAAGCGCTATACAAAAGTGAGTTTGTGGGGATCCTGGGAGGAATCAAATATCCTTAAAATGTCGATTTGGCCTTTTGTGTCACGGTAAAAGAGAGAATTTGCAAGCTTAAGCAGGTGAATATTTAATGTAGATATTTTTAATCATATTCACATGGGGAATACCCATCCCGTCATCTATTTCGTTGATCGCATCGACTATGCCCTGCTTTTGTTCATTGGTCAATTTCTCCCAATCACCAACCTCCTTTTGCCCATTAAAGTAATTGATCAAAACGCCATTGAGCTCTTCTAACCGATCCTTCTCCAATGAATCAATTTGCCTGAAAATATTCAATTTTAGATCGGAAACAGTCATGACTTCTCTTTTCTCAAAGCTACAGAAATTATTAATCCTGTCCTCGCGTTGGTGCGATTTTGACTTTCCCGGGCGACCAAACAGGGTCGCGCCACCGCGCGTCTCTACGGTTTCCTTTCCGTTCTACGGTCTCAGTTATCCGTTACCCGTTCACATAAAAATACCTCACCCTGCACGCATTCCCCTTGCTTTGCGGATTCCTCTCAGGCAAAACCCTGATCTGCAACCGGTGTTTGCCCGGTGTCAGGTTGTAGCCCAACGTGAAGAACCAGGGCAGGTGCAGGCTGGCGCTCCATTGGGTGTAGAGGTCCTGTTTCTGCCACGGGGATTTGTCGATGCGGAATTCGATCGTTCCGGCATCCTGTCCGGCGGCAACGGCGATGCCGACTGCATTGCCTTCAAAGTCGTAGTTTAATATCCCGGTAGGGGCTTCGGCTACCAACATGGGTACGTTGGTAAAATCGGGACGGGTGCCGGTCATGTCGGCGGGTTTCCAGTTGTCAACAACTTTCCACCCTTTGGCCAATTTGACCTGCACGGCGGGGATCAGTTTTCCGTTGTCGTAACAGCCTGCATCCAGCTTTTCCGGAAGCGGGTAGGCGGTTAGTTTGTCGTCGGCAGCCACGAAGCCGCTCCAGCAATTATCCATAAATGTCTTCATCGCGCGGAAATAAATATGCTGGCCAAAGGGTGAGGGGTGCAGGTTTTTGAAATCCTTCGCCCAACTGAATTCACCCTTACCGATGCGCTCTGTCACCTCATTGGCGAGGTTGATGGTGGAAAGGTTGTAATGTTCTGCCACTTTTTCATGGTTCACGATTTCCTCCGGCACGATCCCTTTCCTGTAATCAGTCATCTTATCAGGATCGACGAAATGCATCAGCACCACATCCATGGCCGGATTGGATTCGCGGGCATGCCGCACGATGCCTTCCATGCCCAGTACCTGTGTCTCGGTAGAATAGCCATTGGCGCGGTCGTTGACGGCCGCTTCTTCGAACAGCAGGTCGACTTTACCGTTTTTCAGCACATCCCGTTCGAAGCGGAAGGCGCCGGGGGTGCTGCCCATGGAGGAGATGCCTGCGGCTATAAAATCGAACTGCGTTTGGGGGAAACGTCGCTGCAGGTAGGCACAGATGCTGTCGCGCCAGCCGCCGTTGGCGGTAATGGAGCCACCCAGGAAGGCCACCCTGCCGCGTTTTTCATGCTCAAAAACAATTTGTGCGTTGTACAGTTTGCTCCGGTAAGTATGGAAATTTTTGCTGTCAAGCGGGGTGACCACCTCAGGATAACTGTTGAGGATAAAATCGGTGCCCGCCTTCAGGTTGTCGATCGGGAAATGGTGGCCGCCCAACCTTTGTTTCCCTTCGGTATTGGGATAAACGGCGGCCAGTCCACCCAGGCGGATGTAGCGGTTCACCAGGATGTAGCTATTCTCCTCGTTGGGCACGATGCTGTCGTGCAGTCCGATGGAATGATAAATTGGCACCTTCGCAGCAGCCAGCTTTGCCAGGTTGTCGATCGGGTTGTCTTTGTACTCGAGCGCTTCCTTTTCGGATTTGAAATTGTAAGCCGCCATTAGTTGCCGCCAGGATGCAGAATCGCCTTTTGCTGTCAGTTTCCCGCCCGGCCAGCTTTTGAAATCACAGACCGGTGCCTCGCCATAGATACAGCTGACCCGTTCGGGGTATTTTTTGGCAAAATTGTAGATGTAGAGTCCGCCGCGGCTCACCCCTTCCAACGCCGCCTTTTTGTTAAAGCCGTAAAGGGTGGTCAGGTAATTGTAAAATCCACCCCAGATCTCCACGCATTTCGGCGACCCGAAGAGGTAATCTGTGTTGAGGTAGACAACGTAAAACCCTTTGCGCACCAGCATGCTGTCCATCTGGTAGTGCCATTCGGGGAAACGCGCCCGCCAAACCCAGGGTTTGCCCGGTGCCGGTATGTCGGGAACGATCAAGTGCGCATCACGGCGGTCGAACTGGAAATCGTAGCGCGTGAAACCGTGCCATTCCGACTTCTTACCAGGATATTGGGCGGAAACAGGCCCTGTGTCATTACCTGTCAGTTGTTTGGCAATGTATTTGGCCATCAGCCCGGCCCCCTCGGCATTCGGGTGGATCTGGTCGGGGAAAAGGTTGGCCATCCCCGACAGGGCCAAGTAAAGATCCATCACCTGGCATTTCTCCTCTTTGGCCAGTTTCTCCACCGCAGGAATCACGCCATGCACGATAATCGAATCGTTGATTCCCCATCGGCTGGCATAGGCCGGTACCGGTTTGCAGAGGTAAATAACGGGATGGGAGGGCAGGCTTTTCAGTTCGCGCACCATGGCGCGGCTATCGGCATAAAACTCGTTGGCATATTTCCAGTTCTGGGGTTTGGTGTCGTTGGTGCCAAGTTTGATGATCACCACATCGGGCAGGAAGGCTTTGGCCTCGGTCCAGGCATCCTCTTTCCAGTAAGGGAAGTCGCCTTTCTTCAGCATGGTGCGACCGCCGACGCCGAAATTGCGGACGATCCATTTGTCGCCCAGCATCCGGCCTAATTGTGCGGGATAGGAGTCGCGGGCACGGTCCGGAATACCAGAGCCATAAGTGATGCTGTTGCCGATGCAGGCCACTTTGATCGGGAAGGAATATTTCGAGGGATCAATGGGTTGGGCGAAACTGACGGTTACGAGCAGGATGCCAACCAAAAGGAAGAAAATACGCTTCATGAAATTAGGGTTTTATCCATACAAAATAAGCGATTTCATTAAGTTATTCCCTAATTGCCTTGAAATAATTTTAAACTTTCTCCCACAAAAATTACATCCACAAATGGTCACAAATACACAAATAACCCCAATGGATGCAAGTGAACTTGCATCCCGGTTAATGGCTAGTCAATAGCGTAATTTGTATTATGATATTTTCATTTTAATGCAAGTTTACTTGCCTATATTTGTGTGCATTTGTGTGTATTTGTAGATAAAAATGTCTGAGGACAAAATAATCACTTGCCCTTTCAGGGCTCTATTTCACTCTTATATGGGGTCTGAGTACCCATATTAAAATGTTTCAGAATACTATTACATTTACCATTAAACGTTTAGGCCGTTTCAGCGTCTAATAAACAATGTTCCGCAGTTAATTAACATGATTATATTAAGTTAAACCAAAATACCAACTTACAATGATAAGACCAATTACGCCAATGATCATCCGGAATCTCTTCGTCCTGTTCTTCTTTTCGGCGATCTCGACCACTGCCCGATCGCAGGACAAAACCGCTTTCACCGCCAACTGGCCCGAATGGCGTGGCCTGTACAACTCAGGATCCGCTTCCGGCGGCAGCACACCCATCGAATTCAGCGAGACAAAAAATGTGAAATGGAAGGTTGAAATCCCGGGCAAAGGTCATGCCACCCCGATCATCTGGGGCAACCAGATTATTATCCAAACGGCAGTAGCCACCGACAAGAAACCTGAAAATGCGGATCCAGCCAAAGCCGGCAGTCCGATGGCACCCAACGTAACCGACCTGGTCCACCAGTTTAAGGTAATTTCAGTCGACAAAGCCACCGGCAAAATCAACTGGCAAACCACTGTAAAAGAGTTAATGCCTGCCGAACGGACCCACGAACTCGGAAGCTGGGCCTCTAACTCACCCATAACGGACGGGGAAAACATCTTCGCTTTCTTTGGCTCACGCGGTTTGTACTGCCTCGACATGAAGGGGAATGTGAAATGGGAACGCAATTTCGGCCAGATGGATATCGTGGCCAGTTTCGGCGAAGGCAGCTCACCTGCCCTGTACAAAGACAAAATCTACATTCCCTGGGATCACCAGGGAAAATCTTTCCTTTTTGCCCTCGACAAGAAAACCGGCAAAGAAGCCTGGACTGCACCGCGGGAGGAGATCACCTCCTGGGCAACTCCGCTGATCGTTGAAGTGAACGGCAAAGCGCAGGTAATTACCAGCGCCACCAACAAGGTACGGAGTTACGACGCCCAAACCGGGGAGATCATCTGGGAATGCACCGGCATGACCAGGAACGTGATCCCTTGCCCGACTTATGCTGATGGTATTCTTTACCTGGAAAGCGGTTTCCGCGGGAATGCTGTCAAGGCCATCGATCTGGCCAAAGCCAAAGGGGATATCACCGGCACACCCATCATCCTTTGGGAATACAACCAGGATGCCTCCTATACCCCGAGTCCTGTTTTGATGGATGGCAAATACTATTTCATGAAAGGCAATAATGGGATCATGACCTGCCTGGATGCTAAAACCGGGAAAGTCATCTACAGCAACCAAAAACTCGAAGGCATTACCAACATGTTTTCATCACCTACCGGGAACAAAGACAAGATTTACATTGCCGCCACCAATACCGTGGATGTGGTGAAAGCCGGAGCGGAGTTCTCGCTGCTCTCCAAAAATACGCTGGATGACACCTTCCATGCCTCACCGGTAATCATTGGCAACGACCTGTTTTTAAGGGGATTTAAGTATCTGTACTGCATTTCGGAGAAGTAGTTTTTTTACGATGAAGTTATTAGCAATATCCTTATTACTGTTTCTTGCAGCAAATGTCTGAGGCCAGCAAAGGAAATCCCTGGCCCCGTCTCCGCCAATGGGTTGGAACAGCTGGAACTGGTTCGGCAAAAAAGAGATCAACGAAAAAAACATGATGGAATGCATCGATGCCATGGTTGCCGAAGGGTTGCTTGATGCCGGATACAAATATTTTGTCATCGACGGCGGTTGGAGAGACACCAAGCTAGGACCGAACGGCGAGTTGTTGGCTAACCCGGTGAAGTTTCCAAACGGGATGAAAGCGCTTGCAGATTATGCCCATTCCAAAGGACTAAAATTCGGTTTGCACACGGTCCCGGGAACGCACGACTGCGGCGGTGATCCGGTAGGCGGTTTCGGGCATGAAGAGATCCAGATCAAACAATTTGTTGACTGGGGTCTTGATTTTATTAAACTGGACAAATGTAAATATGCCGATGGCTGGAACGAAACTTTGCTGAAAGAGACTTACCAGAAATGGCGCAAATTACTGGATGCCAGCGGCAGGGATATCGTTTTAAGCATCAGCGCCTACAAATGGCGTGACTGGAGTCCCGAAATCGGGGAGATGGCAAGATCAACCGGGGATATCAAAGCCAGGGTTTCGAAGGGTGCAGTTTTTGATGCTGTTCCTTTAAGCGTTATGGGAATCGCCGGAGAAAATGACAAATTGGCTGCTCATGCAGGAAACGGATTCTGGAATGATCCCGATATGATGGCCACCGGAGAACAGGGACTGACCATTGACGAACAAAAAACTCATTTTGCCTTGTGGTGCATCATGTCCTCGCCCTTGATGCTGGGAAATGACCCCAGGAATATGACCAAAGATGAAAAAGCAATCCTGCTTAACAAAGACGCTATTGCAGTCAACCAGGATCCCACTGAACAAGGCTGCAAAATCAAAAGGGCTGATAATATTGAAATCTGGACCAAACACCTGCAAGGCGGCAATCTTGCTTTGTTAATCCTGAACAGAAATGAAGATGCAAAAAATAAACTTACTTTTAACCTGAAGGAATTGGGTGCTGCTAAAAATTCGGACATTCGAGAGATATTTGTACAAAAGAAGATCAAAAATAACAATGGGGAGATTGCAATTGACCTTGCACCTCACTCCTGTAAATTCATGCTGGTTACCGTCAGGAAATAACAAGAACATTATAAATCAAAGTGTATGAGCCCCTTAAAACAATTTTTACCGCTACTTGCTGCCATTCCGATCGGATGTTTGGCACAAAACAGTTTGGCGCAGAAACCGAATGCGAAACCCAACGTGGTTTTCATCTATGCCGATGACATTGGTTACGGAGATATAAGCTGCAACGGAGCCAAAACGATCAAAACACCCAATATTGACCTGCTGGCCGGTCAAGGCGTGCGCTTTACCAACATGCACAGCGCAGCCGCTACCTGCACGCCGTCGAGGTATGCCCTGCTGACCGGCGAATATGCCTGGCGCAAAGAAGGCACCGGTATTGCTGCCGGAAATGCAGGCTCGATTATCCGACCTGAAAGGTATACCCTGGCCGATGTGTTTAAAAATGCCGGTTACCGAACCGGTGTGGTCGGGAAATGGCACCTGGGTCTTGGCGACAAAACAGGCACGCAGGATTGGAACGGGCACATCACGCCGGGACCTTCCGACATCGGTTTCGAATTCTCGTATATCCTGGCTGCCACCGGCGACAGGGTTCCCTGTGTTTTTGTTGAAGATGAGCACATCGTCAACCTCGATCCGAAAGATCCGGTTTTTGTCAGTTATGAAAAGAATTTCGAAGGGGAACCTACCGGGAAGCTCAATCCGGAACTGCTCAAAATGCACCCCAGCCACGGACATGATATGTCGATCGTTAACGGCATTTCACGGATCGGATACATGAAAGGTGGAAAATCGGCGCTTTGGATAGATGAGGAAATAGGAGACAGGATTACCTCCAAAGCGCTCGCTTTCATTGAATCGAATAAAGAAAAACCATTTTTCCTCTACTTTGCCACGCAGGATGCGCATGTGCCGCGGGTGCCGGCTCCGCGCTTTGTAGGCAAAAGCGGCATGGGACCTCGTGGTGATGCCATCATTGAGTTCGACTGGTCGGTGGGTGAAGTGCTCAAAACCATTAAAAAACTGGGTTTGGAAAAAAATACCATTGTGATCTTGTCGAGCGACAACGGTCCGGTAGTGGACGACGGGTACAAAGACCAGGCTGTTGAACTGCTGGGCAACCATAAACCTGCCGGAGCTTACAGGGGCGGCAAATACAGCAGTTTTGAAGGCGGTACGCGCATTCCCGGAATTTTAAGCTGGCCCGGGACCGTCAAGCCGGGAGTCTCAGACCAACTGCTTTGCCAGGTTGATATGCTGGCTACTTTTGCAGAACTCCTGAAAGTGAAAATCCCCGCCAATGCCGGGCCTGACAGCGAAAATCATCTGGATGCATGGCTCAACAAAGGAGGGAAAGGCCGCGAATACCTGGTGCTGCAAAACGTGCAGAACAATCTTTCAATCGAAGACGGAAAATGGAAATTCATTGCCCCGGGTCCGGGTATCGCCTACAACAAGGATACCAATACAGAATTAGGAAACCTGAAGGAGGATCAGTTGTATGATTTAGCAGCAGATCCCGGAGAAAAAAACAACGTCGCCGGCCAAAATTCAAAAATTGTGGCCGGACTAAAGGAAAAACTGGATAAGACCAAGGCAGCCAAATAATATAATCCATATTTTAATAACATCGTTCATTCTATCCTGGGTAATTCCTGCCATTTTTGACTGAAATAATCTCAAACTGACGGAAAATACCAAACTCAACAAAAAATTCATTGTAGGTATAACGTTGGTCTCCGCCATGGGCGGACTGCTTTTCGGTTACGATTTTGTCGTGATCGGCGGAGCCAAGCCATTTTACGAACGATTCTTCGATATCACCCAATCACCGCACCTGCAGGGCTGGGCCATGAGCAGTGCGCTGATTGGCTGCCTGATCGGGGCCATGGCTTCGGGATATCTTACAGATCTTTTTGGCCGCAAAAGGCCCCTGATCGGAGCCGCAGCCATCTTCACACTGGCGGCTTTGGGCACAGGAGCCTTTAATTCGTTTGCCCTTTTCATTGCTTTCAGGCTGATGTGCGGATTGGGTATCGGCCTTGCGTCGGCGGTTTCTCCCATGTATATTGCTGAAATTTCGCCCGCATCCCTGCGCGGAAGGCTGGTCTCTGTCAACCAGCTGACCATCGTCATCGGAATCCTCGCAGCCCAAATTGTCAACTACCTGATCGCAGAGAAAGTTCCTTCAGGTGCCACCGACCAGATGATCCTTTACTCCTGGAACGGCCAGACCGGCTGGCGCTGGATGTTCTGGTCAGGCGCTTTTCCTGCATTGATTTTCTTTATTTTGTCCTTTTTGATCCCGGAGAGTCCGCGGTATTTGGCAAAATCAGGAAACTGGAAAGCAGCCACAGCAATTCTTCAGCGGATAGGAGGCGTGGCTTATGCTTCCGAAGCACGAAAGGAGATTGCCGAGACCCTGCAAGGCCACAGTTCTAGCATCGACTGGAAAGCGCTGGCTTCTGCAAAAGTGCGTCCGATATTGATTCTGGGGATAGTACTTGCCGTTTTTCAGCAATGGTGCGGCATCAATGTGATCTTCAATTATGCAGAGGAGATATTTTCATCTGCCGGTTATTCGGTCAACGACATGCTTTTCAACATCGTTATTACGGGTGCTGTCAACCTGGTATTCACCTTTGCGGCCATGCGGATGGTCGACAGCTGGGGGCGGCGTAAACTGATGCTGCTTGGCTCACTAGGACTGGCCGTCATCTATTTAACCCTCGGCGCAAGTTACTACCTTGAATTGAAGGGGTTAGCCATCCTGATATTGGTCTTGCTTGCCATCGCAACCTATTCAATGACTTTGGCGCCTATTACCTGGGTCATCCTTTCCGAAATCTTCCCAAACAGTATCCGGGGTACTGCCATGGCCATCGCAACCACCTCTTTATGGATAGCCTGTTTTGTGCTTACCTATACCTTCCCGATCCTGAACAGGATGCTTCATGCCAGCGGAACCTTTTGGCTGTACGCCTTTATCTGCTTATCAGGATTCCTGTTTATCCTGAAAAAACTACCTGAAACGAAAGGAAAAACCCTGGAAGAAATTGAAAAAAAATTAATCAGCTAAACTGGTACACTCATGAAAACTATTGGATTGGCTTTTTTGCTGGCATTTTCATTTTGTCAGGCAAATGCACAAAAATATGAACTGACCTCTCCCGATCAAAAGCTCTCCGCTGTAATTGAAATCAACAAGGAGATTACCGTCAGCCTGCAAAAAGGGAATGAACAAGTAATCAGTCTTACCGGATTGAAACTAGAAACGGTGGGTGACAAAAATCCTTTCGACAATCTACAGGTAAAAAAAATCGGCCGCAAGTCAGTTAATGAAGAGATCAAACCTGTCATCCGCGATAAAAGTGATACCTATCAAAATTGCTACAACGAACTGCGGATCAACTTCAAAGCAGGCTATGCGCTAACATTCCGTTTGTTCAATGAAGGTCTGGCCTACAGGTTTTCTTCCGCCCTGAAAGACAGCCTGACTATCCTTACGGAAGACCTTGTCATTCAGCTTCAAGATAATGACTCTGCACGGTTTCAACCTTCCAAATCGTTCAGATCATCCTACGAAACCCCCTATGAATTCAGGAAAATCAGTTCAATTGAAGAGGGTCAGCTTTGCCATTTGCCGGTTCTGATTGAAAAACCGGTCGGGTCGTTTGTGATGATTACCGAAGCCGACTTGTACAACTATCCGGGTTTATGGGTTAAGGGAACGGGAAAAACGGAACTTAGAGTTACCAATCCGGCCTTCCCAAAAAGATATTCTGACAAAGGAAACGCCTACGTACAGGGTCAGATTGCCGAGTGGGAACCTTTTATCGCCAGGGTCGCAGGAACCAGGACCTTTCCATGGCGGATCTTCGCGGTAGCGGATCATGAAGAGGGACTGATCACCAACAACATGGTTTATCTCCTGGCGTCGCCGTCAGAAATACAGGATTTCTCCTGGATCAAACCAGGTGTTGTCATGTTCGACTGGTGGGCCAAAAACAACATCTATGGTGTTGATTTCAAAGCCGGAATCAATACCGAAACAGCTAAATATTTCATCGATTTCTGTGCAGCCAAGGGATTTCGCTATTTCCTTTTCGACGACGGCTGGTATCAGAAAGATGATTTGCTGCAAGAAGTTCCCGGTCTTAACATGGCCGAAGTTACCGCCTACGCCAAATCAAAAGGGGTGGATATCATGCTCTGGGTAATATGGCATTCCCTTTACAAACAGTGGGACCAGGCGTTTGACCAATTTGAAAAGTGGGGAATCAAAGGCATTAAAATGGATTTCATGGACCGCGATGATCAGCCGATGGTGCAGTTTTATGAGGCTGTTGCCCGCAAAGCTGCGGAAAAAAAGATGGTGGCCGATTTTCACGGAGCTTACAAACCATGTGGTTTAAGCCGTAAATACCCCAATTTACTTACCCGTGAGGCGCTGATCGAATTCGAATACAGCGGAGGAACAACCTGGGACAATACGGAACACCACAATCTCCTTCCCTACATCCGCATGTTTACCGGACCGATGGATTACATCCCGGGTACCATGCGAAACTCGACCAAAGGAAACTTCCGCGCCGTCGGGGATTACCCCATGGGGCAGGGAACAAGGGCTCATTCGATGGCTTTGTTCGTCATCCTGAGCAGTCCGATGGAGATGCTGCCCGACTCTCCTTCCGACTATTACCGCGAAAAAGAGTGCACCGATTTCCTGGCCAAAATACCCGTCGAATGGAATGAAACCCGGCTGCTTAAAGGGAAAATCAGCAAATACACCATTATTGCCAGAAGATCCGGCAACGATTGGTTTGTCGGAGCCATCACAAATAACCAGGAACGGACTTTTGGTTTGCCGACAGACTTCCTGAAGGCGGGCAAGTACCACATCGAAATCATTGAAGACGGAATCAATGCCAATACGCGGGCCGAAGACTACAAAAAAACAGGTTGGGATTTTTCATCAGGAGAAATCCTGAAATTGAACCTGGCTGCAGGAGGTGGATGGGTGGCAAGGATTACACCAATAGATTACTTATCTGCGAATTGACAACTAAACAGGAATAACATATAATGCGCTAAATCGTCCTGAAAGGACATAATAGCCTAGCCCAGGGCATCGCCCTGGGATTGGTAACGGGAAATAAAACCCGTCCGCGCAACAATAATGATAGTGCAATAATTATTTCATTCGGACGGGATGGTCCGTTCGTTGTACAATGGGAATCAAAATATTTCATAATTTAAACAAAGAAAAACCATTAAATCCTTCCAAACGATGAAACGCCTGATTTTTATATTTTTCTTTCTTTCTGTTGTCTGCGGTAACCTTGCTGGACAGCAAAAAATTGATCTCTCCGGCACTTGGAAATTCTCCGTTGATCCCGGAGACAAAGGGATTTTCGAAAAATGGTTCAATACCTCCCTGCCCGAAAAGGTAATGCTTCCCGGTTCCATGTCGACCAATGACAAAGGCGACGACATCACCTTAACCACCAAATGGACCGGACAGATTGTGGACAGTTCCTATTACAAGAATCCTGAATATGCAAAATACCGGGTGCCCGGAAACATCAAGATCCCTTTCTGGCTGCAGTCGCTGAAACATTACCAGGGAGCTGCCTGGTACCAAAAAGAGGTGGTAATCCCCGAAAATTGGAAAGGACAGAATATCGTCCTTTACCTCGAACGTTGTCACTGGGAAAGCAGGCTTTGGGTCGACAGCCGGGAAAGCGGCATGCGCAATTCGCTGGGAACGCCGCATGTTTACGATTTGACGGAAATGCTCCCGCCCGGTAAGCACCTCCTGACCATCTGTATCGATAACCGAACCAAAGAGATTGACCCGGGCGTCAATTCCCACAGCATCTCCGACCATACCCAGACCAACTGGAACGGCATGGTGGGGCAGTTGTATATAAAAGCAAGGGCTGCCGTCAACATGGAGAACATCCAGGTTTTTCCTGATGTTGCAAACAAAAAAATTACGGCCAAAATCAGCGTGAAAAACCCTACCGGGAAGGTTACAGGAATCAAAATCGCCGTGAACGTCAGCGGAGCAACAGTTCCAACAAGCAAAACGGCCCATTTCAACCTTGGAGCCGGCGACAACCTGCTCACCATGGAGTACCCGATGGGCAATGATGCAAAGCTTTGGAACGAATTTCATCCGGCTCTTTACCAATTGAAAGCCGTTTTGACTGATTTGTCTTCGAACAAAACTGATTCCATACAGACACAATTCGGAATGCGGGAGTTCAAAACAGCCGGAAGCCAAATTCTGATCAACGGTCAGCCTACCTTTCTCCGCGGAACCCTGGAATGCGCCATCTTTCCGAAAACAGGCTTCCCGCCGACAACTACAGACGAATGGCGCCGCATCTTCAAAATCTGCCGTGCGCACGGGCTTAACCACATGCGTTTCCACTCCTGGTGCCCGCCCGAAGCGGCTTTCGATGCTGCCGACAAGGAAGGATTCTACCTGCATGTCGAGTGTTCGTCCTGGTGTAACCAGTCGACTTCGCTAGGTGACGGAAAGCCATTTGACAAATACCTTTATGAAGAGAGTGAGCGAATGGCGGAAACATACGGGAACCATCCCTCCTTCTGTATGATGGCCTACGGCAATGAACCCGGCGGAAAGAACCATGTTAAGTTCCTTAAAAATTTCGTGACTTTCTGGAAAAACAAAGACAGCCGCCGCATTTACACTTCAGGTGCAGGCTGGCCTGACCTTGCTGAAAATGATTACCTGAGCACACCAAAGCCCCGGATTCAGGGATGGGGCGAAGGGTTGAAGAGCATCATCAACGGGGCTATACCAACTACCGACTACGACTGGTCGTCCAAAATTTCAGGATTGAAGCAGCCGGTGGTGAGTCATGAAATCGGACAATGGTGCGTCTATCCGAATTTTAAGGAAATCAAAAAATACACCGGTGTTCTACGTGCCAGAAATTTTGAGATTTTCCAGGAAACCCTGAAAGACCACGGCATGGGGCAGCTGGCCGACAGTTTTTTACTGGCTTCCGGTAAATTGCAGGCGTTGTGTTACAAAGCCGACATTGAGGCTGCCCTGCGCACGCCTGGCTTCGCCGGATTCCAGTTATTGGATCTGCACGATTTCCCCGGACAGGGAACCGCGTTGGTAGGAGTACTTGATGCTTTCTGGGACGAAAAAGGGTACATTTCACCCAGGGAATACAGCAGGTTCTGCAACTCCACCGTACCGCTTGCCAGAATGAAAAAAATGATCTTCTCCAGCAACGAAACGTTTGACGCATCAGTAGAAGTTGCCCATTTCGGCGACAAACCGATAGTGGGCTGTACCCCCGAATGGAGGATAATTGATAAAAATGGCAAAATAATCAAGAAAGGCAATCTGACCAAAACCAACATCCCATTGGGTAATAGTATTCAACTGGGTAAAATCTCCATGCCCCTTATTGCAATTACTTCCCCCGAAAAATTGTTGCTTGAGATTTCAGTCGGCTCTTTCACCAACAGCTGGGATTTCTGGGTCTACCCGGTTAAAAAAGAGGCAATTGTCAACGAAGAAAAGATCAAAGTAGTTTCTTCCCTGGATCAGTCTGCACAAAACTTCCTGGAACAGGGCGGCACCGTTTTGCTCACCCTCAAAAAAGGAACTTTATCTCCCGACTTTGGCGGAAAAATCGCTGTCGGCTTCTCAAGCATTTTCTGGAACACTGCCTGGACGAGAGGTCAGGCTCCCCATACACTGGGAATATTGTGCAAACCGAACCATCCTACACTGGCTGAATTCCCATCAGAATACCATAGCAACTGGCAGTGGCAGGATGCCATGAGCCATTCGGGAGCCATCAACCTTTCCGGCTTCCCGGCAGGGCTGAAGCCCATCGTCAGGGTGATAGACGACTGGTTTACCAACCGCCCGCTGGCGCTGCTCTTTGAAGGGAAAGTCGGCAAAGGAAAGATCATGGTTGCTGGCATTGATCTTACAACCGATTTGGACAGGAGACCCGAAGCGCAGCAACTACTTTACAGCCTGAAAAAATACATGGCGGGAACGAGTTTTAATCCACAGATAACCATTGATGCAAATCTTCTCCAAAAACTAACTGATTAGATATTGATTTTTAAAACTATTTGAAGCGGCCTGAAAGGCCAGCATAAACTAGCCCAGGGCAACGCCCTGGGTTTGGATCCGCAACACGTTTCCGTTCGCGCGAGACATATTGAAATCGGGTGAATGTAAATTTCGAACGGAATGGTATAAATTTATTCCTATTGTTCAACGAACGAATCGTCCCGTCCGAATACAAGATTTGATGCACTATTAATTGTGTCACGCGGACGATTTTTTGAACACATCTCCTGTCCCAGGGCGTTGCCCTGGGCTAGTGTATACGGTCCTTTCAGGACGCAAAATAAACAAATTTTCAATGGCTATTTAATTATAAATTACTGATTATGAAAGAAAAAACATTGTCTCAAATTGTGGTATCTATCGTTGCATTGCTAATATTTACAATGCCTTTGGCCACTATTGGAGCCTGGAAAGATGGTTTGAAAACCTCCGATGGCAAAGAAATCTATATCCCGGCCCCCAAACCCTCGCCCCGCATCAACGGTCCGCAGGTTTACGGCTGCCGGCCCGGCAACCCGTTCCTGTACCGGATTCCCTGCCAGGGTGAACGGCCAATCACGTTTTCAGCAAAAGGGTTGCCTAAAGGGCTCAAACTGGATCCTGTAACAGGTATCATCCGGGGAACAACCCCGGCAAAAGGTGAATACCTGGTGATGATCCAGGCGGTCAATACAAAAGGTAAAACCAAGCGGGCTTTCAAAATCATTGCAGGAGATAAACTTGCCTTGACCCCGCCTATGGGTTGGAACCACTGGTATGTCCATTACAACAGGATCGACGACAAACTCATGCGGGAAGCGGCTGATGCAATGATCTCCAGCGGGATGGCAGATGCTGGCTATCAATATGTAAACATCGATGACTGCTGGATGAATGCTGCCTCTACTACCAAGTACATGCCGGATTCCTCAAGGGTTGGTCCTGTTCGCGACAGCAGCGGCAATATCCTTCCCAATAGTCACTTCCCCGACATGAACGCCCTGACCGGTTATATTCATGCAATAGGATTGAAAACCGGCATTTACACCTCCCCCGGCGTAAGCACATGCTGTGGTTTAACCGGATCATGGCAGCATGAAGAGCAGGATGCAGCCCAATTTGCAGCCTGGGGATTTGATTTTCTCAAGTACGATTGGTGTTCCTATGGGAAGATTGCCGGCAAGAAACCAACATTGGAAGAGATGCAAAAACCCTATATCCTGATGGGGGAAGCCCTCCGGAAACAGCCCCGCGACCTGGTCTACAACCTCTGCCAGTACGGCATGGGAAATGTGTGGGAATGGGGTGAAAAAGTGGGTGGAAATTGCTGGCGTACTGCGGGCGACCTGGGATTCGAGCTTGACCGCTTCTTTAATGTTGCCTTGAAAAATGCAGAACATGCTGCTTATTCAAAACCCGGATCCTGGAACGATCCGGATTATCTTCAGATCGGATACATTGGTTCCCAAAAAAATACAACTTTTACTTTGCCGACTCTATGTCCCCTGACGGCAGAAGAACAGTATTCCTATATGTCGCTTTGGTGCCTGATGGCATCCCCGCTGATTTTCAGCGGAGATATGTCCAGACTGGATGAATTTACGCTCAATGTATTATGTAATCCGGAAATTATTGAGGTTGACCAGGATCCGTTGGGTGCATGCGGAAGCGTGATCAAAAAAACAGACAATTGCTTCCTAATGGTCAAAAACCTGGCTGACGGGTCAAAAGCCGTTGGATTGTTTAACCACGGGAAACAACCCGCAGAAGTCAGTGCAACCTGGGATGAATTACAGATTTCCGGAAAACAGGAAGTTCGCGACCTCTGGCGGCAGATCGATCTGGGTATGACCGAACAGAAATTCAGCGCCAATGTTCCATCGCAGGGCGTAGTGATGGTCAAAATTGCAAAGAAATAATCGGAATAT
This sequence comes from Bacteroidales bacterium, assembly GCA_038323575.1. Lineage (GTDB taxonomy): Bacteria > Bacteroidota > Bacteroidia > Bacteroidales > Prolixibacteraceae > CAINVV01. The sequence goes on along the minus strand of JBBQHB010000021.1, from coordinate 41,083 downwards.
TTGAGCATAAACAAAATTATACAACCTGTCCCGATCCTTCGGGAGAGGAAAAAGGAGTAGCACGGAGTTACACAGAGTAAAAAATAATTTCCTCTCTGTGCAACTCAGTGTAATATTTTTTGACGAGTAAACTCTGGTTTACCTCCCTCCCGGAGGGCAATTCTCTAAAAGAAATTTCTGGCAGATGGTGGAAAGATGCTGCGTTGTGCCTTCCCCTTCAAAAATTCCATGGGAACGCATCGGGTAGGCCATCATCCGGAAAGGTTTGTTGTACCGGATCAGTTCGTTGAAAAGCTTTTCGGCATTGGAATAATGCACGTTGTCATCCCCTGTGCCATGAATATACAACAGATTTCCCTTCAGATTCTTAGCATAAGTATAGGGTGAACCTGCAATAAAATCCTCCCTTGTTTCGGCAGGAATGCCCATGTACCTTTCCTGGTAAGCATTGTCGTAGGCCAGCTGGTTGGCAACCGCAGCAACAGAAACTCCTGTTTTAAAGATTTCAGGGTACTGGAACATCAGGTTGAGTGTTGATGAACCACCGCCGCTCCATCCGTGAACTGCCACACGGCTGGTATCACAAAAACTCCATTTCAGCACCTCTTTGGCACCCATAGCCATATCGCGGATATTCAAACGGCCAACCTGCCTGTAAATCGATTTTCTCCATTCCCTACCGCGGGGGGCCATGCTTCCCCTGCAGTCTACAGAAACGTACAGGTATCCCATATCCGGGATATTTCCACCGAACTGCGAAGAACGGCCAAGCCTGTTATTGTCAAACACGGTACAGCCCCAAGGTTCGCCATAGACGTAAAAGAAAACAGGATATTTTTTGGCGGGATCAAAATCTTTGGGCTTGGCGATCCAGCCATCAAGCGTGATTCCGTCTTCGGTAGTGACTTTGAAGAAGGTGATCTGTTTGGCCATGGAATCTTCCTTCAGGTTACCAGCAATCTTTTTTAAAGGATCTACCGGCTTGTGGTTAGGCAAGTCCACCCATTCAGTCGCAGTTGAATACAGATGGCTCGAAAAACTGTGGCGGCTCCATTTACCGTTGGGTGAAAACAGGTAATCATTGGTGCCCGTAAAATCTGCAGGTGTGACACGCATGGGAGTTTCTGAACCATCCAGCTTTGTGCAGTACAAATAGCGTTGGGTTGCATTGTCGGGAGAGGCAGCAAAATAAACCAGGTTGTCCTGCTCATCGATCAGGTAAACCTTGATCACATCAAAATCACCTTTGGTAATCAGGCTTTCTTTTCCGTCCATTCCGATGCGGTAAAGGTGCCGCCAGCCATCCTTTTCGCTGGCCCAAACAAATGCCTTGCCGCCTTCAATCCAGTTCCAGCCGGTATTGTTGTTGGTGTTCCAGGTGGCTTCAATATCCACCCAGGCTTTGTCAGTATCGCTCCAGAGCACTCTTCCTGCCCCGGTAGCCGTATTTGTCAGCCATATTTTGGAAACATTCTGCTTGCGGTTCAGTTGCTGGATGATCAATTCATCTTTTGACGACCACTCCATCCTGGTAAGGTAGTTTTGCTGCGGATCGCCTTCAATATTCATCCATTTTGTTTTGGCAGTTGCCAGATCAACAACTCCTATTTTTGCAGGAGACGGATCTTCACCTGCTACCGGATATTCTACCGGAACCGTATAGGGATAAATAGAATCTGTCGTATTGAGCATCAGGTAATTTCTCGCTTTTGAGGCATCAATATTCCAGTAGGCAATTTTGGTCCCGTCGGTACTCCACCTGAACCCGTCGGTACAAAACAACTCTTCGGAGTAAACCCAATCAAAGGTACCGTTGATGCTGCGGTCTTTGGTATCGAATGTGAGCTGACTTGTTTTACCGGTTTTAAGTTCTTCGGTGTAGAGGTTATAAACCACTTTATTGTTCGATTGATCCTGGTAAACATAGGCAACTTTATTTCCGTCGGGTGAGAATTTCGGATACATCAAACCATCGGCCCTTAAACTCTTCCCAAGCTGGACAATTTTCCTGGCCGTAGGATTATAGACCCATGCTTCTCCTGTAATTTTATGGTATTTTGTTTTGGTATTTATCTTAAGCAAAACCAGTTTCTGATCTTTTGAATGCACATAGGATGAAATTGTACGGGGATGGGCTTCATCTTTCGGTAAAAATTTATCCAACTCGTACAAAACAATTTTAGAAAAAGAGGGCAATTCAGTCCTGAAAATGGAATTTTTTTCAACGGAAGTATAGCTGTTTCCGTCCGGCATCCAGGTTACTTCTCCGTATCCCCGCGGTTGAGCATAAGCAGATAATAAAAAATTAGACAAAGCAACCAGTAACAGAAATTTCTTCATTTCATTTATATTAAAGTATTAAAAGTAATTTGATTACAATTTAGCCCGGATATACTGAAGCGGCCAGTCAATGTCATCTCCCAGCAATGCAGAGGCTTTCAAAGGGAAATAGGGTTCCCTTAATGATTCTCTTCCAAACATGATCAAATCGGCTGCCCCGGCCTGCACAATGTCTTCTGCCTGCATGGCTTCGGTGATTAACCCTACCGCGCTTGTTAATATACCGGCCTCTTTTTTGATGCGTTCGGCAAAAGCCACCTGGTATCCGGCAGCCAGAGGAATTTTTTGATGTGCGACCAACCCTCCTGAAGAGCAGTCGATCAGGTCCACGCCCATTTGTTTGAGCAACCTTGAAAGTTTGACCGCTTCATCCGGGTTCCACCCGCCGTCTGCCCAGTCGGTGACAGATATCCTGACCAACAAAGGAAGGTTTTGGGGCCAAACTTTTTGAACGGAATTAACAACTTCTTTCAGCAGCCTGATCCTGTTGTCAAAACTTCCGCCATATTGATCCGTGCGGTGATTACTGAGCGGAGAGAGAAACTGGTGCATCAGGTAACCATGAGCCGCATGTATTTCCAGCACCCGGTAACCGGCCTGAAGAGATCTCTTTGCCGCAGTTTGAAAATCAGAAATAACTTTTTGAATTCCATCGCTATCCAACTCAAGGGGTTCTTCGTCCTCAGCATAAAAACCTACGGCAGATGACGAGACAGTTTTCCAGCCGTTTTCTCTGTTTCCTATCTGCCGTCCGCCCTTCCAGGGTTCAGCACAACCGGCTTTTCTGCCGGCATGGGCCAGCTGTATTCCGGCCACTGCCCCCTGCTGGTGTATGAATGCAGTGATTTGCTGCAGCTTTTCAACATGTTCTGATTTGTACAGTCCCAAATCTGACGGAGTGATGCGTCCTTCAGGCGAAACTGCCGTTGCCTCCTGGATGATCAAACCGGCACCGCCGGCAGCCCTGCTGCCAAGGTGAACCAGATGCCAGTCGTTGGCATATCCGTCAACAGCAGAATACTGGCACATGGGTGAAACAGTAATCCGGTTTCTAAATACAATATCTTTAATCGTAAAAGGGGAAAGTAATTTTGACATAACTTAACAGTGGATTTTGACAATTGCCAATAGAATTTCTGCGAAGATAATCATTGCCTCAGAATGCTGATGGTTCCCCTCCTCAAAAATCAAAAATCGAAAATTATTTGCCTCTTGTCACATATTTGGTGACCTGGGATGCCTGGGTTGAAGAAAGTCCTGCCCGCGGTGCCATAGCAGGAATGATAGTTTTCCAGTTAGAGGGAGCGTAGCTGTCGGGAGAATAGAGGTTATGGCATCTTCCGCAATTGTTGATAAAAATGGTTCTTCCGGCTTCCAAATCGGCGAGTGTGGCAGTGGAAGTAACATCTGCTGCCGCGGGTTTGTAAAGTGAATCAGTGTTGGTGGATAAGCTCTTGCTGCAGCCAGAAAGCATAGCAGCGAGTAAAATAAAAGCCAATACGGCAAGAAAAGACCGACCAAAGAAATTTCTAAACTCCATGCTTACAAATATTTAGATATTAAAATCATTACAATTTGCAAATAAAGCAGAAAATCAGTGACACTTAATTGTTTCGGTAGTTAAAATTTCATAAGAAAACGATAAAACTGAAAAAGCCTACGATAAAAAACCGGACAAACCCATATCCGGAACCTGTTTTACATTTGTTACAGGTATCAAGCAGTAATTAAAGGCTCCTAAGGAGTTTTTGTGCTAAGGCCGGTAGTGAGATGATCAGAGTTGAGTATCTTTTCAGTAAGGGAGGGAAGATATTTTCTGAGATGATTCGATCTGTCGGCCTTAAATCTTTTTTTAAGCGGAAGCTTTTGACAAAAAAAGGATCAATTTAAAAAACAATGCTCTAAACCTACTGAGCCAACAACCCGGTTTGTCCGGCAAAAAGTGCATTTTTAGAAGTGCGGAAAACAGGGAAAAGCCTACGATAAAAAACCGGACAAACACATATCAGGAACCTGTTTTATATTTGTTACAGGTATCAAGCAGTAATTAAAGGCTCCTAAGGAGTTTTTGTGCTAAGGCCGGTAGTGAGATGATCAGAGTTGAGTATCTTTTCAGTAAGGGAGGGAAGATGTTTTCTGAGGAGATTCGATCTGTCGGCCTTAAATCTTTAAAAAACGAGCGCTTTTGAACTAAAAAAAGGATCTGAAATCAGATCCTTTTTTTTGTGGGTTGTACTGGAATCGAACCAGTGACCCCTACCCTGTCAAGGTAATGCTCTAAACCAACTGAGCTAACAACCCGATTTTATTCGGCAAAAATACAATTTTTTCTGAAAAATCCCCCCAAAATTATTCAGGGGGATTTTTTTATTGAAATTTTGATTACTCGCTCAGAAATATATATCTGGTTACAACCAGCGCAAAGAGCAGGTACATCATCCAATGCACCTGTTTGGCTTTACCTGTCGCAACTTTTAGTATCGTATAAAAGAAGATGCCGCCTGCAATTCCGTTTGCGATGCTGTAAGTAAACGGCATCAGGATGAAGGTCATGAAAGCGGGAAATCCTTCCGTGAAATCGTTGAAATCGATGTCCAGTACCGATGAGGCCATCAGCACACCAACAATAATCAGGGCCGGTGCAGTAGCAGCACTTGGGATCATGGTTGCCAGCGGGGCAATCAGTAATGCCAGCAGGAACAAAATCCCGGTAGTGATGGCGGTGAGACCGGTGCGGCCGCCTTCACCGATACCTGCAGCACTTTCAACATAGGCAGTTACTGTAGAAGTTCCCATGAGGGCGCCAAATGAAACGCCGATGGCATCCACCAGCATTGCTTTACCAATCTTGGGCGAATTGCCGTCCTTGTCTATCAGGCCTGCTTTGTTGGCAGTACCCACAAGTGTTCCGAATGTATCGAACAATTCAACAAAGGTGAAAGTGAAAACTACAGTCCAGATGCCCATATTAAGCGCTCCCCTGATATCGAGTTCGCCAACTGCCAGGTTGTGAAAATCCGGAAGTGCAATAAACGCAAAGTCTTTGGGTACCATTGTTACACCCATCGGGATACCGATCAGCGTTGAAATAACGATGCCGATCAACAGGGATCCCTTTACATTCCTGGACATCAGGACGGCAGTAATTGTCAGCCCAATCAGACACAAGAGCATGGCCGGATTGTGGAAACTACCCAACCCGATGTTCCACTCAAAGAATTTAAGGGTAGCCATTCCGCCTGATTTACCAACTGCCTCAACAGTAGGAGGAATCAGGCTTGTTCCGACAACCATAATTTCAGAGAGCTTTAAACCAATAATGGTGATGAAAAGCCCTATACCTACCGTGATCGCCCTTTTCAACGAATTAGGCACTGCAACAACGAGTATCTGCCGAATTTTGGTAATGGTCAGAATGATAAAGATAATACCCGAGATAAACACCGCACCGAGTGCCACCCTCCAGGGCATTCCTATACCAGCCAACGCAACGGTTGCAAACAGCGCATTCAGACCCATACCTGGTGCCAACGCAATCGGGAAGTTCGCTACCAAACCCATGGCGATGGTGACGAAGCCCGCAGAAATCGCGGTAGCAAAAAATACAGCATTTTTATCCATACCTGTGGAGGCAAGGATGTTCGGATTGAGAAAAAGAATATAGGCCATGGTCATGAAGGTGGTTATACCTGCAATGATCTCTGTCCTTACATTCGTCTTGTTTTCAGATAGCTTAAAGTATTTTTCCAACATCTTGTTTATATTTTGCTAAAAGGCCCACTTTGCTGATAGGTTTGGATTTACCATCGAACCTTTGTGTCCGGAGAAATTTGAACTGATATCAAATTCAGTTCCTGCAGAAAGATGACTGTTGAAATTGTACCACAGTTGCGGTTTGGTAAGAAAAACATATTGGGTCTTAGCTGTGGTTCCGAAGAATGAATTATCTTCCCTCCAGAAGTCAGCAAAACCGGAAAAAGTAACTTTGTTTTTTAGCATCTGTATGGCCCAAACACCGGTGATCTGAAAGGCTGCACTGTTTTTGTCCTGAATCGTTTTGTACAACAATTCAAGCGTGAAAATTTTCGAAAAATCTTTCGTATTCCAGGTATACTCACCTCCAAAAAGCCACGCGTTGTTGATCTGATAGGCTCCGTTAGGTGGCGTCGGATTTTTGAACTGTCCGAAACCGCCGTTAAACTCAGCGTGAAGCGCAAAAGGACTATCCCAAAATTTAATTGCCCTGGCGATCTCCCAATATGCCATGGTTACACCATGCATTCCTGCTTCACCGTAATTCATGTCGATAAAAAAGAAGCTGCTGCCGAATTTGTCTGGCTTGAACATTTCGACATGTGTCCACAGAAATTTCTGGTTATCCCCTAAATTATAGTGCAACTGCACATTTTGTGCCTTGAGCGCTGAAACTGAAACAAAAATCAACAGAAGTAAAAGTATTTTCTTCATCATATATGCATTAAGTTGAACAATAAAAGCGTCAAAAATACAGATTATCCGCTGATATTTTCGTCAATTGCCCTGTTAAAAAATAGGTTCATCGGGTAGATGATCTTAAAATATCTGACACATATTTCCGGGAAATCCGGACTAAGTACCTCTTCTTCACTCAAATGATGTCCGAAACCGTAGGAGCGGTTTTTGATAAGACCAACATGCTCCCAATCTTTTGGATATCCCTTGGGGGCTGTTTTTAAGGCATCCGAATAGTGCTGGTCGAATGTCGATTTAAACGGTTCTTTCGTTAGCAGGTTGAGGTAATCTTGCGGATGGTAATAGATTTCCTGCCTGATGGCCTGAAGTTGTTCGGGCTGAGGCATGTAGTTGCCGCCGGCAATAAAACACGCTCCCGGTTGCAGGTGAAAGTAGTAGCCGGCAAATCCCGATTTTCTGCCGCCCCTTGCAATGTAACTGCCGTAATTGGTTTTGTAGGGGCGCTTATCGTTCGAAAACCGGACATCCCTGAATATACGGAACATGCAATCTTTGGGTTTTAACAATGGGACTTCCGTATCAAATTTCCTGATTTCATCAGTCAACCAGGCAGTTAATGAGAGAAAGTCCTTTTTTGTTTTTTCATAACGAATGCGGTTGACGTCGAACCAATCCCTTTGGTTGTTGGCATCGAGCTCTTTCAAAAATTGCAGAATTTCGTCCATGATCCATTATGCTTAAGTGTTCTTCAAAAATAATTAAAAGCGTAAAGCTATTTGCGTAGGGATAGCTATTTTTGTAATGGTAAGTTTCTAGCTGCCTGCTTTAATTTTCGATTTTGGAGTTTCGATTTTGGAATTCGCTGCTCTGAACAATCTTATCAACAGGTTAATTTCTTTATTCCATGAAAAAAAGCGTTATCATCGTTGCCGGAGGAAGTGGAACCAGGATGGAAAGTGAGATTCCCAAACAGTTTATTCTGTTGGAAAACCGCCCGGTACTGATGTGGACCATTTCCTGTTTTATTGTTTATGATCCGGCCATCTCGGTGGTGGTGGTATTACCGGAATATCAAATCAGTTTCTGGAAGGAGTTGTGTATAAAATATGCCTTCAACCACCCTCATCAGGTGATAAAAGGAGGGAATACCCGCTTCCTTTCTGTCAAAAACGGTCTTGAAATGATTGGCAATTCTGGTCTGGTTGCGGTACATGATGGTGTTCGTCCGCTTGTTTCCCAGGATACTATCGACCGGTGTTTTAAACAGGCGGCACAAAGCGGCGCTGCTATTCCTGTTCTCCCGGTCAACGAGACCCTGAGAACCGGAACCATGGAAAATTCAAAAACGGTAGACAGAGCCGTCTACTACGCTGTCCAGACACCTCAAATTTTTCGAACCTCCATGCTGAAAGAAGCTTACAAGCAGGAGTGGAATGCTTCATTTACAGATGATGCATCTGTGGTAGAAAAAACCGGAAATCAGGTGATGCTGGTCACCGGAAATACTGAAAACCTCAAAATTACTTATCCCCTGGATCTTTTGGTAGCAGGGGAATACCTGAAAAAAGAGAGACACCCGATGATGTCTCTCTTCGAAAATCTCTTTTGCTGATCAGTATTAATTTATTCGTTAAGTTTGTGAACTTAAGATCTGACAGCTCAATCATAAAACAATAAACACGTTTAACTTATTACCGAAAAAAAAATGAAAAATTATCAGGAGGAAGGCAGAAGAATTTTTTTAAAGAACCTGGGAATACTAACAGGCGCAATGGTCTTACCAACCGGGCAACTTGCCTTTGGGAAAAGTAAAAAGGGAGGAATGAAACTTGGGTTCGTAACCTACTTGTGGGGAAAAGACTGGGATCAGGATACTTTAATCAAAAACCTGACGGCCTCAGGAATCCATGGCGTTGAACTAAGGGTTGAGCATGCCCACAAGGTAAGTCCTGCTTTGACCAAAGAGGAGCGCCTTGTTGTCAAAAAGAAATTCAAGGACAGTCCGGTTCAGATTATCGGTATGGGGACCAACCAGCAGTACGATTATGTTGAACCTGAAAAATTGAGGGAATCCATCGAGCAAACCAAGGCCTTCTTCCAACTGAGCCGCGATATTGGCGGTCTGGGGGTAAAAGTGAAGCCAAATCAGTTCAGGCCAGGAGTGCCCCATGAAAAAACAATTGAACAGATTGGAAAGTCGTTGAACGAATTGGCCAAATACGGTGCCGATATGGGCCAGATTCTGCGGCTTGAAGTACACGGCAACGAAACACAGGAACTGACTAACATCAAAGCAATTATGGATGTGGCTTCACATCCCAATGCAACCGTCTGCTGGAATTGCAATGCCCAGGATTTGAACGGCGGCGGACTTGAAGCCAATTTCGATATGGTGAAAGCCAGATTCGGAGATATCTGCCACGTCCGCGAATTGAACGATACGACCTATCCTTACCAGGATTTGATGAATCTGTTCAAAAAGGACAATTACGAAGGATGGATTTTGCTGGAATGCCGCACCGATCCTGCCGACAAAGTAAAAGCGCTGATCGAGCAAAGAGAAATCTTTGAAAAGATGACTGGAAAAGCATGAGACATGAGATATAAGACATGAGATAACAAGTTATCAGGATGCAATCCTATAAAAAGATTAAAAATGAGAACAATGAGAACAATGAGAACAAATCAAATGATTAAACTGAACCGTATCACTCTTTTTGCCGGCCTGCTTTGCTGTTTTTACCTACTTCCTTCTGCAGTAAAAGCTCAGGGCGAAGGGGTAGTCGGAAAGACCTTTAGCTCACTGATGATCTCTGACGCGAACAATGAGCCCAAGGCGATCCCTTTCGTCGGTGAGAAAGTTCTGCTGATTCAGTACACCGATCCGGATGTAAAAGATATCAACGACAAGCTTTCGGAAGCTGTTAAGGCTAAAAAATTTGATGACAAACTCTACCAGGGAATTGGCATTGCCAACTGTAAAGATACATGGATTCCGAATGCTGGAATTAGGATGAAAGCCAGACAAAAAGAAAAACAATTTGCAGGTTCTGTAATTATGCTGGATGAAAATCTTATCGTGCCTAAAGCGTTCGGACTTGGCGACTGCAATGGGGCGGGTGTTTTGATGGTTGTCGGCAAAGACAAGGTCATTAAATACATGAAAAAAATAACTTCTGAAGCAGAAAGCCTGAAAGCCGCTCCGGAAGTAGTAAAGTTGCTGGAAGAAGAAATAAGCAAGTAGTTCCGTCGAAAGGATAAAGGATAAAGGATAAAGTGGCATTTGAGCAAACCTGTTAATTCAATTTTCTAATCAAAGAAAAGCTGAATAATTGTTTCAATTTCTTGAGTCCGGCACTTTATCCTTTCTCCTTTATCCTTTCTATTTACCTTTACATCAGCTTTTCGAACAATCGTTTCAGATTGACTTTGCCGGCAATAATTGATTTCACCTCATCAATTGCCACACGCTCCTGTTCCATGGTATCGCGGTAGCGGATGGTGACCGTGTTGTCGTCCATGGTCTGATGATCCACCGTAACGCAGAACGGCGTGCCTATGGCATCCTGGCGTCTGTAACGTTTCCCGATCGAATCTTTTTCGTCGTACTGGCAATAGAATTCAAACTTCAGCTCATCAATGATCTCACGCGCCTTTTCCGGAAGTCCGTCCTTCTTGATCAAAGGCATGACCGCCAGTTTGACCGGAGCAAGCGGCGCTGGTAACCTAAGCACGACGCGTATATCCTTCTTGCCGTCGCCGGCATCGATTTCTTCTTCGGAATAGGATGCAGAAAGTATCTGGAGAAACATCCTGTCGACGCCGATGGAGGTTTCTACCACATAAGGGACATAAGACTCATTCAGTTCGGGATCAAAATACTGTATTTTTTTGCCCGAAAATTTCTGGTGCTGGGAAAGGTCGAAATCGGTCCGCGAATGAATTCCCTCGACTTCCTTAAATCCAAACGGAAATTTGAATTCAATATCGACAGCTGCATTGGCATAATGGGCCAGTTTCTCGTGTTCATGAAATCGGTAGTTGGATTCGCCGAATCCAAGCGCTTTGTGCCAGTTGATGCGTGTCTCTTTCCATTTTCCGAACCAGTTGAGTTCCGTACCGGGGCGAACAAAAAACTGCATCTCCATCTGCTCAAATTCACGCATCCGGAAGATAAACTGACGGGCAACAATCTCATTCCTGAAGGCTTTCCCGATTTGGGCGATACCGAAAGGAATCTTCATCCGGCCGGTTTTCTGCACATTGAGGTAATTGACAAAAATGCCCTGTGCCGTTTCCGGACGCAGGTAAATTTTCAGGCTGCTGTCGGCAGTTGAACCCATCTCGGTAGAGAACATCAGGTTAAACTGACGAACTTCTGTCCAGTTTCTTGTGCCTGATACCGGACAGACAATTTCGTTGTCCTCGATGATTTGCTTTAATTCTGCCAAATCGGAATTGTTCAGCGCCTCAGCAAACCGTTTGTGAAGGGCTTCCCATTTTTGTTGATTCTCCAGCACCCTCGGATTGGTCTCCCTGAAGATTTTCTCATCAAAAGATGCTCCGAAACGGCCTTTCGCTTTTTCAACCTCTTTGTCAATTTTCCCTTCAATTTTTGCCAGTTCCTCTTCGATGAGGACATCGGCACGGTATCTTTTCTTGGAATCTTTGTTGTCAATCAACGGATCGTTAAAAGCATCAACGTGACCGGAAGCCTTCCAGATGGTGGGATGCATAAAAATGGCAGAGTCAATGCCTACAATATTTTCGTTGAGCAGAATCATAGAATCCCACCAGTATTTTTTGATGTTGTTTTTCAGTTCCACTCCATTCTGGCCATAATCATACACGGCGCCGAGTCCATCATAGATTTCGCTGGATGGGAAAATGAATCCGTATTCCTTGCTGTGTGCGATCAGCTTTTTAAAAAGATCTTCCTGGTTCATATTGAAATTTGTTGTAACTGATATTTAACTGAAAGGATTTTGCGGCAGTTCCTGCCTTCGCGACTATTTTTTAACCTCTTCAAAATCTACATATTCACCATCGTTCCGCCGATAGAATTTCTCTTTCCGGTCGGTTCGTTCAACGGTAATATTTCCGGGAGAGGAGGATTCCGGTCTTCTTCTTGCTTCCTCCTGGGCTTTGAGATCCCGGTAGATCTTATCAGCAGCTTTTTCGACGACCCTTGGTCCGAAATACCTGAGGAAAAACCTGAAGCCGTAATAAACCAGCAGCAGGATTAAAAGTGTGTCAAAAAAAGTCCCGATATTTAAAATTACAAAGAGAATCATAACTTAAAAAATTGCAACAGCACAAAAATAGTATTTTTTTTGAGGTCAACTCATTTACAACGGACAACCCGGGGGGTTTCTTACAGAACGCCTGTTGGAATTGGTTCTGCCAGGTTTGACATCATCGCGGAAAATAAGATTGACCCCGACTCTCAGGTTTGCGTTACTTGCTGTTGCCGGCGAAAAAAATGAAAACAAATTATCTGATGCGGCATAAAGCTGAAAACTTCCAATCCGGAAGGCAGCTGCGAGACCCAGGTTGTTGAAGGTCGATTCCATAACTGAATAGCCGGCGGAAACCGAGAAATTTGAGGAAAGAGCAGCATTGACTGAAGCAGTTAAGGAAGTGTGCAGCATATTGTTGAACATCCTTATCCGGCCAACCGCACCGAGCGTTACATCTTTACTAAGACTGTATTCTCCTGCTACGTAAAGCTTTACCGGTAACAGGGTAGTGAATCCGGTATTGGTCTGAACCGGTAAAAAAGGAACGCGCAAGCTGTCCCGCAAAGGTATAAAAAGACTCGCAACATCTGTAACAACAGGAGGCTTGTTGGTTGCTGTCGGGGTATTCAGGTTCACTCCCCGGAACAAAAAGCTGCCGTTTTCGGTGAACATATTAATGTCATTTTCCCATGAGATAAACCCGAGATCTGTAAGACTTATTGAGAACTCAAGTTGTTCGTTGATCCTGGATGAGAAACCCAGGTCTACCGCTAACCCGGGGTTGGCAAAATTGGAAAGATAGCTGTTGGTTTCAAAATTATCTTTCGAAAACAGCTTGTATCCGCTGGAGTCATTTATTAGTTTCAATTGAACCGGCGCCGACATAAACATCTGACCTGAAGCGGCCAGATTAATCTGATCTCCATCTATTGGCATCCCCGCAACGATATTAATGCCGGATGTTTTTACAGCAGCCATTCCAAAAAGCAATTTCGCAGTGATGCCCACGCTGATTTTCCTGGTAAGATCCCTGGCGAAGGTGAGGGAAAAGTCGCGGTAGTGCTGCGCTCCAACACCAAAATACCCTGTCTGATAGGTGCTTCCAATATATTGTGCATTGCCGTAATAGATTAGATTCGCAAGACTCCTGGTAAAAAATGGTTCGGCAAACTCGTGTTCAGTCCAGGAAAAGGCGTAGAAATTGTTCCCTCTTTTCAATCCGAATTCGAGCAATGTTAAAGCAGCAGACTCGTTCACAAAGTTGTTTTTGTCGAGTGATGAGAGAAGTTTTTGAAAATCATAAACCTTGAAATCCGCCTGGTCACCACTCCCCTGGTGAATCAGATCGCTGAAACTCCAGTTATTGGTGTTTGCGGAAAGATCCAGTTTGGAAAACAGCGGAATGCTGAAGTAAAATCCCCGAGCTATCCCGGGTCTGGCTGGATTTAAGTCCTTGGTTTGGGGAACGCCCTTCAAGAAATAAAAGGTATCCGGCTGGGCTTTACTGCTGTAACTCCCGAGAAGAAAAAAGAATGCAAAGATGATATGTCGGACGACCTTTTGCATTATTTAATCTTTAGCAGATTAACGGGCGCCCTGAAACCAATCCTGAAAGAGATTTGAGAAGCTTTTAAAACATTGGCGATGACCGGGGTTCCGGGCTTATAAAGCGTAATGGCAAGATCAATCTGTGTCGCCGCCCCAAGATCAGTTACCTCTTTTGTATTCAGCTTGTATTCGATGGAGTCTTGCGAAGCTTCAAGGATATCGCCTTTGGCATTAACAATAGCCGCTCCCAGTAATTTACTTCCCGAATCAATCACTTTGCCTTCATAGGTCAACCAATACCGATATTTCATAGGTGTTTCGTTGACTGTTTTGATGATCACCACCATTGAATCAGATGCTGAAGTGTTAAAGGTCATCCCGTTCAGTGGATAGTTAATGCCTTTAAAATTCAACGAATCTGATTTTACGGGAGTCATTCCCATCTCCGGAAAAACCGTATAATCTTTAACAGCATAAGTTCCGTTTGTAAACGGACGATAGAGAACCGGATTCAGACCAGTTGCCGGAAGCAGGTTATTGGTCCCGAAATCTGACAGATTGCAGGACATCATTACCAGAGCCATCGTCCAAACCAGAAAGAAAGCGCCTATATTCTTCATTTTAAGATCATTTGAAAGTTGGATAAGAAACCAGCAGAATCGGAGGACAAAACGTTGGATGCCCCGGATTTATCATCAAATGATCCGACAGTTAACAGCGTATACCCATCGGGGAGATTTGTATCAAATACTGAGCCATCTTTTCTCAAAAGGGTTGATCTGTTTGCTGTAAACTGGTATAATTCAATAAATTCCCCGCTTACATCAGCAGAAAGCGTCGCGGATTCATCAGATAATCCCTTAACAGGATTTGAGAAGACCAGTTTGCCTGAAAAATCATACGCGGAAATCATATGTTTATCCAGAAACAGAAAAACATTTTCCCCACCGGTTGACATAGGCATGAAGTTGTGACTGGAAGAGAAATTTCCTGCGCTTATCTTCTTCATGGAACCATCAAAACCAAGCACCCGGATTTTCCCTTGTTCATCAGTAGTGACCATGCAGGAAGAACCGTCTTTTCTTTTAATCAAAGAGATTTTGTTTCCGGAGTGGACAAAATCATCGGCAAATTTCACCCTTTCCTTTCCCTGCCTGTCAAGCACATAGGTGTGGTTGCGATCTGAAAAAACGATGTAATCCCTGGATCCTACCCTGAAATGCCTGACCGGCTTTTCTACATTGGTCGGAGTGGCCTTTGCCTGCCATCCCGTAACAGGTTTCCCGTATTTATCAAAATTATAGACCTTGCGGTCGCGGCAGGCAACCAGATACCTGTAATCTTTCTTGCCGTCATAATCAAAGACCGAGATTTCATTGGTTGCTCCCGATTTGAGCCTGACAGGAAAGTTCCTGATTTCAGTTCCATGCCGGTTGACCAGGTGAATGGCGTCGCTGGTATTAAAAAGCAACTGGAATTCTCCGTTTTTAAAAAAGTCAACTATTTTAATCTCACCGATAACAGGAGCTTCCAGTCTGATTTTCCATCGTTCAATCCCGTCCCTGTCAATATCGGTCAGGTTATTGTCTATATCCTGGAATACAAGTTCTTTTGCCGTGCTTCTATCTGAAAAGCGAACAAAAACGGGTTTATTCCTCAATTTTGTTTTTAGCGGATACTTCCAGAAGGGAACCTGTGTCTGGACTGCCGAAGGATTAACATTTATACAGGCCGTATTGTAAACCATTCCCTTTTCATAACCCCATTGCCACGCAATATTTTCGACTCTCCCAAGAACCTTTGCTACATCCTTAAGCCGCAGAAAAGGTTCAGGTTTGATCACCTGTTCAAAGAACGGGAGTGTTTGTCCGGGATCACACCACACATAGAAATTCGAGGATCTCGCCAATCCGGAGGTTAACTTTATATATGAGGATTTCACGGCTAAAAGTTCGTTGTTCCTCAGTGACGCCAGGTATCTTCTGAGTGAACCGGGTGATGCTCCCATTAAAAGAAATCCGTCACCCACTGTTATCCATTTTGTCTGTACGGATCCGAAAGAGCTTTCTGCCAATAAATTTCCGAATTTCCCGCAGGGCATTTCATATATATTATCCCTGCCTGCATCAGCAGATTCGGAGTCAGTCAGGTTGCTTTTGCCGGCAGCAAACCTTTTTTTGAGGGCTGTTCCCATTGGGTCGTTCATCCCCTTTTTAACTTTAACCAGCAGATACCGGTTATCAGATTGATTATCCATGTTGGTGGTGGTAAAAACAGCCGCAGCTTCACCAGTCCAGTTTTCGCTTAAATACTGCCGGACGTCCAGCTTTAGCTCTTTTGACAGGCTGGAAAGCAGTTCCCCGGACTGATCTGATCCCCCCTTTTTTTGGAGATAGTTCTTATAATCTTCAAGGTACCGGACCGGGTCAGAAAGGTTCAGATCTGCAAAATAAGTAGTGAATGAAGGCATCAATTGTTGGAGTGTGCATGCCAGTGGTTTTTGGTGCCTGTATATATCAAGGTAATAGGCCCGGGTAGTATCGGTTACAGTAAAGCCATTGATAAGCAGCTGATATTCCTTTTGAATGACATCGACTTCGGTCCATTTGGCGTAATCATGCTGCAGGAGGCCTGCAGATGTTGAATCGGCATAAAATCTTGATAACCAGGCAGGTAAAGTCTTGTGGTTGAAATAAATGTTGAGGTTGGAATTCTCCGTGGTATTTTTATCAATCATCAGGTAGCCGGAATCTTCCAAAACCGACGGATGCTCCATTTGTTCCAAAGCCTTTTGGATGTGCATGGCTTCATCGCCGATCATCAGCATCCCTTTGTAGAATGTAATCAGGATCCTTCTCAGCTCTCCTTTTTCAGTCCATTCGTACTGTTGAATTTCAGCATCTTTATAATTTAATCCTGTGGCGATAATATTCCTGGATTGAAAATAATTCCTGATTATTGTATTGGTGCTGTTTTTCTCGGGGATGCTGCCGATCTCGAGCAGGAAAAGCTTCGAACTGTCCATAGGGACCATAATCAACTCTTTCTTCCTGAGAAAGTTTCCGTATTCATTATTTTGGCGGATCAAAGAATCAATAAAGACAAAATCACGGTAAAATCCCGATATTTCAGGAACAGTGCACAGAGACTGCCAGCTGCCGTTTTTCACTGTTTTAGCGGCAAAGTCGCCAAGATTACGGATACGTACAAAAAAGGGTGCATCTACGGGAACAGCTCTTAGCGGAGAGGTTCCAAAATACCTTGATTCGCGGGCAAAGAAATACCAACCGGTTACAATCCCCGCAATCAAAAGGACAGTAATAAAAATCAACAGTCGTTTCCCCATGGTCATTTCTACTATTCTTTTGGGTAAAAATAGCATTTTAACAAGGAATATCAGGCATGTACCGATTATTCCAGAAAGCCGCAGCGGACTGTCCTATTGGGATTTCACCTGAGAAGCATCAACAATTTTGTACACTTTGTCGGATCTCCTCACTTTTGACGGCACAGTTACGGAACAATAGCTGCCTTTTAGGGCTTCCTCAACAGGCTGCATTTCTACCCACACCTCTTCCACAAGGGCTTGCATGACACCACTGCTGGGTCCGGTGATCATTATTTCATCTCCGGGCTTCAATGAGCCCGTTTCAAGTTTAATCTCGCCGACACTGATGTTTGTGAAGAAATTGGTGACTTTCCCCAGGTAGACCCTTCTTTTTGTTGCCAGTGATCCGTAGTTTCCGCTCCACTCGCCCAACCGCTGACCAAGGTAATAACCATCCCAGAATCCGCGGTTGAAAACAGTTTCAAGCCTGCTGTCCCAACCGGCTATTTTCTCTGCATTAAAAGTTCCGTCAAGATAAGCCTGGGCCGCTTCGTGGTAACATTCCACGACACATTTTACATAATCCGCGCTTCTGGCACGTCCCTCAATTTTTAGCACGGTAACGCCTGCATCCAGTATTTTATTGAGAAAATGAATGGTTTTCAGGTCTTTGGGCGACATGATGTACTCATTGTCTATCTCCAATTCGGCCCCTGTTTCCTTGTCGGTGACCGTATAGGCACGACGGCAGCTCTGCATGCACGATCCCCTGTTGGCAGAAGAATTCATTTCGTGAAGAGAGAGGTAACATTTACCGGAAGTTGCCATGCACAAGGCACCGTGGACAAACATCTCCAGCCGGATCAATTCTCCTCCTGGTCCGCGGAGGTTGTCTTCTTTTATCTTTTTGGAAATTTCCCAAATCCGTCCGATGTTCATCTCCCGGGCCAGAACCATTACATCGGCGAACAGGGCATAGAATTTCACTGTTTCGTAATTGGTGATATTGAGCTGAGTTGAAATATGCACCTCCATGCCGATTGCCCGGCAGGTCTGAATGACCGCAAGGTCGGAGGCAATGACAGCAGAGACTCCGGCCTCTTTGGCTGCCTGGATAATCCGTTTCACCGTTTCAGCCTCCTCGTCAAAAACAACTGTATTGACGGTGAGATAGGTTTTAACGCCGGCTTTGCCGGCCCGCCTGCATATCTCTTTCAGGTCTTCCAGTGTAAAATTATTGGCCGACCGCGCCCTCATATTTAAGTGCTCCACGCCGAAGTAAACCGAGCCTGCTCCGGCCTGTATGGCTGCCATCAGTGATTCATAAGAACCAACCGGAGCCATTATTTCTATTTTATCAGTCATTCAAAATATTATTTAAAAAGTGCCTAAAGTACTTAGAGTGCCTGGAGTGCCAAAAGTACTTGCGCCACAGGGTGGATTTGTTCGGGTCCATAACTTTAGGCACTCTAAGTACTCCAGGCACTCCAGGCACTTCTCCGGGCAAAATTACTATTTAAATAGAAAGCGAGAATTATTATTTGGCCGGGCAGAATGTTTTCGTTTAAACAGTATATTTGAAAAAAACCATATGGAATCCTAATGATTCATAATTCCCTAAAAGTATGAAGAACACAATATATTCACTGCTTCTCCTGTTTGTACTTATTTCGGCAAAGACCGACAGTAAATATTACAACGAGAAATACCGGCCGCAGTATCATTTTTCGCCAGAGAAAGACTGGTTGTTTGAATCCGGCGGATTTGTCTTTTTCCGCGGAGAATATCATCTGTTCTATCAGAACGTTGCTATCAACAATAAAATTCTGCACAATAAGCTTGGTCATGCAGTAAGCACGGACCTTATTCACTGGCGGCACCTGCCCTTTGCCTTCATTCCCGACGAAAAGGCCAACGATGTCGCCTCCTGTCGTCCGATGACAGGCAGTGCCGTGATCGACTCGCTCAATGTATCAGGTTTGCAGCAACAAGGTGAAAAGCCGATGCTGATTTTCTATTCAGACAGTGAAGGAAACCAGAATCTGGCCTTCAGCACTGACAAAGGGAGCACCTGGACCAAATATGCCAAAAATCCGATTATCGCCAATCCGGGGAAAGAGACCCAGGATCCCAAAGTATTTTACCATGCACCTACCGGGAAATGGATACTGGCATTATACCGGGGAAAAGGTGAAGCGGCCAAAAACACAGGAATCTCCATTTATACCTCCTCCGATCTGCTAAAATGGGAATACCGCAGTTCGCTGGAAGAGACCGGTGAGAGTCCGGATCTTTTTGAAATCGCCTTTGAAGGGAAACCCGCCGAAAAGAAATGGGTAATTTTAAGCGGCGAGGGCGATTACAGAATCGGAACATTTGATGGATTAACTTTTAAACCTGAAACCGAAATAAAGAAACTCGATTGGGGTAAAAATTTCTTTGCCGCCCAAACCCTTTCAAATGCTCCTGACGGAAAGGTCATTCAGATTGCCTGGATGAGAGGCGGAGAATTCCCTGAAATGCCTTTCAATGGCCAGATGAGTTTTCCGATGGAAGTAACACTCAGGTCGACAATTAAAGGACCTGTCCTGTGCAGAAAACCCATCGCATCCATTTCAACTTTGTACGATCATGATCTGCAGAAGAAAGACAAGAACCTGATACCCGGCATCAAAGGCAACCTTTTGAGCGGGCTCAAGGGGGATGCTGTCTACATCAAAACTGTATTGCTCCCAAAAACATCAGATAATTTCGGGATCATTGTCCGAAACGGAAAACAGGCCAGCGGTACTGATATTCATTACGATACGGCAAAAAAAATCCTGGAGGTAAATGGCGTTAAAATGGCCCTTGAACCTGTTGGCGGGAAAATTGTACTGGAAATACTGCTCGACAGATCTTCCATCGAAATTTTAGCCAACAATGGCGAAATGGGAATAAGCACCTGCTTTTCACCCGTACAGAAAGAGGATGAAATGATTCTTTATACCCAGGGAGGAGAACTTTTTGTCGAATCATTGGAAGTGCATGCCCTAAAATCAGCCTGGTCTACTAAATAATTGAATTAAGACTATCTTTGCTCCATTAAAGAAAATCAATTTTAGGAATACTACTTTAGTTCCGTCTTAATGGCCAATTTGCTCGAAAATATTGACTACCCGTCTGATCTGAAAAAAGTCAAAGAAAAGGATTTGCCTAAAGTATGCGCCGAATTGCGGGAACTTATCATCAGTGAAGCATCCTGCAATCCCGGTCATTTTGGCGCCAGTATGGGTGTTGTGGAGCTGACAGTTGCATTGCATTATGTCTACAATGCTCCGTACGATAAACTGATCTGGGATGTCGGACACCAGGCCTACGGACACAAAATACTGACTGGCAGGAGAAAACAGTTCCACACCAACCGGAGATACAAAGGAATCAGCGGTTTCCCCAATATGTCGGAGAGCGAATACGATGCATTCGGCGTAGGGCACTCTTCCACCTCCATATCCGCTGCACTTGGAATTTCTATTGCAGCCGGACTGGACGGCGATAAAGACCGGAAGGTTGTAGCCATTATAGGCGACGGTTCGATGACCGGCGGAATGGCTTTCGAGGGATTGAACAATGCCGGTGGTGCCAATGCAGATATCCTGGTCATCCTGAACGATAACAACATGTCGATCGATGCGAATGTAGGAGGAATTGCGCGGTATTTCGTCAGGATGCAGACATCGAAAGCCTACAACCGGCTGAGGTCGGGTGTATGGAATGTGCTCAAGCATTTCAAAAAAGCGGGCCGCAACATGATGAATTTGGTGCGAAAACACCAGCATGCGGTAAAATCAATTGTTTTTGACGAAAGCAACCTTTTTGAGGCGCTCGGATTTCGCTATTTTGGCCCTGTTGACGGACATAATGTAGTAGGCCTTACCAGGATTCTCAATGATCTGAAAGAGATTCCCGGCCCAAAACTTCTTCATGTACTTACCAAAAAGGGCAAAGGATTTACTCCTGCTGAGAATGATGCGACCAAATGGCATGCACCGGGTAAATTTGATGCGCTAACCGGAGAAATATACAACGAACCCGAATCCAATCCGAAAATTGCCAAATACCAGAATGTATTCGGACAAACCTTGCTCGATCTGGCCGTAAAAAACAAAAATATTGTAGGTGTAACTCCTGCCATGCCCAGTGGCTGTTCCATGAACATCATGATGGAGGCAATGCCCGAAAGGGCTTTTGATGTCGGTATTGCCGAACCCCATGCAGTAACTTTTGCCGCAGGAATGGCGGTATCCGGAAAGATCCCGTTCGTCAACATCTATTCTTCTTTCATGCAAAGAAGTTACGACCAGATCATTCACGATGTTGCACTCCAAAAACTGAATGTCGTTTTCTGCATGGACCGCGGAGGTCTGGTAGGCGCAGACGGCGCCACCCACCATGGGATATTCGATTTGGCCTTTATGCGGAATATCCCCAACATGACCGTTTCTGCTCCTATGGATGAGCTGGAACTCCGCGACTTAATGTATACTGCACAACTTCCCGGCAAGGGACCATTCTCCATCCGTTATCCGCGCGGGAACGGCATGCACAGGGAGTGGAATACCGAATATTCCGAAATTCCGGTAGGGAAAGGCCGGAAAATGGCAGACGGTGACTCGGTGGCAATCCTTTCCATCGGACATCCCGGTAACTTTGTAACCGAAGCAAGAAAAATACTGGCCACCGAAAATATTTTCCCGGCCCATTATGACATGAGGTTCGTCAAACCAATCGACAAGGAAATACTGGATGAAGTTGCTGCCGGTTTCGATCATATCATTACCATTGAAGACGGATTAATCGACGGCGGATTTGGCAGTGCGGTCCTGGAGTATTTTGCCTCCGCCGGATTAAAGATAAGTTTGGTCAGGCTTGGCGTCCCGGACCGTTTTGTCGAACAGGGAACCCAGGAAGAACTTTACCACGAATGCGGATTTGATGCGGAAGGGATCTGCCGGACAGTAAGGAAGTTGACGGAGAGACGGAGAGACGGAGAGACCGGGAGACCAGGGGACTTGGAGACCGGGAGACCCGATCCCGCATCAGTTGTATTCAAATCCCAACATTAATTTTCTCTTTGGATTGACCTTTTTCAGACCTTAAATTTAAAATTGCACTCCCGAAGACATCCTGTCATCCAGTCATCCAGTCAACAATTTTCCTACCAAATCTTCCTTTGATTAAAAAAAATCATTTCCTGCATTGTATAATATTTTTATTTACCTTTGCCAAGCTTTTTAAGTAGGATAATTATGAACTACCTTTCGCAATACACCCTTCCCTTTTCGGGATTGAGTGAGGGGAAGCATCAATTTGATTTTACCGTCAATGATCGCTTCTTCGCCGAATTTGAAACATCGGAAGTTGAGAAAGGTGATTTGAAAGTTCAGGTAGAACTTGAGAAACGTTCGACTTACCTGAGATTATCTTTTTCGATCAGCGGAACAGCAGCGTTAATCTGCGACCGTTGCCTGGAAAATTTTAATTATCCCATTGAGAGTACAAGAGAACTGTTGGTCAAATTCAGTGAAAAATATGTCGAGGATGAAGCCGAATTGATTTATCTTCATCCCACTGATTTTCAGGTTGAAATCTCACAGTATATCTATGAATTCGTCATTTTAAGTTTGCCCATCCGGAGAATTCATCCTGATGGAGAAGATGGAGAAAGCTTGTGTGATCCGGTTATGTTAAAAAAACTGGATGAGCTGAGATACCACAGCGATACTTTGGATGAACCGGGTGACCCCAGATGGAAAGAGTTAAAAAAATTTAGTGGTAATTAAAATAAAGTTTATTAAAAATGGCACATCCTAAGCACAAACATTCCAGCACAAGAAGAGATAAGCGCAGGACTCACGACAAAGCAATACCTGTTCAGATTTCATCCTGTTCAAATTGCGGTGCAGCGGTAAAATATCATACCGTTTGCGGCGAATGCGGTTATTACAGAGGCAAATTGGCTATCGAGAAAAGCGCGGCTGTCTAATTGTCGCATCTGACTAATCAACGATTATTCATTTCTCCAAAAATCTAAAGAATCCCGCAAGGGATTTTTTTGTTGGCAAATTTTGCTGATAAATCATTGCAAATGACTATCTTCATGGTCATTTTATGTCAGATCAAAAATCTCAAACATGTCAAAACCTATCATTAGTGAAGTTAAAGCCCTGAATACCATAGCTCAGGACACTAAAATAAAAGGTAATATTGAATCCGACGGAGACATCCGGATTGATGGAATCCTGGAAGGTGACCTTGATTGTAAAGGCAGAGTAGTGGTTGGACCCGATTCAAAAATAAAAGGGACCATCCGATGTACAAGTGCCGAGATCATGGGTTTTGTCACAGGTGAAATTATTGTCAAAGATCTGCTTTCCCTCAAAGGCGGCGCTTCCATCAAGGGAAATCTTACCATGGGTAAACTTTCCGTTGAACCCGGTGCCCGTTTTATCGGCAACTGCAAAATGATCAACGATGAAAAAGCCGTTCCTGAAACGGAATCGGAGATTAAATAAGAGATGCTCAGTTTTCAACATCTCCTGGAATCATTTGAAAAAGAGTTCCGCAAAGAGATTCAAATCATTCAGTCAACCGCCCCAGTGCAATTGTATGAACCGATTGCCTATTCCCTGAAAGTGGGTGGTAAACGGATCAGGCCTGTGCTTATGCTGCATGCGGCCTCTTTGTATTCTTCTGACATAGAGCCCGTTTTCCCGGCAGCCACTGCTATTGAGCTCTTTCACAATTTCACCCTCCTGCACGACGACATCATGGATCACGCCGGTATCCGAAGAGGTGTTCCAACGGTACATGTAAGATACGGCGAAAACAGTGCCATCCTTAGCGGCGATGCCATGTCGATTATGGCCTTCCGTTTCCTGACGCAGTGTGATACAGCCAAAATTTCTACTTTGCTCTCCCTCTTTTCAAAAACTGCACTTGAAGTTTGTGAAGGCCAGCAACACGACATGGAATTTGAAGAAAGAGATCAGGTAACGATTCCTGAATACCTGAAAATGATTGAATTAAAAACTGCTGTACTGATTGCTTGTAGCCTGAAAATGGGCGCTGTTATTGCCGGAGCGGATGAATTTAGCTGCAGTTTGCTTTACGATTTTGGGTTACTCGCTGGAATCGCCTTCCAGCTTCAGGACGACTGGCTGGACGTTTACGGCGAGGAAAATTCTTTTGGCAAGAAAATCGGCGGAGACATCTGTGAAAACAAAAAAACCTATATCTTGCTTAAAGCCCTGGAAACATGTAACCAGGATGACCGGAGTTCCCTGCTTCAATGGATGAACAAACCGGATTTCGATCCCAAAGAAAAAGTCGAATCAGTCAGGGAAATTTTTACCAGGTCTGGAGCTGCAGCGGCAACCAGAAAGCTGATGAAACATTACCATGACCATGCCATAGGAGCCTTGGAAAAGCTGCAAATTGCCGATTCAGAGAAAAATGGATTGCGGAATTTTGCGGGGCAGGTTTTAACCAGGGTTAAGTAATTTAAGTGCACAGCACCGCTTCAATCCTGACCAGCGCTTCTTCCAGAACCTGCCGGGGACAAGCGAAATTCAGCCTGAAATATCCCAACCCCTCTTTTCCGTATATTGATCCTTTGTTTAGAACAACTTCTGCGCTGTCGATCAGCAATCTGTTCATCTCGGATTCGTCCATCCCGTATTCGCGAAAATCAATCCATGCCAGATAGGTTGCCTCTGTGAAAACCATCTTAATTTTTGGCATTTTCGTTGCGAAAAAATTCTGGAGATAATCCCGGTTTGCCTCCAGGTAATCATTTTGCTGGTTCACCCAGTCGGTTCCGTGGTGATAGGCCGCTTCCAAAGCTACATTTCCGAACAGATTGCCGTTTTTAAGGTGCAGCATATGCAAAAAATGATCAAATCTCTGCCTGATCTTTTTGTCGGGTATGATAACAAATGAGGTGGAAAGACCGGCAATGTTGAACGTTTTGCTGGGCGCCATACAAACCACGCAATTGGCGGCCAGCTCTTCTGATACTTTTGGTAAGGGAAGATGCCTGAATCCGGAGAATACCAGGTCAGAATGAATTTCATCAGAAATAATCAAAACATTGTTTTTGAGGCAAATATCTCCCAATTGTGCCAGTTCGTCCCTGGTCCAGACACTTCCTACCGGATTGTGCGGATTGCACAGGATCAGCATGCGGGTATCACCGTCAATTTTGCGGGATAGATCCTCCAAATCAAATGTATAACGACCGTTAACCATTGTCAGCGGATTTTCCACGACTGTTCTGCCGCTATCCTTTACACAGGAGAAAAAAGGCGTATATACCGGGGGCTGGATGATTATTTTATCCCCTTTTTCGCTAAATGCCATGATGAGGGATGACAGTGTTGAGACAACTCCCTGTGTAGGCAGGATCATTTCCCGTTCTATTTGCCAGTCATGCCTCTGATTCTGCCAATTGATGATCGAATTAAAATAACCGTCGGGCCGGTATGAATAGGCATATATCTCATGGTCAACACGGTAACGGATGGCAGCCGTAATAAAATCTGGTACCCTGAAATCGCTGTCTGCCACCCACATAGGAATGGCATTGCCATTTCCGAAATGGCTTTCAAGTTGATCGTATTTTTCACAGTCGGTTCCTTTGCGGGGAATTATTTCGTCGAAGTTGTATTTTTTCATTTTTAAAGAGAGAACTAAAGTGAGCTAAAGTGACTAAAGTACTTAAAGATTTGTTGGACTCCAAAAGGGTGCTTCAAATTAACCGGTCGGGACAGGCACTTTAGTTCACTTTAGTTCACTTTAGTTCACTTTAGTCACTTTAAGTACTTTTACATCCTGCTCCGAAACCAACCTCAACACAAAATCAAACCTGTCAAGATCCAGGCAGAGATCAAAATCTGTGACAGGTGACCATTCATGGTTTGCCGGATCCAGCAACCGTGCGCCATCTCCGGTTCTTAAAATAGTCTTCATCCCTTCGAAATCAGTTTGCTTTCCTGTTAATTTTGCCTTGATGTATTCAGCCAGAAAAGTGTCTTCCTGGGTTGGTCTGTGACCCTCATAACCCATACAGACCAAACTTACCGTTGCGGGATTTTTGTGTTCGATGTACCTGATGATTGCCCCTGCGTTGACAAAACTCCCGCTCAGCAATTCATCTGCATCCCGGGCATTCATCAGACCTTTGGTGCCTGAACTGGTGGTCATGATAATGGTTTTCCCCCTGAAATCCTGGTTGTGGATATGGGTGGGTGAGTTGCCGAAATCAAATCCGGGGACTTTTTGCTCCCTGCGTTCACCAAGCAGGATAGCTTCAGGGAACAATTCTTTCAATCGCAAAGCCTCTTCGATCTGCTCTACGGGAATGATACGGTCTGCACCGGCCGCAAAGAGATAACAGGCTGTTGAAAAGGCCCGGAACACATCTATTACTACTGTGGTACCCTTTGCTTTTTTGGCGCCTTCTGTTAATTGTAAGATATCTATCTGCATGGTATTAAAGTGTCTTGTTGTTGTTGTTTTGAGATTCGTTCCTTCTGTCCGCAATGATCAATTTCTCCCTCTTCACCCGCTTACCTGCACCGAAATTGCCGTTTCATCTTCCACCCGCCGGGCAATTTTCTGAAGTTGTTTCAGGGGAATCCCAATCAGATTCTCGGCCGGTGTATCCCTGGCGATGGAGTAAATGGTAACCGCTTTAGGCTTGATCTGTTTTAACAGGGTTATCCAGCTTTCAACTTCTGCATCAGTCGTATTGTCAAACTGTACCCCGTTAAACGATCCCATTAAAAACATGGTCTGAATGGTAAGGGAACCTTCAAATTTGCTTAGATTGCTGACCAGCGACTCAAGGTTAAACTTTCCGACAGGTTTATTCAACAACAGGATGGTTTCCAAAATGCCCGAATCAAGCTTGAGGATGTTGTCGTCAACTTTCTTCAATGCCTCAACAACCTTTGTTTTGTGCAGCATAGTAGCATTAGAGAGTACGGCTATCTTTGATTTAGGTGATAATTCATTCCTCAGCAAGATGGTGTCATCAATGATGGCATCGAAATCGGGATGCATCGTAGGTTCTCCATTTCCCGCAAAAGTGATCACATCAGGCAGCAGTGATTCCCCTTTCATTTCAATGAGCTTTTGCCTGAGGAGCGATTTGACTGCCTCACGCGTTGGCAGGACAACCTTGTTCTTTCCCTTGTCCGGATTCCAGCCGCATTCACAATAAATACAGTCGAAGGAACATAGTTTTGAGTCATTCGGAAGCAGGTTGATCCCCAGAGAGACACCCAGTCTCCTGCTGATCACGGGTCCAAAAATGGTTTGATCAAAAAGAAAAGTTGCCATAGCTGATTTTCAGGTTGTTGTATCTATTTAGCACAGTTTTTTCACTTTTGTTCCGGGCAGAAGTCTTACTCCTGCCAGATCGACTCCGGTCAACAAATTGACTCCGGGTCTCTTCCCTACTTCAAATGATCCGGCCCAATCACTTATATTCAAAGCATTTGCCCCGTTAAAGGAGGCCCAGCTTGCGAGTTCAGCGACCGAGACTTCCGGGCAGGCAGTTTGAATGATTTTCATCTCTTCCAGGATTGAAAGCTGGTGGTTGGACCCCAGGCTATCGGTTCCAAGGCAGATCTGAAGCCGGTTTTTCCTGAACAGACTGATGTCGGGAAGCCGGTTTTGAATGTAAAGATTCGATCCCGGGCAGAGTACAAACCAGGTATTAGCAAGTTCACGCACACTTCTGATGTAATCAATATCCGACTGCCGGCTAAACAGGTTGTGAACCAGCATCAGTCTGTTTGTCCGCGGTAAATATTCCAATGTGCTTTGAATGGCGCTTCTCCCGGTAGGACTGAAGAATGAGGTGTCGATAGCGAGATTGTCACGCAGGTGGCCTGCCATTTCCCCGGTACCGGAACAATACAGATCATCCTCTCCTGTGCTTTCCTGACTGTGAACCGAGAGGACCGAGCCGGTACGGTTTGCTTCCTCTGCAATTAATTTGAACAGGTCTGCAGAGACCGAATAGGGTGCGTGCGGAACGATGGCTGCCCTCAGTCCGAGACTTTCAGCAGTTTCCACGCAATATTTCGCCCATTCGAAAGCTTTCACAGCGCGGGAAGGAGCAAATCCCAACCCCTCCACGAAAGTATAATAATATATTTTTGAATCTTTTTTTACCTCAAAAGTGGAAATACCGTTGGCGATATCCCCGACGGCAACAATACCACCATTGTGCATCAGCAAATCGGCTCGTTCAGCCGCTTTCAGGATAACGGATGATTCAACGGCCCTGTTTTCAACGACCTGTTTTAAAAAAGGCACAAACCCGCTTCGTTCAGCAAAAGTATGCTGCAGATGCGATAATTCGAGATGGCAATGGGCATTGACAAAACCCGGTACCAGCATGCCGCTGTAAAATTCAACCTCAGGCGACTCCTTCAAAACTCCTTTGGTATCCTCGATATCCACAATGGTCCCATCCCCGTCGATCGTCAGGATTCCCTTCGGGTAACAGTTTCCCCTGCCGTCCAGGATCAGGTGTGCAGAAATTTTACGCATGGATTGGTATTTTCAAAAAGGGCATCACTCAATGACGGCATCAGGTTTCGCGGGCGGGGGTAGAGCTTTCTTTATTTTTGAGGTATCCAGGTCGAACCCGCCTACATGAACCGGCCGGGCGGTATCACTTTTTGCCTTCACCTCCATTTCACTCAAAACATCTAAAACCTCATTATAAACAGGCATATATTCCTTTGTGTTTTTTCCGTACCAAACCAGTGACTTCTCTATGACAGACCGGTCGACATTGTATTTTTTACAGACAGACAGGTACAGGTCTTCCGGCAGACTGTCCCTGATCATACTGAGATTGTATTTCTGGTTGTTGATAGCCTCTGAAAGGTGGATATCAACCAGGATCGGCACCATTTTTTTTCTTGATAAAACGCCTTCAGGAGTATTTCCTCCTGAACAGGCCAATATAATCAGCAAAATAAGAATTTGTAAAAATATCCGGTATCTCATTCGTCGTCCTCCTGTTGTTTCAAATCACGAATTCGCTTTGACAAAGGCGATGCAAACACAAATTCGTTAAGTTTCTTGTTTCTTGTGAACAATACCTGGGTATTGTTTCCCTCCCAGTTTTTTTCACCGCCGGATAGGAACAAAATATTGTCGCCGATCTCCATAACAGAGTTCATATCGTGTGTATTGATCAACGTTGTGATATCGAATTCCACGGTGATCTCCCTGATAAGGTTATCAATCAGGATTGATGAAACCGGATCGAGACCGGAATTGGGTTCATCACAGAACAGGTATTTCGGATTAAGGGCAATGGCCCTGGCTATTGCCACCCTTTTCCGCATCCCCCCTGAGATCTCTGAGGGGTAAAGATGATGTGAACCTTTGATGTTGACCCGGTCGAGGCAGAAGTCGGTATGCTTGTTTTTTTCACCGGTAGTCATGGTTGCAAACATATCCATCGGGAAGCACACATTTTGAGCTACTGTCAGTGAGTCGAACAGCGCACCACCCTGGAATACCATACCCATCTCCTGTCGGAGCATACGGAGATCCCTGAAATTCATTTTCCTGATATCCCTTCCGTCAAAAAGGATCTCCCCTTCCTCGATATCCAGCAGTCTGACGATCGATTTAAGCAATACAGTCTTCCCTGAACCGCTCTGACCGATAATCAGGTTGGTTTTCCCCTTTTCAAAAACTGTCGAAATATCTTTGATGATATCCCTGTTCTCGAACGATTTCCTTATATTTCTTATTTCAATCATTTAAATAGCAATTGAGTCAGAATGAGGTCGAAAAACAGGATAAGAATACTGGTATTTACGACTGAACGTGTACTGGCACGGCCTACTTCCAGTGCTCCTCCCTGTACATTATAACCCCAGTAAGCAGGAACTGTAGCTATCAAAAATCCGAAAACCAGCGTCTTGACCATGGAAAAAGTGACATAAGAGGGGACAAACATGGTTCTGATTCCTTCCATGTATTCGGCAACCGTCAGCGCTCCGGAAAGAGGTCCGGCGATAAGTCCGCCGATTATTCCACAAAATACACTGACAATGAAAAGGATAGGACTAATTAATACAACTGCAATTACCTTTGGAAGGATCAGGAAAGAGGCCGAATTTACGCCCATCAACTCCAGTGAGTCAATCTGTTCCGTAACTCTCATGCTGCCGATCTCGGAAGCGATGTGTGATCCGACTTTCCCGGCCAGCATCAGGCTTAATATGGTACAGGAGAATTCAAGAATCAGCGTATCACGGTTCCCAAGTCCAATGAGATAGACTGGCATCAACGGACTGGACATGTTGTATACAAGCTGAAGCGTGATAATTCCCCCCATAAACACCGAGATAATCGCCACGATCCCCATGGACTGAATTCCCAGTTTCTCTATTTCCAATATCAATTGACGCCAATAAACACTGATCTTTTCCGGCTTGCTGAAAACCCGATACATCAACAAAAAATAGTTTCCGATTTCGTTGAATACCTTCATTCAATTTTTTTATAAAAGTACAAATTATTTAAATAATGGCCGGAAGCTAATTGAAGTTCAGTTTTGCCGGATATTTGAATGGATTTTGAAAAATTATTCTAATTTTGATCAAAATAGCCTGATCATGGGAAATTGTAAGAACTATTGTGTCATCATGGCTGGCGGGATTGGAAGCAGATTCTGGCCATTAAGTACAGTCGAACGACCAAAACAGTTTATTGACATTCTGGGTATAGGAAAAACCTTGTTACAGCTCACTTTTGAGCGATTTAACCGGATCATGCCCGCAGAGAATTTTTTTGTTGTTACCAGCGAAATTTACAAAGAGCTGGTAATGGAACAATTGCCTTTGCTGAAAGAATCCCAGGTTTTGCTTGAGCCACTCAGAAGAAATACTGCGCCCTGCATCGCCTATGCCACCTACAAGATACTGGGCATATGCCCGACCGCCAAAATCGTAGTCTCTCCTTCCGACCACCTGATCCTGAAAGAGGACCTTTTTCTCAACGAGATTGACAAGGGATTGCAGTTTGCCGGTGATAAAGAGGTATTGGTTACACTGGGAATCCAACCCTCACGGCCGGAAACCGGTTACGGCTACATACAGGTAAGCGAGAAAATGAATTTCAACCGATTTGACAATCTTTACAAAGTAAAAACTTTTACTGAAAAACCCGATCGTGCCATGGCACAGGTGTTCATGGATACGGGCGAGTTTTACTGGAATTCCGGGATTTTTGTCTGGTCGGTACAGGCTATTCTGAACGCATTGGAAAAATACCTGCCTGACGTCAATTCCCTGTTCGAAAACGGGAAAAAGCTGATCAATACATCTGACGAATGTTTCTTTATCAACAAGACCTATTCTGAATGTCCAAACATATCAATCGATTACGGAATCATGGAAAAGGCTGATAACGTATATGTCCTTACCTCAGATTTCGGTTGGTCCGACCTTGGAACATGGGGATCACTCTACGAAAACCATTTGCTGGATAAAAATGGAAATGCTGTATCGGGCAAGAAAATCTTCCTTTACGAAACAGATGGCTGTATTGTCAATCTGCCCAGGGAAAAGATCGCGGTGATACAAGGATTAAAAGACTATATCGTCGTTGAGTCACAAAAGACATTGTTGATCTGCAAAAAATCGGACGAGCAGCAAATCCGGCAGTTTGTGGCTGATGTTATGTTATCGGTAGAGAAAAAAATCTAGCCTTTCCCTTAAAATCACTTCATTTTCGATAAAGCTGGTTTTGCACTTCTCAGCTCCTTAATGAGTTTGTCTCTTACCGACTGGAAACTTGCCATATTCTGCTGCGTAACCGGATTCGCCGGCGGCGATTTAATCTTCAGCGGATCAACGGGAGAACCATTCATGAAAACCCGGAAATCCAGGTGAGGTCCTGAGGCCAGACCGGTAGATCCCACATAACCAATTACCTGACCTTGCTTTACGCGGGATCCTGCCTGAATCCCCTTTTCAAATTTCGACAGGTGCATATAGGTTGTGGCATAAACCGAATTGTGCTTAATCTTGATGTAGTTACCTCCCCCTGCAGGCTGATAGGCCTTTGCCTGCACAACTCCATCGCCTATGGTGTAGACCGGCGTCCCTGTCGGAGCAGCATAATCCACCCCAAAATGAGGTCTTACAATGCGCAAAACCGGGTGCATCCTGGCTCCGGAAAAACGGGAACTTATTCTGGAAAATTTCAGCGGAGCCTTGAGGAATTCTTTGCGGATGCTCCTTCCCTGCTCATCAAAATAATTCTGGCCATCTTCCTGCTCAAAATGAATGGCATAAAAATCCTGTCCGGATGAATTAAAGATGGCTGCATGAATTTTGCCGATCCCGATCTGTTCGCCTTTGACAAAATCCTGATCATATATCACAGTAAAATTGTCTCCTCTTTGAATGGCAAAGAAGTCGATGGTCCAGGCAAAGAGTTCCGACAACTGAATAGCCAGTATCGGATCGAGGTTATTCTCCTTCATGGAGTTCCACAAAGAGGAATAAATCACTCCGGATGCAATTTTGCGCTCGGTTATTACCTCATTTTTTCCGGGAGTGACTTTGCAGGAATCAAAAGCCAACCTGTAAAGGTAGTAGTTGACAGGATTTTCAGCATAGGCAAAATAAATCGGAGTACGGAGGGAATCCCGGGAATAAAAGACGGCATAGTCGTTACCCACCTTCATTTTCCGAAGGTCAAAAACCGAATTAGGCAAACGGGCAATGCGGTCAATTACCTGAAAGGAGACCCCCCTGTCTGATAATACATCGGAGAGGCTCTCGTTCATTCTCAGGGTGTTCTCTTCGACATGGAAAGAATCCACCGGCAGGCCAAATAACAGTTTGGGCTCAGCCAGAATGATATCCTCTTTCTGGTCAACAGTAGGTATCATGTAGTTGTACCACATGATCCTTGAGAAGGTAAAGATCAGGAGCAGGAACAAGGAAATACCGAAGATCCATTCCGGCAGATATCTCTTCCGGGCAGACCGCTCACCAGCCTTTTTAAGCCGGCTGAATATTTTGAACTTATTGTCTGATTTCATCAAACCCCTTTCCATATACACCCATTACCGAACCTTGAGAGATAAAGGCTTCCGGATCGATCTGCCTTATTTTCTGAAAGATCATGGGCGATTCACGCTTCCTGACCACCGTCATAATCATTTTCACCTGCCTCTTGGTATACCAGCCTGTCCCTTCAATGATGGTCAACCCCCTGCGGGATTCCAGGTTGATAAAGTCGGCAATCTGCTCATATTTTTCAGAAAAAATGAAAAGTTGGACAGATTGCTGTGCCCCGGTAAGAAAAGCATCGATGGAATAGGCAACAATCCACATGGTAACATATCCGTAAACCAACTTCTCAACTGATGACAGGACTAAGAATGAGGAGGTTATTATTAATACATCACAATACAAAATTATCTTTCCCGGACTTATATTCCTGTATTTATTGATAATCATTGCTATGATATCGGTACCTCCGGTACTGCCACCCTGGTTAAAAGTGATCCCCAAACCTACTCCGCAAAGAATACCTCCCAATACCGATGAGAGAAACATGTCTTTTATAAGCGGTTCTTTAATAAAAATCTGCATTATATTGAAAAGCAATGAAATGACAACCATACTAAAAATTGTCTTTAATCCAAAACTAGTCCCTAAAATGCGGATGGCCAAAATGACCAGAAAGGTATTAATGGCAAAATAAGGGTATCCCATCGGCATACCGGTAGCATAAAAAATCAACATCGAAATTCCGGTGACACCCCCTGCAGTAATCTTAACAGGCAGAAGAAATGCAGTTACTCCAAAAGCATACAATGCCAATCCGACGACCATAATAGTGTACAATTGAATCAGTGAAAATATTTTCTTCCTCATAGGACTTAATTAGGAGCGCTAATTTAGATCTTTTTTAAAAATTTATTTAATTTCACGTCGAATTAACAAACTAAAATTTTCAAGTAAAAAATTCGAATTGGCTAAAAATCAAATTTTTTCGATAATGAGCTTATTTTAATCAAATTATATAGATATGAAGATTCACGAATATCAAGCGAAGGAGATTTTTTCCCGCTATTTAATTCCAGTTACCAATGAAGTAATCTGTTATACCGTCGGAGAGGCGGTTGCCGCTGCGGAGAAACTAGGTCTTCCCGTCGTTGTCAAAGCCCAGGTACTGGCTGGCGGACGAGGGAAAGCCGGAGGTGTAAAACTTGCCCGGACCAAAGAAGAGGTGCCTGAAATAGCCGGAAAGATCCTTGGAATGGATATCAAAGGTTACACGGTCGAAAAAATCCTGATCGCACAAGGGGTTAAGTTCTCATCCGAATTTTATGTTGGACTTACCATTGACCGTAATTCCAAGTCAGTGATCTTCATGGCCAGCGCTGAAGGAGGCGTGGAAATTGAGGAGGTTGCTAAAGATAATCCGGATGCTATTCATAAGTTCATTATAGATCCGGATTTGGGTTTAACACCATTCCTGGCCAGAAAGATTGCATTTGCCCTGTTCAGTGATTTTAACCTGGTGAAGCAGGGAGCCGATCTGTTCCAGAAGCTGTACCGCATTTTTATGGATACCGATTCCTCGCTTGTGGAGATTAATCCCCTGGTCATTACGGAGCAGGGTAAATTGTTGGCGCTCGACGGAAAGATGAATTTTGACGACAACGCATTGTTCCGTCAACCTGCAATTGAAGCCCTGAACGAGCCGACAGCAGATGAACTCAAGGAGATTGACGCCAACGAAAAAGGATTGACCTATATCAGGCTGGACGGATCGATCGGCTGCATGGTGAACGGCGCAGGGCTGGCCATGGCAACACTCGACCTGATCAAATATTTCGGCGGTGAACCTGCCAATTTCCTGGATATCGGGGGCAGTTCAAATCCGCAGAAAGTAATTGATGCCATGAACCTCATCCTTTCCGATAAAAATGTAAAGGTAGTCATGATCAATATATTTGGAGGTATTACCCGTTGCGATGATGTAGCGCGGGGATTAATCAGTGCACTGGATCAAATCAAAGTTGAGGTGCCTATCGTTGTGCGTCTTTCGGGAACCAACGCCAAAGAAGGACTTGAGATCCTGAAACAGGCCAATCTGCCGATCGTTGAGACCATGAGTCAGGCTGCGCAAAAAGCCATTGAATTGTCTACAAAAAATTAAGAACCACCTTATTTATTAGATATGAGCATTTTAGTCAATAAAAATACGAAATTACTGGTACAGGGTATCACAGGCAGGGATGGCAGTTTTCATGCTGGCAAGATGAAAGCATACGGAACAAACGTTGTGGCAGGTGTTTCTCCCGGCAAAGGAGGATCATCCGTCGACGGCATTCCCGTTTTCAATACTGTGGAAGCAGCCGTGAAAGCAACAGGAGCCAATACCTCTATCATCTTTGTGCCTGCCCATCTGGCAGCGGATGCAATCCTGGAAGCTTCCGAAGCGGGTATTCCGCTCGTCATTGCTATCTCCGAAGGCGTTCCGACGCTGGATATGGTAAAAGTGATGCCTTACCTGGCAAAAAAAGGAACCAAGCTGATCGGTCCCAACTGCCCCGGCTTGATATCTCCTGATGAGTCACTGGTAGGTATTCTCCCGGGAAACATCTTCCTGAAAGGGAATGTAGGTTTGATGAGCCGCAGCGGTACTTTGACCTATGAGATGGTTTTCCAGTTAACCAGTAACGGCATCGGCCAGAGTACCTGTGTAGGCATTGGCGGCGATCCGGTTGCCGGACTCTATTACCTCGAACTACTGCAGATGTTCCAGGATGATCCTGCTACGGAAGCAATCGTGCTGATCGGCGAAATCGGCGGAGATGCAGAAGAACGTGCCGCACAATATATTCAGGAACACGTCACCAAACCGGTTGTTGCCTTTATTGCCGGCCAGTCTGCTCCTCCCGGAAAAAGAATGGGCCATGCCGGTGCAATTATTTCCAGCGGCAGCGGTACAGCTGAGGAGAAGATCAAAGCCTTTGAAAAGGTTGGCGTCAAAGTAGCCAAAATCCCTAGCGAAATACCTGATTTACTCAAGCTTGTAATGAAAAAATGAAAATAAAAAAGGGAGAATTAATTCTCCCTTTTTTATTTTCATTTTTTCATTGTTCACTTTTCATTTCTAGCTGCATTCAGCACTTCGTTCACGGAACCATGGAGGAGCAGCAACCGCTTGGCTTTGTCTTCATTGTAGCCCAGTTCACTGACAATCATTCGCGTACCCCTGTGCACAAGCTTCTGATTGGTGAGTTGCATGTTCACCATTTTGTTCCCTTTGACCCTGCCAAGTTTGACCATCACCGAAGTGGTAATCATGTTCAAAATCAGTTTCTGGGAAGTACCTGATTTCATGCGGGTGCTGCCGGTAACGAATTCAGGACCAACCACCGCTTCGATGGCAATATCGACATTCCTGGCCAGGATACTACCAGGATTATTGACAATACATGCGGTGAGAATCCTGTTCTCCCTGGCTTTTTTGACAGCTCCAACTACATAGGGTGTCCGGCCTGAAGCAGCTATTCCGACAACTGTATCCAATTCGTTGATTTCCAGCTTTTCAAGCTCCTTCCACCCCATCTCTTCGTCATCTTCGGCTGCCTCAACTGCTTTGCGGATGGCCCTGTCTCCCCCGGCAATCAGTCCGATAACCAGGCCATAACCTACCCCAAATGTCGGAGGGATTTCTGAAGCGTCCAGAATTCCAAGCCGGCCGCTCGTACCGGCGCCCATGTAGAAAAGACGTCCTCCTTTTTTCATCCTCAGGTAAACCTGTTCGACCAGTTTCTCAATCTGTGGTATCACGGAATATACTGCAGGTAAGATTTTTTTATCCTCCTCATGGATATTCATCAATAACTCCTTTACAGACATCTTCTCTAAGTCGTGGTAAAACGAATCTTGTTCAGTAATGCTTTCGTTCGTCATTTTATTCTGCTTAAAAGTTTTGCTTCAGATGATATTTAACCAATCCCTCCATAGGCTCCTGCCGGATTAGGATGCAATTCATTTGATAATCTGCACAAACCTCGCGTACAATCTCACTGAAATAAAAGGCAACTGAACCGACAAATCCTATGGAATAGGTTTTGTAATCAGGTATTTTTGCTACATTTCGTTCAAAAAAGTCCGTAAGGCTGGATTTTACAAGGTGACGACAATAATCTGCCGTAATTTCTTCTGACAGGAATGGGGCGAATGAAGCCAGAAAGTGGTTTGGCCGTTCTGTTTTGTATACCCTTTGAAGCACCTCATCTCTTGTCAGATGGTATTTTTGCTCAAATTTCGTTCTCAATGCTGCCGGCATTACCTCTTTGAAGTAATCGCCCAGCAATTTTTTCCCCAACACGGCCCCGCTTCCCTCGTCCCCCAGGATAAAGCCAAGCGGTGAAATCCCTGCAGTCACCTTTTCGCCGTCATACAGACAGGCATTCGATCCGGTTCCCAGAATACAGGCTATTCCTTCCGTGGTTCCAAAAATGGACCGTGATGCAGCCAAAACGTCGCTGTAAAGTTCAACCTTCGACAAGGGATAAATTTGCCGAAGCGCAAATCGTATAACGTCGGCCTTTTCTTCGTTGATGATACCTGACCCGTAGAAAAAAATATGATCAACCTGTTCTTTCGTGAAAGGCAGCAGATCCCTCAGCAGCTCCTCATGAATTGATTCGGTGCTGCGAAAAAAAGGATTGATGCCGTTTGTGGTCAGGAGATTCATTTCTCCGGTTCCGGAAATTAATTTCCAGGCACATTTTGTCGATCCACTGTCTGCAATTAATATCACAATGTTTAGTTTTTTTTCTAACTGTAAAGATAAATATTTTAACGACATCTTACAGGTATTATATAACATGTATGACCAATGTTGTAATCTTCATTTTTTAGGCTACTTTTGGTCTTTGCTGCTTCGGATTTCGCATGCTTAAATTCATAGCTATGATTAGATTCTTCGGGATATGTATGTTGATTATCTGTTCCACTTTTCATGCGTCAGGTAAAGAAGTGATCCGAATAAATCAGCTGGGTTACCTTCCTGACGGAGTTAAAGTAGCTGTATTCCTTGGTGACAGGTCTGTTCAGCTCAAAATATTCAAGGTTGTCGAAAATCTTACCGGCAGGATTGTTTATGAAGGTATTCCTTTGCCCGCTGACGGAACCGTCTGGGGACAAAAAAGCGCTTACCGGCTTGATTTCTCATCTGTAGTACAACCGGGAGGATATCACCTGGAGGCAGGGAGTATCAATTCCCCTTCATTTGCCGTCTCATCCCTTATATACTATGGGACAGCCGATTTTATCCTGCAGTACATGCGGCAGCAAAGGTGCGGTTTCAATCCCTTCCTGAATGACTCCTGTCATACCGCCGACGGAATCGTAGTTGACCACCCTGCCAAATCCGGCAGATGGCTCGATGTGATCGGGGGATGGCACGATGCATCCGATTACCTCCAGTATACCCTTACCTCCGCCAATGCCGTTTACCAGATGCTTTTTGCCTACCGGGAAAACCCTTCCGTTTACAGCGATCATTTCAAATCAAACGGATTACCCGGCACCAACGGCATACCCGACATTTTGGATGAAGCCCGCTGGGGATTGGAGTGGCTGCTCAAGATGAATCCCTCAAAAGATGAAATGTATTACCAGGTAGCCGACGACCGCGATCACCGGGGATACCGGCTTCCAACGCTGGATACAACCTCATACGGCTTTGGAAAGAAACAGAGACCGGTCTATTTCGTCACCGGAAAACCCCAAGGTACGGGAATACATCGAAACAGGACGACCGGGGTCTCTTCTGCTGCAGCCAAGTTTAGTTCCTCTTTTGCCCTGGGGGCTGAGATTTTCAACAATTTCGATCCTGTTCTTGCTGCAAAATTAAAAACAAAAGCCAGGGAAGCCTGGGAATTTGCCTTGTCGGATCCGGGAGTTTGCCAGACTGCCTGCGTGGTTTCACCCTATTTTTATGAAGAGGAAAACTATGCAGACGATCTGGAACTGGCTGCGGCAACGCTTTACCAATCGTCGAATTCTACAGATGACCTGAAAGCGGCAGGAAAATGGGGAGAACTTGAGCAGGTAACTCCCTGGATGGAACTTCACCGTGCCCGGCACTATCAGTATTATCCCTTTGTCAACCTGGGTCACGCCCTGCTGGCACAATCAAAAGACAGCATCCTTTCCAGGAAATTTGCTGACTTCAT
Organism: Bacteroidales bacterium; assembly: GCA_038323575.1. Classification (GTDB taxonomy): domain Bacteria; phylum Bacteroidota; class Bacteroidia; order Bacteroidales; family Prolixibacteraceae; genus CAINVV01. The sequence goes on along the minus strand of JBBQHB010000021.1, from coordinate 1,866 downwards.
GAAACAGGGATTATCTTCCCTTCAGGCATTTGCAGGAAATGACCCTTTCCCAATGGGAATACCGTTTATCTGGTGTTCGAATAACCTGGTGGTAGCCGCTGCAACCCAGTCCAGACTTTACAGGCAGATTACAGGAGACCGCCAGTTTGAGCAGCTCGAAGCCACCCTGACTGACTGGCTTTTCGGATGTAATCCATGGGGCACTTCCATGATCTGCGGTCTCCCTGCAACCGGAGATTACCCATCTGATCCTCATTCCGCAATCACCTATTGGATGAAGCAGACCACCTATGGAGGCCTTGTGGATGGTCCGGTGTACACCTCAATATTCAAATCACTGCTCGGGATTACCCTCCACAGAGCAGATAGCTACGCACCCTACCAGGGAGGAAAGGCCGTCTACCATGATGACAACGGAGATTATTCGACCAACGAACCCACCATGGACGGAACCGCCAGCCTGAGTTACCTGCTCTCTTCACTGGAGGCATCCGGTCAAAAAGCAGCCCCTGCCGTGATGACGAAGGATAAACATGGCGCTGTTGTCAGAATGGATTCCGGAGAGAAGAAAGTATACCTGATCTTTTCGGCGCATGAGTTCGGAGAAGGTGGTTCAGCCATTGAAAAATCCCTCCTGAAAATCGGCGCCAAAGGTTCTTTTTTCTTCACCGGAGACTTTTACAGGAACAAGCAGAATTACCAGCTCATCAGGCAGCTGATCGCCGACGGCCACTATCTCGGGGCCCATTCCGACAAACATCTGCTGTATGCTGACTGGAACAAGCGGGATTCTATGCTGGTCAAACAAGCTGATTTCGAGACAGACCTGCAGTCAAATTACAAAGAGCTGAAAACTTTCGGAATAACGGAAAATAAAGCCGGTTACTTCCTTCCTCCTTACGAATGGTACAACAAAACGACGGTCGCCTGGGGAATTAATATGGGATTGACCACCGTTAATTTTACACCCGGCATCCGGTCCAATGCAGATTATACAACACCCGACATGTCCAATTACCGTTCGTCCGAACAAATCATGAACGACCTGAAACAGTTTGAATCCGGCGATCCGAACGGTTTAAACGGAACTTTGATCCTAATTCACCTGGGTACATCACCACTGCGGACTGACAAATTCTACCTTAAACTGGATGAGTTACTGGCATTTCTGTCATCCAAAGGTTACCGTCTTTGCAGGCTGGATGATAAGGGTTCCTGAACTCCTTTTATTGAAGAGAAATTAAAACTTAAATTGATTAATTTTAGCGTATGACCTCCCTGATCAGAAATATGGTATTTTCGGCTTTTATCCTGGCAAATTTGACGGGATGCAGTTATTTTACCGCTCACAGAACCATTGCCCGGGCTGAAAGCCTGCTGGCAGACGGCAATCTGACGGAAGCCGAAAAAGCGGCTGGTGAAATCCTGAAAACAACCGGTCTTTCACAGGAAGAGAAAAGCAAGGCAGATTCCATCCTGGATATGTGCCACCGGATCAAAAGAGACTTCACACTTTCTGACAGTACCATCCTCCTTAAACTGGCTAAATATGAACCTGCTGTAAACAAAGACGATCTTTCACGGCTTGAAAAGGAAAATAAGCTTGATGTCAGAATAATTGACGGAGAAAAGCGCTATTTTAACAGTTGTGTCAGCAATCTTTTTCTTCTTGATCACGCCTGGCTGAATAAAATATCACCGAATGCGGAGAATGAGACTGATTCATTCGCAATTTTCAAGCTATCCCACACCTCAGGCGTTATTGAAAAACCTGATTCATCAGGCAAACCGGTTAATCCTGTTTCCATGAAACTTTCCTATAACCTGAAAGTTAAGGCAGACGCCGTCCCTGCCGGGGATACCATC
>JBBQHB010000020.1:0-61360 GCA_038323575.1 Bacteroidales bacterium | reverse complement strand
GGTTTGTGACTATTGCTACTGTTTTGATTAAGTCGTTGTTCAAGTTCCACAATCCGCAGTTGTAAATCAATAACCAACTTCTGCATTCGGAACCAGTCTTCCTCCTTGATCAATATATATCCTTTGGGCAATTCCATGTATACAAGTATCGCAATAAATTGGTTCCAAGTCAAATAAAGTTATAAACCAATTTTTTGACCACCTCTGATTTTATATCTTTGGTGTGTTAATATCTTTTATCACCTGAACAGTAACCCTTTTTCTCTCAATTTTCCAAATTTCTTGAATCACCTAAAACAGAAAAAGGCATCCCCGGGGATGCCTTTTCAAAATATCTGAAGTGATTGATTATGCTTTAACTACTTTTTTGTAGCCGTAAATTGCAGCTGCGCCCAACTCCTCTTCAATGCGGAGCAACTGGTTGTATTTGGCCATCCTGTCGGAGCGGCTCAAAGAACCTGTTTTGATCTGACCGGCATTGGTTGCTACAGAGATGTCTGCAATGGTTGCATCTTCAGTTTCTCCCGAACGGTGAGATGTCACACTGGTATATCCGGCACGGTGAGCCATTTCAATGGCATCAAGTGTTTCAGTAAGTGTACCGATTTGGTTCACTTTGATCAGGATGGAGTTGGCTGCTCCCAGTTCGATACCTTTTTTGAGGTATTCAACGTTGGTAACGAATACATCATCTCCAACCAACTGGCATTTGTCGCCCAATACCTTGTTCTGCAATACCCATCCGTCCCAGTCGCTTTCAGAAAATCCATCTTCGATGGAATCTATCGGGAAGTTAGCAACCAAAGAGGCCAAATACTCAACCTGCTCTTTGCTGTTACGTTTTGCTCCGTTTGGTCCTTCAAATTTGGCATAATTGTAGATACCGTCCTTGTAAAATTCTGAAGCTGCACAGTCGAGGCCAATGGAGATCTCACCGCCGTCTTCAGCGCGACCAGGTTTGTAACCTGCATTTTTAATGGCAAGAATAATACTGTTCAGCGCATCTTCAGTACCGTTTAGTTTTGGAGCAAAACCACCTTCGTCACCAACAGCTGTGCTGAGGTTACGGTCCTGCAGTACTTTTTTAAGGCTGTGGAATACTTCGGCTCCCATACGCAAGGCTTCGCGGAATGAAGAAGCGCCGATCGGGCGGATCATAAATTCCTGGAAGGCAATAGGTGCATCAGAGTGTGATCCGCCGTTGATGATATTCATCATTGGTACCGGCAAAACCCGGGCATTAACGCCGCCGATATAGCGGTAGAGGGGCATTTCCAGATAAGCTGCAGCTGCCTTGGCAGTTGCCAGAGATACTCCGAGGATTGCATTGGCACCCAGGTTTGATTTGGTTTTAGTTCCGTCAAGTGCAATCAGGGCCTGATCCAGCGCCACCTGATTCAGGGCACTCATACCAACGACTGCTTCAGCGATGACCGTGTTGACGTTTGCAACCGCTTTCAAAACACCTTTGCCAAGGTATCTTTTCTTATCTCCGTCGCGAAGCTCTATTGCCTCATTTTCTCCTGTTGATGCTCCGGATGGTACAGCAGCACGGCCTACAAATCCGCTCTCAAGGGTTACTTCTACTTCTACGGTTGGGTTACCGCGTGAATCAAGAATTTCTCTTCCGACGACTTTACTGATTAACATTTTGTGTGATATTTAAGTGATACAATATATTTGCTACCTGAATGATAGCCACTTTTTTACTTTTGCTAAAAAAAACAACACAAAGATAATCAAACAGTCTCAAAATTCATTCGCTCCACCGGTCCGTATCAATTTGTTAATGTAAAAATCACGTTGAAATTTCAAAGGAAAGCAAGAAAAGATATCAGCAGGTACAGCAGATGAAACAGGGCTGAAGCCAGGATAGAACTGAAAAATACTGTAACAGCTATAAAATTCAACATAATTCAGCAATTTAAATTGTAAATGTTGTATTTCTTCTGAACTATTCTTCTTTTTTAAGTTTTTTCTGAATCTTCCGGATGGCCTGGTCAATCGATTTCTCGGGTTCAATAACATTGGATAAACCCCAGAAATCAGGATCAGCAAACCCGGATACTTCATCCATCATAACTACGCTGGGTTTCAGTCGGTCGGTCGGCTTCGCATTTTTTGCCGGCTCCCAGTCAGTGACCGCCATCTCGATACTGCTCGCATAATGGGTATTGAACAGTCTCTTCTTCCACTCAATTTTGAAGGTGATCTCAGCTCTTGAATAGCCGAAAATCCATCTGCCATCCTTTTCACGGTAGTTCACCTGGTAGGTAGCTTCGGTAGGATAGACCTTGGCTCCGGCAGGTTTTTTGCGGATAAACAAATCTGAAGCTTTGGCTTTATCTGTAACATTCAGGCTAAATGTTGCACTAAGGATAGCGAGACTTTCCGTATCGACATACAATTTACCGAAATAGAGCGGCTCATCAATAAATGCATGCTGCTGAAAATCTATAACATACATTAATCTCTCGCCTATTTTTGTAATATTCTCTATGGTAAACTGATAATTACCTACCATATCTTCCGTGAAGATTTCTTCCGGATTTTTCATGATGTCAAGCATAAGAGAGGTATATGGCCCACCCTGAAGTTTGAACGTTACCGTATCAAGTCTGGTGTAATCCGTGTTCTTTCTCGCTTTGGAAATTTCTATCTGATCGGATCTTGACGAAAGGCAGGGTTGTTTGTAAACATCAAGGACTGCTTCTGACAGAGAAACATAGGTCTTATTCTTTTTGATTGTCTCCCGGTAGAAAACAGTCATTTTGTTTTGATCCTGGTTGTAATTATCATAACGGGCATTCAGGATTGCTTTCATCAGCATATCAGGATCTTTTGGATGTACACTGACAGTACTGAGCGTAACCGACAAAAGTTCAAGCTCAATCCTGTTTTTTTCAGGCTTCAGGGATGAAAGCCTGATAACCTTGTCTTTGTGTCCGAGAAAGGAAACTATAACATTTCCATCTTTGTTAGCGACCGGCACTTTAAACAAAAATTCCCCGTCGCTGTTGGCTACGGTAGAAAGGTTGGCTCCTTCAAGGGTCAAAGTGGCAAAACCGAGCGGTTTTCTTGAATCCATTTCCACTACATTCCCTCTGTACTGCATATAGTCGAGCGAATCCGCCCTGGATATTGCACTTACATTTGCTTTTACTCCATTGCTCCAATAAAATATGGTCACAACGATCAATGCGAACCGGGTAAGATTTCCCATTCCAAAACCAATTTTAGTTTTCATGTCATTATATTAGTTAAAATTTTGATTGTTAATATTTTATAATTAAATTTACAAATCAGGATGATTACATCATTTTATTAAAAATGGGTTTATAGGTGCTTCTATCTTCATGACAGATATGGTCAGATTTACCCTTATTGTTATCAATAAAATAACATCATTTTCTGACTTTTTTTTTAATTAATCGCTATGTTCATCATCTGATTCAAGCGCTTCAACCGGGATGAAAAATATAGTTTTCTCATTGGTCCTCCTATTTTCTGTTGCCGGCCTGTATGGACAGGAGGTAATCAGTAAAAATAAAGTCGGATTGGTTCTTTCCGGCGGGGGAGCCAAAGGATTTGCACATGTCGGTGTCCTTAAAGTTTTGGAAGAAGCCAAAATACCGGTAGACTATATTGCCGGAACCAGTATCGGAAGTATTGTCGGCGGACTTTATGCATGTGGCTATGATGCTGCGGCCATTGAGAAAATAGTGATGGACCAGGACTGGGGAGCGTTGTTAAGCAATGAATACAATAGTGAATTTGTTCCCCCTTTCGACAAAGCAGACGAATCAAGGTATAACGTTAGTTTTCCTTTCAAAGAGAAAAAACTGGCTCTTTCAAACGGGGTTCTCAACGGACAAAATGCCATGGAACTTTTAACCTACCTCACCATAGGTTTTCACGACGTTTACGATTTTTCGAAATTACCCATTCCTTTCCTTTGCATTGCCACTGATTTGTCGAACAGGGAGGAGGTTGTCCTGAACAAGGGATATCTGCCAAAAACAATCCGTGCGAGTATGGCAGTGCCTGCAGCTTTCACCTCCACTGAAATTGACGGAAAAATGCTGGTCGATGGGGGAATTGTCAACAACTATCCGGTTGATCGCTGCCGTGAAATGGGGGCGAATATCATTATTGGCGTTGACATCACAGACAGTCTGCTAACGACAGATAAACTGCAGGGAATCCCTGATGTAGTAGCCCAAATGGTGACCTTCATGGCAATGAAACGGAGTATCGAAAATACCAAACTTGTAGATGTATCTGTCCGCCCTGATGTCCAGGCTTATTCTGCCGCAGTCTTCAATACAGAGTCAGCCACCCAGTTGATCCGCATGGGGGAAGAAGCTGCAAGAAGAGTATTGCCGCAATTGATACACCTCCGGGATTCCCTTCACCTCGAAATGAAACCGAAACAGAATCATCAGCCGATCAGGAATGATACTACGCTGGTAATCAGCACCATTGAAGTTACCGGCACTGATCGGGCAAAAATTGCGTTCTATCTCGGTCAGGTTGGTATCAAGCATGATCAGCATGTGACGCTGGAGCACCTCAGAAACGGGATTTCCAGACTTTATTCGACCGGCAATTATGAGTTTGTCAATTACCAGCTGGTTGGCAATAAAACCAAAACGCTGATGGTAGAGGTGAAAGAGCGCCTGAACAACAAAATAAATGCAGGACTGCATTATGATTCCGAATACAGGTCTTCCATGCTGCTGAACATAACCCTCAGAAACCAGAATTTCTTCGGATCAAGGCTTTCGATGGATGCGAAGTTGTCGCAATATCCTATGTTTGCTGCACACTATTCGATCGACAGGGGGTGGAAACCGGGATTCTTTTCCAAATTCATGTATGCTGCAGATCATCTTTTCCGGTATGACAAAGGGAAAAAAATTGCTGAAGTTGATATGAATCTGATCAATCTGCAGTTGGCATCACATTCATTTATCACTGATGCGACACGTTTCACACTGGGCGCTTCGATGGACAAATACCTTACCGGTTCTGCCATAGGTGATTTTACCGGTGTAAATATCCTGGATAAAGCCTATTTCAACCTGTTTACCAAAATGGAACACAACAGGCTGAATGAAATATATTTCCCCACCAGGGGGATCAATGTAAGCGGAGGCGCTAAAATGCTGCTGAACAATGAGAACAATGCCCTGGTAATCGGAGATTTCCAGTTTAAAAGGGCCAGATCTGTTTCCGACCGGGTCACGATCCTTTATTCCATCGACAGCAGGTTGATTTTCGGGGGCAAAGAGTCCTTTTTCCACCACACTTATATAGGAGGCTTGCAGCAGACAGACTATTTTGAGCATACAATCCCTTTCAACGGCGTAAGAAGGATGGAGATCAGCACAGGAAGTGTTGGTGTCGGGAGGCTGGAAGGCAGGTTAAGAATGTGGGAGAAATTTTTCGTTTCTGCAACAGGTGATATTGGCATGTACAGCACAGATAATCTGTTTATTACCAACCAAAAAACAATTTGGGGGTTTGGCCTGAATGCAGCTTACAACAGTGCAGTGGGTCCGTTGGAGTTTAACCTGAGCTATTCAACTTACACCGGCAATGTCCTTCCTTTTGTCTCCCTGGGATTTTGGTTCTGATGTTTTGCAGTTCTGCAGAGCTTTTTATCTTTGCTCCTCTAATTTTAAACTTCGCCAATGAAAATGCGCTTTTTACTATTATTCTTATTGTTGTATTTCTGCCAGGCACTGTCCGGATTTGCCCAAATCAACTCCTTTGAACGGTTTTTTTCTACCGGAAGTTTAAAGACAGCATCTTACAGTATATATGCCATCGATGCAAAAACAGGCGAAAAAATTGCTGCCTCTGAACAGAAAAGCCTTTCCACCGCCTCTGTGATGAAACTCTTCACCACTGCTGTTGCGCTGGATCTGCTGGGTCCGGACTACACATTTTCCACTTCATTGTTTTATACTGGTGTTCCGGATCCCAAAACGGGCATTCTTAAGGGGGATCTGATCCTGAAAGGGGGTGGGGATCCGGCCTTTTGTTCTTCTTTTTTCGTTGATCATTACAAGGATTGTTTTGAAAACTGGATCGCGCAGCTGAAAAAAACCGGCATCAATAAAATTGAAGGCAAACTGCTGACCGATCTTTCCTCCCTCGACCGGACATCCATCCCGGGAGGCTGGAATTGGGATGACATCGGGAATTATTACGGGGCAGGCGTCTCAGCGCTCACCTACGGAGATAATCTCTACGAAATCCATTTTGCATCTCCCAAGACTGAAGGTACTCCTGTAACCATTACTTCAAAGAATCCCGAAATAGCGGATTTGTTCCTTGAAAACAGCGTGCGCTCATCAACTAAAACCGGAGATCACACCATTGCCTATGGCGCTCCCGGCTCCTTGCACCAGTACATAGAAGGTACCATCCCGGTTGACCAAACTGATTTCATTGTCAAGGCAGCAATGCCGGATCCGCCTGTTGTTGCGGCAGCAGCTTTACTGAAAAAGATCAAGGAGCGCGGAATTCAGCTCTCCGGAGGGATAGACAAAATACCGGCAGATTTCAATGAAAACAGAACGCTGCTGGGAACCCAACTTTCGCCTCCCCTCAAAGATTTGATTGTTCCGCTCAACAAGGAAAGCCTCAACCTTTATGCTGAACACCTCCTGCGCGAAACCGGACGCAGGTTTGCCGGTGAATCGACCCTCGAAAACGGCATAAAGGCCTATCAGCAATTTTGTACCGACAAAGGAATCGATTCGGATGGTTTCTTTCCCGAGGATGGCAGCGGCCTCACCCGAAGCAATGCCATGACAACCAAAACATTGGTCGAGACCATGAAATATGTTTACGACGGAGCCCTGAGGGAGGTTTTTTTCAGCTCACTTCCAATCGCGGGAGTGGATGGGACATTACGGAATTCGTTCAAAGGTACGCCGCTCGAGAAAAATGTAAGGGCCAAAACCGGCTCCATGTCCCGGGTCAGAAGTATCGCGGGTTTGCTTAAAGCCAAAAGCGGCAGAAGCATTCTTTTTGCAGTTATGATCAATAACTTCGACCTGAAACCTGCAGAAACATCCAAAGTACTGGAATCGTTACTGTTGTCGCTTTACAACGATTCCGTCAGATAAATATAAAATGAATGATACCGGGGCCAATGAGCATGTAGTAACAACCACAACAATATTCCGAAAATAAGAAATGGAAAGGCTGATCATTGATGTTGATGGCATACGAAATAGCAACAATTAATAAGGAAGTCGTCTCCGAAATATAAAGAGGCGGCTTTTTTTGACTTAAGTGACCTTGACCCGGTGCAAGAGATGAATGAAATTATTGTCCAGTCACCCTGTCACTTTGAGGATGCATTTTCATTTGCCCATTTGCTTTTTTCGGGCTGAAATGAAAATCGACGCAGTCAAAGCCCAGGATAACCTGGTCCAATAGCAATGTGACCGGGTGTCGTAAACCCGATCTATCCATCAGAAATTGAATTTCAGATACTCGCCTGTGGCCTCTAAAATTCTTTTCTGAACTGCCTTCCATTTCAATTTCGGGTTTTTCACCAGAACGGGCCAATCATTGAGATCAACCTCCCCAAACCAGGTCAAACTCTTCAAAACATTCACCTCATTGAACTGTGAATACTTTCGTTTGTAAAATTCAATGAGCTCTTTCACAGTATATTGATCAAGAAGGTAATAAATGTCAATGAAATCTTTTACCCGCTGTCCGCTAACTGAGATGGCATTTAATTTCATGGCAGCAATATCTTCAACAGCGAGCATTGAAACAGAATCAACTGAAACGGGTTCCTCAATCAACGGGTAACGATGTGCAAGTATATCTACCTGAACCCCCCCGATACTACCTTTTAAGGTATTATTTGCTGAGAAAAAAAGGCTAAATTGGAAATCGGAAGACAAATTCTCTAACATTTGAACTGCATCAAAATTGAAATTAGAAAAAAGATCAAGGTCAATGGACTTCCTGTGCCCTATCCTTAAAGCAAGGGCGGTTCCTCCAACAAGGTAAAAACCTTTCAGGTATTCCTTCTCCTGTAATTTCACTAATAACCCCAGGGTGGATTGTTCAACAGTATTCTCGAATAACATTTAAATTTTGTTTTTGGAATATGGAAAAGCAGGGAAATAAAGTTTAAGGTCTTCGGATCTATGTAATTGAGGTTGCAGAGTCTCTTTTTAACTAAGCTTTCCCCATAATGGGTTATAAGCAACCGGATTTCAAAAAGGTTCCCGAAATTGATAACACGTTCAATAATTAACCTGTCCGATTTTGCCTCATCCAGGTTTTTGGGATTAATATCCCAAAAATAGGCGTTGTTCAGTTGTTCAAGTAATCCGGGCATACTACCGTATTTTATCACAAATATACCTATTATTATTCCATAAACATTGCTTTTGGACTGCTTCATCCATGTGAGAAATGCATCTAACCTAATACATTTAATAAATTCCGAGGCTTTCTCTGTGCAACTCTGTGATTCCTCTGTGGAACTCTGTGTTAGATTGAAAACGAGACATATTTAATTAAGAATATGAACTTTGAATTTTTGGTTAAAATATTCCATAATTCACAGACCCTAACAAAAAGCACGCAATATGTTCGATTTATTAATTATTTAACGTAAAACACTTACAATTTTATTTTGTGGTGTAATTTTAGTTTATACTTTTGTCGCAGTTCAGTTGCAGATTTAAACAAAAACCGGTTACTGAAACAAAATAAATAAAAATGAGTAATACATCAATATGAAAACATCCTTTGACGTCCTCCTCCTCGTGGTTATTCTAATTCTCGTCTGTGCTGGTTGAGGAGGCAAGTCTTTGTGATGACATAAAATATAAAGAACCTTTCTCAACAAATCGAGAAAGGTTCTTTTTTTAAAACAAGATTATGCAAAAAGGATTAAGAAGCAATCTGTCGACGCAAGGCCGGAAAATGGCAGGAGCCAGAAGTTTATGGCGGGCCAACGGAATGAAAGAACAGCATTTCGGTAAACCGATTATTGCCATTGTCAACTCCTTTACACAGTTCGTACCCGGACATGCCCACCTGCACGGGGTAGGGCAAATGGTCAAAAAGCTGGTGGAAGCCGAAGGCTGCTTTGCGGCCGAGTTCAACACCATTGCCATTGACGACGGTATCGCGATGGGTCACAACGGCATGCTTTATTCACTTCCCTCCCGCGACCTGATTGCAGACAGTGTGGAGTACATGGTAAATGCCCACCAGGCGGATGCCATGATCTGCATCTCCAACTGCGATAAAATTACACCGGGAATGATGATGGCCGCCATGCGGCTTAACATCCCTGCCATCTTTGTTTCAGGCGGCCCGATGGAAGCCGGCGAAATCCGGGGAAAACAATACGACCTGGTGGATGCCATGGTAATGGGCGCCGACGATTCAGTCGATGAGACACTCCTTGCCGAAGTAGAGCAGGATGCCTGCCCTACGTGCGGTTCCTGCTCCGGCATGTTTACGGCCAATTCCATGAACTGCCTGACAGAAGCTTTGGGTCTTTCCTTACCAGGAAACGGCACCATTGTCGCCACACACGCCAACCGCAAAAAACTCTTTGAAAAAGCAGCCAAACGGATCGTCGAAATCACCAATGCCTATTACCTTGAAGGTAACGAACAGGTTTTACCGCGTTCGATCGCCACGCGCGATGCCTTCATGAATGCCATGACGCTCGATATTGCCATGGGAGGTTCGACCAATACGGTATTGCATCTTTTGGCAGTTGCCCACGAAGCCGGTGTAGACTTTACCATGAAAGAGATGGATGAGCTTTCGCGCAAAGTGCCGAATATATGCAAAGTAGCCCCCAGTTCCGCCTACCACATCCAGGATGTGAACCGGGCAGGTGGCATCATGGGGATTTTGGGCGAATTGGAAAGAAAAAATCTGTTGAAGACCGATGTGTCACGGGTGGATGAGCCAACCCTGGCTTCAGCCATTGAAAAATGGGATATCCGCAGGGTTGGCGCAACACAGGAAGCCAAACAGTGGTATGCTTCTGCTTCGGGCAACATCGGCCGGAACCTCGTGATGGGTTCGCAGGAAAAATATTACGCCGAACTGGATCTCGACCGCGAAAAAGGTTGTATCCGTCAGGTTGAAAATGCCTACTCGAAAGAAGGCGGATTAGCTGTACTTTACGGCAACATAGCCAGAAACGGATGCATCGTGAAAACGGCTGGCGTCGATGCCTCAGTATACCACTTCGAAGGTACTGCCCGCGTTTTTGAATCCCAGGAAGATTCCTGCACCGGAATCCTGGAAGGAAAAGTAAAACCGGGCGATGTGGTCATCATCCGTTATGAAGGACCGAAAGGCGGTCCGGGTATGCAGGAAATGCTCTATCCAACCTCCTATTTAAAATCAAGGAAATTGGACAAGGCTTGTGCCCTTCTTACAGACGGCCGCTTCTCGGGAGGAACCTCCGGTTTGTCGATCGGCCATGTCTCACCCGAAGCAGCAGCCGGTGGAGAGATCGCCCTGCTTCAAGACGGTGACAAGATCGTGATTGACATTCCAGGCAGGAAAATCGAGTGGCTGGTAAGCGATGAAGAAATGGCTTTGCGCAAATCCAAAGAAGAAGCACGCGGCAAAGAGGCTTACAAACCATTTTCAAGAGACAGGCAGGTAAGTCAGGCGCTGAGAGCCTACGCACAAAACGTCTCTTCGGCCGATAAGGGAGCTATCCGGCTACTGGATTGACGGAGGGAACGACTGGACGACTTGACGACTGGACGACTGGATGACGGAAAGACTGGATGACTGGACGACTGGGCGACTGGACGACGGAAAGACTGGATGACGGGACGACTGGACGACGGGACGACGGGACGACAGGACGACGGAAAGACGGAAAGACTGGGACTGGGAGACTGGTCAAAGAAGAGACGGTCACCGAGCAGAGTCGAGGGGAAAAACGAGAAAATTATGAATAGAGCCTAAGTACTTTAGGCACTCTAGCTCACTCTAGCTCACTTTAGCTCACTTTAGTTCACTTTAGACACTTCTTGATTAATATAAAAATTGCTGTTAAATAAAAGATCTGTTATGACAACAAAAAATGAGAAAATAAAAAATAGTCCGGCAGAACCCGTCGAAATGACCGGGTCAGAGGCTATGGTCCGATCGCTGGTTGCAGAGGGCGTCGACACGATTTTCGGTTATCCGGGAGGGGCTATTATGCCCATCTATGACGCGCTGTACGACTTTGCCCATGCCGTAAAACATATACTTGTACGTCATGAGCAGGGCGCCGTTCACGCCGCACAGGGATATGCCCGTGTTTCGGGGAAAGTAGGCGTTTGCTTTGCGACTTCGGGTCCGGGCGCTACCAACCTGATTACCGGTATCGCCGATGCCATGATCGATTCTACCCCGCTGGTCTGTGTCACCGGTCAGGTGACCTCCGGTTTGCTTGGGACAGATGCCTTCCAGGAATCCGACGTGATCGGCATCTCCATGCCAATTACAAAATGGAACTATCAAATAACCAGCGCAGAAGAAATTCCTGAAGCCATCGCCAAAGCATTTTATATTGCCTCAACCGGCCGGCCGGGACCAGTCTTGCTGGACATTACCAAAGATGCGCAATTCGGCAAACTCAAATTTGCGTACAAGAAGTGCACCAAGATCCGTTCGTATGTGCCTGAATTTCCTACCGACAAAAAACGACTGAAGAGTGCCGCCGATCTGATCAATGCCGCAAAAAAACCCTACCTGATATTTGGACAGGGCATCCTGCTTTCGGGTGCTGAAAAAGAGCTGCGCAGTTTCATCGAAAAAACAGGAATTCCGGCAGCAACAACCTTATTGGGTATCTCAGCCCTTGAGACCGACCACCCGCTTCACATGGGCATGCTCGGCATGCACGGCAACTATGCACCCAACATCCAAACCAACGAATGTGACGTTCTGATTGCCGTCGGTATGCGTTTCGACGACCGGGTAACCGGGAATATTCATACCTATGCCAAACAGGCCAAAGTCATTCACATTGAGATTGATCCCGCCGAAATTGACAAAAACATCAAAACTGAGGTAGCAATTCTTGGCGATGCAAAACATACCCTTCGTCTGTTGACCAAACTGGTAGAGGAAAACAAACATACAGAATGGGTCAACGAATTCCTCCGGGCCAGGCAAAAAGAGGAAGACAAAGTCATTGTCAATGACCTGGCTCCTACCAAACCGGGATTGACCATGGGTGAAGTAGTTCGTTTGTCCACCAATCTAACAGACAATAAAGCAATTATCGTTACCGATGTAGGTCAGAACCAAATGGCAGCTGCCCGTTACGCACGTTTTGGCCAGTCACGCACATGGGTAACATCCGGCGGATTGGGAACCATGGGTTTTGGTTTGCCTGCTGCGATCGGCGCCAAATTCGGTGCTCCCGAAAAAGAGGTAATCCTTTTTGTCGGCGATGGTGGTATCCAGATGACCATCCAGGAATTGGGGACCATTTCACAGGAGAAACTACCTGTTAAAATTGTGATTCTAAACAACGATTTTCTGGGTATGGTTCGCCAATGGCAAGAGTTGTTCTTCGAGAAACGATATTCCTTCACGGAAATAACCAGCCCTGATTTTGTTAAACTGGCTGATTCATATGGGATTCCCGGCGCGAAGGTTTCCGACAGAAAAGATCTGGAAGCTGCCATGAAGGCAATGATTGATGCGAAAGGTCCTTATCTTCTTGAAGTCAAAATCGAACAGGAAGACAATATTTTCCCAATGATCCCTGCCGGAGCAACAGTCTCGAGGTGTTTGCTTGGATCAGACGAATTATAAACCTCATTCCAAAAAAAAACAACCATGAAGCAAGAATATATTATCAGTGCATACAGTGAAAACCACATTGGTTTGCTGAACAGGATTACCATCATCTTCACACGAAGGAAGGTTAATATTGAAAGTTTGACTGTTTCCGAATCAGCATTGGCAGGAATCTCAAAATTCACCATTGTTGTGAATGAGGAAAAAGAAAAAGTCGTCAACATTGTAAAACAGATTGAAAAGCAGATCGAGGTGCTGAAAGCTTTTTACCATACCAACGAAGAGATGATCTTTCAGGAGGTTGCCCTTTACAAAGTTCCTACCCAGGCATTGATGGACAGCGATCAGATTGAAAAAATGATCCGCAGCCACAATGCCAGGATTCTTGAGATCACAAAGGAATATACTGTGATAGAGAAAACCGGCCACAAGGAGGAGACCCAGGCTCTTTTCGACGGGCTCAACCAATTCGGGGTGCTGCAGTTTATCCGTTCAGGAAGGATTGCCATTACCCGCTCGCCCATCGAAAAACTTTCTGAATTCTTACGCGAAAGGGATGCCTTGTTTACCAAAATAGAAGGCAAGGCCAAACAATAGTAAAATATTACATCTTATTATAAATTAAATATTTATGGACAACAGAGTATACATTTTTGACACCACCCTGCGCGATGGTGAACAGGTGCCCGGATGCCAGCTGAACACGATTGAAAAGATCGAGGTAGCCAAGGTTCTGGAGCAACTGGGAGTCGATGTCATTGAGGCAGGGTTCCCGATCTCAAGTCCGGGCGACTTTAAATCGGTAGTCGAAATCTCCAAGGCGGTTACCTGGCCTACCATATGTGCATTGACGCGTGCTGTGGAGAAAGATATTGAAGTTGCGGCAGAGTCGCTGAAATATGCCAAGAGGGGAAGGATCCACACCGGTATCGGAACATCCCCCTATCATATCATCTCCAAACTGAACTCCAATCCGGAAGAGATCCTCGAGCGCGCAATCCTGGCGGTCAAATATGCAAAGAGGTTTGTCGAAGATGTTGAATTCTATGCTGAAGATGCCGGGCGATCCGACAATGTTTACCTGGCCAGGGTTATCGAAGCAGTAATCAAGGCAGGCGCCACCGTTGTCAATATCCCTGATACAACCGGCTATTGCCTTCCTTCAGAGTTTGGCGAAAAGATCAAATTCCTGATGGAAAATGTGCCGAATATCCACAAAGCCGTGATATCCACCCACTGCCACAACGATTTAGGAATGGCTACCGCGAATACCATTGCCGGAGTGATGAACGGTGCCCGTCAGGTGGAAGTTACCATCAACGGTATCGGCGAGCGGGCCGGAAACACTTCGCTCGAAGAGGTGGTGATGATTCTCCGCTCACACAAAGAGCTTGATCTGTATACCAATATCAATACTAAAAATATCTACAAAACCAGCAAACTTGTCTCCAGCCTGATGAATATGCCGGTTCAGCCCAACAAAGCCATCGTTGGAAGAAATGCTTTCGCCCACTCAAGCGGCATCCACCAGGACGGCGTACTGAAAAACCGAGAAAACTATGAGATCATCGATCCTGTTGAAGTAGGCATCAACGAATCCTCCATCGTACTTACAGCCCGAAGCGGCCGTGCCGCCCTGAACCATCACCTCGAAATGCTTGGGGTCAAACTGGAGAAAGAAAAACTCGATGAAGTTTACCTGGAGTTTTTACTCCTGGCCGATAAGAAAAAAGATATCAAAGAAGATGATCTGCTGGTACTGGTCGGTCAACATGGCTACAGTGAACACCGCATCAAGCTTGACTTCCTGCAGGTAGTGACAGGTAATAACCTGGTTCCTATGGCCACTTTACGCCTGGATATCGCCGGAGAGAAATTCACTGCAACGGAATCCGGCAACGGGCCTGTCGATGCAGCCATCAAAGCCGTTAAATCTATTATCCACCGAAATCTGACCCTGCAGGAATTCCTGATCCAGGCAATCAACAAAGGAAGCGATGACATCGGCAAAGTTCACATGCAGGTTGAACATGAAGGAAATATTTACAACGGTTTCGGAGCCAATACGGACATTATTACCGCTTCGGTGGAAGCATTTCTGGATTCCATCAACAAAATCGGAAACAGTGAAAAGAGTTCTGACGTAATAGAATAACAGAATAATAATAACAATACAAATTGGAACCAACAACATTATTTGACAAAATATGGGATGCCCATGTGGTGAACAAAATCGCAGGAGGTCCTTCGGTACTTTACATCGACAGGCATTTCATCCATGAAGTGACCAGCCCGGTTGCTTTTTCAGGACTGGAAAGCCGCGGACTGAAAGTTTTCCGGCCTCAAAATACGATTGCCACTCCCGACCACAACGTACCAACGTTGGATCAACACCTTCCCATTCGGGAAGAATTATCCCGCAAACAGGTTGAAACGCTTACCACTAATTGTGAACGGCACAACATTCCCATGTATGGGTTGAGCCACAAATGGCATGGCATTGTGCACATCATCGGACCGGAACTGGGCATTACCCAGCCCGGCATGACCATCGTCTGCGGCGACAGCCACACCTCTACACACGGCGCCTTCGGATGTATTGCTTTCGGTATCGGCACCAGCGAAGTGGAGATGGTTTTTGCCAGCCAGTGCATCCTGCAGCCCAAACCCAAAAAAATGCGTATCAATGTAGAAGGGAAACTGGCTAAGAATGTCACTTCCAAAGACATTGCGCTCTATGTTATCGCTAAAATAAGTACCTCAGGAGGTACCGGCCACTTTATTGAGTTTGCCGGTTCAGCCATCCGTTCCCTTTCCATGGAAGCCAGGATGACCCTCTGCAACATGAGTATCGAATGCGGTGCCCGCGGCGGTATGATCGCTCCGGACGAGACGACTTTTACCTACCTGAAAGGGCGCGAAGAAGCACCCAAGGGGGCGGAATGGGATCAAAAACTGGCAGAATGGAAAAAACTCAAAACGGACGAAAACGCTGTTTTTGACACAGAATACACTTATGATGCAGCAGCCATCACCCCGATGATTACTTACGGCACCAATCCCGGCATGGGTGTCAGCGTGGAAGGTTCAATCCCTACCGGGGATGAACTGACAGGCAGCGATCGTGCAACTTTCATGAAATCACTCGAATACATGGGTTTCCATCCAGGTGAAAAACTCAAAGGGAAAAAGATTGACTATGTCTTTATTGGCAGTTGTACCAACGGCCGGATAGAAGATTTCAGGATGTTTGCCGATTACATCAAAGGAAAGAAGAAAGCATCCTGGGTAACCGCATGGATCGTTCCCGGCTCCAAACAGGTGGAAAAACAAATCAGGGAAGAGGGTCTGGTAGAAATCATGGAATCAGCAGGTTTTGCACTCCGCCAACCCGGATGTTCAGCCTGCCTGGCCATGAACGACGACAAAGTCCCGGAAGGGAAATATGCCGTATCCACTTCGAACCGTAACTTTGAAGGACGCCAGGGACCCGGTGCCCGCACCATGCTGGCAAGTCCGCTCGTTGCCGCCGCCGCCGCTGTGAACGGGGTGATTTCAGATCCAAGGGAGTAAAAAAAGGATAAAGGATAAAGGAGAAAGGAGAAAGGATAAAGGATAAAGGATAAAGGATAAAGTAAAAACGCTACAATCAAGATTCAAGTTCAATTAAAACATCTTATAAATATATCAAATCAATCGCAAGGAACGGGGCTCCCTTTATCCTTTATCCTTTATCCTTTAATAATTAAATAATTATCATGACAGAAAAATTTACTAAAATTATAAGTCCGGCAGTACCGCTTCCGATAGAGAATGTGGATACTGACCAGATCATTCCGGCACGGTTTCTGAAAGCCGTTGAACGCAAAGGGTTTGGTGACAACCTGTTCCGCGACTGGCGCTACGGGAAAGACGGAACACCCAATCCTGATTTCGTCCTGAACAAACCTGAATATTCCGGAAAGATTCTGGTTGCCGGGAAAAATTTCGGCAGCGGATCAAGCCGCGAACATGCCGCATGGTCAGTTTACGACTATGGATTCAGGGTGGTCGTTTCAAGCTTCTTTGCCGATATTTTCAAAGGCAATGTGCTCAACAACGGACTGTTACCTGTCCAGGTACCCGAAGATTTCCTGACCGGAATGTTTGATACCATCGAAAATGATCCTGCTGCCTCATTCGAAGTGGATCTGGAAAGTCAGACTATCCGCAATGTCAGCCGCTCAACAGAGGTGAAATTCGACATCAATCCTTATAAAAAAGAGTGCCTGTTAAAAGGTTACGATGATATTGATTACCTCCTGAGTCTGAAAAAAGAAATTGAAGCCTTTGAAATAAACAGATGAAGAATAAAATTTACATCATGGATACGACCCTGAGGGATGGCGAACAAACCTCAGGAGTCTCTTTTTCCGAATCCGAGAAGCTGAACATCGCCAAGATTTTGCTGGAAGAGGTCAGGGTTGATTACCTTGAAGTTGCTTCAGCCAGGGTTTCTGACGGTGAACTCCTAGGTGCCAAAAAGGTGATGGAATGGGCCCGCGGAACAGAATACCACGACAAAATTGAGATTCTCGGATTTGTTGACGGTACAGCTTCGCTCGACTGGATCGCCAAAGCCGGCGGAAAAGTAATCAATCTTTTGGCAAAAGGGTCTCTCCGGCATGTAACACAGCAGCTCAAGAAGAGCCCGGAACAGCATCTGGCCGACATCAAAAAGTCCATTGCTCTTGCCCGTGAGATGAATATTACAGTTAATATCTACCTCGAAGACTGGTCCAACGGAATGCGAAATTCTCCGGAATATGTAAATTTCATGTTGGAAGGCCTTAAAGATGAACCTGTAAAGCGGATGATGCTTCCGGATACGCTGGGGATACTAAATCCTACTGAGACTTTCCAGTTCTGTACCAACATGATCCGGAATTTCCCAATGCTTCATTTTGATTTCCACGCGCACAATGACTACGACCTCGCTGTAGCAAATGTTGATGCCGCCCTGCGGGCAGGTATCAAAACAATACATACCACCATCAACGGATTGGGTGAACGGGCAGGCAATGCCCCGCTTTCCAGTGTGGTAGCCTTGCTGAACGACCATCTGAAGTTGCCCAACTCGATCAACGAAAGCAAGTTGAACATGGTGAGCCGTCTGGTGGAGACCTTCTCCGGCATTCATATCTCAAGCAACACGCCGATCATCGGTGAAAATGTATTCACCCAGTGCAGCGGCATCCATGCCGACGGCGACAACAAAGACAACCTCTATTACAACGATCTTTTGCCTGAACGCTTCGGACGTACCCGAAAGTATGCGCTCGGCAAGACATCCGGCAAATCTAATATAGCCAAAAATCTCGAAGAAATGGGTATCCGGCTCGATCCGGAGAACCTGAAACGGGTGACCGACAAAGTGATTGAACTGGCAGATAAAAAAGAATCTGTTACTTCCGAAGATCTGCCCTATATTTTATCGGATGTACTCAAAAGCGAGTCAATCTTCGAGAAAATTACCTTGCGCAATTATGCGATATCCCATGCACTTGGCTTAAGGCCCATGGCAACGGTATCCATCGAAATGAATGCAATAGTTTACGAGGAAGCAGACTCAGGCGACGGTCAGTACGACGCTTTTATGAACGCACTCCGCAAGATTTACCACAAACTGCACAAGCAATTGCCTTCCCTGGTCAATTATACTGTTACCATTCCTCCGGGAGGAAGAACAGATGCATTGGTAGAAACGCTGATTACCTGGAACCTGGGGCGTGAGTTCAAAACCCGCGGTTTGGATCCCGACCAGACAGCAGCTGCCATCAAAGCCACCATCAAAATGTTGAATATCATTGAGAGTAACGGGCAAGTCTATTGACAATTTTGGATTTTCGATTTTCGATTTTGGAAGTAATGAACTTTCAAAATAGTATCTTTGCGCTTGATCTTTGAAAAACAGCAATTTTGCATGAAGCGTCATTCGAAAATCGAAAATCCAAAATCGAAAATTGCACATCAGAATAAAAATGTTAGAAAATATATAATTTATGAAATTGAATATTGCCGTTTTACCGGGTGATGGAATCGGGCCGGAGATTGTTGCACAGGCTTTACGGGTGACTGAAGCGGTCGCCAAAAAATTCGGGCATGAACTGCACACCACTGAAGCTTTGGTTGGTGCCGTGGCAATCGATGCAACTGGCAACCCTTATCCCGACGAGACCCACGAAATCTGCATGAAAGCTGACGCCGTGCTTTTTGGCGCCATCGGTCATCCCCGTTACGACCATGATCCATCCGCCAAAGTACGTCCGGAACAAGGACTTTTGGCCATGCGCAAAAAACTGGGCCTCTATGCCAACATCCGTCCGTTGATCATCTTTCCTTCCCTGCTCGACAAATCACCACTTAAGCTCGACCGCGTCGAAGGGGCTGATTTTGTGACCATCCGTGAACTCACCGGCGGACTCTATTTCGGTCAGCCGCAGGGACGCAGCGAAAATGGTGATACTGCCTACGACACATGCATCTACACCCGCATGGAGGTAGAACGCATCTTAAAACTGGCTTTCGAATTTGCCATGAAGCGCAAAAAACGGCTCACGATTGTGGACAAGGCCAACGTTTTGGCCACCTCCCGGCTTTGGAGACAGATTGGAAAAGAGATGGAACCGCAGTACCCTGAAGTCACAGTTGACTATATGTTTGTCGACAATGCCGCCATGCAAATAATACAGTGGCCCAAACGCTTTGATGTGATGGTGACGGAAAATTTGTTTGGCGATATCCTGACCGACGAGGCCAGTGTCATTGCCGGTTCACTCGGCATGCTCCCATCGGCATCCATCGGCATTCATACCTCCGTTTTTGAACCTATTCACGGTTCTTACCCCCAGGCAGCCGGGAAGAACATCGCCAATCCTTGTGCCACCATTCTATCGGCAGCGATGTTGTTCGAGTATGCTTACAACCTCCATGAAGAGGCTGCACTTATCAGAAAGGCCGTCGAAGCATCGCTGGAAGCAGGTGCAGTCACCGAAGATCTTAAAGACGACAAATCCAAAGCGCTGTCAACCTCTGCAGTTGGAGACTGGATTGTAAATTACGTTCAGAAGTGAAAAATGAAAAACGGAGGAAGGGATTCTTCCATTTTTTATTTCTGATAATAAGCTAAAGCGTTTTTGGTGTAAAAGGAAACTTGGGTTATATTCTGATTTGAAAAACCTTCATCAAATTCCTGTTTAATAGATTAAAGTATTGGTCGTCCAAAGATCATAAACGCCCAATTATTAGATTTTTATCAATTGTCGCCAATTTATCAAGCCTGACCAGAGATGTCTTTTTCAAACCATTCAAATTGGAAGGTTGTACCGTAAAGTCAAATTCAGATTGCCAATTTAACTGCGTTGTCAAGAAGGATACCACAACATCATCTTCTGATTCGATCAGGACAATTGCAGGTCGATTCTTTTTCCCTGACAGATCCGTAAAAGGGAAAGGAATCAAGACAATATCTCCCTTCATTTATATCTTTCTTTTAAATCTTCGACGGTATAAAGATCCTCCTCTTTGACCAGAAAATCGAAAGACTTTGAATCAGAAATCATATTTTGAATTCCCTCCCGGACAATCTTATCGTCAATCTTGCTCAATAAAAAATCAGCAAAATCATTTACCTCTTTTATCTTCAATTCTGGTAATTGTCTGATTTTATCGATGGTACTATCAATTAATGCTTGTCTGTCCATAATCTTCTAATCAAATTTAAAAATCAAAGAAACAGATAATCAATACTGCACTTTCAATTTTATGACTTATTCTATTACAAATTTATAAATAATAGCAGTGAGTTAAACAAGTATTTCTTTCATTTCATAAAAAGGGTTTTATCGCCTTCGCCCACTCCTCGTACCCTTCTCCCAGCAGGTGCAGCCCGTCGTTGGTATACATCGGATTAAGCAGGTCGTCGTTGGGATTTTTGAGTACACTGAACAAATCGACAAAGGTAGCACCCAGTTTCGGACAGATATTTTTCAGTCTCTCATTGAGATCTTTAACCTGGGGGGTCTTGCTGGTATGGTTTGCAAAGGTTTTGAAGGTGTTGTTAACAGGAAAAATGCTCTGAACATAAACCTTCGTTTTCGGTGATTTTGTCCTGATCACGGATACAATCTTTATGATATTGACATAAACCGTATCAGGGGAAACATTTTTAGCCAGGTCGTTGATCCCAATCAGCAAAAAAACCTTTGCCGGTTGAACCTTGGTAACCTGGTACAAACGGTTGAGCACTCCTTCGCTGGTATCTCCGCTGATGCCCCTGTTTTTGGCATGCTGATTCTGAAGCAGCTCACTCCACTCCGATCCGTCAGTGATGCTGTTGCCCAGGAAGATCACTTCATTTTTCGTATCCGGAAGGAGTTCAAAAAGGGATTTGCGCTGGTCGTAATAGGTTCCGAATTTGGAAACCTGCCCGAACGCGCACGTAACGACAACCAGAAGGATGATTGAAAAAGTAATACGCATGACAATTAGTTTAAAATGTTAGAAATGTTTCGGGTTTCAGGTTTCGGGTTTCGCTATACAACATTTTTGGTCTAAATGAAAAATTCTATCTGGTGCAAATATTCCAGGTTACTAAACCCGAAACGCCCGCAGGGCAGAAATCCGAAACGCTAAACCTATATTAATCTTCAATCTTATCCGCAAATTTTGGTTTTAATACTGTCAACTGCAGAATGATAGCCAGAACGACAGGGATGGCCAGCAAAGCAACATCCGGACCGAGGCTGCCTGCATCCGTTGATTTTCCCAGGAAGACAGTAACCACTGCACCTGACGAGATACCCGCCATGTTCATCAAACCATAACCTGCTGCCCGGTGTCTTGGAGAGACAAACTGGCAAAGAATCGGCATGCTGTTGGCATCGAACATCCCGAAGCCAAGACCAAAAAGAACTGCTCCCCCGATCACGCTGAAATAGCCTGTTCCATATCCAAGGAACAACAAAGCAGGCACCATCATGGTTAGGCCAATCACACCGGTATAAATCCGTCCTTTGAGGTTGACATTCATCCAGCGGTCCGCGAGCATCCCGCCAAGGATAACGCTGACCAGGGAGGAGCCGGCAATGGTTATAGTTGCCATTGGGCCTGCAATCGACATATCGAGTCCCAGGGTTGAAGAAAAAAGTGTCGGCATCCAGTTTTTTACCGCCCAGCCGGGGAAACTGGGAGCAGCAAAATAGAAGAGTATGATCCAGAAACTCATGGTTCCCAAAAGTATACCTAAACTATTTTTAACTGACTGCAGTCCGTCTTTGAAGCTGGTTCTCCCGGCTGCCTGATGAACTTTGGTGCGGTGGTCTTTAAGGAAAAATACGAGCACCAGGCTGTAGCCGATACCAATCAGTCCAAATAAGTGAAACGCCTGCTGCCATGACCAGGAATGTGCAACGGTAGCCCCGAAACCGCCCAAAGCCTGACCGAGATAGAGCCCCGACAAGTGAATTCCCACCGCCAGCGACCTGGTTGGTCCGCGGTGATAATCGGCAATCAGCGCCAATCCTGCCGGGATATACAATGCCTCACTCACTCCCATCAGGGCGCGAAGGACATACAGCTGGTCGAAACTGGTCGAAAAACCCATGGCCAGCGTCACGCCCGACCATACAGCCAGACTCCCGACGATCAGCCATTTCCGGTTGACCCGGTCGGCAATCAGGCCTGCCATCGGGCTCATGAGCGCATAAATCCAAAGGAAAAT
The DNA here is from genome assembly GCA_038323575.1 of Bacteroidales bacterium. Lineage (GTDB taxonomy): Bacteria > Bacteroidota > Bacteroidia > Bacteroidales > Prolixibacteraceae > CAINVV01. Next base: position 38,766 of record JBBQHB010000020.1, on the reverse strand, counting down.
GGCCATCAGCCTTCCGAAATTTTCGGCCTTTTCAAGTTCGTGGATATCGCCCATCATCGCCACTTTCATGGTCGATAGCATCTGGCGGTCCATGTAATTCAGCAGGGCTACCATCCAAAGCAGAGCCACAACCACCCACGGATAAATTTTTTTGTAGCGTTCTTTTGTCATTAGTCGTTAATAGTTTATGATGTTTGAAGAGTTTCGGGTTTCGGGTTTCGGGTTCATAGACTCCGAACAATTCCTCATTTGATTTTATTCTTTACCCCCTTGTCCAAAAAATTAAAACTCATTTTTATTTAGTCTTTAACGGATGATCCATAAAGGCGTAAACACGAAACACGGAACCCGAAACCTCGCTCAGTACAAACCCGGAACATTTCAAACTTAAATTGATTCCAGCGTTTTCCAAACCTGGAACAATCCACGCGGAACGTGGAAACATCCCTTCCACTTCCCTCCTTTGAGGGGCAGCAACACTTCCCCCCGCCTGTTCAGGTAACCGAACCACTCGCCTTTCCCGGGATCCGGAAAATGAGACCAGGTATAATCGTGCACCTTTTCAAACCATTCAAAACACTCTTTGTTGCCGGTTAGGGCATACCCCCTGATCAGGCTGATTAATGTCTCAATGTGTACCCACCAGAGTTTCTGGTCCCATTCCAGTTGTTGCGGAGGATAGCCTTTGCAATCCAGAAAATAGTATATCCCGCCAAACTCTTTGTCCCAACCGTTATGCAAAGTAAACAAAATTATTTTTACTGCCTTTTGTGCCAACTCCGGTCGTTTCAACCTGACAGAGAGATCCATAATAAACCACATGGCTTCAATGGCATGGCCCGGATTGAGCAAACGGCCTTCAAAAGAATCGGAGAAACTACCATCAGGACGTACATTTTCAAGGATCAGCCCGCTCTTCGCATCGTAGAAAACTTCCATTACCTGGTGGATACATTTTTCGATGGTTTCATCCACCATCTCCTGAGGCAAAAGGTGCTCAATTTCGAGGGAGAGGTTGCAGAGAATCATCGGCAGGGAGAAACTTTTCAACGGACGGGTTCCGGGTACGGCTTTGCTGTATTTACCCTTGGGATTGACACTTCTTCTCAGGATATTTTCAAAAGTGGTTTTGGCAATACCTGCATATTCCTCGTTTCCGGTCGCAATGGAAAGCTGACCTAAAGCCATGGTGGCGAAACAATCAGAAAAGATGTTGTAAGCTTCTACCAACGGCTTACCCTCACGGTCAAGCGAAAAATACCAGGCACCTTCCGGGTCCCTGCCGTGATCCAGCATGAAGCGTGCGCCATGTTCTGCCATTTCGAGCCATTCGGGCCGCTTTTCAACTTTGTTGTAAAGTGTGGCAAACATCCAAACTTCCCGGCCCTGCAACCATACGAATTTGTCTGTATCAAATACTTTCCCATCCCTGTCGAGGCAAGTGTAATAACCGCCGCACTCCTTATCAGCCGAATTCGTCATCCAGAACGGGATAACATTGTCAAACAGTTCATTTTTGTATTGTTCGGCCAGTTTTTTGAGATCTTTTTCCATTGACAACAAATTTACAATTTCGAAAATAAATGCTCCATTTGTAGCAATCTAACATCATCACTGAATTTTTCGTATCGCTCATTACCCATGTTTTTTACCGGTGACCTAAACTGTCCGCATTCAAACCCTATGTACCGCATGTAGGCTTTCCCGGTCGCAATTCCGCCGTATTTGCCAAGCAGCATAATCATATCGATCGATTGCTGCTGAAGTTTCCGGGCAGACGCAAAGTCGCCCCTGTCAAAAGCTTCGATCATCTGCAGATAAATTGGTGCAGCATAATTGAAAGTGCTGCCAACTGCGCTGCGGGTCCCCAAAATTAAGGCTGACAGCATGTTTTCGTCACGTCCCCACATCATTTCAAATTTCCCCTCCATGAAATGGGTACAACTGAGGAAATCCATAAAATCCTCATGGGTATATTTTATTCCGGCCAAATTGGGAACATACTTTGCAGCCTCTTTCAAAAAATCGATCATAGCAACATTGCAGCCAGACAATACCGGGATGTGGTAGAAATAGACGGGTAAACCCGGTACCTTCTCAGCCACCCTGGAAACGAATTCTGCCAGTTGTTTGGCATTTACCGGTTTGAAATAGTAGGGTGCCAACAGGGCAATGGCATAAACACCCTGTTCCTGTGAATGGATGGCATTTTCGATGCATTCCATGTAAGAAGTGCCACCTACCAGTGTGATCACTTTCATTGTTTTCCTCAACTTTGAGCGTTTGGTCCACTCTTCCACAATTTTCATCTTCTCATTCTGCGACAGGGAGACCCCTTCTCCTGTTGAGCCATTGATGAATGCACCTACCACCCCGTTTTGATCGAGGAAATCATAGTAACTTTCAATTTTGTCGTACATTACGTCACCTGTCGCACTCATTGGTGCGAAAGGAGCAGCGATCAAACCTTCGAATCGTTTCATTTTTAACTTATGGTTTAAGAATTTCACTCACCTTAATTTCCTGAAAATTAAGCTCTTTCGTGCCTTCATACAAAATCCCCAACGTGCTTTCATTTACCATAGTCAGGCAGGAATAACCATATGAATCATTGCTGTTCAGTTCGACCTGATACTGAACCGGCCAGGTTACTCCCTGATCCATGCTGGCTTTGATGGTCATATGGGCACGTTCATTTTTATCGTTCGGGTTGGAAAAGAAGAGCACATCTTTTGAAATGCCGTTGATCATCACTTTTGCGGAGATGATGCTTGCCATGCAGTTCGATTCGGGAAGTGCTGCATTGGAAGAAGAGTGCACAGTCCAGGTCTGGCCCAAATCTTTGGTAATGGTTACAGCTCTGCCGTTCTGATCACCCTTTTCAGTTCTGTTGCGGTCGTCGCGCATGTTCAGCATCAGGCTGCCGTCAGCCAGTTGAACGACCTGGGATTCCGTGGTATTGGATTTGGCACCGGTACCAACAACCCAGATTTTGCCGTGGTCTTTGCTGTATATGATGGTCGAAAACGGAACTTTCTGATCATCCTTGAATTGGGCAGGGAAAACGAGTATCCCGTTTTTCATGGTAATGCCTTTCCCCGGTCCCTGGAAGAAGAGATTCCACGCCTGGTTCTTGCATTGTTCGGTGATATTGATCGGCTGCGACCATGTAAGGCCGTCATCTTCGCTTTTCACCAGGATGAACTGACCGGTCTCGCCGGGTTTCAGCCCGGGTTTGGAACCATTCCAGGCTGTCTGACCAGGCAGACCGCTTACCCATAATCCGGCGACCCAGATGGTGTTGGTGATTTCATCAACCAATATTGACGGGTCACCTACTCCATTTTGATTTTGGGGCAAGTCGTTGTATGTTCCCATATCAATCACTTTTTTCATTGGTTCCCATGTTTGTCCGCCATCCGTGCTGCGGCTTATGCCGACATCGATGTCTCCCTGAAGATCGCCGCTTCCGAGGTACCGGATATCGTAAACGGCAATTAAAGTACCTTTGTTGGTGGTGACCAATCCGGGAATCCGGTAGGTATTCACCTGGTCCTGACCAGCTGCACGAACCAGAATGGCTGGCCTGAAAATGAATTTTGCATCTGGGGCAACCTTGACAGATTGTTGATCACCAAAAGTCAGTTCCAGATCCTTGATCTCAAATGAGCCAGTCAATGATGCATTCTCCTTCAACCTGATAAGCAGTTCTATAAAATTCAGTCCTGTCTGCAGGGGGAGCGAACCTGATAAAATAGTGTTCATACTAACCTGTTGTGCCGTTCCGAAAATTGATTGAATTTCACCGGTTGAGGCAACAGACAGGGAGGCAATGCAGTCGGGCTGACTAGTTTGTGTAAAATTGATAACAACCTTCTTAAGGATGATCTTATCAGCACTTTCTTTACATTGAATTCTCAACTCATAGGCTGGCATCTCAGGCTTCCCCATAAAAATGGGTTTTCTTGCAGGTGTCAACCTGAAATCGGATAATATTGAACCGTCTGTTTCAGCATTATTTGTACTTGTGCAATGAGCTGCTGATAATAAAGTAAATAGAAGGACTAACAATGTTTTCAAGGTACCATGATTAATAATTAGACGATCGGCCATTCGAATCTGATTAGGATGATTTCCCATTTTTGGAATAGGTTCATAAAGAACTCCGGACGAAAATAATCGCCACTTGTTCACAAAGAAAATAAAGAATTTTAAGAAAAGAGGCTGAACAAAACAACCCCTTTTCTTTTTATTACGAATTAACTAATTAAAATTCAATTTGCAGGCTTGGATGTCGGGTAACCCGGAGTCTGATTGACCGTCGGATCATTAGTCCAGATAGCTTTTTCAATAGGCCACAACACCCGGAATGCCTGGGTGGTTTTATCCAGGACGCCGAACCCATGACTGGTACTCTTAAACACCAGCGGATCAGCACCATATTTCATCCGGCACAAGTCATACCATGCTTTTCCTTCATGGACAAACTCTTTCATCCGCTCGGAGTAGATCGCCAATTCGTTCTTGTCTTTTGTCGAGTTGACAAATGGAGTAGGATCTGCTGCCGGAGCAAAAGCCCTGTCGCGAATCTGTTTGATGTAAGCGGAAGGATCTCCTCCCTCTGCATTAACAATCTCGGCCAACATCAACAGTCTCTCTGCTTCACGGTACACTGTCCAATCGTCTGAGAAGTAACGCTTATTGGCACTGATGGTACCTAAAAATTTAACAAGTGCAGTGTTCCTTACCGTAATCGCATAGGGAGGAGTACCGGATTTCGTCACTTTGTAGTAATCATAGAAGGTTGCATCTCTCCTTTTATCAGCAACATTGTATGACTTAAACAATTCAAATGTGTAACCATAACGTTGAATGATCTGCTGAGAATTTGTAGCAGCTATAAGCAAAGGATCTACAAGTAACGGACCACTGGCCAAAGAATCTTTGTAATGCAGGTTGTCAAAGTTAAAGGTAGAATAAAGATATTGTGATACACTGGTCATCTCTGTCTCTCCAACCAGGTAACGGATTGCGAAAATGATCTCATTGTTGTTTTTTTGTCCGAATGCGAACACATTGGCAAAGCTTATCTGCAAAGTATTCCCGGAAATGGAACTCAGCGCCGTTTTGGCTTCGGTCAAATCAGCGGTATTGCCATACACTTTTGCTGACCACATAAATGTCTCGCCTTTCAGCATCAGGGAAGCCTTAGGACTCCATTGGCTTTTATCTGATGGACTTGCCAAAGAACCGAATGACATGATCGACTTCGCAATATCCGCCTTAACCTGAGCAAGTGTTTCAGCTTCTGTTGCTCTGGCTTTGCGCAATGAAACAGGATCTGTATTTCCTTTCAGCACTTCAGGTTCTGTACGAAGCGGAACTCCACCATAAGTCCTTAGCAGATGAAAATAATAGAATGCCCTCAACCCATAAGCCTGACCCAATAGAAAGTTCTTTTTGTCTGTTGGCAGAAAAGTAATTGCCTCTACCTTTTGAATAAAAAGATTGATCTGCAAAATCGGACTGTAAAATCCGGCCCAGGAGGTAACACCTGTAGAGTTTTCATCAATCCTTTGTTCAATGACCGGCAATTCATTCAGTGATGTGTTCTGGCGATCAACATTGCTATAACCACCTCCGCGCATTTCACCCAATCGCACAAACATGAACTGATTGTCTCTTAGCTGTTTGTGAATCCCCACCATAAAATTAGTAACCTGAGATTCATTTTGCCAAAAGTTCCCGTCTCCGAAATAGTCTTCGGGAGCCAATTCTAGAGTCTTTTGGCAGGAAAAGGCAGTGAGTGCAAAAATTACCGCCAATAGGATATGTTTAAAATTTTTCATTTGTATATAATTTATTTTTTAATTGCCCGATTAAACTCCCATTTATCCTTATCCCTGTATGGAATATTTTCTCATGGTTGTTTCAAAATCAAATTTTCTTGAAAATATTATTATTCCAATTAAAAAGTAATTTCAGCACCCAGAATCAATTGGGTAGGTATCGTATAGGCTCCGTTCTGATTTCCCGTACGCTCAGGGAAATTGAGCATCTTATCAGTTATATAACCAAGGTTTTGTCCGGAAGCTGTCAGTACAAGTCCTGAAATCTTAGCCTTTTTCAAGATGGCAGCAGGAACATTGTAACTCAGTGCAATCTCCCTGATGGCCAGATAATTCGATTTTCTCCAGAACATACTACTTGGTCTATCATAGTTTTTCGCGTTTAATTGGTCTGCCCAGACATATCTTGGAAATTTTGCATTTGGATTATCTGTTGTCCAGGTATCAAAGACCGCAGTGGTTGGGGCAAATTCCCCTTGGAAACAACCAATCGCCCACATCTGCATCTGATCCATCTGGATATGTCCCAATGCGTAGTCAAAGCGGGCATTCAGAGTGAATCCTTTGTAAGACAATGAAGAAGAGAAACCACCTGTCCATCGTGGGATCTGTTTCCCCAGTGATACCATATCCCTGGTATCTATGGTATCGTTTTTATCCACATCTTTCCACATCATGTCACCCATTTGGGTTGGAATCCATCCTCCTGAAAGATTCAATCCCTTTGCCGTCATCAAAGTCTGACTGGCAACTCTTTTCCCTGCACTGGCGCCATACCACGCCTGGCCGGCCGCCAAATCTATCTTATTATAGTTGGCCAGATCTATGGAATTGCGAATAATTCCTTCGCTAATAAAGCCATAAACGTCACCCCATTCCTGACCTTCCTGGTATCCTCCGACCCATATTAATTTTCCTGATGAAGGATCATAAATTTGTTGACCACCTTGTCTGTTGTTTTGATTTCCATTAAAAGGCAGCTTCACAATGATATTTTTATTCCGGGAAGCATTTGCACTGACCTGCCATTTCAGGTCTTTCTTTTGGATGATCTTACCGGTTACCTCAATTTCGAAACCCTTGTTTGCCATGCTTCCGTTGTTGGTACGAACACTTGAAATCCCGGAGGATGTAGGAAGATTCACATTGGCAATCTTATCAGTTGTCAATCGGTTGTAAACGGCAATAGACGAGTAAATACGGTTGTTCAGGAATCCCATATCTGCACCAACCTCAACAGTATTGGATTTCTCCCATTTCAGTGATGGATTTGCAATACCTGTCTGCAAGAATCCTATGGTACCGTTGTAGGCAGTTTGTGAACCGTATGCCCCTTGCAGTTCATAGGTTCCAATTCCTCCCACGTTACCGTTCTTACCCCAGCTGGTTCTTAGTTTCAGATAAGACAACCAATCTTTTGTTGATTTCATGAAATTCTCTTTGTAAACAAGCCATCCGGCTGAGAGCGCAGGAAAAGTACCATACTGATTGTCGCCCAACAACCTGGAATAACCATCCCTTCTGATGGTAAATCCCAAAAGATATTTGTCTGCATAATCATAGTTCACGCGTCCAAAGCCCGACATGATCCGCTCTCTGGAGTGCCAAGAGTCGGTACTTCTTGTCTGGGAAGTGGCATTGTTCGTCGTCAAGGCAAGGTCCTGAAAATCATCTGTCGGTGCGAGTGAGCCGGCGGCATAAACGCCCTTGTTGTAAGCATCATAGAACTCAAAACCCGCCATAGCCGAAATATTGTGATTCTCTTTGAATTTGGTCTGGTAATTCAGGATTGCATTGTAAGTCTGACGGATTGTCCGGTCAAAATTTGCAGATGAACTCCTGCTTCTATCCCAACCGGTGTTGACATTGGTCAAACTCATGATACCGGTGCGAAAATCTTTATTGAATGCCTCTGAAAAGGATTCATCATACATGATAATACCACTCACTTTCATGTACAATTCTTTTGTGATATCAACTTTAAAAGCCTGATTCAGTGTAAACTTATCCGACTGATTGTTTCTAATATATTTATCTATATTGAAAGCCGGGTTTCCGTCACTGGCATCACGACCCAGGATCAAATCTCCTTTTGCATTGGTTCCCCGCATGGTAGGAGGAGCCGACAGCATCCGGGCCCAGTAGTTGGTTTCACCGTTTTGCAGGGATTGATCCCTCCATTTTGCCATGGCAAATTGCAGTCCGCTTTCCGAGGTTAACCAATCTTTAATTCTATAATCTCCGTTAAATGCAAAATTTAACCTTTTATAGAATGTCGCCAGTGATAAGCCACCCTCATCATACAAGCCCAGATTGGCAAAGTATTTACCTTTGTCATTTCCACCGGTAAAACTTACATTATAATCCTGAGTCTGGGCTACCTTATTTAATCCATAATCACCATAATTAAAATCATTGTAAATCAGGTCGTAATTGGTGCCATTCGGATCATAATTCCCTGAAGCAGCAGTCTTAACAGGATCCTTCATCTGCTTCCAACCCGGTTGGCTCAACAACTCCTGGTTGGAAGCATCCAGGCGCATGACACTCCAGATAGCCCTTGAATCATAATTTCCATCCAGGATTGCACCACTGGTCGGATCTTTGTACAAATTACCGGTTCCTCTCGATCCGACACCTGCGACATTGCTGGCAGCCAATGTTCCGTTTTTGATGGCTTGCTCAGCTCCGAGTCGTGCCCATTTGATGTAATCTGCTGCACCAACAAAATTATAAGGAACGTTCAGATAATTGGTTCCATGCTTAATTTTTACACTTACGGCTGAGACACCCGATTTTCCTCTTTTTGATGTTATGAGTATCACACCGTTACTCGCCCTGGCTCCATAAATTGCAGTCGCTGAGGCATCCTTGAGAACCTCTATGCTTTCAATTTCTTCAGGGTTAATATCGCTCAGTGATCCGCGAATCTGACCATCCATGATGATTAACGGACTGCCCGAACCATCAAAATTGGTACCACCCCTCAACACAATATTGGGAACCGAACCAGGTCTACCGGTTGCAGTAACCACTCTTAAGCCGGGTACTGCTCCAGCCAAAGCCTGAGCGGGATTGGCTCGTACTCCGGTTTCAAGTAATTTCATATCCACTTTAGCAATCGACGAGGTCACTTTACTCCTCGTCTGAGTTCCATATCCAACTATCACAACCTCATCCAGATCTTTGGTCGCAGCGACCAAGGCAACAGTGATCGTCCCGGAAGTTCCGATTTTGATGACCTGCGTCTGATAACCGACCATTGAAACGACAAGCTCGGTGGATCCTAGCGGAGCGTTCAACGAGAATTTTCCATCCATGTCAGTGGTCGTCCCAATTGTCGTCCCCCTGACTACAACATTTGCTCCTGGGGCTGTGGTTCCGTCGGCAGCATCGGTGACAATTCCCCTTACCATTCGCTGCTGAGCCATGGCTAAGCTGAATGATAGAAAAAATGTCAGTCCCAGCAAATAGCGCTTTTGTGCAATAATTCTACTCATAACATTTGTTTTAGTAATTTGTATACTTATCTTTGTTGTATTATGTATGACATAATGCAGCAAATATAAAACAGACTTTTGGATTTCCAAAATATTTATTAACTTTTTTTAATAAATTCGCAAATTATGATTTCAGAAGATTTAAAAACCGGCGTACCCATTATAGATACCCGCAGTCTTGTCGACAAAGTAGAGTTTTACCTGATTGATCTTTTCATCAGGAAGAAATTGAATCCGGGCGACTCCATTCCAAAAGAAATTGAATTGGCTAGTTCACTGAGGGTTAGCCGCACAGTTATCCGCGAATCATTGAACAGGCTCAAGACTATGGGCCTTATCGAATCGGTCAAGCACAAAGGAACCGTGATCAAGAGCCCGGATTTATCTGAGATTCTGCAAAAAACTCTGATCCCCAATATTCTTGACCAGAATACCCTGAAAGATATATTTGAAATGAGGCTGGTTATTGAGGTTGGCATGGCAGACCTGATCGTCAACAGGGCAACCAAAGAAGACATTGCAGCGCTCTACGAAATCATCAAAGACGAAGTTTCCCCTTCAAAAGACACCTTATTTGACATTGACCATGAAGTCAGGTTCCATGGTAAATTGTACGAAATGACCAGGAACGAAACCCTCCGCGGATTTCAAAAAATACTTTTGCCGGTTTTCAACTATGCCTATTCGAGCGGATTGATCAACAAAAATCCCGGCGACATACACTTTTTCTCCCACAAAGACCTGGTCGATGTATTAAGCAAAGGGGATGCGGAACAATTTACACGAGCCATGCGCATGCACCTGGAGAACCATTACGGCAGGTTGTTCAGCATGGATGCCATGGAAGAAGGATAAAGGATTATAAATAAGGATAAAGGATAAAGGATAAAGGATAAAGTAAAGACGCCGCAAACAAGGTTGGGGCGCTTTTACTTAAAAATCATTTTAGGGTATAAATCTCAATTTCTGCACCAATGCCACTTTATCCTTTATCCTTTATCTCCATACTGCTCAGGTGCAAATCCAGTGCTTTTACCGAAATCTGTATCTCGAGGATAGAGAGTCCGAGGGAGACGATCAGCAGCAGCAACGCCAGTCCAAATACCCAGAATGCCTCAGTCTGATAACCAGCGTAAATCAGGAACATGGTCAGCACGCACAAAAACAGGCTGCTCACCCCGAATATCTGCATGTTTTTGGTCAGATACAACCGCCTGCGCAGATTGGCAATCTGCCCCAGCAGTACTTCATCCTTGTGAAGCTGGAACTTCGCATGAAGATCCCTGATCAACGCTGCATAGCCCAGAAAGCGGTTGGTATAGGCCAGAAGAATCAGGGAGATAGCAGAGAATAAGAGGGCCGGGGTGGTGAGGGTGAATTCTTTCATTGTGTCAGATTTTTAGAACGACGGGGAGACTGGGGGACCGGGGGAGCGCGTTTATTCAGCATCAGCAATTGCACAAAAAGTTTTCACAAATTTCCTCCTGTCCTCCAAGTTACGCTGTGTTATAATCTTAGATTAACATAGAAAAGGTATTGGATTGCGTTCCCTTAGTCTCCGAGTCCCCTGGTCTCCCAGTCATTAAATATTTATTTTAGCAGCTCTGCAATCCGCTCCTGCAATTTATCTCCCCTTAGATTCTTTGCAATGATCTTCCCGGTTTTGTCGACAAGCAGGTTGGCCGGAATGGAGTTGATACCATAGATTTTTGCTGTGGCATTGTTCCAGTACTTCAGATCTGACACCTGTGTCCAGGTCAGATGATCAGCAGCAACCGCCTTCAGCCATTTTGCTTTGTCGGAGTCGTATGAGACGCCCAGTACGTGAAACCCTTTGGCATTGTAGTCTTTCCATACAGCAACCACATTGGGATTCTCTGCCCTGCACGGACCACACCACGATGCCCAGAAATCAACCAGCGTATATTCGTGTTTGGCATAAACATCAGAAAGCTTCACCGGGGTACCAATGGAGTCATTCTGTGTAAAATCCGGGGCAATTTTTCCAATAGCAACAGATTGCAGCACCGTTACGCGGTCAGCCATCGCTTTGGCACTCTGACTTTTCATCACTTCAGGTGAAAATTTCTTCACAAAGCCATCAATCTCATCGGCTTCCATCCCATATTGAATGCGCCCAAGGATAACGGGTGCAACAAATGAATTTCCATTTCCGGCGATGAAATCTTTCAGTATACCTGTTTGCACATTGTCAAGAGAATCCAGTTGTTTTTCAAGAGAGGCAAGATCTGTTGTATTGTTCTGTTTTCTCGCTTCCCTGTATTTTTCACCAAGTGCTTTCATCTTTGCATTGACTTCTGCACTTTTGGCATCCAAAGCTTTCATCTCATCCTGAGAGGTTGAACCGGTAATGGTTACATTGCGAAGAGAATCAGCCTTTCCTTTCAGTTGGATCTCTTTGTTTTCGAGGAATACAGGGACCTGTTTCCGCTCACCCAAAACAACAGTGAACATATCAGGCACTTCAACAGTTCCCTTGAGCAAAAATTTCCCGCCAACACTTTTGGCAGAATCGATGGTGACGGCATTCCCGTCGACACGTTGTTTCAGGTAGACTGTGCCGTCGGCCAATCCTTCAATGTTTCCGTTGATAGTGAATTTCGGGGCAGGGTTACAGGCAACAAATAATGCTGCGAGTAAGAAAAAATAGAAGAGGTTTTTCATTTAAAAATAATGTTATTAAATTAATGATTGTTAGCGAGTTCTAAATCGCTGTATTTTGATACTTCACAAAACAAAATATCTCAATTGATTTTTCAGAAACAAGAAAAACAATGGTATATCCTTTGTATGTATTCAACCTGATTTTCAAGTCGGTTGACAAATGATTCTTTAAAGATTACTTTCATGTTTTTCAATAATCTTATCAAGCCTCTGTTCAACCTCTTCAACTGTATAAAATGTGGCCTTACCTTCTTTAATTTCGTTTAATTCCGATTGCAGATATTTTTTATTCACCTCGAAATTAACATCCTCAATAATTATTTCAAGCTCATCTTTACTGAATTTATTCAAAAACCACAAAAGTCTATCGTAAATTTTGTCGTCTATGTTAAGCTTTAATGAATGCATGGCAATGATTTTAACCAAATTTAGGCAAAAAACAGAAATGTGTGAAAAAGATTCTGGTCCAAACTATTCAAACATTTCAAACCCTTCAAACTATTCAAACATTTCAAACATTTCAAACTATTTATACGTCACAAATAAGTATGCATTTCTTCAGGGCCGCCAGCTTATCCGGATTGGTCGGCACAAACTCCTGTCCGACAAAGCCTTTGTAACCGGTATCGACAATTGCCTTCATGATGGCAGGATAGTAAAGCTCCTGTGTCTCGTCCAGTTCGTGCCTTCCGGGCACACCACCGGTATGGATGTGGCCGATGTACTTGTTGAATTTCCGGATGGTATCGATCACATTTCCCTCCATGATCTGCATATGGAAAATGTCATACAGCAATTTGAACCTTTCGGATCCGACCATCTCACATAACGCTGCACCCCAGGCTGTATGGTCGCACTGGTAATCCTTGTGGCCATAGCTGTTGAGCAACTCCATGATAATGGTCACACCGTGTTTTTCGGCAATTGGCATCAGTCTGCGCAAACCCTTTGCACAATTGATCAAGCCTACCCGGTCGTCCTGGCCCTCACGGTTGCCTGAAAAACAGATCAGGTTGGGAACCCCTGCCGCAGCAGCCTTGGGAATCATCGCCTCAAAATCAGCCACCAGTTTGTCGTGGTTTTCATTCCGGTTGAATCCTTTAGGGATACCCCAGTCGGTGGCATAACCTACCGCACACTTCAATCCGTGGGCTTTCACGGTAGCCCAGTCTTTTTCCTGGAGCAGTTCGATCGACTCGATGCCCATCTCTTTACAGGCTTTGGCAAGATCATCGAGCTTGATGTCGCCGTAGCACCACTGGCTGACGGAATGGCGAATATTTCCCTTCAATCCGCCAACAGCCGGTTCCGCGGCCATGCTTTCCCTGAAAGGAAAAACGGTTGCTGAAAGCGCCGCAGTGGCAGCTACTTTGCCAATCATATTTCTTCTGTTCATACTTGTAGTTTTTCAAATTGAATTCTACGAATTTAAATAATTTTTATAAATTTATATTGCGATATTTGAATGCTACAGATCGCTGCTAGAACTACTATTTCCAAACATGAAACATCTTAATCGACAATTACTTACGATTATTTTTGGGTCTCTGCCATTATTTACTTCCGCACAGACGTCCGATTTTTCCAAAACCTCCATCTATTGTTCCGACAAAAAAAACGTTCAACTGGCCAAAGCTGCATCCGTTCTGCAGGAAGAGCTTCTGCTTCATACCGGAATTTTGCCTGCATTCGCCGGAAAGCCGGTCTCCAAAGAGACACCGCTTGTAGTAGTTTGCCTGGAAAAAGAGCTGACAAAGCTTCCGGAGAATATTGTCAAAAATTTAAAACTTCTATCCCCTACCGGGAAAGATGGATACAAAATTTGCCTGGCCGATCCCAAAACACTGGTCATTGCAGGGCATGATGAGCGCGGCGCACTTTACGGCATAGGCTATGTCTTGCGCAAAATGGAACTTTCAGCACAAAAAATTAATCTTCCTTCACCAATTTCGCGCTCTTCAACCCCTGTTTACCCGATCCGCGGCCACCAACTGGGCTATCGGCCCAAAACCAATGCATACGATGCCTGGACAGTCGCGCAATACGACCGCTACATCCGTGATCTGGCATTGTTTGGCGCCAACAGCATCGAAATCATGCCACCCCGCACCGATGACGATGCCTCCAGCGCGAACATGAAACTGCCCGCCATTCAAATGATTGTAGAGCAGGCGAAGATCTGCAAATCTTACGGGCTGGATGTCTGGATGTGGTATCCCAACATGAACAGCGACTACGTCTCACCCGATTCGATCCAATTTGAACTGGCTGAGCGGGAAAAAATCTTCCGGCTGATTCCAAAACTGGATGCCCTTTTCGTACCCGGGGGCGATCCCGGCGACCTTGAACCTGACCCCTTGTTCTGTTGGTTGGACAAAGAGGCCGTTGTACTCAAAAAATACCATCCCAACGCGAAAATCTGGGTATCGCCGCAGGCTTTCAAACCAAGTACTGTCTGGTATGCCAACTTCTTTGCCAACATCAACCGTAAACCTGAGTGGCTGGGCGGCGTGGTGTATGGTCCGTGGATTAAAATGCCGCTGCCGGAAGTCCGGAAAGTGACAGATGCCACCATCCCGATTCGCCTCTATCCGGATATCACCCACAGCTACAGTTGTCAGTACCCGGTGCCGCAGTGGGACCTTGCCTTTGCCATGACCCTCGGCCGCGAGTGCATCAATCCGCGCCCGGTCGACGAGAAACTGATCCACAACCGCTATGCCTCACTGGCACAAGGCAGTATCAGCTATTCGGAAGGGACCAACGACGATGTGAACAAATTTATCTGGAGCGCTCAGGATTGGAATCCCGCAACCCAGGTTCTGGAAACATTGCGCGACTATGCCCGCTATTTCATCGGACCGCAATACACCGAAGGTGTTGCACAGGGTTTGCTCGCCCTGGAGCAGAACTTCCGGGGACCGCTTCTCTCCAACGATCAGGTAGAGAAAACGCTGCAGCAATGGCAGGATATGGAAGGCGCAGCTTCCACGGAAGTGTTGTCCAATCCGAGGTTCCAGAATGGATTGATCAGGGCATATTTTGATGCCTACACCCAGCGAAGGCTTATTTATGAAACCCTTTTGGAACGGCAGGCCAGGTCAATTTTGGAAACAGCGTCTACCTCCGGAGGTGCCCTGAAAGCAATCGAAGGAGCGCGGGGCAGGTTGATCCTTGCCAAAGAGAAACCGGTTGCCGTCTGCCTCCGCGACAAATGTTTTGAGCTCGCCGACTCCCTCTTCCGCAGTTTCGGCGCCCAGCTGACCATGAAGAAGCACCATGCCATGAGCGGCCGGGGCAACTTTATCGACAACATCGATATCCCGCTCAACGATGCGCTCTGGCTGCTCGACCAGCTCAACAAAATTGAAAAACTGACCAGCGAAGACCAGCGGCTGGCAGAAATTCACAAGATGCTCCATCGTACCGACCCCGGTCCAGGCGGATTTTACGACAATCTGGGTAGTCCTTCTTCCTGGCAACGGGTGAAAGCGCAAAAAAGCTGGCAGGAAGATCCGGGCAGCCTCGAATCGCCGCGTGTAAGCTTCGGAGTTGGGCTTCAGGGAGTCGATTGGGTAGATGAAATTGTAGCGAAGGGATTTGAAGGGCAAACGACACCCCTTGCCTGGATGAACCAGATCAACACACTATATTTTACGCCGCTTGAGCTTGAATATACTGATCTTGACCCTACCGGGAAGTATACGCTGCGGGTAGCTTACACAGGCCGTTTCCGATCCAAAATAAAGCTGGAAGCGAATGGAGTCCTTATCCACGACTTTATCCGTATGGGTACGAAACCTATCTTTGAGTTTCAGCTGCCAAAGGAGGTCACCCGATCCGGTAAAGTTACTTTTACCTGGAACTGTGCCCGGAACGACAAAGGAGAAGGTGAACGGGGATCGCAGGTGGCGGAGGTGTGGCTGATGCGCGTTGAATGAGGGGACGACCTGACGACGGGACGACTTCATGACGGGACGACGAGACGACGGGTCAAGAAGACTGGACGACGGGACGACGGGACCCTGGGACTGAAATTGAAGACTGTGGACTGAAGACTGTAGACTGAAGACTGTAGACTGTGGACTGAAGACTGTGGACTGAAGACTGTGGACTGAAGACTGAAAAGGTGAGAGGTCCCCTATGAATTTCTTATAACTTATTGTTTTTGCTCTTTGTAACTCTGTGCTTCTCCGTATAACTCTGTGTAATTAAATAATTTGCCCTAATTCTGTTCGCAGCGTAACCCGAAACCTTAGACCCGAAACCCGGAACTTTTTCAAACATTTCAAACATTTCAAACATTTCAAACAATGAAAACGAATCTACACCTAATAATTCTCTTATTTCTGCTATTAATTTCATCCTCCGGTAAAAGCGAAAATTCTATTAAACCTCAAAAAATCGTACCCGGCCAGTTTGTAAAAACCTGGCTGCTGCTTGGACCAATCCCATTGCAGGTACAAAAAGATCCGGACAAATCGTGGGAACACCTTCCGGGATTCAATACCGACTACCTGCAGAAATCAGGCGGAGAGAAAAACCTGGCGCCAAAGGCCGCTGATGTTGTCAAACTCTCAAAAGGATCAGTTGCCTGGAAATTCATCCAGTCGCCTGATTCAATTATCGATCTGGTGGCAGCCATTTCAAAATCTTTTCCGGTATTTGCCTATGCCTACACGGAAGTGGAGGCGGAAGAAGCAGGTATCCAAATGATCGGTCTCGGCTCAAACGATGGAGTCACGCTCTTCGTAAACGGCGCTCAGGTTTGGGATTACCCAGCCGCGCGCGGAGTAAAAATTGACGGTGACCTGGTACCGGTATTGCTCAAAAAAGGGAAAAACACCATCCTGTTAAAGATTGAGCAACACGGCAACAAATGGGGATTCTGCCTGAGGTTCCATGCTTTCTCCGCTGCGGGGGCACTCGGGAGCGGCGATCTCTTTAAGGTCCGGGCCAGCGAAAATGGCGCAGCAAGTGTGGTTTCAGCCTACCCGCCCGAAGTATTGGATAACCTGGTTCAACAAATTGGCATAGTCATCAGCGACAAACATGGAAATGAAATTTTAAAAGAGGAGCGTATCTCCTCCTTTTGCAATTCGCTGAAAATTCCCTCCGCCAACTACCAACCTTATTTTGCAAGCCTGAAAGTCAAGCTTAAATCAGGACAAATCCTGGAAAGAAAAATTGAATTCACCTCCGGCAAGCGCACCGAATATGCACTCTTTAAAAACGGAAAATCAGCCTATCGGATATCCCTTGCAGCCGACGCTTCCGAATCAGAAAATTGGGCAGCAAAAGAATTACAGTACTGGCTGAAAGAGATCAGCGGGGTGGAACTGATTTTGCTTCCTTATGATCAAAACTTCGAAGGACCGCAGATTGTAATAGGTACGACTCCGGGAACTTTGTTCACTGAGCCTGTCGAAGTGAACAAAGTGACAGGATCAAAAGTAAAATCGGTCGCTGAGCCTGTCGAAGCGTCTTCAATCGCAAAGCAATCTGGTCCAACCGATTTAAAAAGCCCTTCGACAAGCTCAGGGACCGGTTTAGTCCCGGATAAAATATCTAAGGCTTCGACAGGCTCAGCCAGTCAGAATGCAACATTTGAGGAATCCTTCCACTATTACAACATCGGCCCAAACATCTACATTACAGGCGGGAAACTACGCGGCACGATGTACGGCGTTTTTGAATTCCTGGAAAGGGAACTGGGCTGCAGGTGGTACACTCCTGCCGTGAATGTGATCCCCAAAAGGGAAGAGCTGAAATTTACCTGGTTCGACCATTCCGAAAAACCGGGCGTCCGGGTACGGAATGACTTCTATTTTGAAGCATTCGATCCGATCTGGGCAACCCGAAACAAGATGAACGGGGCCATGGGCTACCGCGAACAGCCCGGCGGAATCGAGAGTTATTGGGCTGTTCATACCTTTTACCCCTTGATGCCGCCGGCTGAATTCTACAAAAAACATCCCGAATATTACAGCCTGATCGACGGGAAACGGATCTTCGAACGGGCACAACTTTGCCTGACCAATCCGGATGTACTCCGGATCATGACCGAACGCATCAAAAAACGGATGCGAGAGAGTCCGGAATACCTGATCTACGATGTTTCGCAGAACGACTGGTACAATCCCTGCCAGTGCGACAAATGCCAGGCAATTGGCAAGGCCAAAGGCGGGGAATCCGGACTAATCATTTGGTTTGTCAACCAGGTTGCCGAAGCCGTAGAAAAGGAGTTTCCCGGTAAATTTATCGGAACGCTGGCTTATCAATATACCCGAACACCGCCAAAAAATATCAACCCGAGGCACAATGTGGTGGTCAGGTTGTGCAGCATCGAATGCTGCTTTGCCCACGATTTCAAATCATGCCCCGAAAACAAATCTTTTCTGGAGGATCTGAAAGGCTGGTCGGCCATTGCTCCGCACATGTATATCTGGGATTATGTGGTGAATTTCGGCCATTACGTGATGCCCTATCCCAACTTCAGGGTACTGCAATCCAACATTCAGTCGTTCAGGGACAACAACGCCATCGGCATCATGGAACAGGCGGCTTACCAGGGCCGGGGCGGCGAATTTTCGGAGCTGCGTGCTTACCTGATTTCCAAATTGCTTTGGAATCCGGAGTGCAACACAGCGGAGGTGATCAATGACTTTATCTATGGTTATTACGGCCGGGCCGGAATGTTCGTCCGGCAGTATTTCGACCTGCTGCACAACCGGATTTCTGCGGATACCCACATCCACCTGGGATTAACGCCTGGTGATGCAATCTTCTCCGATGAGTTTGTACAGCAATCGTGCGAGCTCTTCAAAGAGGCTGCCAAAGTGGCTGACAATGAAGAGGTGGTCCGCAGGGTTGAGATGTGTTCGTTGCCGGTCCTTTACCTCAAATGCAGGCGCACCCCATCCATTGCCAGGCAGGACGGAACCTTTGCTGATTTCTGCCGGATAGCCGAACGGGAAAATGTTACTTATTACTCGGAAGCCGGGGAGGTCGACCGGAAGGCTTTTCACAATATGGTTGAAAATGCGAAATAATGTGGTGATTAGCTGATTAGTTGATGTGCTGATGTGCCGATTGGGATTTGTGATAACATGAACAGTGAGCCAATCAGTAAAAATACAGTGTCATTTAATTGCGGGGAAGCAGAAAAATTAGCATATTAGCACATCAACAAATCGTCTCATCAACACATCAGCAAATCAGCACATCATCTCATTTTTTATATGAAACATTTTGCCAAAAACAACGAACTCGAAATTACTGTCCGCCAGCCGGGGGCTGAGCTCTTCTCCGTTAAATCGCTGAAAAGCGGCATCGAATACTTGTGGGGTCAGGATCCTGCCATCTGGAACAGCACAGCGCCAATCCTCTTTCCGATCGTCGGAGGCCTGAAAGACAATGCGTTCCTCTGGAAGGAAAGGAAATACACGCTCGGCAAACACGGATTTATCCGGGAAAACTCTGATCTTTTGCTGACAGGCATAACGGCTGATTCGCTGACCTTCGGGATGAGTTCCAACAAAGGGACCCTCAAAATGTATCCGTTTGAGTTTGTGTTCAGCATCCGTTTTGTACTGGAGGGGACTAAAGTAAAGGTGATCTACCGGGTAACCAATCCGGGGAATTCTACCATCTATTTTTCAGTAGGCGGTCATCCGGGATTCAAATGCCCGGTCCATTCCAATGAGAAATATGAGGATTACTACCTGGAATTTGACGTAAACGAAAATTCATCCACATGGTTGTTACACGAGAACGGGACGGTGCTGGATGAAACGGCTCCGGTATTCAGCAATTCAAAAATAATTCCGCTTACCCATGAGTTGTTCAGCAAGGATGCGCTCATCTTTAAGGATCTGAAGTCAAGGAAGGTTACCCTGCGGAGCAAAAAATCCAAACAGGCGCTTTCTGTTACCTTCGAAGATTTCCCCTACCTTGGTATCTGGGCCAAAACCAACGGGGATTTTATCTGCATCGAACCCTGGTGCGGCGTCGCCGATAAATGGGATACCGACCAGCAGATTGAGCACAAGGAGGGAATTGTCGCTTTGGCTGCCGGTGAGGTGTTTGAGGCGACGTACGTTGTGGAGATACACGAGTGAAGACGGGATGACGGGACGACGGGACGAGGGGACGACTGGATGACTGGATGACGGGATGACGGGATGACGGGATGACGGGACGAAAAGTCAGATGAAAAGCTAAATCGTCCATTTATCAGGGTTCTGGATCATGGTAATCAACTGCGCTTCAATATGGTCATATTTTTCATCCAATTCCTGAATTATCATTTTATCCAAATATCCAAATGCCAGCGCAAAGCTAAGCCATACCTGTGTTTCTGCTGCCTCCCCTTCACTATCTGATAATTTGGCAATAAAGGATTTAGGGTATCGCCGCTTCATAAATGCTTCAGCAATATTTGTTGATACAGAGCGGGAACTTCTGCGGATTTGGTCTGTTAATGAAAATTTTTCTTCGGAAGGAAAGTTCATTGATAATTGATGAATTTGAAGCGCCAGGTCAAAAGAATATTTGAAAACATTCAATTCTTTGTGTGAGCGAATTTTCATTGTTTTAATTTTTTGCCGTATTAGAAAAGGCTTATATTTAAGTGTGCATATCTTAAATATAAGCCTTTTTTTTCAAATAAACGAATTAACTCCTTAAATCTTCATCTTCAAATCATCGTCGTTAAGTCGTCTCGTCGTTAAGTCGTCTCGTCGTCCTCTCATCCCCTCGTCCCGTCGTCCAGTCCTCACAAGCGCGCCATCTTCAGCGCCTCCATGGTGGTGTAATACTTAACAATCATTCCCGGCACTTCCCACTCGGGCAGTTTTCCGGCTTTCAGGTATTCGAGGTATTTTTCAGTTACCTGACTGAAATGCGCTTCGTGGCCGACTTTGTATTTGTCAGGAACTACAACTTTCCAGGTCAGTTCGTCAACTTTTTCGAGTGAAAGACCATCGTGGGAACTGTTTTTCACGATGACGTTTTCCAGTTCATTGGCCAGTTCAGGCAATGCAATACCGGGATTGGCATGGATATAGAGGGTGGGTTGATATTTTTCGGCCTCCCCCTGTTTGATTTCCAGGGAAGCTTTTGAACCGCGCATAATGGCATAATGAGAGTCTCCTGCACCCACGGCAGGTTTGTACAGCCAAATGGCACTCACCTTTGCAACGATCCCCTTGATTTTGTAGGTCATTTCGCCGTTGGCATAATCGTTTAATTTACCGTCTTTTACATCACTTGCAAGGTAATCCGGAAAAGTCTCAAGTTTGGTGACATCCTTAAACTCTTCGGCTGAAATGACCGTTGGCCAGCGTTTCGCCTGTAGCATCTGCACGTCAGTTTTTTGAAGGATTTCTCCCGGAAAGCAGCTCCATTGTACCAGGTCGACCAGGTGCGTAGCCACATCCACAATGCCCTCGCCCTGCTGGTTCACATCAAAAAACCATGCCGGACGAACCAGCGGCGATCCCGAAACACTCTTGTAAAAACAATGTACGCTTATCATTTCAACTGCAGGTTGCTCAATGGTCCCGGGTTGAAGGGCCCCGAAAATCGCAGGAATATGGGAAAGCTCTTTCTGAATCATTGTTGTAATCTCATAACGCTCCGTCATGATATCGAACAGGATCACCTTCTTCTCTGCTGCCAGTTTGAAGGACTCCTCCAGCATTGGGAAATTATCAGGAGTAATCACCATCGGCTTGTCGGCCAATACGTTGAATCCTGCATCTACAGATTTTTTGATGTATTCAGTCTTGATGCGGTTGTTTCCGGCCAGTACTACTACATTGCCCTTTTTCTCGTCCAACATCTTTTGAAAGTAGTCAGTACCCTTGTAAACTACCTCTTTCCAACTGGTCGGTTCTTCTTTGCGACCATTGTACCCGTCGATTTTCTTCAGATGTTCAACAACATCATTTCCCTCAGGTGCATATACATAGACATCAGGGTTAACCTGGTCGTACATTTTTTTCTGAACCAGCGCGGCATGGAAATGGCCCGGATCGAGGGTGATGATTTTAACCTCGCCTTTTGCACCGGTAAATTCCTGTTTGCCGGCTGATTTATTCTGCCCTCCATTACCACATGATGTCATAAGTATCAAAGCTATAAAGCCCATCTGAATTGTTTTGGTTTTCATTTTTATATAATTTAAATTTACTTAATAATCTATAAGTGAACTAAAGTGACTAAAGTGAGCTAAAGTGACTAAAGTAATAAAAAACTTTAGAACTCAAATATTAAAAATTCAGTAAGTACTTTAGTTCACTTTAGTCACTTTAGCTCACTTTAGTCACTTTAGAAGTCACTTTAGTCACTTTTTTAATATGTGCGGAAGATTTATTCTTGCCCGGGATGCAATTTCCTTAAAAAGCCGTTTCCGGATTGATATTCCGGAGGGTCTTGACCTGAAACCTTCCTACAACATCTCCCCCGGGCAGAAAACTGCTGTTATCACTGGCGAAAGGCCGAACGAACTGCAGTTGTACCGATTCGGCCTCACGCCTTCCTGGGCACAAAAACAAATGTTGCTGATCAATGCCCGCTCCGAAGGCGACAACAATCCGAACGATGATCCTGATTACACAGGCGAAATGGGCATCTTCGGCAAACCGGCTTTCCGCAAACCGATCCGCTCGCAGCGATGCCTTGTACCGGCAGACGCTTACATTGAGGGTACCACCAAGGAAAAGCTTGACAAACCTTATGTTATCTATCTGCGCAACAAAGTCAGACCGTTTGCATTTGCCGGCATCTGGGACGAATGGAACCATCCCGAAACAGGCGAACTGATCCGCTCTTTTGCCATCCTGACCACTTTCCCCAACCGCCTCGCGGCCCGTTTACCGCACCACCGCATGCCGGTGATCCTACGCCGGGAAGACGAAGCACGCTGGCTTTCGGCAGGTCTGTCGGAAGAGGAACTTTCCTCCCTGATGCTGCCGTATCCCGCTGAGCTGATGAACGGCTACCCGATCGCTCCTACCATCAAAAATCCAAAGGCCAATGATCCCGGACTGATTCATCCGGCAGGACCGCGGATCTTTGCCGAAAGCACATCATAGTTCCGGGTTCCGGGTTTTCGGGTTTTCGGGTTTCGGGTTCTCCACTTCATCCAGTCTCTTCCTCACATTTCCGGTTTCGAGTTAAAGGACTTTGAATATGGTATTTGCAAATAGTATGTGTCTTTACTTAATTAACACTTCAAAAGCTAATAAAATAAAAATCAATAGGCTAATTTCGTATCGGCGGAACCCGAAACCCGGAACCCGAAACTCTAAAACAACAACTCATTCTTCGTGTGCTCCGCTTCATGCAGCAGCAGCCATTTCTTCCGTTCCAGTCCGCCGGCATAACCTACCATTTTACCGTCATGACCGATGATCCTGTGACAGGGCACAATGATCGAAATCGGATTTTTTCCGTTCGCCGTTCCTACCGCCCTGGTATTCAATACAGAACCCAGCTCAGCAGCGATTTCGCGGTAGCTTTTGGTGGTGCCGTACGGGACCTGCAGCAACCGCTGCCAAACTTTTTTCTGGAATCCGGTCCCGTCAGGTTCAAGTTCCAGTTCAAACCGGGAACGGGTACCCTCGAAATATTCTTTGAGCTGAACGGCTGTTTTCAACAAAATTTCAGGTTGGGTTTCAGATTCTTCAACCTGCTCGCTGCTGAATGTCAGTGATTTCAAATGTGTTTCATCCGAAATCAGCGCAATTCTGCCTATCGGACTCTCAATGCTCATGAAATAACTTCTCATGGCTAAAGTCCCAATATGCTTGTCAAACGCAGGCAAAGATCTTTTAAACCTTCAGGGGTGTCGCCACCGGGTTGTTCGATGGTGGCCCAGCTGTGGTAACCGACCTCATCCAGAGCCTTCATGATAACCGGCCAGTTGTTGTCTCCTTCCTGCAGCGCTACACCGAAACCAGCCCATTTGCCCTGTTTGTCGGCAATTTTCCGGCTGTATTCCTTGATGTGGATACGTGCTATTCTCTTCCCGAGAATCTTTATCCATTGTTCCGGCCAACCGATGACCAGCACATTCCCGCAATCGAAATAAGCACGTACAAAGGGGGATTTGAACTGATCGACATAATGCGCAGCTTCAAGCGGCGAGAGTAAAAAATTGTTCCATACATTTTCGATGGCGATGGTTACGCCCTGTTTTTCGGCAAAAGGGATTACCTTTTTAAGTTCCGCGACCGACCGGTCCCAGCATTCGTCGTAACCTACCTTTTCACTTACCCTGCCGGGAACGAACAAAATGGTATCTGCCCCGTAAATTTTGGCATCTTCGATGGTAACTTTCAATGCCTCAACGCCCTGCACCCTGACCATCGGATCAGGATCCGACAGGGGATACTTTCCGTGCAGTGACCCGCAAACCGAAGGGATGATCAGTCCGGTCAGCTCTCTGGCTTTCAGGACCTCTTCACGGTTAAGGTGACTGTATACCTCCACCCCGTCGAAGCCGGCAGCCTTGGCCGCCTTAAACTTATCCAGGATCGTTTTCCCAAACCCGATATTCCCCCACATGATCCCTTTTTTGATCTGTCGGACCGGGGCATTTGGCGTTTGGGCCATACCCAAAAATGGCGCAGTTGACAGCGCTGCCGCCGATAAAATAGTGTTTCTGGCAAATTCCCTGCGTTTCATTTTTGTTAGCGATATCGATTTATACTGTTTTCAAAATGTTCACTCTGACCCGTCGTCTCCTCGTCCGGTCCTCCCGTCGTTCCATCGTTCCTTCACGACGGCACCGCCTCAATCCCGATCACCGGTATCACTTCCGGCATATTCGGGACAGGTCCGAAGGCATAAACTTTCGGTCCGAGCGACAAACCGGAGTTCATCATTTCATCCCAGGTGACATCTTTGCCGGTATAGGCCGAGATCCTGCCCATCATGGTAATCAGGGTCGAATTAACCTGTGCCTCTGCATCGTTGAATGGTTTTCCTTCACGGATAGCGGTCACCAGGTTCACATGCTCCTGCACATAAGGATCTTTCACTTTCCAGGTCAGGTCTGCCTCACCATCTTTCGGATAGGGATATTTCCACATCACACTGCCGTCGGGATGGAAAAGTGTTCCGTTGCAGTCGGCATATCCTTTGGTGCCCACGATGAGTTCGCGCTTCAGGTTACTGCATCCGCTTACCTGCCGGGCCGCACAATGGGCCTGCATGCCGTTGTCATACACATATTCCACACTGAAAAAATCGTACTGGTCGCCACTAACACGCCGCTGCCTGCCGCCCCAGGCCCTGCACTTAACAGGATTCTTGCCGATAAACCAGTTCATTACATCCACCTCATGGATAAACTGTTCCACAATGTGATCGCCCGAAAGCCAGCAGAAATTCACCCAGTTGCGGAGCATGTATTCCATATCGGTCCACTCCGGCCTTCTTTTTTTCACCCACAACGCCCCGCCATTGCGGACTACATGCGCACTGACAATCTCACCAATCTCGCCGGCAGCCACACGCCGGTGGGTCTCAACGTAATCTTTCTGAACCCGGCGGATGGTGCCGCTTACAATCGAAAGTCCAAGCTGCTCGGCCTTTCTGGACGACACCAGGATCGATCTTGCCCCAACCGGATCGACGGCGCAGGGTTTTTCCATGAATACATGTTTCCCGGCATTGACGGCAGCTTCGACATGTGCAGGACGGAAATGAGGGGGTGTGCAAAGAAGTATAATGTCGATTCCCGAATCGAGCACTTTCTGGTAACTGTCGAAACCAACAAAGCATTTCTCATCAGGCACTTCTATGTTGCGCTGTTTCTTCAACTGGGCCCTCGACTCATCCATTTTATCCTGAAAAACATCACCCATGGCGACGATCTGAAGGTTAGGTCCGGCATCCACAAAATTGATGGCTGCGCCGGTTCCCCTGCCGCCGCATCCAACCAATCCTGCACGCAAAACTTTGCCATCCGGCGCCTTGTCAAGCATCACCGGCACCCCGGCTTCTTTTGCGGGTTTATTTCCTGACCCTGAACAGGAGAGCAGCAGATTGGCTGCCCCGATTGTTGCAACGGTCCCCAAAGCTGTATTGGAGATAAAATTGCGGCGACTTGCATCTGGTTTTGGTTTCATGTTAAAAAAATAGTTATCGTTTGAAATGTTTAAAACTTTTTAAAGTTCTTTCACCTTGATATTCTTGTAATGCACCTCATTTCCATGCTCCTGCAACAACAAATGTCCTGTGGCATATTCTCCGTATCCTGTATGCTTTGCAAATTTGCTTGTAGCCACCAATGCTTTCCACTCAGGTGTACCGCGGGTATATTCAACCACTTTGGTTCCGTTCAGGTAATGTATTACCTTTTCTCCCCTTACCTCGATACGGGCTCTGTTCCACTCGTTAACTCCTTTAAACGGCTTGGTTTTAACGGCGGTAATCAAATCATAAAGTGAAGACAGCGTGCGGTTCCCATTGATCCCTGCTTTGGCATCGGGATGTCTTTCGTCGTCAAGAACCTGATATTCGCAACCAACATTTGAATAGCCTTTCCCGTTGTTGTTGGGTTGGATAAAATATTTGATCCCGCTGTTGGCTCCTGGTGTGAGTTTAAAATCCACTTCCAGGATGAAATTTTTGAATTCTTTTTCAGTGACCAGATCTCCGCCGCCTTTGTTTTCGCCGAGGTCAACAATTAAATCATTGTTCTGTATGGTCCATCCTTTTTGAGGCACAACACCGTCTTTGTTACTGACCCATCCATTCAGGGTTTTGCCATCCCACAATAGTTGCCATCCCTCTTTTTGCTCCTTTGGGGTCAGTATATTGTCAGGCTGGTTGGCCTCGGGTGACTTAATTTCCATGTTTTTATTGTCTGAGAAAAGATTGGCTGCTATGGGTTTAGCGGCAAAAGTAATGTTGGTAATAAGGGTCATCAAAAGTAAAAAACTAATTCTTTTCATTTGTTTTATGTATTAATGTTTATGATAATAACTTGATTATGTGAGTAATATAATATTTATTTTGTCAGAATTGAATTATAATTGAAAAACAATTTCTGCTTTGTTTTATCCTGTTAAAATTAGCAACTTTTTTTTCATTCCGTTACCGTAAACGGGTAGTTTTTCGGATTGATATTCAACCTAAATCAAACTACATTTGCAATGTTAACGACAGAGAGACTGGACGACGGGACGACGGGACGACTGGACGACTGACTGAAATAATAAAAGATTGAGAATATCCAAAGAATATTCATTTGAACTTGGCTGCACAATACTACTAATTAATTAATCAAAGATATGCCCCCCAAAGAACAATCACTCCCGCTCAACTGGCACGCCATCTACGTCCACTCGCGGGCAGAAAAAAAAGTACACAGCGAACTGACCCGGAAAGGCATCGAATCTTTCCTGCCCCTCCAGATGAAACTCCGTCAGTGGAGCGACCGCAAGAAATGGGTAGAGCTGCCGCTGATCTCAGGTTACGTCTTTGTGCACATCACCCGGAAAGAGTACGATATTGTGCTGCAGATCGACAATGTGATGCAGTACGTCCGCTTCGAAGGAAAAGCAGCCGTTGTCCGCGACCAGGATATTGACGTTTTGAAACGGATGCTTGGACAACGTGATCTGGAGGTTGAAATCACAAGCGATGAACTCCAGCCCGGCATGATGGTAGAAATTATCGCGGGTCCGATGATGGGCATCAGGGGTGAACTCGTCTCGTTCCGGGGGAACAACAAAGTCGCTTTGCGCATCCCGCCGCTGGGGTTAACGGTTTTAGTGGAATCACCGGCCCAGAATCTTGCAATTGTAAAAGAATGATGTTCAGAAACGGGGAAACGGAGAAACAGGGAAACGGAGAAACGGGGAAACAGGGAAACAGGGAAACGGGGAAACGGGGAAACAGGGAAACGGGGAAACAGGGAAACGGAGAAACAGGGAAACGGAGAAACAGGGAAACGGGGAAACAGGGAAACAGGGAAACAGGGAAACGGGGAAACGGGAATGAATGATTTTGAATTGACGGGAAAATTCGGTATATTTATTTAAGTAGAATATTTAATTGTTTGCTGATTTGTGCTTTTGGCCTAGGTGGTTGTATAAATATTTTTCAAAATGGGGAACTTGATTTTAGCACATACCGATTTGATAGTTTATAAAAATGCCTTCAACCTGGCTGTTCAAATACATGATATTTCGAAGAAATTTCCATCTGAAGAGAAATTTTCATTGACCGACCAGATTAGAAGAAGTTCGCGATCTGTCGCAGCAAATCTGGCAGAAGCATTCAGAAAACGAAGATACCCTAAATCGTTTATTTCGAAACTGACAGATAGTGAAGGTGAAGCGGCAGAAACTCAAGTATGGCTTAGTCTGGCAACCACTTTTGATTACCTTAATCCGGATGATTTTAGTAAATTAAACGCGGATTACAATCATTTAATTTCGCAAATTGTTAAGATGGTTCGTAATCCTGAAAAATGGTCATTCTAAGATGTCGAGCCACATTTTTATCACCGTTTCCCCGTTTCATTTCTCTTTATCCTCGTTTCCCCGTTTCCCCGTTTCATTTTTCTTTATCACCGTTTCCCCGTTTCTCCGTTTCTCCGTTTCATTTTTCTTTATCCCCGTTTCCCCGTTTCCCCGTTTCATTCATTTGCCTGCACATTCTCCCCAATTTTCACCTATCTTTGTTATATCAACCATTAATCTTTACAAAATGAAGGGTATCATACTTGCAGGAGGATCCGGATCACGGCTGCACCCGATCACATTGGGTACATCCAAGCAGCTGCTTCCGATCTACGACAAACCAATGATTTACTACCCGATGTCTGTGCTGATGCTGGCCGGCATCCGCGAAATACTGGTGATAACCACACCGGAGGAGCAAGCGGCCTTTATCCGCCTTCTGGGCGACGGATCGCAATGGGGAATTGAACTGCATTATGTGGTACAGCCCTCGCCCGACGGACTTGCCCAGGCATTTCTGCTTGGCGAAGACTTTATTGGCACGGATGATGTATGCCTGGTACTGGGCGACAATATTTTCTATGGCCACGGTTTCGTGGAACTCCTCAACAAAGCGGTGGAAGAGGTGACGGTGCGGCGCATGGCAACTGTTTTTGGTTACTGGGTCAACGATCCGGAACGGTACGGCGTGTGCACCTTCGATGCCGACAGGAATGTCACGACCATCGAAGAGAAACCCGAAAAACCCAAATCCAACTATGCCGTCATCGGACTCTATTTTTACCCCAATTCGGTGGTACAAGTGGCAAAGAATATCAAACCATCTGCACGGGGAGAACTGGAAATCACTACCGTGAACCAGGAATACCTCGACCGCAAAGAGCTCAAGGTCGAGCTGATGGGACGCGGGTATGCCTGGCTCGATACCGGCACCCACGAATCACTCCTCGAAGCCGGATCCTTCATTGCCACCATCGAAAAACGGACCGGCCTCAAAGTTGCCTGCCCCGAAGAGATCTCGTTCCGCAACGGATGGATCGACGAAATACAACTACGGGCACAGGGAAATCTGCTGAAAAAAAATCAGTATGGGCAATATTTGTTGTCGTTGTTAAGTAGTCAAATTGTTTGAAGGGTTTGAATTGTGCAAAATAGTCAGGCAACACACTATGAAAGAGCCATTTAATCATGATTACAGATTCAGGGATCAGATAAATGCTGCATCCGGTTCGATCACAGACAACATAGCAGAAGGTTTTGACAGAGACGGCAAAAAGGAATTTTTACAGTTCTTAAGCATCAGCAAAGGATCATGCAGCGAAACCCGATCTCAAAGCTACCGCGCTTTTGACGCGGGCTTTATTAATCAAACTGAATTAGATGACCTCTTGACACGAACCCAGAGACTAAAATTAAAAATTGGCAATTTTATGAATTATCTCAAAAACAGCCCATTAACCGGAACTAAATACAAATAGGTTCATGTAGCATCCAGTTTAATATTGGTATATAGGATAAAACATTTCAAACATTTCAAACATTTCAAACATTTCAAACATTTCAAACAAATGATATTTATCCCAACATCTTTCCCTGGCTTATTTCTCATCGAACCAAAAATTTATGGAGATGAGAGAGGCTATTTTTTTGAATCTTTCCGTCAGACCGAATTTGAGCAAGCCATCGGGAAAGTAAATTTTTTGCAGGAAAATGAATCCAAATCCACATACGGCGTGCTCCGCGGATTGCATTTCCAGAAACCACCCTACACGCAGGCAAAACTGGTGCGATGCATCACCGGAAACATCCTTGATGTGGTGGTTGATCTCCGGAACGACTCTCACACTTTTAAAAAAACTTATGCAGTGGAGCTCTCAGACCTCAACAAACTGCAGCTTTTTATCCCACGTGGCTTTGCACACGGGTTTGTTGTTTTAAGTGAGGAGGCCATTTTTTCCTACAAAGTGGACAATCTTTATGCCCCGGACTACGATGCAGGCATCCGGTTCGATGACCCTGAGCTATTGATTGACTGGATGTTACCAACAAGTCAGATGAAATTATCCGAAAAGGACCAAACCCTGCCTTTCCTTGCTGAAACCAAACTGCCCGTTTTTATGTAAAAATTATTGTATTTTTATACTTTTTGAAAATATATTAACCTAACTTGTAATTCCATAAGTTGAAAACTGTTGAATTCATACAAAATTCGATGGTTTATTGTTTCCAATACATTTTTAACTAACTATATTTGTAGCTGATCAAAAGCCTCTTGGTTACTTGTGTGACTGAGGAGGCGAAGCTGTGCAGGGAAACAGGACGAGAGGATGACTGGACGACTGGATGACTGGACGACGACTGGACGACTGGACGACTGGACGACGGCTACCCCGAAACAACCCAGAACACGGCTTGAAGACTTGGAAAACAAATCTGCTGAGCTCCGCAACCCGAACTGCAAACTTTTCAAACCCTTCAAACCCTTCAAACCCTTCAAACCCTTCAAACATTTCAAACAACATATCCAACATCTTTATGAACACCCCCGTAAAAATACGCTTCCTCAGCCTGGCACTAATTCTGCTGGGCTTCCTTTCCTGCAAAAGCAGCAAAGAACTCATCTATTTAAACGATCTTGCTGATGGCCAGAAAACCGAGCCTCTCACGGAAAAGATTCCGGAAATTTTGATCAAAAAAGGCGACATGCTTTACATCAGCGTCAAGTCAAGTAACCCTGATATCAATACCCTTTTTAATCCGGAAGAGGGTTCTTTAGCACAGGCATCAACTTCCTATCAGAAATTCACCACACCATCAGGCGCATATTTGTATGGTTTTGAAGTGAATCCGACCGGTGAAGTTATCCTGCCAATTATCGGCAATGTAAAGGTGATTGGTGTTACACAGCAAAAAGCCCAGGAACTGGTTCAGGAAAAGGCGAACATCTTCCTAAAGGAAGGAATCGTCAAACTGAAACTGCTCAACTTCAAAGTGACCATTTTGGGAGAGGTACGCAATCCCGGGGTCTATTACAACTACAACAATACCTTTACCATCCTGGAAGCCATGGCCATGGCCAACGGGAATACCGACTACTCCAACCTGAACAAAGTAATGATAGTAAGGCCCGGAGAAAAAGGTAATACCTCCTACCTCCTCGATCTCTCCACCAAAAACAGTTACCTCTCTGATGCTTTCTTCCTCCAGCCCAACGATTACATCTTCGTTCAACCCGGTAAATACAAGACCCTGCAGTTGAATGCCCAGTTATTCTCACTCATGTTCTCCTCCCTGTCACTTCTGCTGACTGCGCTGATTCTATTCAAGTAACAACAGGGATAATAAAATACAAATTCAGAAAATACAGATAATGCAACATAACGATCACAACAACACCGCTAATTCCCAGGAAGAGGAGATCAATCTGCGGAAAATACTCTACATCGGATTAAATAACTGGCTCCTGTTTGCCTTTTGCGGCCTGGTTGGGTTGGCAGGAGGATACGGCGTAAGCCGCTTCTCTCAGCCCAATTACCAGGTAACCTCCACCATTTTTGTTCCCCAGAAATCTTCCGGTGCAGGAAAGGGCCTCGAGGATATTTTCATGAGCCAGCTAACAAACAGCAAATCAGAAGTTTTCAACCAGATTGAGATTCTCAAATCCTTCAACCTTAACCAACAGGTAGCTCAAAACCTAAACTGGCGTACCTCCTGGTTCAAAAAAAACAAATTAACCGTTTCCAACCTCTTCAAAGCAAGGAATCTTTTTTCGTGGAAAGCCTTTTACAGGAATGTGCCTTTTCAAATCATTGAAAAGAACGGGGCAAATAACCAGTCCGGCGTAAGGTTGTATGTTTACCCGATAGACCATCAGAAATACGAACTGTCGGCCGATGAAGAGGTAATTGTCGACGGGTCCAAGCTTTTGATCAGTTTTAATTCTGTCGCAAACTTCGGCGAAAACTTCAAAAATGACTATTTCGATTTTACCCTGGTTTCCAACCAAAAGGAAACCGAAGAGATTGAATCCGATTACAGTTTTGTTTTCAACGAGGCAAACGATATTGCCCAAGCGTACCAGCTTAACCTGAAAGTAGACCTGAACGACAAACAGTCCGAAATCATCAAAATGCAGCTGCTGGGCAAAGAGCCCGGCCGCAGCATCGACTACCTGAACGAATTGACGGATGTGTTTATGCTGAACAAGATGAACATTCAGACTGAGACCCAAAAAAAATCACTTAAATTCATTGACAGTCAGCTGATCGGGATCACAGATTCTTTAAGAAACGCAAGTTCCAAATTTTCCAAGTTCCGGTCCGAAAACCAGATCATCGACGTAGGAGAGCAGGGCAAGCAAATTATGACCTCCCTCCTGGCCATCGAAACCGACAAAAACAAGAACCAACTGCAGCTCGATTATTTTAATAACCTCTATGATTATATTGGAAGATCCGATGGTGTCAAACAGTTGGTCTCGCCCTCTGTAATTGGCATCCAGGATGCATCACTCAACTCCATGGTGCTTAGTTTGAGTGAGTTGTACAGCCGCCGCCAGGTTCTCTCCTTTAGCGCCAAGGAGAATAACCCTGCACTTTTGATGATCGACAAGGAGATTGCCCAGTTAAATGCCCGGCTAAAGGAGAACCTCAAGAACCTGATCGCCAATGCAGAATCTCTCAACCAATCCCTGGATACTCAAAAAGCACGGATTAACCTCGAACTAAACCTTCTTCCCAAAAAAGAACAGGAATTAATAAATTACCAGCGCAGGTACGATCTGGCCAACACCATCTACACCTTCATGCTTCAGAAACGGTCAGAAATGGACATTGCACTGGCGGGCGCCACTGCAGAAGTTCAGATCATCGACAAAGCATGCCTGGAAACAACTGTTCCGGTAGGCCTTTCCAATTCAGTTAAAA
This sequence comes from Bacteroidales bacterium, assembly GCA_038323575.1. Taxonomy (GTDB): domain Bacteria; phylum Bacteroidota; class Bacteroidia; order Bacteroidales; family Prolixibacteraceae; genus CAINVV01. Next base: position 5,323 of record JBBQHB010000020.1, on the reverse strand, counting down.
TATTGATGGGTTTGCTGCTGGGGCTGTTCCTTCCCGGCCTCTATCTCGTCCTGTTTAACTTTTTCAACAATTCCATCGATTCGCAGGAAGATATCGAACGGCATACCAATCTGCCGGTCCTGGGAAATGTCATTCACAACCATTCACTATCAAATACACCCATCCATGACAATCCAAGGTCAGGTATCGCCGAGTCGTACCGTGCCATCCGCACCAACCTACAGTTTATGCTCAATTGCACAGATTGTAAAACTGTGGCGATTCACTCCATCAATCCGGGGGAAGGTAAATCCTTTTCCTCGGCCAACCTTGCTACGATCCTGGCCATGAACAACAAAAAAGTGGTGCTGATCGGCCTCGATATGCGTAAACCAAGCACACACAAGATCTTCGAAGTTCATTCAAAAAGAGGGCTTAGTACCTACCTGAGCGGCCAGGATACGTTGGAAGAGATTCTGATGAAGACATCCGTAGATAATCTATCTTTGATCACTGCCGGGCCCATCCCGCCAAACCCGGCTGAGCTGATCGACAAACCGGAGATGACCCAATTGCTCAAAAAATTAGGCGAAAAATTCGATTACATCATCCTCGACAATGCCCCTGTATCCCTGGTTACCGACGGTCTACTGGCAGGACGTCACGCCGACCTCAATGTCTTTATCCTCCGCTATGCTGTAACAAAAAAAGACTCGATCAAATACATCAACCAGCTGGCTGACAATAAAATTCTGAATAACATCGCCCTGATTGTCAATGATATTCACGGTTCAGGCTTCGGTTATGGCCGCAATTATTACTACAACTACAAATACTCCTATTACCACAAAGGATATTACAAAGGGTACTATTACGAGGAAGACGAAGAACCTACCGGAATCAGGAAAATCCTGAATAAGCTGAGAAACAAATAATGTGACAATTCGTTACTTCGTCGAATTGTCGAATTAATTAAACCCGCCCATGATCATCGCCATCGATTTCGACGGTACCATCGTCGAGCACAGGTATCCCGATATCGGGAAACAAGTTCCGTTTGCGTTCGATACCCTGAAGGCATTGCAGAAAAAAGGGCACCGGCTGATCCTTTGGACCCACCGGAGTGGAGAACCGCTTAAAAAAGCCGTCAACTATTGTTCAGATCATGGAGTGGAATTCTATGCCGTCAACAAAAACTATCCCGAGGAGCTATGGGATAACGAACTGAGCCGGAAAATCAATGCCGATATTTATGTCGACGACCGCAACCTCGGCGGCCTTCCCTCCTGGGGAGAAATTTACATGAAAATCTGTCCGGAAGAGAACAAGACCGGCGACTTCCATCAGAAAAGGCCATGGTGGAAACCGTAGGGGAAGGACGGGGAGACTGGGGAGACGGGGAGACGGGGAGACTGGGAGACGGGGAGACTGGGAGACTGGGAGACTGGGAGACGGGGAGACGGGGAGACGGGGAGACGGGGAGACGGGGAGACTGGGAGACGGGGAGACGGGGAGACAAGGAGACTGGGAGACTGGGAGACGGGGAGACAAGGAGACGGGGAGACGGAAAGGAGAATTCGGCAATGCTAAAAAATGAGCGAATTTGGCTAATTGTTACAACCTTTCGGCTGGGCTTGCAAACGCCACGAAGTGGCAGAATAATCTAGCCCAGGGCAAGCGACGAAGGAGCGGCGCCCTGGGTTGAATGAATACCTGAGGCCACCGTCTGCGAACTAAATCTCAAAAATGGAATAATTCTCCTGTCAGACGGAAGGAAGAAAAAACGGGAAAAGAGACAGAGAGACGGAATCCAGGGTTCAGCCGCATTGCGGCGACCGGTATTGTAGCCCTCGGTTTTAACCGGGGGTAAGGGAACGGAGAGAGACCACCGTCCGCGGTAGCAATTGGTAAAAAGAGATTAGATCTTTTCGGACGGAAGGTGTAAATATTCAAAGATGACCTGAATAAAAGAGAAACAGCAGAGCCCGATCTAAAGAAGGCAGAATACCCATAACCCTACAAACCCTTCAAACAAATAAAACAAATCCCCTTGCTGCCTGAAATTCAAATGGTCGACCTGCTCTCCCAGCACAAAAAACTGGAACCGCAATTGCTGGCAGCCATCCGGCAAGTCATAGAATCATCCGCTTTTATCAAAGGGAAAGAGGTTGCTGCTTTTGAACAAAATCTTGCCTCTTACCTGCGTGTCAATCATGTAATTGGCTGTGCCAACGGCACCGACGCCCTTCAGATTGCCCTGATGGCGCTTGGACTTCACCCGGGCGATGAGGTAATCATTCCGGCATTCACCTATGTCGCTACCGCCGAGGTGATAGCCCTGCTCGGCCTGGTCCCGGTAATGGTCGATGTGGAAGAAGCAACTTTCAATATTTCCCTGCCGGTGATTGAAGCGGCCATTACATCCCGCACCAGGGCAATCATCCCTGTGCACCTTTTCGGACAGTGCTCCGACATGGAACCCCTGATGCAACTGGCCAAAATGCATAACCTCCGGGTAATTGAAGACAACGCCCAATCCCTGGGCGCTTCGTATACTTACCAGGATGGTACCACCAAAATGGCCGGCACCATTGGCCACATCGGCTGCACCTCCTTCTTCCCCACCAAGAACCTTGGTTGCATGGGCGACGGCGGTGCCCTGATGACAAACGATCCTGAGCTGGCAGAAAAAATCCGCATGATCGCCAACCACGGGCAAAAGAAAAAATATTACCATGAAGTTGTAGGCTGCAACTCCCGCCTCGACACCCTCCAGGCTACCATCCTGAATGTCAAACTTCCCCATCTGGATGAATACCTCGATGCCCGCAAAACAGCGGGAGAGTTCTACCAAAAAGCGCTGGAAAAAATTGAATACACAATATTACCAATATCTCTGCCCGCCGCTCTACCAACCTACAACCAGTTCACCCTCAAAATTAAGGATGGCCTTAGGGATCAGTTGAAAGATTACCTTGCCCTGAACGGAATTCCAACCATGATCTATTATCCGTTACCACTGTATCGGCAGAATGCTTTCCGGGAATATGTACCGGAGGGCTTTTCGTTACCCGTCACTGAAAAACTCTGCCAGTCGGTTTTGTCGCTTCCTATACATACGGAAATGGATGAAGAGCAGCTCAATTATATTACTTCAACCCTGCTCAATTTCAATAACTGATACTGCAAACACTAAATTAAATTAGCTATGCCTTATGTTTCCATGTTTTTTGGGATAATTATCAGGATGTTTTACAGCGAACATAATCCCCCGCATTTCCATGCAGAGTATCAGGGTTCAGAAGGGATATTTAATTTTGAAGGAAAAATGTTAAAAGGGAACATGAAATCCAAAATTGCCTTAAACCTGATTAAAGAATGGGCAACTTTAAGGAAGAATGAGCTGGAAGAAAATTGGGTAAACATCCTGGAAAAAAGCACGATTAATAAGATAGAACCCTTACATTAAGTCAGATATCATGCAAACAATCTACATGCCGAGAGTAATAGATGCGAAGTATCTTCATGACTATTTTATTCATATTGTTTTCAGCAACGGAAAAGAAGGAAATATTGACTTGAGTCCCTTTGTAGGAGAAGGAGTGTTCGAGCCATTGTCAAATCCAACCTACTTTAAGAAGCTTTTTGTGGATGGCTGGACCATATCCTGGCCAAATGGAGCAGATATTGCTCCCGAAACACTCTATGAGTTAACTGAAAACTTAGGCAGCAGGGTAAATGAAAAATAAAGGGTTGGTTTAGATTGTGTAATAAACATTTCAAACATTTCAAACATTCAAGTGAACGAACTTCTCAATAAAATAGCTGATAAGTCGCTAACCGTCGGCATCGTCGGTCTTGGTTATGTCGGTCTTCCGCTGGCAGTCTCCTTCGCGTCGGCCGGGGTTTCCGTCATTGGTTTTGACAAGTCAGGGTCAAAAGTTGCCAAAATCAATGCCGGCGAAAACTACATTTCAGATATTTCCGCAACACTCTGGCAGGAAGTACTCACCCGCAAAACGCTCGGTGCCACCACAGATTTCGCCCGCTTATCGGAATGCCAGGCCATCCTGATCTGCGTCCCAACCCCGCTTGACCAATTCCACAAACCCGACATGAGTTTCATCGAATCGGCTTGTGTGGCCATCGGCAAAAACATGAAGGAAGGAACATTCGTCTGTCTCGAGAGTACCACCTACCCCACCACTACCGAACATTTTGTGCTGCCTATCCTCGAAAAGGAGTCAGGGCTCAGGCATGGGACCGGTTTCTGGCTTGCCTTTTCCCCCGAACGGGTCGATCCGGGCAACAAGACTTATTTCACACGCAATACCCCCAAAGTGCTCGGGGCGCTCAACGAAGATGGACTAACCATCGGTAAGGCGATTTACAGCCTGGCTGTCGACAATATTTATCCCGTCAGCTCCCCCCGGGTAGCCGAAATGGTGAAGATCCTGGAAAATACCTACAGGTTGGTCAACATCAGCCTGATCAACGAAATGGCATTGCTTTGCGGCAAGATGGAAATCGATATCTGGGAGGTGATCGATGCGGCCAAGACAAAACCATACGGATTCCAGGCCTTTTACCCCGGACCGGGAATCGGCGGGCACTGCATTCCTTTGGATCCCTTTTACCTGGAGTACATCGCCAAAAAATTCAATTTTGACCTGTCGATGATCAATACCGCCGGCCATATCAACATGATGATGCCCCACCGCATGACACTGAAAATCTCCTCTGCCCTCAACCGCAATAAAAAATCAATTAACGGCAGCAGCATTCTCTTTCTTGGTGTCTCTTACAAACCGGATATCGATGACGAGCGCGAATCCCCTGCCCTCAAAATTATCCATGAAGTGGCCCAGAAAGGGGCAGAAATACATTACCATGATCCGTTTGTCCCGACATTGGAAACAATCCGGGGACAAAACTATCAATCAGAGCCGCTCACCGCCGAACTTATCAGTAGTTCCGACTGTGTGGTAATTACGACCAATCACTCAGCCTTCAACATTGAATGGATCGTCGAAAATGCGCAACTTGTTGTCGATCTAAGGAATGCGGTTAAAGGGAGTTCAGATAAAGTTTATAAACTATAAAAAAGAGGGGAAGCGTGGGCGAGTGGGAGAACGCATACCGGAAATAATCAGGTATTAACAGTAATTCTTTTACTTAGAAAAAATTTAAATGTTGATTTTAGCAGCGATTCAGCATATAGTATTTTTTTCTACGGTTAAAGCTTTGCGTTCATTTCGAGGTATGCCATTCCGGTTGGCGGTTTGCACCAACATTCTTTTGCCCAAAAATTTGTCTTTGTTTCTTACCTCCTTTCGCTTTTGTT